>JBGCDH010000019.1:0-101859 GCA_045105235.1 Planctomycetota bacterium | reverse complement strand
CAAGCGTGCGCGGTTGCTGCTTCCCGCCGAGCGGCGCCCCGGGAAGATTTGAGTTCCACGCTCGCGCAGCGAGCGGGGAACCGTCGCGCCGCTCTGGGCCAGTTGGCCAAGCGTGCGCGGTTGCTGCTTCCCGCCGAGCGGCGCCCCGGGAAGATTTGAGTTCCACGCTCGCGCAGCGAGCGGGGAACTCAATAGCCGACGATGCCCGTTTCGCCGTTCGACAGGAAGAACGTCGGTGGGCCGGCTGGGTCAAACGCCAGGCCTTGCGCGGCCAGGCTGAAGCCCTTGAGGGCCGCCACGGCCGGGATCGGCAGGGAGCCCGATGCCACGCCCGCGGTCGCGGCGCCGATGTCGAGCAGGCCGAAGGAGGCGTCCATGTAGGCCGTGCAGGTTGCGCCGAACAGGTTCGGGAACAGCACGCCAATCGGTGCCGGCGGGGTCTGCACGCCGAGGGCTACGAAGTTCGGGATCGGGGCCGGGATGGTGATTCCCGAAAGGTCGAAGTCCCAGCTCATGCCGATGGCAGGTGGGCTAGCCGAGGTGAGCGTCAGGCCGCCACAGCCAGTGCCTACCGATGCGGTGCTGGCGCAGGCGAGCGTGTCCGTAAGCACGAGCCAGCCGGGGCTGAGCGGCGTAAACGTGATCGTCGTGTCGCTGAGGTCGAAGTTCGGATCCGGCGTGTTGGTGTTTGCGGGCCCAGGACCGACGAACTCTTCGAACGCGGTTGCGTCCGTCGTGGTCGAGGCGGCCATGCTCAAGTCCAAGGCCGCTGGGATCGGGTTGCCAAACTGGTGGACGCCGATGACCGTTTCGAGTGCGCCGAACGTCGAGCTGGTGTTGTTGCAGCGACCGTCCAGGCAGATGCGGATCTCGCCGCTCGGGAACAGGGTGACCGACACCGAGAAGGCGCCGGCGGTGAAGCTGTCAAAAGGCTCGTTGTCGACCCAGGTCACCGTGCAGTAGTTGCCGCTGGTGTTGTCCACAAAGAGGCCTGCGGGTGCGGTAGGAACGCCAAGGGCCTGAACCGTGTGATCGCCCCAGTACGCGCAGATGATGTCCAGGCCGATCGTGTCGAGGTTCGCGGCAGCTGGCTCGTAGACCGCGGGAGCACCGTTTGGAACGGGCGTGCCACCGTTGCTGAGAGCCAGCAGGCCGTGATCGCTGTAGAAGAGGTCGGTGTAGGTTGTGCCGTTGAAGGGAAAGGAGAAGCCGATCGGGACGGCGGTGGCGTTCCAGCCGTCAAGCGGCGGTGCCGGGTCCGCAGTGCCGGCGCCGGTGATGGTGCACTGGGCGATGGCAGCCGGTGCGAGTGCCAGAAGCAGAGAGATGGAGAAGACAGTCTTCATGGTGTGAGAGAGGGGTGCGAAGGGCATGGCAGGCCTGCGACACGGGGGCAATTTGGGCGCAGCCTGCCCCGAGCGTAGCGGGGCGGCGTTTCTCTGCACTCCTGGTCCCCGTTGGCGGCTTCGCGCCGTTCTTGCCTGTCCTACTCGCGACTCTTTCGTGAGAGCGAAAGAGTCAGGGTTCGGGCGGGAGTTTCGGGCGGGAGGTCGGGGCGGGCCCGCGTTGGCAGGGCGCGTTCGCACGTGGGGCGCTGGGAGCCCAGCCTAGCAGAATGCCTGGCGCGCTCGCGTGGGCGCGCGGCGGGGGCACTGATCCCCGGATCCGTTTGCTCAGTAGCGATTGAACATGCCGTAGTCGAGCACCTGCCCGAGGCACTCTGCGCGCACTTCGGCGCTGTTGCCGCGGAAGATGATGTCTCCCGTCACGGTCACGTCGGTGACCTGGCACTGGCTCGTCAGGATCAAGTTGCCGTCGATGATCGTCTTGCCGGCACCCGCTCCGCGCACGGACATGCGCTTCTTGTCGAGGACGAGATCGCCGGGGAACGTGCCGGCGTTCATCTGGGTTTCGACAATGCGGCGTCGCTTGGCTGGTGACGATGCGGCCTGGCCGGCTTCGTCTTGTCCGATGGCCTGTTCGACTGCGTCAGGCGTGGCTGTTTCGCCAGCTGGTGCGGCAGCCGGAGTTCCGGCGGTCGTTTCGTCCGGAGCTGCTGCCGGGCTCGAGCTTGGCGATTGGGCCTCGAAGGACACTTCGGTTTCGCTCGGCTGCACGGTTCCGCAGCTTGCGAGCATGGCACTGAGCGTCAGTGCGACGAGATTGGATGACTTCATTGTTGGTTCCCCGGTGGACGCGAAAGTGCAGTTCGGTGGCAGCACTCTTCTCGGCACGAACGGCGGGGGGGGGCAGCTCTGATTGTTTGATCGCAGCGGGCAAGGACAGCAAGGCGAGCGCGGCGCCCGTGGCATGGTGGTTTTGCTTGAGCCCCCGCGGTCTCATGTCGAGAATCTCTGCTGCAGCCCTCCGATCCGGTGAGGCGCTTCGAATCCGCGAATACGTGAGCTCTTCCGTTTGTACGCAGCGGTATGGGTCGGTATGCCTCTCGCTCTCCTTCGTCTCGGCGAACCGTGGCTAGTAGCTTGCCGATCTTGGCAAGTAGCTTGCCATCTGCTGCTCGGGCTTTGCGCGCTGGTCAACTGTGCTGGCGCAGCCGCGCCGCAGCCCTCTCCGCAAGGTGATTTGCCGTCGTTGCTACGCGTGGACGGTCCGGTGCCGTTGGCTACGCCGTCTCCCCACTACAGCTTTCGCGTGCGGCCTGTTGGCTCTAGCCAATGGCAGACCCCGTTTGCGTTCTTGACGCGCTGTGAGGGCGCGAACTCTGCCAACACGCGCTACTTCAGCCACCTCGCGGATTGGAGCAATACCTACATCAACTTCGAGATGAGCCGGAGCGAGCCGGTCGAAGTGGAGATTGCGCGCGTCAATGGCGCCCCCATCATGACGGCGGCTGCGCATCCATCACGCAAAGCCAAGGGGGTGCAGGTGCTCGCGAATGGCAAGGTGCGTCTCGTCATCTCGCGGCCCTCGCAGATCACGGTCGACATCGATGGCCAGATGGACCAGCAGGATACCGGGCTCGGCTACAGCGGGCCGCCCATCCACACGCTGACGATCTTCGCGAACCCTATTCTTGAGGACCGTCCTGATCCCACCGATCCTGGGGTATTCGCCGTGGCTCCCGGCCAGCTCGCTCCGAGCACGGGACCGTGGCACACGCTCTACTTCCTGCCGGGGGTTCACGACATTGGCCTCGCGTTTCCCCTGCATGCGGATCGTTCGTACTACATCCCAGGCAACGCGATTGTTCACGGCACGATGAACAACCACGGCAACTGGAACGACGGGCACGACATCCGCATCTTTGGCTATGGCACGTTGTCGGGCGAACGCTACCCACATCCAGAAGATGCTGTGCCGCCAGCTCCTCCAAGCGACCACAGCCTCTACCGTCCGATCCAGATCGTTGGGCCGCGGGATACGCGCGTTGAGGGCATCACCATCGCCGACTCGCCGCACCATTCGCTAATGCTGATCGGGCCACGTGAGTCAGGCGATCCGACGCTCGTGCGCTGGGTGAAGATCTTCACGTGGCGGGCCAACGGCGACGGCATCAATCCATTCGGCAACGTGCGCATCGAAGACAGCTTCATCCGCGCGCAGGACGACTGCGTCTATGTAAACGGGCGCGGCATGCGCGGGCTGACCTTTTGGAACGATGCGAACGGTTCGACGTTCGTGCTGTCGTCCGTTGGCTTCGTCGGGGATCGCAAGCTCGTCATTGAGGCATGCGACGTGCTGTACGCCCGCGCCTTCTGGCACCACTGGGGCGGCGGCCGATTGTTCAATATGCGCGGTGAGGGCAGTGGGGCGGGCGGCGGCTCGATCGTCTTCCGGAAGATTCGCGTCGAGGATCCGCGGCCCACTCTGCAGCACTTCATGATTGCGATGCAGGGAGTGTCACCGTGGAGCAATCCCAATACGCAGCGCGGCCCGGGCGAGTTGAGCGGGGTCCTGTTTCAGAACATCGAGATCGCGGCGCCAAGCGTGCTTGGCCAGCCGGACGTGCTTTGGGGGGCGCCTGGCGCGGAAATCCGCGGGCTGGTGTTCGATCGTGTCAGGATTGCGGGGCAGCCCGTTCTCGGTCTGAGTCACTTCCAGCACAACTCGCACGTGTCGAACTGCATCTTCCGCTGAGGTCTTCCGGCGGCCTCCGCGGCCGCAAATTGCCGCGGGAAGTCGTGCGCGCGCGAGATCCCAGCTGCTACCACTTGAGGCGTGCGTCGCCATCGGACAGACGTCCGGCCGGCCGGACGCCGCTGCCGGTCCGTTTCGTCAGCGTGTCGCCGAGGTCTGCACGAGCTGCTTCCGCATGCGCTAGCAGCCGTGCAACGACTTCCGGAAACGTATCGGCGACGTTGTCTTGCTCACCGGGGTCGCTCTTGAGGTCAAAGAGCTCTAGCTGGATTTTGGCCTGCGAATAGGGCGCTGGACTGCCGTCTACCCCGCCGGGTTTGCCCGCCATCGTCCGATAGCCGTGCGGCAGGTGTAGCTTGAAGCGCGCGTCGCGCACGGTCTGCAGCTGGCCTCCGGCGTAGTAGCCGTAAAACGCCTCGTGCGGCGACTTGGCGCCCTCGTTCCCCATCAGCAGCGGCGAAATGTCGCAGCCGTCCAGCTTGTGCTTGGGCAACTCGGCTTCGATCAGCGCCGCGACGGTCGGCAGGACGTCGATGGTCGACGCAAACTCATCGCAGGTCGTGCCCGCCGGGATGTGGCCTGGCCAGCGCATCAGCGTTGGCTCGCGGATGCCGCCTTCGAACATCGTTCCTTTGCCTTCGCGATAGATGCCGGCGGATCCGGCATGGTCGCCGTAGCTCAGCCAAGGACCGTTGTCGGATGTGAAAAGCACCAGAGTGTCGTCGTCGACGGAGGTGCGCTCCAGCGCGTCGAGGATCTGTCCTACCGACCAGTCGACTTCCATGACGACATCGCCAAACAGTCCGTGCCCGCTCTTGCCCGAGAATTTCTCGGAGACAAATAGCGGCACGTGCACCATCGAGTGCGGCACATAGCAGAAGAACGGTTCGTCGCCGCAGCGCTCAATGAAGTCCACGGCACGTTCTGTGTACCAGGTCGTCAGCTGGGCCTGGTCTTCGCCCGATACCTCCGGATTCACGACCTTGCTGCCTTCGAGCAGCGGCAGTCTTGGGAAACCTCGTTTGCGCTTGCTCGCAGCCGTCGGCAGGTTCGCGTAGGCCGGATGAAGCGGCCACATGTCGTTGGAGTACGGCAAGCCAAAGAACTCGTCAAAGCCGTGGTTGGTCGGCAAGAACTTTGGGTGGTGTCCCAGGTGCCACTTGCCAAAGCATGCGGTCCGGTAGCCTTTCGCCCGACAGAGTTCGGCCAGCGTCGTTTCGGCTTCGTTCAGGCCGTGCGTGGCGTTTGGTCCGAGGGCTCCTGAGATCCCGAGTCGGCGGTGGTAGCAGCCCGTTAGCAGCGCCGCACGCGAAGCGGAGCAGACGGCGGTCGCAGCGCTGAAATCCGTGAAGCGCATGCCTTCACGCGCCATGCGGTCGAGATTCGGCGTGGGGATCTTGCCGCCAAACGGCTGGATGTCCGCGTAGGCCATGTCGTCGATAAAGATGACGACGACGTTGGGGCCGGTTGCCGTGGGCCGCTTCGCGTTGGCAGGCGACGCTTCGGCCTGTTCGAGGGGGGCTTGCTGGCTGCGCAGGCCAGTAGACACGAGGCCGGCTGTTGCCAGAAGCGTTGCCGCTGCGAGTGAGGACGCGAGTCGGGACGGAAGCCACGCAGGGCGCAGGTCGTGCATGCCGACCACGATAGCAGGCGGCGAAGCCGTTTGGGGCTCGCGTCGCGCTGCCGCCCGCCGGCCGACAGCGGTCGCGAGCCGCTTAGCGTCGAGCGGCGACGAGCGTGTAGTAGACCCGATCGCCCAGTAGCCTGCGCGAGCCATCGTCGGAGCGCAGACCCTCGAGTCCGATGGTGTAGACGTGGCGTTCCTTCTGTTCGGCTACATCGAGAACGAGCGTGCGCCCGTTGTTCGTCCGTTCGCGTTTGGTGATCGCGACTTTCGATTCGCCGATCTTGGGCGAGCCGTATGCCTTGTGGTAGCGATAGGTGTGCGCTTTGAGCTGGATCAAAGCCAAGGTGTCGGCGCTCGGCGGCTCCGTAAGATCGAGTTCGAAGCCGTTCTTGGTCAGACGTACGCGCTGCACCATGAAGAGCGGCTTGCTTGGGGCGCGCTGCCGCACCCGCATCAGGCCCTCCGCGCCCGCCCACGAAAGGTGGGTCTTAGCGACCCAGAGGGAGCCGTCTTCGGTGAACGCCAGGCGGTGGTTGCCGTTGCCTAGGGCATCACTCTGCAAGAACGGGATGGCGGCGCCCTGCGACACGCCGTCGGCGCAATCAGGCACAAAACGGATCAGCGTTTTTTGGTTCATCTCGCCGATCAATGTCTGCCCGGCGCAGGCGCCAAAAACGCCGTCGGGCACCGTGATCGGCTGTGTTGGCGAGCTTGCGAGTTCGCCCTGCGGCAGCAGGCCCATCGCCTCCGTGCGCAGCGCGTCGAGCTCTGCCGGCTTCATTTCTAGCGGGTTGCGCGTCCAGCCGTCGCGCCAGATCAGCGAGGCTGGGTGGCCGTGGAAGCGGTCCTTGCGCACGTGGTGGACCTTGCTCGTGCCGAGCCAGTCGCCCTGGTTATCGGTTACGAGCAGGCGTCCCGCCGCGTCAAAGCCAATGCCGTCCGGCGAGCGAAAGCCGCAGGCAAATGGCTGCGCCTTGCTGCCGTCGGGAGCCATTTTGAGGACCCAGCCACGCCACGCAGCGCGGGCATACATGCGCCCTGCTGCTCCGGCCTGCTTGCGCCATGGTTTGCCGCGCACCGCCATCTTGCTTCTGTCGAGTCCGATCTCATTCCACTCGCCGCGGATTTCTTCGCGGATGCCGGCGCCGTTGGACGCGGTGTTGAGGGCGATGTAGAGGTTGCCGTCGGCGTCGCGTGCTGGGCCGAAGGCGAACTCGTGGTAGTTGCCGGTCATGCCGAAGCCGTCGTAGACAGTTTCGTATTCGTCGGCGCGGCCATCGCCGTCGGTGTCGCGCAGCCGCGTGAGTTCGGCGCGCTGCATGACCAGCAGGCTCGAATCGCTTTCGGCGAGCAGGCCAAGCGGCTCATGCAGGCCTTCGGCGAACTGCGCCCAGGTTGACGTCGCTGGGTCGAACAAAAACACTTCGCCGCGGTGGAAGCACATCGCGAGCTTGCCACTTGGAGTGGCGTCCATGCCACCGATTTGAGGGTCGATCCCCGCGGGGATCTCGATGCGATCCATCGTGAAGTGATCGCGCCACGGGTCGGCTTTGGCTTTGGCCGCGGGCTTGCCTTGGGCGGCCAACGCTGCCGCTACGGCGAGCGCAGCAGATATCGCGGTTGCAAGAGCGTGCATTACTTGGCCTCCGTCATGACGATGGTGAAAGCGGTCCGCTTGTCGGCGGCGGGAGTGAAGACAGCGTCTGCGAACGTGCCATCTTCGCTGCTGTAGCGGACACGTTTCGATGCCGTCAGGGTCAGTTGCACAGACTCCGGTGCATTCTCGAGCTTGAAGTGTCGAGCTAGCCCCTGAGCTGATTTTGTGATGCGTTCTTCGACGTTGAGCTTGCCCATCTGGTAGCGAAACGTCGGCAGGCCGTCTTTCATCCGGTAGCCGCGGAAGCGCGGCTTGTCCGTGTTTGCAAAGGCGAGCGGGCTTTTGCTTTCGCGTAGCCAAACGTCGCCAACGACCTTGGCCAAGGCGTTGCCGTTGGCGCGCCAAACCGGCCAACCGTCGATAAAGTCGCCGGACCATACGTAGCGCAATCGGCACGAACCCGCGTCCCAGCAAAAGTGGCGCGTGTCGTCAATGGCTACGGCGATTGCCGCCGGCCCTGCATCGGGCATGAAGATGCGCTGCACCAGCGGTCGGCGTCGCATCGACGGCGATGCGCGGAAGCGGTCCGCGCCCTTGACGTTCGCCTCCTTCTTGTTTGCGGTGATCGATACGACGTAGGCGTGGATTGCGCGCAGATCCTGGTCCGGGACGAATGCCATCGACGGCATTTGGATGCTGCCTTTGCGCTTCTGCTGAGGCTTCTTGCACCAAGCGATGAAGTCGTCTGGGCGATCCTTGTAGAGGCCGCGGATTTCTACGAGCGATGGGCCGACGAGCGGCCTGTCCACGACGTGGCACGCGCTGCAAAAGGTGCGAAACGGCATCTCACCGGCATGCGGTGCCACCTTTTGGCCGGCTTTGCGGTTTGGAGTCTGCGCGGAAAGCGCCGCGCCGAGCATCGCGAGGGCAAGGCACGCGACGGCGGCCAGGCGAGAGGCGGACAGCGGTCGGGCGGAGGGTCGATCGGAGGGCATAGGCCCGGCACGCTAACCGATTCCAGCCGGTAAAGTGCCTGTGGGCTGCTCGCTGCTGGCTGCTGGCGGCCGGTTGCTGGCGGCAGTGGATCGACCCCTTGCTGCCTCCGCCATTTTGGCGAAGCAGTGCGAGCGTCGTCGCGGGCCGCGCCGATGCCGGTAGCTTTCTGCTTCACTCCGTCAGAAGCTGCCGACCGTCAGCTCCAGCGCATTGCTCGCGGACAGGCCGGTGACGCTGCCGTTCGCGTCGAAAGTGAATGGCACCATCTGTTGATAGAACTGGGCGCCGATCAGAGTCGGCTGCATGGGCAGTTCAAAAGACGATGTCACGATGCCGCTGTCGATGGTCTCAAGCAGCGGTACGTCGGGCGTGATCCGCACGATGCACCCGGCTTGCGCGAGGGGGCTGAGGGAGCCCAGCTGTGTGTTTGCGGTCGCGAAGCCGTAGGCATTGATCGCGAGGCCGTTTTGCGGCAGGTCGAGCGTCAGGCTGCGATAGGTGCCGCCAACGTAAGCGCGGCGGAAGGCGCGAAGCGTTGGGCTTGGGCCGATGCAGCCGCTCGCGATCGCGACGGCCGACGCGGGGCACGAAGTGCCGAAGCGATGAATCTGTGGGTTGCCGCCGCGGCTGGCGACGAACAGCGTGCCGTGCAAATCGAGGTGCATGGCGGTGGTCTCGCCGACGCCGGGAATGGGTGTCAGGCTGCCGCCAGCAGCGGCGCGAGCAATGCCGCGCAAGGGCGACGGGCCGGGCACCGGAATGGTGCCGAGCACGAGGTCGCCGCCGGGCGTGCGGATGACGCTGCGCGTGGCCGCGTCGGCCGTCCCTGGCACGATGGTGTTCCAGGCAGTGCCGTCCCAGCTGCGCACCGCGTCGCCATTGAAGAAGCTCGCCGAGACGGTGGGGTCGCCGTTCGGTGCGAGGCCGATCGCGCGCGGCAGGGAATGGCTGTGGGCCATCTGGGACCACGAAGTCCCGTTCCAAATCGCGCTGCGGCTGGTCGTCTGCGCGCCCCAGTCTTGCAGGGCGCCGGTCGCCGCGAGCCGACCGTCGGGGAGCTGCACGACGCCTTCGAGACTCTGCGCGTCGGGTATCAGCTGTGCGGTGCCGTCGCGGATTGCGTGCAGCGCGAAGCCGGCGGCAACGACATCGCCGTTCTGCAGGGTCGTCATGTTTTTGACGCTGACAACGCCGGGGACGTTGGACCAGGCCGTGCCGTCCCATCGTGCCACCCCCGTGATCGCCAGCGGGTTCGCCGCCGTAAAGAAGCCGCCGACGTAGACGTCGCCGTTGCCGGCCACCGCGATTGCCTGGATCGTGTCGCCGGCAACCGTGGGGATGCCGCCTCCCACAGGGGCCCAAGCGAGGCCGTCCCAGCTGGCGACACCTTGGAGCGGGACTCCGTCGATGCTGGCAAACATGCCGCAGGCGTAGACCGTGCCGTCCGTGGCGCTGGCAAAGGCGCGCACTTCCGCATCAGGGCCGAAGGGAGCAGAGCCGCTGTTGCTCCAGCTGCCCGATTCGTAGAGGCAGAGGCCGTCGGCGTCGGTCGCATCCACGCCGCGAAACGGCCCTCCAATCACGAAGTCGCCGGCCGCAAACTGCGAGTGCCCACTCGCAACGGCAACGGCGCTGGCGAACGAGTTGGAGACCATCGTGCCCATGCTTGTCCACGCCCCTGCGCGAAGCCGCCAGACGGGTGGGTTGGCGGCGAACAGGCTCGAGGCCTCGGTTCCTACCAAGTCGCCGTTGGCGAGCTCGGTCACGAAGCTCAGCGGTGGCGCGTTTGGCTCCGCGGCCCATGCCGTTCCGTCCCAGCGGTTGACCCGCGCGGAACCAAAGCTGAAGCCGATCAAAATCAGGTCGCCGTTCTGTAGTTGAAGCAGCCGCTCGACCCGCACGAGGCCCGACAGCGAACCGGCGAATGACGTCCAGGTGGCGCCGTCCCAGCGCGCCAGTGACGGTGCCGGGGTATTGCCGGCCGTGCTAAACGAACCGCCGGCTACGAGGTCGCCGTTGTCGAGCAGGGCCAGGCCGGCGACGCTACCGGCGCCGCTCGGGTCGGTTACGCCGCCTGCCAGTGGCTGCCAAGCGACGCCGTCGAACTGCGCAATGCTGTTGGTCGTCACGCTGCCGGCGTTGGTCGTTGCGAACGAGCCACCGGCCACGAGGTCACCGTTTGGCTGCTCGAGCAGCGCTGTGACAGAGCCTTCGACGCCGCCGTCGATTGCGCGCCAGCCTGCGCCGTCGTAGCTGGCGATGCCGACCGTGCCCGCGACGCCGCCGGCGTTGCGGAAGTCGCCGCCGACGATGAGTTCGCCACTGCTGGCTGCAAGCAGGGCGCGAACCGCGCCGTTGGGCGAGGCGTCGCTGCTGCCGGTTGTCGTCTGCGGCGCCGAAAAGGTCCGTGTGATTGGCTCGAAGAACGCGAGGTTCGTCGTCGCGACGTCGCCGGCCTGCGTGAACTCGCCGCCGATGACGAGCAGCGATGGCTGCGGGCCGCTGCCGTCGGGGTCCCATTCACAAAAGCAATAGACGGTCCCAAGCACGCCGAATCCGAGGCTCTCAGGCAGCCACGCGTTGTTGCACTGTGCGGCGGCAGCTTGCGGCAGCGCAAGACATGCGATTCCCGCGGCAAACAGTGAGGCCGCGCCCGGCTTGATAGCGCGTCGTTGGCGTTGGCGGATGCGGATGTGCGACGGCAACGGTGGCGTAGTGTTGGAGCGAGAGAGGTCGTCATCCCGCCTTTGTGCCCGACCGGCATGTGCGTGATCGGTGGCGGAACGTCGTGCAGGAGTGCGGTCCCCATGATAGCGGTTCCAGGGCATCCTGCTCGCCCGGTTCCTTTCAGGGGCCCCGAGGTGGGGGCGAGCTCCACGCGCCGTCTCGTTTCTGGACCGCTTCGAAGTCACGCTGCAGCGATTCTGTGCCGCGATACTCTCGTGAAATGCATCTGATATCGGGGGCCTTCTGCGGGCGCGAAGACGCCCGTCGCGGCGTTGCTGCTCCTCGGCAGGAAGGCTCCTCTGCAGAAAGTAGGGAACATGCCTTCGTCGCAGCGCCTTGCGACGAGCGCTCTCGCATCCCGGATCAGGCCCCGTCTATCAGATGCACTACACTCGCAAAGCGTCGTGGCCACTCCGTCGGCTGCGCTCGCGTCCTGGAATGACCGCCCGACGGCTCCGCGTCGAAGAAACCAATTCGTTGATGACCCGATCTACCCCTACTGTTGCCGCCCTTGTCACCGCTGCCGTGGTGCTCACCTCTGTGCGCGGCCAAAACGCCGTGACGCTGCAGCCGGTGCAAGACACCACGCTCTACGAAGACGCTACCGGGGCACGGGCGAACGGCAGCGGCGGCCGCGTCTTCGTTGGGCTCAACAGCCAAGGGTTGACGCGGCGCGCGATCCTACAGTTTGACGTTGCCGGTGCGCTGCCAGCCGGTGCCGTCATTCTCACGGCCGATCTCGATCTTTTTGTCGAGCAAAGCTCGGCGACTGGCGTGGACCTTGCCTTTGCGCATCGCGTCACGGCGTCCTGGCAGGAGGGTAGCGTGGTTGCGCCGGGCTCCGGCGGCGGCGGTGGGCCTTCGGTTGCGGGCGAGTCGACCTGGCTGCATCGGGACTTTCCGGCGGTTCTCTGGGGCAATCCTGGCGGCGACTTCGAGCCGGTGGCGAGCTTTTCGTTCGGCATGCCGCTGAGCGGTGCCGCGTCGAGCGGGCCGTCTCAGAACCTCGTCGAGGACCTGGACTACTGGCTTGCGAACCCCGGCAACAACCATGGGTGGCTGCTAAAGACGGATGAGGCAAACGCCGGCACGGCCAGGCGCATTCGTTCTCGCGAATCGAGCAATGCCCCTCCGAGCCTCACGATTACCTTCTTGCTGCCCGGCGAGGTCGCAGCCTTCGGTGGCGACGGGTGCGACGTCAACGGCGCGCCGTTCTCGCTCGGCCTCAGCGGTTCGGCGACCGGCGGCCAGAGCGTCGCGTTTGCCTACAGCTCGGGTACGCCCAACGGCATTGGCGCGAGCTATTTTTCGCTCGACCTCGACGTGGTTGGCACGCCGCTGTTCGCGGGCTGTTTGCAGTACCTGCCAATGGGGCAGCCTGTCATCGCGGGCAGCTTGTTCCTGACGGACGCTGCCGGCGCGGCGAACTCGGCGCTGGCGCTGCCGCCCAACGCGCCTGGGTTCTTGGTTGTGGTCCAAGGTGCGGTGGTGGTGCCAACAGCGCTCGGCTTTGCGCTCAGCAACGCGGGCGTGATGCTGACGCAGTAGCGCCCGGATCTGGAGCGCCCCGGATCTGGAGGGGGTCGGTTTGAATCGGATGCGGCCGCGACCATTGCGGATCACGCGCGTCGATCTCGCTGCACGATCGCGATACGCTCCCGCGCCTCATGCGCCTGAGCCAGATCCTGATCCAGACCCTCCGCGAAGACCCTTCTGACGCGGAGATCCCGAGCCACAAGCTGCTGGCCCGTGCCGGCTTCATCGTCAAGACCGCCGCTGGCGTCTACACCTACACGCCGCTGATGTGGCGCGTGGTGAAGAAGTTCGCCCAGATCGTGCGCGAAGAACTCGACCGCGAAGGCGGCAACGAAGTGATGCTGCCGATCATCCAGCCGCGCGAGCTGTGGGAAGCGAGCGGCCGTTGGGAGCGCTACGTGACCGACGGCATCATGTTTACGTTGAAGGACCGCAAGGGTTCGGACATGTGCCTTGGCCCGACACACGAAGAGGTCATGACCGACTTCGTCAATGCTCAGGTCAACAGCTACAAGCAGATGCCGGTCAACTGCTATCAGATCCAGGACAAGTTCCGCGATGAGATCCGGCCTCGGTTCGGCCTGATGCGCGGTCGTGAGTTCATCATGATGGACGCCTATTCGTTTGATGCCGACGACAAGGCATTGGACGTGGCCTATCAGAAAATGCGCAGCGCCTACTGTCGCATCTTCGAACGCTGTGGCGTCGACTACACGGTCGTGCAGGCGGACTCCGGCGCAATCGGCGGTGCCGGCAGTGAAGAGTTCATGGTCATCGCCGATTCGGGCGAAGACGCCATCCTGTTCTGCCGCGACAGCGGCTATGCCGCGAACGTGGAGAAGGCGTCCAGCCGTTTGCCGTCGGCTCCCGACGGCGGCGAGCCGAAGCCGCTGGAAAAGTTGGCAACGCCCGACGTCAAAACGGTCGCCCAGCTCGAGGCCTTCTTCCCCGATTGGCAGGCTGGCCGCATGGCCAAGACCGTGCTCTACAAGGCGGCCTGGTCGGAAGAAGAGAAGATCGTGGCCGTGATGATGCGCGGGGATCTGGAGATCAACGAGGTCAAGTTGGTCAACGCGATCGACGCGCTTGCGGTAGAGCTAGCAAGCGACGAGGACATCAAAAAGGCAACCGGCGCGGAGGTCGGCTTTGCTGGGCCCGTGGGGCTCTCGGACGACGTGATGCTGCTTGCCGACAAGTCGCTCAAGGACCGCAGCAATCTTCTGTGCGGCTGCAACGAGACCGACTACCACTGCCTCAACGTCAACCTGGGCCGGGACACGCGCATGCCGGCGTTCCACGATCTGCGCATGGCCAAGGCCGGCGAGGCGGATCCGCAGTCCGGCAAGCCGTTGGAAGAGGCGCGCGGCATCGAGGTCGGGCACATCTTCAAGCTCGGCACCAAGTATTCGTCGGCGATGGGGGCGACCTTCATGGCGCAAAACGGCAAGCCCGCTCCCTTCGTGATGGGCTGCTATGGCATCGGCGTATCGCGCACGCCGGCGGCTGCCGTCGAGCAGCACCACGATGAAAAGGGCATGGTCTGGCCGATTTCGATCGCGCCGTTCGAATGCGTGGTCGCCATCCTCGACAAGAAGCGCAAAGAGCAGATCGAGCTCGCCGAGAAGCTCTACGAAGAGCTGCGGGCGGCGGGAGTCGACGTGTGCCTCGACGACCGGCCGATGTCGCCGGGCGCCAAGTTTAAGGATCACGAGCTGATTGGCTTGCCGGTGCAGGTCTTCGTTGGTCGCAACGCAGGCGAAGGCAAGGTCGAGATGCTGGTGCGCAAGGGACTCGAGAAGAGTGAGTGCGCGGCCGGCGACGTGCTGGCGCGCGTGCAGTCGGTGCTGCAGGCGTAGCCGCAGCGAGGCGGTAGCGGCGGCGGCGGCGGCGGCGGCGACCTTGCGGCGGCGATACGGGCCCGGAGTTGTGACAGCCATGCAAGTAGGGCTGCCCCCGATTGACCAGTAGACCGTGCTCGCGGGACGCTGGCGGCTTCTTCTTCTTTGAGACGCCGCTATGAAACCACTCCACCAATCGATTGCTCTTCTCGCTCTTACTGTGTGGCTGCCGGCGCAGGCCGTCCTGCACTACAAGTTTGACGGCGGCTGCGGCAGCGAGGTGATCAACTTTGCGCCGGCGAGTTCTGCCGCTGCTGGCGGCGCTACGATCACGACGACCGCGCCTGGCGGCGTCGACGCGGCACGCATTGGCGGGCGCTATGGTCAGTCCCTCGGCGGCTCAGGCGCTGCCTTTGGCGAAACCCGCTGCGACACTGGCTGGCAACCGAGCACGATCGCGGGAGACTTCACGTTTGCGATGTGGTTGCGCAACCGTTCGGGAATGGGCTCGCTGCCGTTTGGCTATCTCTTCGGCGCAAGCGGCGGCAGCTTCCGTCTGTTTACCGGCGGCTCGGGGCGCCTGTTCTTGTCCGGCATGCCGTCGGCCGTCACGAGCTCTGCCGACCTTACGGCGCAACTCAACAGCGGTTGGGTGCATGTTGGTTGCGTCGTCGACAACACGAGCATGAGCGCAACGTTTTATATTGATGGCGTGGCGGAGCCTTCGGTTGGCCTTGCGGCGCCGGTCGCCCTGTTGGGCACCGATTTCACAATCGGGGCGCGTGGCAACACGGGCGGCTCCAGCTCGTCACTGGATACCGACGAATTTACATTCTATGACCGCGCGCTCTTGCCGGTTGAGATCCTGCAGATGGCGACGGCTACGGTGCCTGTCGCAGCCAATGGCGGCTATCAAAACGCCGCCCCGAGCCAGTGTGGTGCAGGGGGCGTGCAGGTTGCGGGCGTCGGTCTACCGGTCAGCGGCAACTCGTCGTATGCCATCGACGTCACGGCGACGGCCTCGAGCTTGGTCTTGCTGTTCGGCGGCCTCGATCGCTGCCAGGCTGGTGGTGCCGTGCCGCTGCCGTTTGCCGTCGGAACCGTGACCCCGTTGCTGACGGGTTGCTTTGTGGTCGCGGATCCGGTGGTCGTGGTCAACGGGGTTGCCGCCGGCGCGCCAGTGACCTTTCCGCTGCCGATTCCGGCGGGTTTGCAGGCGACCTCGGTCTACCTCCAGGCGCTGGGGCTCGATGTCACCAATCTCGCTGCATCGATGTCGGACGGCATCGCCGTCTCGACCGGCTACTAGCGCTCGTGGAGCCACTTGTGCGCGGGCGATCGCCGGATTTCCCAGAAGTTCTCTCTGACGGGCCTTAGCCGCCGCGGCTCTTCTCCGTGGCGCCGGGTCGCGGTCGACAGTGGAAATAGGGGCGGGCCTTGGTCGGCCCCCGCAGCATTTTCTCTTCCGCGCGAGACCTTGCGCCGCAGCGGGACTAGGTCCCCAAGCCCCCTCGAGCACCGCATTCACGGAGAGTAGGTATGAGAACTCCGCAGGCATTCACCGCGACCGTGCTCGCGGTGTTAGGCCCTATTTTGTCACTGCAGGCTCAGTGCCCGCCGTATTCGCCGCCGCCGAAGCCGAACCCGCCGGCTCCACCGGTCTGGACGCCGCCGACGTCTTCGGCCCCGGTTCCGACAGCGCCAGCTCCTGCTGGCCCCACGACTGGACGGCCGGCGGCCCCGCGTCCGGCGGCGCCCGTTTCGCCGGTTGCGCGTGGGCCGTCCGGGCCGACGACCCGCGGGGCCCCGCGGCCATCCGGTCCTGCGCCCGGGCTGCCGCCGTCAACCGGCGGTCCCCGCGGGCCGCGGGCGCTGCCGGGGGCGGCGCCTGGAGCGACGCCGGGACGCACGGGCCCACGCGGCATGCCGCTCGGCGAAGACCTGACGAGCTGGCGGCTGTGGTGGGACTTCAACCACGATGCGCACCTGCCGCTGGTCGTCGCGGAGGCGGCGCAGCCAAAAACGGGGGCGGACGAGTTCTTCCTCGGTGCGACGCGCGCCAAAGAAGTGCAGAGCATGCGCCCAAGTCGCGCGGTCATGGTCCAGGACGTGCTGCCTGCGCTGCGCCAAGCGATCGTGAGCGGCCCCGCCGAAGTGACCGCCGCGGCGCTGCTGGCCATGGCGCGCGCAGGCCTCGACCATCCAGACTTTTCCCGGGTGGAGGAGATCTCGAAGCGCCTTGGCGATGGTGACCAGAGCGTGCGCGAGTGTGCGGCTTTGGCTCTCGGATTGACCGGCGACAGCGAGGCGTTTGCCCTGCTGAGCTCGACGTTGCGTGGCAAGGCGACGCCGATGCATCGCAAAGGTGCGGAAATCTCCACTCGGACCCGCGCGTTCGCCGCGTATGGACTTGGCACCCTTGCTCGCGAGGCCGGCACCACCAAGCAAAAGGCGTTTGTCTTTGACGAACTCGACCGTGTGCTGAAAGACGATGCCGTGGATCGCGAAGTGCGGGTTGCCGCCTTGCAGGCGGTCTCTCTGCTCGATCTAGAAGGCCGTGGCGGCGGCGGCTACCAAGGCGCGCGCCTTCTCGATCGAGTGCTGGCGCGTCTGGACGGCATGCTCACTCTGGCGAGTTCACGTGCCGAACGCGATGTGCAGTCGCAAGTGCCGGTCGCGATTGCGCGATTGCTTGGCCCAGGACACCGGCGCACGCCGCGTTACCGCAAGCGCTTTGCGGCGATCTTGTCCGGGCGTCGCGCGGACGGCCGGCGCCTCAGCAAAGTGCCTCACGAAGTCTCGCAATCGTGTGCGCTCGCGATCGGGCAGATGCTCGGCAGCGGTCGCGGCGATGCGGACGTAGTGGTCGGGCGCGCCGACATCCAAAAAGTGCTGCTCGACGTTTGGCGCAGCCACAAGGATGCCCAAACGCGCAACTTCGCAATGCTCGCGCTTGGCAAGCTTGGTGGGGAAGAAAACCGCCGGGCGCTGCTGCGCACGTTCCGGCGCGCCTCAAGCGCCGTGGAGCGTCCGTGGTGCGCGCTGGCTCTCGGGCTGCTTGCTGGTGAGCACCGCTTGCGCACGGGGGAGACGGATCGCTACGTCGTCGATCGGCTCGAAGAGTCGTTCGCCAAGACCAAGAACCCAGAGGCTGCCGGCGCCATGGCCGTGGCCCTTGGGCTCGCCCACGCCGATGGCGCGCGCAACGTCCTGATGGAGCGGTTGCGTCGCGGTGCGTCCAAGCCGCAGCTTGCTGCTGCGGTTAGCGACGCACTTTCGATGCTCGGGGATGCGGGCGGTTGCGATTCGCTGCGCAAGCTGCTTTCGGATTGTGACCGGCAGCCCGAGCTCTACGGCCACGTGGGCGCCGCGCTCGGCCGGCTCGGTGACGCCGAGATCGCCAACGAGCTGGCCGTCCGGCTGTCCGCCGGCGAAGCAAACCGCGCCATGCAGGTCGCGATAGCAAACGCCCTCGCCGACGTTGGCGACCGGCGTCAGGTTGGCCGGCTGGTGCGCGTGGCGGGCGATCGTTCGCGGAGTGCGATCACTCGCGTGGGTGCGGTGCGCGCCCTCAGCGGCATCCTGCGTCGTGGCAGCGCCCGGTGGAACACGCCGCTTCGGGCCAACATCAACTACCGAAGCGTGGTCGCGAGCCTGACCGACCGCAACGCCGGCGTGCTGGACCTTCGGTAGTGTCGTGCATCTGGAAGACGGGTAGCTGGAAGGCGGCTACCTGAAAGACGGGGCATTCTGCGGGCGCGAAGACTGCAGAATGCCCCGATATCCGGTGCACGACACTAGCACTAGCGGCTTTGGCCGTGGCCCGGTCCGTTCTCGGCTGGGCCACCATCAACGTGCGGGAAGAGGCGGGCAAAGTCTGCCTCGCGCATCGCATCGACGACGATGACGCGGCCGTCGCTCGGGTGCAAAAACTCGAGGTGCGCGCCATGCAGCATCGTGCGCTGGATGCCGTAGGTTGCATGCGCCGAGTCGTTGGCGTCGGCCGTGCCATAGCGTGCGTCGCCGAGCAGCGGCAGCCCAACTGCGGCGAGGTGGGCTCTGACTTGATGCGTTCGGCCGGTTTCCAAAGCGACGCGAACCAGGGAGTGTTCCTTGCGGCGAGCGAGCACGCGCACGTGCGAAACGCTGGGTTGGCCGGCCGGATCGACGATCGTCTTCGGCCGGTCGCCGCGCGGCTCATCGGTCACCAGCAGCGGCAGCCGAATGGTCTGGGAGTCGGCCGCCATCAAGCCGTTGGCAACTGCGTCGTAGTGGCGCTGGATGCCGCCTTGTTCCATGGCGGCTCCGAGCGTTCGCAGCGCTCCCGAATGCTTGCCGATGAGCAGCAGGCCGGAGGCGTCGCGGTCGAGTCGGTGGCAGAGGCCGCTTTGGGCGTAGTGTTCGGCCAGCGCGTCGGCAACCGAGTGGTCCACCAGCGGCCCTTTGTGCACCGCGAGGCCGGCGGGTTTGTGTAGGACCAGAACGTCGTCGTCGGCAAACGCGATCGGAATGCCCAGTGCCAGGCTCTCAGCGAGATGCTGGTCTTCGAACTGCACGACCTGGCCCGCGCGCAGGCGCAGCGAAGGATTGTGCTGCCGGACGCGGTGGATCGCGACGGCGCCCATGCTGCAGGCAGCGCGCGCCTGGGTTTGCGAGAGCGGGTGAAGAGTGCGCAGGACGGCGCTGAGCCGCTGTCCGGCTTCGCCTTCGGTGACGGTGTGCTCGATCACACGCGCGTGCTGTCGAGCATCTCGACGAAACGCTTGAAGAGGTAGAGCGAGTCGTGTGGCCCGGGCGCGGCCTCGGGGTGGTACTGCACCGAGAAGACCGGCAGTTCCTTGTGGCGCAGGCCCTCGACGGTGCCGTCGTTTAGATTTGTGTGGGTCACCACCAGCGAGTCCGGCAGCGAATCGCCGTCGACGGAGTAGCTGTGGTTTTGCGAAGTGATTTCGACCTTGTCGGTCGTCCTGTCGATCACCGGTTGGTTGCCACCGTGGTGGCCGAACTTCATCTTGTAGGTCTTGCCGCCGAACGTGTGGGCAAGGATTTGGTGGCCGAGGCAGATGCCAAAGACGGGCACCGCCTGCACAAGCACCTTGCTGGCTTCGATGCCGTAGGCGCAGACTTCCGGATCGCCCGGGCCGTTGCTCAAAAAGACGCCGTCCGGCTTTTGCTCGAGAACGGCTTCTGCAGGCGTGTCGGCGGGCACGACCGTTACGTCGAGGCCGCAGGCGGCGAGGGAGCGTAGGATGTTGCGCTTGGCGCCGAAATCGTACGCCACAATGCGGCGCTTCTTGTTGCCGGACGCATCGCAAGGCGATGGGGGGCTAAACGCGGACTCGTAGCCCTTTGCCCAGGTGACCTGGCCGGGAGTCGTCACGGCCCGCACGTGATCGACGTCGGCGACGCGCGGTGCGCAGCGAACGCGTTCGACCAGGGACTCGACGCTGCTCGTCATGTCGCGCGTGATCAGCACGCGCTGCTCGCCGCCGTCGCGGATACGCCGGGTCAGCATGCGGGTGTCGAGCCCGTCGATGCCGGGGACGCCATGCTGGTCCAAGTAGTCGTGCAGCTCTTTGCCCGAGCGGAAGTTGCTCGCGCGGGCGCACATCTCGCGCACGACCAGCCCCGAAAGCCACAGCTTGGCCGATTCTTCGTCCTCGCCGGTGACCCCGTAGTTGCCGATATGCGGCTGCGTCAGCAGCACCGTTTGTCCGCGGTATGAGGGGTCCGTGAGGATCTCCTGGTAGCCGGACATCGACGTGTTGAAGACGAACTCACCGAAGCCGTCTTCGGGGGATCCGAAGCCGCGGCCAACCAAAGCCGTGCCGTCCTCCAGGATGAGTCTGGCGGGCGGGCGAGTGGTGCTGCGGTCGTTGGTCAAGGTCGTTGATAGGTCGGGGTCACGGCTGCTGCGGTTCTGCGGCTGCGGCCGACTGTCGGTTGATTTGGGACGCTAGGTAGCCGGCGCCGAAACCATTGTCAATGTTGACGACCGCGATGCCGGCAGCGCAGCTGTTGAGCATGGTCAGCAGTGCCGACAGCCCCTGGAAGCTGGCACCGTAGCCGACGCTGGTCGGCACTGCGATGACCGGTTTGTCGACGAGGCCGGCGACGACCGATGGCAGAGCACCTTCCATGCCGGCAACGCAGATGATTGCGTGGGCGGCGCGGATCTTGTCGATGCGCTGTAGCAGACGGTGCAGGCCGGCAACGCCGACGTCGGCGTAGCGGCAGACCCGATTGCCGGCGATTTCTAGCGTCGCGGCGGCTTCGCGGGCCACCGGCTGATCGGCCGTGCCGGCGCTGACGACGGCGACTTCGCCGATTGTCTCGATCGCCGCGATGGCTGCAGCCGTCCGCACCGTAATGCAGCGGGCCAGCTCGTCGTAGCGGCTGGCCGGGCCGAGCTCGTCGGCGACCGCGCGGGCGTGCTCGGCATCGGCGCGGGTCAGCAGAACGCGATCCGAGCGCTGCAGGATCTCACCGGCGATTGCCGCCGCCTGCGCCGGCGTCTTGCCCTGGCAGAATACGACTTCGGGAAAGCCGCAGCGGCGCTCGCGGTCGTGGTCGATCGTGGCAAACTCGCGCACGATCTCCTGGGGCGCGGTCTCCTGGGGCGCGGGCATGCCTGCCGCTTGCCTCGCTGCCCGATCTGGCCCTTCTCGATCTGGCGCCGCTCGATTTCGTCCACCTGGATCCGGCCGCGACTGAAGCTCCTGCCACGCCGCCTCGACGCTGCGATCGCCCGAGCGCACTGCCTCGAGCATACGGTAGAGCGCGTCGCTGGCCGGGGGCGGGTTCACGGCCAGGATCCTAGAGGCTGGCGGCGGCGGCCGCACGCATGAGCTCGGCTCCAGCCGACAATCGCCGGGGATGCTGGCGCGAACCACTCGTGGCGCGGCCGTCGGTCTGCGCTGCGTGCGGCTAGCGCGGCCGCTGGTCGCGTTCGGGGCGGCTCTCGCTCGCCGTGCGGCTTTCCTGCGCAGCGCGGCGGGCGCGGCGCAGCGCGGCGGCCTTGCTGCTGGTCGCAGCCGTTGCCATGGCGTCGAGCTCGAGGCCGGTCGTCTCGCCTCGGCGAAGCAGGATGGAGCCCAGGCCCGCAATCATGGCACCATTGTCGGCGCAGAGCGCAAGCGGCGGCAGCGTCAGATGCAGCTCGCGCAGCCGGGCGTCCGCCGCGATGCGTTCGCGCAGGCGCAGGTTCTTGGCGACGCCGCCGCCGATGCACAGCGAGCGAACGTCGGGATGCTGTTCGGCCGCGCGGCGCAGTTTGGTGACCAGCACGTCGACGATGGCCTCTTGATAGGACGCGCAGAGATCGGCCCGTTCGGCATCGGAGGGCGGCTCGGCCCGCGGCGGGGCCCCCTGCGGTTGCAGCGTGTAGAGCAGCGCCGTCGTGAGCCCCGAAAACGAGAAGTCGAGCGAGTCGCGCTCGAGCAACGTGCGCGGTAGCCGGTAGGCCTTGCGATTGCCTTGCATGCCGGTGCGCTCGATCGATGGGCCACCGGGATACGGAAGCTTGAGCAGTGCGGCTCCCTTGTCGAGAGCTTCGCCAGCGGCATCGTCGCGGGTCGTGCCAAGGCGTTCGCTCGTGCCTGGCGTGCTCAGTTTGTAGAGCGCGGTATGGCCGCCGGAGGCCACCAGGCAAAGCGCCGGCAGCGGCATGTCTGGTTCGGCCAGCAAGCCGGTGTGCACGTGCGCCTGGACGTGGTCGACACCGATCAGGGGTTTGTCGAAGCGCCAAGCCAGCGCTTTGGCTGCGGCCATGCCAACGAGCAGGCAGCCGACCATGCCGGGGCGGTGGGTGACGGCGATGGCGGTTAGGTCGCTGGGGCCGAGCTTTGCTTGCTCAAGCGCTGCGCGAACGATGGGCACGATGCGTTCGGTGTGCGAACGGCTTGCCACCTCTGGGACGACGCCGCGAAACCGCTCGTGCAGCGCAATCTGCGAATGCACGACGTTCGAGAGCACGATGCGGCCGTCTTCGACGACGGACGCGGCCGTTTCATCGCAGGAGCTTTCGATGCCTAAAATGCGTTCGCGCACGCGGTCAGCATGCCTTGCGGGCCGCGCTACGCAACGTCTGTCGCCGCAAACCGCTGCCTATTGGATGCGCTCGCGGAGGGCTTTGATCGCGGCTTTGAGCTGGGGATCCGGGGTTTCGGTCGGGCCAGCTTCGACTTCGAAACCAAAGCGGGCGGCGACCTCGCGGTAGCCAGCCTCGAAGCGATCGGGAACTTCGAGCACGCGTTCTAGCAGTGTCGACGTCTGCAGCTTCTGTTGCTTGTCGAGCGCGACTTCGATGTCGGGCAGGATGCCGCCGTTTTCGGCGTCCGCCGCATTGAGGTTGCTGGCCTGGTTGCGCTCGATGTTGCGGCCGCTCGGCGTGCGGTAGCTGCCGGTCGTCAGCTTGAGCTTGAAGTCGTGGCCCTGCCATGAATAGACCGTATTGACGTAGCCCTTGCCGTGCGTGCGCACGCCGACGATGGCCGCGCGCTTGTGGTCCTGCAGGGCGCCCGAGAGCACTTCGCTGGCGCTGGCGGAGAGCTCGTTGACCAGCACAACCATCGGCAGATCAGGCCATCGGCACTTTGACGGCTCGGCGGCGTAGACCTCGTCGTCGGTTTCGGGGCGCTGCTGCGTTGCGATGATGCCGTCAGCCACGAAGGTGCGGGCAATGTCGAGGCACTGGTCGAGGCTGCCGCCACGGTTGTAGCGGAGGTCGAGAATGAGGCCGCGCAGCTCGCCGTTGTTCGCGTCCTTCTCGAGGGTCTCGATGGCGGCGATCAGCTGCGGATAGGCCGTCGGATGAAAGCCGGTCAGATGGACGTAGCCGAGGCCGGCTTCGCGGTCGACGTAGTCGATCCACTTGACGCACGGCCGCTGCACGCTGCCGCGTTCTACCGTGATCTCAAGCTGGTCGTCGCCGCGGGCAACGGTCAGCTGGACCGGGCTGCCCGCTGTGCCGCGCACGAGCTGCACGCTCCAGGCGACTGCGCCTTCGCCGGCCAGCTTCTGGCTGTCGACGGCCAAGATCCGGTCGCCGGGCCGCAGCCCGGCGCGATCGGCTGGGCCGTTGGGGAACGGGAAGTGCACGATCACTTGGCCATCGTGCTCGGCGACCTTCGCCCCGATACCTTCGTAGTTGCCGGTGCTGGCCTCGTCGTAGCGGGGCACTGCCGCTGGCGGGTAGTAATGGCTGTATTCGTCGAGGTTGTCGACCATGCCCGCGATGGCGCGCTCGAGCAGCTCCTCGCCTTCGGGAGGCTGGATGTGTGACGTAAGAACTTGCTGGTAGACGATCTCCAGCGCTTCGCGCTGCGTCTCCGGCAGTCCGCCGTGGCGATTGCCGCCAAGCCACACGCCCATCCCGAAAGCGGCGAGGATCAACAGCCAATTCGCGACGAGGAACCACAGAGGCAGTTGTGTGCGATGCGGTTGCTGTTGCATGCCAAGAGCGTATGGTCTGTGCCTATGGCGCGCATTCTCGTCATTGACGACACGCCGCAGAACCTGAAGCTCATTGAGCACTATCTGAGAGGCTCAGAGTTCGAGATGACGGGGGCGACCAGCGGCCTCGAAGCGATCGAACTGTGCATGAAGGAGGCGTTCGACCTCATTCTGCTCGATGTGCTGATGCCGGGGATCGATGGCTTCGAGGTTTGTCGGCGGCTGAAGGACGATCCACGAACGGCGTTCGTGCCGGTCATTTTCCTGACTGGCCGCATCGGCGAAGAGTCGGAAAAGCTCGAGGCCTACCAGCTCGGCGCGGTCGACTACATCCAGAAGCCGGTCGACCGCGAAGAGCTCGTGGCCCGCATCCAGGTGATGCTGCGGCTCGAGACGGCGAGGTCTCGCCTCGATCGTGAGAACATCGCGCTCCGTCAGCGGCTGCGCACGGCGGAGCTGCAGCTCGATGAGATGCAGCGAGCGTTCACGGATCTCGACACGCTCAACCAAGAGCTTGCCGTGGAGCGGGCGCCCTACCTGCTGCGGCTCAATCCGCTGCCAAACGTGCATTCGTTTGATGCGCGGCTAGGCCATCTGTTCCCGGGGCTTGCAGCCGATCGTCCGCTGGAACTGTGCGGGCCGGCTGCGGCCGAGGTCGCGCGCATTGTCGACAACGGCATCGATTCGACGTCGGTCATCGTGGCAGATTCGCGCGGGATGGAGCGTGAGCTTGTTGTCGGTGTCCGCAAGCTCAGCGCAGGCGACGTGCTTGTCATGTGCCGCGACGTTACCGGGCGCCGTCAGGTGGAGCAGCGCATTGCCGATCGCGCCGTCGTCGAGATGCCGCGTTCGAAGCGCCCGCGCAACGAGCAGAGCTACCGCGTCGCGGACTACGTCGGCAACTCGCCGAAGGTCGTCTCGATGTTCGAGAAGGTGGATCGGCTTCGCCATAAGCGTTCGACGGTGTTGGTGTATGGCGAGAGCGGCACGGGCAAAGAGCTCGTTGCTCGAGCGCTGCACTTTGACGGCAAGTACCGCAACGAGCCGTTCATCCCGATCCACTGCGGGGCGATCGCCCCGGAGTTGCTCGAAAGCGAGCTGTTCGGTCATGAGAAGGGCTCGTTCACCGGAGCGCAGCAGGCTGCCGAAGGCATGTTTCGGGCGGCGGACGGCGGCACGATCTTTCTCGATGAGATTGCCGAAACGTCGCCCGATCTCCAGGTCAAGCTGCTGCGCGTGCTGCAGCGCGGCGAGATCCGGCCGGTGGGCGCGTCCAAGCCGCGGCTCGTCGACGTTCGCATCATTGCGGCGACGAACTGTGACCTGCTCGAGCTAGTGCGCGAGGGCAAGTTCCGAGAGGACCTGTTCTATCGACTGCAGGTGGTCACGCTGAATCTGGTGCCGCTTCGGCAGCGGAGCGAAGATATCGCCGACCTTGCTGAACACTTTCGGGTGACTGGCAACCGGCGGCATGACCGTCCGGACCGGCCCGTTCGTGGCTTTTCGAAAGAGGCGATGCAGCGGCTCCATGCCTACTCGTGGCCGGGCAATGTGCGCGAACTCGAAAACGCGATCGAGGGAGCCTTTGCGATGGATTGCGGCGACGTCTTGGGTGTGGATGACCTTCCCGATGACGTGCGCTCTGGCCGGGCGCGTCTCGCCCCTCGTCCCGTGCGGCGGCATGAGCAGGAGGATTCGCCGCTGCCGCCGCCAAAGCAGAAGCCTGCCGATAGCCCTCCCGGCTTTGGGGCGTCGGGTGTGGGGGCGCTGGGCCGGCACGATGGTTCATCGGGTCACGGTGGGGGCTTCGAGCCGCCGCCGAAGGAGCTGGAGATTGGTGATGGCACCGAGCGTGAGCGCGAGCCCCGCGACTTCCGGCGGCGCAGCGAACAGCACGCACGGGAGGCGTTCCGCGAAGCGCTGCGGCGTACGGATGGCGACAAGGCTGCCGCCGCCAAGCTGCTGGGGATCGCGCGGAGTACGTTCTACCGTCGATGCAAAGAGATGGATCTGTAGCGGGTTTTCGCACGTTCGGTGCGCATGCCGCAATGCCATGGGCGGTTGGGGGCGTGTGGTCATGGGCTTTGCCGCCCGGCCTCCGAATTCGTTGCGGCAGCTCGCTCCGGACCCACCTGCTGGCGGCCGTCGGGGCGGCTGGTCGCGGCAGCGGGATTGGGTAGCCTGCAATGCTCACGACGCACAGCTTCTCGCGACGCATAACCGCTCGTCTATCTACCTAGCTATCGTTCCCATGCGGACCATTCGTTACGTCGGCTGCGGCATACTTCTCGCCGCCGCCCTTCCAGCTCAGATCACGCTTTCGAGCGGCAACCTTGGTTTTACGACCGCAGACCCATCGGCCACTTCGCAGCTGCCGCGCAGCATGGACCTGGTGGCGGACGCGCTGCAGGTTGACCAGGGCTTTGAGCACTGGTGGTACTTCCGTGTTGCTGGCGACACGATGGAGACGGCGCTGCGCGACGTGGGCGGGCTGGCGAGCTCCGTTTCGGCGAGTGGCGAGCATGGCGATCGCGATTTCGCGGACGTCGATGGCCGTGGCTTGCTGAAGGCGAGCCTCGACTTTGATGCGTTTTCGGCGGGGCCGGCGAGTGGCCTGGTGATCAGTCGCCTCACGGTCATGAACACGTCGCCGTCGGCCTTGACCGTGGATCTGTTCGCCTACACCGATGTTGACGTTGCCGGCTCGGCTGGCGACGACTCCTGCATCGGCAGCGGCGACAGCCACCTGATCAGCGATGCGAGCGGTGTGCAGATCGAAGTGCGCGGTGTCGGTGCGGACGGCTCGGACGTCCTGGCCTACCCTGCCCTGCGGAACCAGCTGTCGGACACCGCTGTGGATGACCTCAGCAACGCATTGCCGCCTTTCGCCGGTGATTACACCGGTGCCTTTCAGTGGCAGCGCACGCTGCAGCCGTTTGAGCAGCGCACCTTCACGGTCCTGATTGCTGTCGACACGCCTGCGATCGCGCCGCCGGCCGTCGAGCACTATGGCGCCGGCAACGGCAGCCAGTTTGAGATCTTCGCCGACGAAATGCCGCTGCAGGACCTCGTGCAGCCGCGTTCTTTCGGCGTGCGGATGAAGGGGGCGCTGCCCGGTGCGGAATACCGCATCGTGACGGGCCTCGACTCGTGGACGCCGCTGCCGTTTATCCCGGGCATCGAGCTCTGGGTGAATCCGCCGAGCATCATCGGGGTCTACGGCGGTCTTACCGACGCGAATGGTGAGGCGGCCGAGGTCTTCGGCCTGCCCACGACGGCCTACCTAACGGGTATCTCGGTCTACCATCAGTGCTTCTACGTCGATGCTGCGGCTCCGAACGGCTTTGCGTTCTCCACGCCGGGCATGCGCACGACCGTCGGCAAGCTGTAGGCGGCGAGCGATGTGCCGGAATCCGCGCGAGGCGTAACAATCTCGCCTCCCCCGGCCTGGGCCAAGAATCGAGCGCTTTGCTGTGTGTACGCCACATCGCATTGCTCGCTCGTGCTTCGTCTTCGCCGTTCTCCCCGCGCTCGCTGTCGGGCAGTCGTGGAGTCAGCAGTCCCTCGCCAACAGCCCCTCACCGCGACGCGCGGGGGCCATGGCCGTTTCGCCGCTTTCTGGCGGTCTCTTGCTCTACGGCGGTTTGCTGTCGGGCCCGACGGCGCCGACGGCGGAGACCTGGCTATGGTCCGGCGGTGCCTGGCAGCCGCTGGCGACGGCCACCACGCCGCCGCCGCGCTGGGGTCACCGCATGGTGTATGACTCGCGACGCGCTCGCTTGGTCACATTCGGTGGCCGTTCGCCGACGACGACCGCGACGAACAACGACACGTGGGAATTTGATGGCGTTGACTGGGTGCAGATGTCGCCGGTCGCTGCGCCGAACCCGCGCGCCTTCTATTCCATGGCCTATGACGAGCGGCGCGGAGTCTGCGTGCTCTACGGCACGCAGAGTGGCTCGACGTTTGCTGGCGGCGACGAGACGTGGGAATACGACGGGACCACGTGGACGCAGGTGACGACCGCGACCACGCCTCCTGGCCTCGAGACTCCCGCGATGGAATATGACAAGGGCCGCGGGGTCGTCGTCATGTTCGGTGGCTGGAATGGCCAGACCGGGACGCTCTTCGACACAACCTGGGAGTATGACGGTGGGGACTGGACGCAGGTGGCCACGGCAACGACGCCACCGCCCCGCTATCGAGCGGCTAGCTGCTACGACGATGCGCGCGGGCGCATGGTGGTTTATGGCGGGTTCGGGAGCGGCACGGCTCTGCAGGACACGTGGGAATACGACGGCAATGACTGGACGCAGATTGCGGCCTCTGGGCCGCCGATCTCGACCGAAAGCTATATGGCCTTCGACATCTTCTTCGGTGTGCCGACGCACTTTGGCGGCAGTGGTCCGACCGGGATCTCGGACCAGACGTGGACGTTTTCTGCCCCGATCGATGCGATTGCCGCTCCCTATGGCCAAGGGTGCGCGACCAGCGTGGGGGTGCCGACGCTGGCTCCTGCGAGCGTTCCTCAGCTTGGCACGACCTACCAGCTGGACCTGGCCAATGGTGCTCTGTCTTCGGTTGGCGTGGTCGCACACGGCCTCAGCAATCTCGAGCTGCAGCCGGGCGTGGGGCTGCCGTTGGATCTTGCGGCTGCCGGCATCGCTGGCTGCCGGCTGGAGACCAGCGCCGAGCTGCTGATCACCGAAGTGCTGTCGTCCGGCGCGGCGCAGTCGCTCTTTGTCGTGCCCGCGACACCGGCGCTGGTGGGCGTTGAGCTGTTCTCGCAGGCGTTGATTCTCGACGCTGCGGCGCCCAACGGCTTCGGCGGGCTCAGCAACGCCGTGCACGGCGTGCTCGGGAACTGAACCGGTTCTCGGCGGCTGACGGTGCCCCGCTCGGGCGGCGCTAGAACGTCACGCTGACGCCGAGCTGGATTCCGTCGATGACCATGTCGGTCATGTGGCGGAAGCCGTTGGCTTCGCCCGACGACTGCAGCTCGCTGTAGCGCACGCCGGCGAAGATCTGGATGTCGCGCTGCGGCAGC
Organism: Planctomycetota bacterium; assembly: GCA_045105235.1. Taxonomy (GTDB): domain Bacteria; phylum Planctomycetota; class UBA1135; order UBA1135; family UBA2386. The sequence goes on along the minus strand of JBGCDH010000019.1, from coordinate 72,940 downwards.
TGATAGGTGACGCGCGCTTCCAGGTCCTGCGAAACGTCTTCGAGGTCGCCGCTCAGCACGAGGTCCTCGGGCGCGATCGCGTAGTCGACGTCGAGCGACACGTCGCCATAGCCGATGCGCGCTCGGATGGCGCCATAGATCACGTCGCCGTTGATCTCGAGGTTCTGCTGCCGCGAGTTGTCTTCGTTGTTGCCGCGCATGCGCATGCGCCTGGACGCGAAGACGCCGCCTGCCGCCAGCTGAACGCGCACGTCGCGCTCTCGGTAGTCAAAAGAGAAGTCGGCAAACGGGGCGAGGTAGCCGGCGCGGAGCTCGTCCATCTCCGCGTAGATGCGGACCATGTCGCCTTCGAGCAAGCGGCCCCAATCGTGCTCGAGCGTGCCGCGCCGCGACGTGTTCATGTCGAGCTTGTAGTAGTCGGCGCGCAGCCCGCCGAAGCCGTCGCCAAAGTCGACGCGCACGCCGACGTCCTCGCGGAAGCGGTCTTGGCCAAACGAGCGCAGCGGCTGCTGCGGGTTGTCTTGCAGTGCCGGTGGATTGGCGGAGTCGACCGACTGCATGCCGGTCTCGCCGCGCAGCTGGTAGACCGCCAGGTAGGGCGACACGCGCAGCTCCGGGTCGTCGAGTGACGAGCAGCCGGAGAGCAGTGCTGCAGCTAGCAGCAGGGCCAAGGTCCGCATGGAGGCAGCGTAGGTTGACGGTCCGGCGTGCGCCAGCGTGGGCCGGGGGCTATCGGTCGGAGGGGGAGTCGCGGTGCGGCGGCGTGGTTTCGATACGGCGGGGTTTCGAGACGGCGTAGGATTGGGACGAGGCTGGCGCGGGATCGATTCCGCTGCTGGTGTTCCAGCGCGTGCTGCCTACCCTTCGGGCGATGACCGAAGCCTTCCTCGAACGCGACTTCAAAGCCTACGAGCGCCACCGCCAAGACGATCCCGAGTACAACGCGCTGCGCTTGAGCGTGCGGCGCAAGCTCAAGGCCTTTGCCGACAAGGTGAAGAAAGAGGCGAAGCCGCTCGGGACCGATCTGAGTGCGCAGGCGGGCCTGCACCATCCCTACACCTTCAACAGCTACCGAGTCCGTGAGCAGCGCGCGTATCTGTGCCGCGGCGCCAAGGAGCGCAAGAAGCTGGCGTCGTTCTTCGGCGAGGCGCTCGGCAAGGACGCGGAGACGCACTACATCCAGACGGTGCTCGAGTGCTGCCTCGACGACGAGATCGTCGAAGCCGCGCTGCGCATCCATCCGCAGGCCTGGTGGGACGGCGAGAATCTGAAGAAGAAGCTGCTCAATGACCCCGTCGAGATGGAGACGTTTTGTCGGCACCTGAAGGCGCTGCCGGCGGGCTTCAACCTAAAGCTGCACGACTGGCGGAGCGATAACTGGTGCGCGTCGATCAAGCCGGCTGGCGTCAAGGAGATGCTGCAGCACTACACGCCGGGTGAGCATTGGCTGCACGTGCAGCGACAGTTGCCCAAGGAAGATGCCCTGGAGATGGGCGAGCAGGCCGAGTCGTGGGTGACCAGCTCGATGCTGTCGCTGCTGCCTGTCTACCGCATGATCCTGTGGGACCCGAACTGACGGCGGCGGCAGCGCGTCGTTGTTGCTAGTGCCGGCGCGAACCTGCTTACCGTGCCCGCGCCAGCGCTACTAGGGAAGCGACCCTGCTGACCACTCGCCGTCTACTCGAAGGGCCACGATGTCACGCGTTACGCCAAAGATGAGCGCGTAGTCTCCCTCTTTCTGCGCCGGCATGTAGACGAAGGGCGCGCGGACAAACGGGCCGAGACAATACTGCGGGACCTCGGTCGCAAACTCTGGCACAAGCTCCGCCAGCGTCTCTGGATAGCACGATTTCGCGGCCCAGTGCTTATCGAGGGCTACCGCAACTTGATCGCCACGCGCCATGTTGCTGTTGCTCACGAGCCGGGTGAAGACCATTGCCAAAGCTGCGCCGGCGAGCCCGGATGAGAGCAGCACAACGCCGACAGTTGCGAACGATGTCGCCGGCTTCGCCGATCGCTGCTTGATGCGAGCAAGAACCAGAACCGCGATGCCAGCCAAGGGAAGCGCCGCAGCAATCACGAGCGTCCAAGACGCCCGCAGCAGCGCCGACAGCTGCCAGTTCACGGCCGTGACCACGATCGTTAAGAGCAGCGCGATCAGTAGCTTCTTCTTCATTTCCATTCCGACTCTCTCTGCCTAGTAGTCCCTTGTAACAAACCGGGCCGCGACGGCGGATTTCAGATACTCCGGCCTGGCTGTGTGGTCTTCCGCCTACTTGCTCGGGTAGGTGTCTTTGACCCATTCCCGCCAGCGATCGTCAAAGTTCAAGAAGGACAGTCCATAGGCGGACTTGAGCGCCTTGCGGGTCGCGCCGACCAGGTCCTTCTGGTTCGGCAGCCACTGCTCGTCGACGCGTCCCTTGACCTGAAACAAGAACTTGCGCCACTTCTCGGGGCCTTGGGCGATCAGGTAGTCCATGCGCGAGAAGACCATGACGTGATCGTTGAACGCGATGTTGCCGAAGTCGCGCCAGGCGGCGACCTCTGGGAACGGCGCATACTTCTTCTTGTTGCCGATCATGCCCTTGGCGAAGGGCTTCCACTTGGCGATTTTGCGCATGTCGGCGATCGAGCCCTCGTTTTGGTCGAAGCTCGGCCACTTGCCGCTGACGCGGCGCGAGTTCCAGTGGCCAAAGCCTTCGCGCAGCCAAACCGGCAGGTCGTAGGAGTAGTAACGAAAGCCATCGAGCAAGTTCTGGCTGACGTTGAAGTAGAGCGCGCAGTGCAGTGCGGTGTCGTGCTTCAGCGGGAAGTCGTTGGACTCCAGTGCACACGTAAACAGCAGGTTGGAGGATTCGGTGAAGTGCCAGCGCTGCGGGTGCACCGACTGACGGCCCAGGTAGCCCTGCATGTATTGGCGATACGGTCCCTGCTTGTCGACGACGAGCACGAGGTACTTGTCCTTCATGCCGAAGTGTGGGCCGTAGCCCATGTAGACCTTCCCTTCGCCGGGGAAGACCTTTTCGCCGGTCTGAGGAAAGCTCTCGTCGGTGACGCCGAAGAGCTCGGACGTCTCGCGGTAGAGCTTCTCCATGCGGTGCGCGGTCAGGTGCAAGCGCAGCCATGGATCGAGCCGCTTGGCGCGCGGCTTGATAGTCGGGATCTTCTCTTTGAGCTCCGTGAGCTCTGCGCGCAGTTTCTTGCGCGTCGCCATTTCGGTTGGGATCTGCCACTGCGGGAGCTGCAGGCCAATGCGAAAGTGCGCCGTCTCAACCCACAGAATCTGCAGGTACTCGAGCGTCTTTTGGATGCCTTCCGACGTGACCTGCTGGTCCGCGATGTTGCCGAAGGGGAACGGCCCAAAGTTGACGTAGCCGGCCTTGGCCATCGCCTTGGGGTCGTTCTTCGTATAGGGGTCGATGCGCCACTTGTCCTTACGGCTCTGCCCGGGAAGCAGCGCAGCGCTGGCCAAGACCAGGAATGCAGCGAATGCGCCAAGGGTGCCTGGGCTTCTGCGACCTTGGCTGTGGGCGACGTTTGCGGGGGCGTTTCTCACAGTTTCTCCAGCCACTGCTTGGCCATGTTGATCGCCTGGAAGCTGGCGAGCTTTTCGAGCGGCTTCTCGCCGTGCAGCACGCGGGCGACGTTGATCGCCTCGCGCTTGACCTGGAAATCAGACGCTTCCAAGAAGCTGCGCAGCAGGCTGGCCTGCGGCTTGGTCAGCAGGTAGCGCAGGACGCGCAGGCCCGCCATCTGGTCGGTGGGGCGCTTGCTGCGGATCTTGTCCAGAACCTGGCTGCCGAGCTTGTGTGATCGCGCCGCCGGCAGCGCCGTGGCGATCTGCTCGCGGACTTCGTCCCACCGCGTGCGGGTCGCGCGCAAGACCGTGTCGAGTCCGTCGGTCTTGCCGATGCCCAGCAGGCCGAGAGCCGCCTGGAAGGCGACTTCCGGGTCCTTGTCGGCGAGCGATTTGGCCAGCACCGGCGCCATTTCGGCGTCGTGAAAAGAGCCGAGTCGCCGCAGCACGTAGCGACGAAGAGAGACACTCGGTCGCTTCATCTCGCGTGCGAGCAGCGCGGCGTGGCGAGCATCGCAGACTTCGTCGAGCACGGCGAGCAGGTGCTCGTTGATGCCGTTGGCGCGATCGTGAACCATCGGCAGCAGCACGGGGGCCGTGCCTGCTCCGAGTGCGATCAGCGCGGCTCGGGCGTCGCTGTGCAGCTGCTCGTCCTTCTTGCGAAACTGCTTGGTGAGCGCGCGGGTTTGACGATCCGCCTTCTTCTTGAGCGAGGGCCATTCGGAGAGCTTTTGCACCGCGGCCTTTGCGTCGCCTTGCTTGGGCTTGCTGTCGGTTCCTGCTTGCGCGGTGAGCGTGCTGTTTGAGGTCAGCAGCGTGCAGTTCAAAAGCAGCAGCAGTCGGATCCCGGCAGATGTGGGCGCAGGCTTGGGCAATTGTGTGAACATCATGAGTCCTTGGGCAGCTGCACCCACTCCGGCATCTCGTCGCGGTAATCGGGATGAACGAAGGTCACCTTCTGGCCGAGGCCGACTTTTGCTTCTTCCCACCAAGCAAACCACTCGCGGCTGGTGTGCGTGATGAAGCCGACCTGAAGCGCGTCGACGTAGTCGGAGATCACGAGCGGGGACTCGAAGTAGTCGAAGCTTCCGACCACGAACCAGCCCGACGGAACCTCGATGGGTGGGCTTACGGCGTTTGTGTTGAGTGGGTCGAACAAGAAGATGCCGACCGGCATCGGTGCTTTGGCGCGGACCAGGTTGCTGCGCTTGCGGTGCACCATGAGCTCGGTCTGCTGCTCGAGCTCGAGCACGTTGGTGGCGACGTCGCACAGCGCCTTGGCGCGCTCGTACTGCACCTTGCGCTCGTCTGCGAACGCCCGACGCGACGCCTCGAGCGGCAGCACGTGGCTCATCAGCGCCTGCATGTTCCGCGTTTTCGTCCCGGACTCCGGCAGATAGCCGCCCAGAAACTCGGTGTAGGGCTCGAGGTCGGCGAACGTGACCGTGATGCCGTCGATGACGAGCACCCGCTGTTCGGCTGGCTCTGGGGCTGGCTTCTTGCCACCGCATGAGCCAGCCAGCACGGCGCAGCAGATCGACGCGGCCGCTAAAGCGGTCGTGCGGAAAAGGTGTGGTTTCGTCACGGCGTATCTAGGCCGGCAAGGAAGGAGCAAACGGGGCCGGTCATGTGCTGATAGGTCGCTGCCAGCTGGTCGGCTACACGAGGCATGTCGGCGATCGTGAGCGGCGTCGTGTAGGACGCGGCGTTCTCGATCCAGACGGATCGCGCGTCCTGGGGCCACGTTTCGATGCGGACTTGGAAGTTCTGCTGCTGGTTGGGCTCGGTTCCGGCCGGAAAGACCAGCCGCACGCCCAAGGAATGCAGGGGCCGTTCAAACGTCGGAGCCGCTCCCGCAGCGATCGGCGGCACGAGGCGTTCGGCCAAGAACGTGCGGCCGTCCTGGAAGTGGCGCGGGGCCACCAGCGAGCGCACGACAAACTGCTGTGCCACCGAAGCCTGGATGCCGAGCGTCTGGAGCGCGGTCGTGGCGACGTTGACGGCGCGCGTCGCGAAATCCTCGATGGTGACGCCGCGCAGCTCTTCGCGGATGACGAGTCGGTCAAACAGAAAGCTCGCCGTGGAGATCTGGCCGGGCGTTTGCGGCAGATTGCTCAGGTGGATGCCGTCCTGGGCGACCTGAAAGTTCTGGTAGCCAAGCTGCGGCTGCTTGTAGAGCGCGTTGTGCACGTTCTGCACCAGATCGGCCCGCAGCTGTTGCGGTGGATAGAGGATCTCGGCGCCGAAGGCGATCGTGCGGGGGTCGTAGCTCATGAAGGCGTCCCATGCTACGGGCATCCCGGAGCGGGGCACCAGTGCCTGGGAGGATATGTGCGCTTGCGGCGGGGCGAGAGTGCTGCCGGAATCCGGGAGGAATCCCTGGCCAGCCGCGTCGAGCGGCGCGCGGGGGGACAATTGGCCACCCGCGTTGGCCTTGCCCGTTCCAAGGGCTAAGCTGCCCGGCCCTGTTTTCCGACTACGACTCCCTTCCAACGATGCATCGCGCTTTCGTCACAGCTGCCGCCGTTTCCGCGGTGTGCGCATTCTTTTCGCCCGAAGTTCAGGCCCAGAACGAGCCGGAGCAGATCCAAGCACTCGAGCGCACCGTCGAGGACCTCAATGAGCAGCTGATCGAGGAGCGCTCGAAGCTTCTGCGTTCGCTGAAGGTCAACGGCCAGCAGCTCGATCCGCTCGAGGTCATGCGCGAATCGGTCTACCTCGCCGGCGGCAAGCTGGTCGAGGCCAAGGTCGCGAACTTCTTCATCCTCGAAGAGCTCAAGAACCAGGTCGAGTCGGGCAAGCGCAAGGCCGAGGAGTTTGCGGTCTCCGATGACGATGTCATGGAACAGCTTGCTCCGATGAAGTCGGACTTCGAAGGCAAGAACCCGGGCGTCGACTTCTGGGAAGTTGTGCGCACGCAATACGGCCTCAGCAAGGAAACCTTCCTCGAGCAGCGTCGCGAGTCGATCCTGTTCGATCGCGTCTTCTTCCCGGGTCAGCCCAAGGATTGGCCGGACATCACCAAGGAAGCCATCAAGGCGCAGACGCAGAACAGCGACGGCCCGGACTTCATGGAGCAGCTGATCAACGCCACCGAAGGCGTCGATGAAAACGGCAACCCGAAGAAGCTGCCCGACTTCTGGCTCAACATGATGCGCCAGTTTGTGCAGAAGGGTCTGCGCACGTGGAGCGACGTCCGCTACGCCTCGAACGGCCTGCCGCCGGACGTCGTGCTGCGCGTCAACAACCTCGAGTGGTCGACGCAGGAAGCGTTCGACTTCATCAAGAAGGGCCTGTTTGCGCACGACCTCGATCGCGCCATGCAGGAAGTGGCCGTTCGCGCCGCGCTGCGTCAGGAGCTCATCGAGAAGGGCGTCTACGTCAGTGACGAGGACTTTGCCAAGCGCTACGACGAGTACCGCGAGCCCTACGACTCGACGCCGTTCACGGTGGAGGTCATCGCCACGCGCTTCAAGGGCTACCCATGCCTCGAGGCGTTCCGCTCGCGCTGGCGCCTGATCACGTCGTATGCCGACATGATCAAGGACGAGATCAACGACGAGAACCTGCAAAAGCACGCCGACGCCCGCGCCGCGTTCTTCGCGGACGGCCAGGTCGACGTCAGCATCATCCCGTTCCAGGGGCGTAGCAAGATCACCGGCGCCTGGGTGCCGGGCGGTCTCGAAGAGGCCAAGACGCGCTGCGAAGAGGCCTTTGCCATGCTCGAGAGCGGCGACATGACCTTTGACGAGGCGCTCGACAAGCACACGGAGTTCTTCGCCAACGACGAGAAGCGTGGCCTGCTCGGCATGCTGCCGCTCAACCAGCTGCGCCAGCAACTGCGCGAGACCGAGTTCACCCAGCTGCTGGACGGTTTCTCGATCGCCGAGCACCTGTTCTTCAACGCCGAGGTCGGCAAGACGATCGGCCCGATCCAAGGTCCCGAATCGTGGCTGATCTGCCGCGTCAACTCGCGCGCTCCGGCTCGCCGCCGCATCGACGTGAAGGTCGAGCGCGAGCGCGAGCTGGTCCGTGAGGACTACATCACCTACCGCTTCCTCGAGTGGGCAAACGGTGTGATCGGCAAGTCGTCCTTCGAGTAAGGACAAACCGACGCCGGAGCCGGCGAACCGTTGGCTCCTGCGCGTCGCGTCGCGTCAGAGCAGCGACAAGTTGCAAACCGGCCGTTCGTTCGGCCGTCCGGAGTCTTACGATGCCCGCGTGGCAGACTCCGTGGAACGTGACGATATGCGTGCCTTGCTAGGCCGCATCTGGGCCGCGATCGTGCGCTATCGCCGCATGGTCGCAGTCATGGTGAGCTTCGGCTTTTTGCAGGCGCTGTTCACCAAGCTGCCGTTCATCACGCTCAAGCCGTTGATGGCGGAGATGGGCAAGGCCGTTGGGCGCGAAACCACGCCGGAGCCTGCGGCCAGCAGCGGCGCCGAGGGCAGCATCCTCGATGTGGCCGACCGCGCCGAAGACTGGTTCAACGACAACTTCCGCGACTTCGCGCTGTGGCTTTGTCGATTGTTTGGTCTCGGCGACAGCGTCAGCACCGGGATGGCCGTCGTCATTGCGTGTGGCGTCATCGCGCTGGTCTGCGGCGTTCTCGGTGCCTACACGATCTACATCGTGCAGACGCGCTCGCGCTTCTTCGGCTACCGCATCGTGGCCGATTTGCGGTGCGAGCTGGCCCAGCACTTTCTCAGCCTGCCGCTGCGCTTTTTCGGCAAGCAGCGCATGGGCAAGATCATCAGCAAGGTCACCAACGATACCCAGGTGATGCAGCGCTCGTTTGAGGTCGCCTCGGACAACTTCGTGCTGGACCCGCTGATGATCCTGTTCAACGCGGGACTGATTCTGTTCTTCGTGCCCGAAGCGATCGTGATCCTGCTGCTGCTGATCCCGATGATGGCAATCCCCCTCTACAAGCAGGGCAAGAAGGTCCAAAAGCGCAGCTCCAAGAGCCTGCAGGCGCTCGGCGATTCGACCGAATCTCTCAACCAGATCCTGACCGGCATCCGCACCGTCAAGGCGTATCAGCTTGAGGACGAGCGCATGCGCGAGTTCGAAGGCGCCAACGCGACGTTCTTGGACCGCACGAGCCGCGTGCTGCGCGCCAAGGGCCGCTCGATTGCGCAGTCGTTCGTCAGCTACCAGGTAGCGACCGCGCTGTTCTTGGTGCTGCTTGGCTACCTGGTGATCGAGAAACGCGCGATCGACTTTGACGACGTGGCCGTGATCATCGCGCCGCTCGCAACGACCTACCAGCACGTCAAGCGGCTGACGCGCGCCTACAACGTGCTGCGCGAATCGGCTGGTGCGCTCTCCGGCATCGACGAGATCTTGAGCGCCGCGCCGGACGCTGCCAACATCGGCGGCAAGCCGCTCAGCGATGTGCGCGGCGACGTCGAGCTCCGCGATGTGCAGTTTTCCTACGATGAGAACCGGGTGCTGCGCGGCCTTTCGCTGCGGGCCGAAGCAGGCCAGACGGTGGCCCTCGTTGGGCCGTCCGGCGGCGGCAAGTCGACGACGCTCGATGTGCTGCTCCGTTTCCACGATCCGGCCGGGGGCGCAGTGCTGGTTGATGGCGTTGATTTGAGGGAGTGCCGGCTGACCGACTACCGCAGGCACACGGCCGTCGTGAGCCAGACGCCGTTCCTGTTTCACTCGAGTCTGCGAGACAACATTGCGTGCGGCAAGCCCGGCGCAACCGACGAAGAGGTCCAAGATGCGGCGCGCGCTGCCAACATCCACGACTTCATCATGACGCTGCCGGATGGCTACGGAACGCTGGCCGGTGAGCGCGGCGCCAACCTGTCGGGTGGCCAAATGCAGCGCATCACGATTGCGCGCGCAATCCTGCGCGATCCGTCGATCCTGTTTCTCGATGAGGCAACCTCCGCGCTCGATACCGAGAGCGAAGCCGCTGTGCAGAAGGCGCTCGACGAACTGCGCCGTGGCCGGACGTCGTTTGTGATCGCGCACAGGCTTTCGACGATCGTCGATGCCGATCGCATTGCGGTGATCGACGAAGGGGTCGTGGTGGAGTTTGGCACGCACGCCGAACTGCTCGCTCTGGATGGCGTCTACAAGCGCATGGTCGACCAGCAGATGCGCTCGTGAGCGGGCGGTCTAGAGCCGGTTCGTTTTCGAACCTGTTCGCCTCTAGAAGCGGTTGGCCAGCGACCAGACGCCGGCGATGAGGAAGCCGAGGCACGACAGCCACAGCAGCGTGTCCCATAGCTTGCCCGGGGCGAGTGCCGCCTCGGTTCGCCGGTAGCGCGACCACAGCGCGGCGAAGCCGAGCACCGGCAGCATCAGCGCCTGGGCGACGCCGCCGGCCAGCACAAGCTCGGCCGGGGCCTGGACCCAGACGAATACCAGCAGGCTGACAAACGGCAGCAGCCCGCTGAAGATCTTGGTCAAGCGTCGCCGCGCGCGCTCGTCGCCCGGCGAGAGGCCGAGCACGACGACGCAGTCCGAGAGGATGCGCGCGATGCCAGCGCTGGCTACGAAGAACGTCGAGTAGAGCACGCAAAACGCGCCGACGAGAAAGACAGGCGTGGCCCACGTGCCAAAGACCGGCGCATACATCTCGGCGAGCGTGCGCACCATGCTCTGCTTTGCCGGGTTGAGGCCGATGCGCCCGAGCACTGCGGCGCCAAGCAAGAAGAATGCGACGGTGGCGAACGTGTAGACGGCCGCAGAGATCCACGCGTCCCACTGCAGCACGCGCATCCAGCCGCGGGCGCGGCCTCGCCAGCTTTCGCTGCCGTCCGCCGGGCCGGTCCAACGCGCGTAGCCCTTCTCGATGCACCAGTACGGATACATGACGAGTTCGGATGCACCGACGCCGATGATCCCGAACGCAGCGAGCGCCGTGGTGATTGGGGCGGCGCCGCTGCTGCCGCTGTCTCGTTGGGGCAGCGAAAAGCTGAGTCCGTGGAGAACTTCGTCGCCGCGGATGGCCCACTCCGGCTGCATCTGCAGCAGCACAACGGTGAGCAGCGTCGCAATCGTGAATGCGACGACGAACGCCGTCGTCACCCATTCAATCGCTCGGAAGCGACCTACGACCAAGATGATCGATGTCAGCGTCGCGAGCACCGTTGCCCAAAGGGTTGCGTCGTGAATCGGTGCAAACTCCGCAAGCTGCGATTGCAGCGCGGCCAGTCGGTCGCTTGATGCTGCCGACAGAGCGGCATCTGGCGCCATCGCTTGCTCGACCTGCAGCGCGACAACCTGGTTCTGCAGCTCCTGGAAACGCGCGCCTTCGTCGGTCCAAGGCATCATGATTGCCAGCGCCTGGCCGACGCCGCCGACAATGCCTCCCTGCTGCGCGAGCGTCAGCAAAACCATGACGAGCCACAGCCAGACGGCCCAGCCAGACCGCCAGCGAGGGCCAGGCAGATCGTCTAGCGTCTCCAGCGCCGTCTTGCCGCGCACGATCGCGCTGCGGCCAAACTCGACCTGGGTGAAGACCTTGATCACGCAGCCGATGACGATCAGCCAGAGCAGCGTGAAGCCGGCTTCGGCGCCGACTTTGGTTGTCGCAATGAGCTCGCCTGAGCCGACGATCGAACCGGCGATGATCAGGCCTGGGCCGAGTCGGCGCAGCGTTTGCGCGAAGCTGCGCGGAGGCTCAAGGATGTCGCTCATGGACGACTCCGGCCTAGGCCGGTTGCGGGCCGAGCAGGGCGACGACGGTGGCGCGGCACGCTTCGCCGCGGCCGACGGCGTCGACCTTCTCGCCGGTCTTGCCCTTGACGTTGACGCGATCGGGGTCGAGGCCAAACAGCGACGCGATGCGGGTCCGCATCTCTTGGCGCTTGGGTTTGAGCTTCGGTGCTTCGGTTTCGAGAACGATGTCGAGCGACCAGACGCAGAGGTTCTTGTCGCCGATTTGGCGCATCGTCTCGTGGCAAAAGTCGGCGGAGTCGCGCGCTGCGTTGGCCTCGTCGCGATCGCTGAACAGCGTGCCGAGATCGTCGAGACCTGCAGCGCCGAGCACGGCATCGCAGGCGGCGTGCAGCACGGCGTCCCCATCGCTGTGGCCAAGCGGTCCGACGTCCGAGTCGAAGTCGACGCCGCCGAGTCGGCAGGGCCTGCCAGGATGCAGTCGGTGCACGTCGATGCCGAGGCCGATGCGGGGGAGGTCGTTCATGATGGCGGCAAAGGCGGGGTCGGGTTTTGCGCCAGGAGCGCCGCGGCCAGCGGCAGGTCGTCCGGGTGCGTGATTTTCAGGTTGGTGGCCGAGCCTGGTACGACCGCAACCTCGCTGCCGAAGTGTTCGAGCAGCGAGACGTCGTCGGTCGCTTCGAAGCCGTCGGCTTCGGCCAGGCCCGCTGCTTCTAGCAGCAGCTCGCGTCGCGCGATCTGTGGCGTTTGCGCGTAGTAGATTTCGCTGCGATCGACGGTCGTTTGCACGCGGCCGTTGACGACGCGCTTGAGCGTGTCCGTCGCCGGTATCGCGAGCAGCGCGGCGCCGACGGATTCTGCGGTTTGCAGGCAAGCGCGCGTGGCGTCGACCGAAACCAGCGCGCGTGCTGCATCGTGGATGAGCACGAGGTCGCAGTCGCTCGATGTGGCCGCGAGTCCGTTGGTCATTGACTCTTGCCGGGTCTCGCCGCCTGTGACGATGTGCAGATCGGATGGCGCGCGGACCAGGCGCTGAAGGGGCGCGACGAACGGCTGCAGGTGCTGCTCACGGTCGCCCGGGCCGACGAGCACGACGAGTTCGAACGCACACTCTTCGGGCACAGCTGTGACCAGCCGTGCGGCGCTGTGGAGCAGCAGTGGCAGGTTGCCAAGCGGCAGAAATGCCTTGGGGACTGCGGCACCGAGGCGCGTGCCGCGGCCGGCCGCGAGCAACAAGATGGCGACCTTCACGGAACGCGACCTTACACTCGCGCCGATGGCGGTGGTGCGGATTCTCGGCATCGATCCGGGCACTCAGGTCGTTGGCTTTGGGTGCTTGGAGTTTGGTGAGCCCGGCGCGCGATCTTCTCGATCGCGCCGGCCGTTGGGATCTCCGTCGGCAGCCGACAGCGTTCACGAAGCGGCCGCCTCGTCGGATTCTCCGCCGCGGGTTCCGCTGGCGTTGCGCGGCAGCAACGTGGTACGCAGCGCCGATTCCGGAGCTGCTGGTGTGCGTCTCGTGCGTGCCGGGGTTTTGCGCCTTGGCGCGCGCGGGGCGCCGCTGACGATGCGATTGCTGGCGCTCCAGCAGCAGTTTGATGCAATTGTGCGCGAGCTTCGCCCAAGTGAGCTGGCCATCGAGGAAGCATTCTTTGGCAAAAGCGTGCAGGCAGCTCTTCGTATCGGCGAGGCCCGCGGCGTTGTGCTCGCCGGAGCGGCGAGCGTGGGCGTGGATGTGCATCAGTATGCGCCGGCGCGCGTGAAGCGCTGCGTGGCCGGCCATGGGGCTGCACGTAAGCAGGCCGTCGCCAAGATGTTGCGGCAGCTGTTGCCCGCCGCGGCGGGGCTCGACCCGACGCTGCCTCTGGACGCCACGGATGCGCTGGCCGTTGCCTGGACCCGTCTCGAAGAGCGCCGCTCGCCGCTGCTGGCCGCGGGCGGCGCGGAGGTGCCCGCGAGGCGCTCCGGTGCTCCACCAAAGCGCGGCTAGCAGCCTTTGCGAGGTGGCTCGCCAGCGGTCGTCGAGTGCTGAAACTCCGATGGCAGCGTAGTTTTGAGGCGCGCTTGGTGCTTCGGCGGTTGCATTCGTGTTCGCCCGCGCGCAATAATACGGAAGTCTCAAGCGAGGCCATGACCTTGTATTCCCTGCCAACATACCTGCGGGCGCATGTCGCCCTTCGGCAGCCGTCAAACTTGACGGTTCGGGAGTATGCATGATCCGAGGTCCGATCTTGCCGCACCTGCGCGAGAGACTGTGGGCACTTGTCTCACGGCGGCTCGACAGCATTGAGTCTGGGCTTCGTCTGGTGCTTGAGTCCCTCGATTGCGGTGGTGGCGAAGTTGGCCCGCTGGACGGCGTCGCTCGCGACGCGATTGGCGCACCCGTCCTGATCCTGCTCGCGGTAGAAGGGGACGCGCTGCTGTCGGCGCGCGCGCTCGCCGCGGGTCAGTTCCTGCAGCGTGTCGGCGATTCGCTGGCGCAGGCGTTGCCCGAGGGCAACTACTCGCCAGGCTGCACGGGTCGCATCCTGGTCGTCGGGACAGACGCTGCCGCGAAAGAGCTTGCGCAGCTGCAGACCCTGCCGATTCATGCGCTGGAGGCCTGCACGCTGGAGCCCTTCCGGGTTTCTGGCTCGGAGCGATTCGCTGTGCGGTGGCTCACGTCGCGAACTGCTAGCGGCCGCGGCCATGGCACTGTCGGCGCCGACTCGTTGCGATCTGATGCGTTGCAATCGGACGCGGAGGCATCGGCGGGCGGTGGCGGTGGCGGTAGCTACGACTCGTCGACGGCTCGTCGACACATCGGCGACTCGCACGCCAACGACATCCCAGGTTTTGCGCCGCCGGCAGGCTGTGTTGGGCTCTGGCACGAACTGGAAAGCATTTGTCGACGCATGGACCCAGCCGTGCGCATCCACGGCGACCGATTTGTGCGTCGCGTGTTTTGGAACGGCCACCTGCTCGGCGAAGTCCAGACGCTCGATGAAGGACTTGTTGCGTCGTCCGGCCGCAGCGTCGGGCGAGCAGGTGCTGGCCGTGAGCTGCGCGTGGTGCGCGATGTGCGACGCTTTGCGGACGAGATGCTGCGCGCTCTCGCCCGCCATGCGCGCATGGACTTTGTCTTGCGCAGCCACGACGAGCATGCGTCGGTCGACCGCTTGGGGCAGCCGGCTGGCTCCGTTCGGATGGCCAACGAAGACCATGGAGCAAACGGGAATGGGGCGATCGGCGCCATTTTCGGCAACGGTGCCGGCAGCGCTAGTGCGACCAGCGGCGGCGCAGCAAACGGCAGCGCGGCAAACGGCAGCGCAACCAATGGGCGTCCATCGCAAGGCGCCAACTCCGACAGCATTTCTGCCCGCAGCGTGCCGGCATCTTCACCTTCCCGCCTACCTGCGGTTGCTGAGAACTCGTTCCTCGGCCACGACCGCAACGGCGACACGTCTGCGACTCGCCACGCAGTAGGGAGCGCGCGACACTCCGATCAGGAGAGTCTGCGCGAGAGTTTGGCTGCGTCCGAGCTCACTCCCGAAGAGCATTCTGCTCTTGGAGATCCAGCTTCGGTAGCTGGCGCGAAGTCCAAGGGCTCTGTGGCAAAAGACCGCTCGTAGCAACTGCGCGGGGTGGTCACCGGATGTGTGCTGGCGTCGAGATTCTCGGCGGCGGTCACTTTGAGGCGCTTCTATGCGTCTTCCGAGCGACCGGGAGGTCGTCGTGGAATCACAGTTTCCAGTCGAGAATCGGAAGAACGGCCTGTTGCACCGGCTGTTGAGCCGGTCTGGCTATCTGCCGTCCGAGCCGCGGCGCCGCGAGGCCGCCGTCGTTGCGTTTGCGTCGGGCAAAGGCGGCACCGGCAAGTCCTTTCTGACGACCAACCTCGCGATCGCTCTGCACCAGCGCGGCAGGCGGGTTGTTGTGGTCGATTGCGACTTTGGCCTCGCCAATTCTCATCTCCTGTTTGGCGCGAACCCGCCCTTTTCGATGCAGCACCTGCTGAACGGGCAGAGAACGGTTCGCGAAGTGCTGATCGAGACGTCGTTTGGTCCCTCGCTCATCGCGGGCGGCTCGGGAGTTGTCAGCATGGCGGAGCTGGGCTCTCGCCACATGCAGATGTTGGCGCGCTCTCTCGGCCACCTGGCGCAATCGTTCGATGTGGTGCTGCTCGACTGCGCTGCCGGCATGGCGCCGCAGTCGATGATCACGGTGCTCGGTGCGAAGCGCGTCGTCATGGTGACGAACCCAGAGATTGCTGCGCTTACCGATGCGTATGCGGTCATCAAGTGCTTGGCCCGCCAGGTCGAGCGGCCGCCGGTCGACCTGCTCGTCAATCGTGCGACGAGTCCGGAGCTGGCCAGCGCAACGTTTGATCGCCTTTTCGAAGTCTCGCGTCGGTTTGCGCACCAGCCGATCCACTACCTAGGGGCCGTGCCCGAAGATCCGTCCGTCAGTTTGCGGCGGCTTGGCAAGCCCCCGATGTTGGTGGGAGATCCGGAATGCGAAACGACCATGGCGCTGCAGATCCTGGCGGACCGTCTCGACGAACGGGTCGCTCCGGCCAACGAGGGCGAGCGACAGCGCGGCGTCGAGCAGCGCATGCTGGCGCAGATCCGGCGCTGGTAGGCGGTGCCGCCGATCCGGTGCGGCGCGTCCCGCGTCTGCTGGTGGCGTGGGCGCTGCTCGTCTACCTGCTTGCCATCCGCGCTTTCGCGTTTGGGGTGCTCGCGCCGGCTCCGGAAATCTCGATCCAAGCGGTCAAGATCGATCTCAATCGAGCCTCCGTTGGCGAACTGCAGGCGCTTCCTGGTCTTGGGCCTCGGCGAGCTGAGGCCATCGTGCTCGAACGCATCCGCCGTGGGCCGTTTCGCCGCCTCCAGGATCTGCGACGGGTCGCTGGCGTGGGGCCTGTGGCCCTGCGGGCGCTGGCACCGCACGTGGAATTTGGTGCCGCCACGGCGGAGGCCGTGCGCTAGGCGAGGAACTCTCAGAACCGACGCTTTTTGCCGGTGTCGTGCTCTTTTCCCGCCTTGCGGCCGGTCGTCTGTCATCGCAACTCGGCCGATCGCAAGGAAGGTGGCGCCTCGCTGGCACGCAAACATGCGTGGACAGCGGCTTTCGGGTAGTCTGCCGCGCCATGGTAAGCACCGGTGCTGATCCGACCGACTGCGTGCGACGAGCTCTTGCTGAGGACCTAGGCGATGATCGCCTCGGCTCGGGGGGTGACGTTACTTCCACGCTTGCGCTCGGTACCGGCCGCAAAGGGGCCGGTCGGATCTTTGCCAAGGCCGATGGTGTCTTGGCCGGCATGGCATGCGCCGTGCGCTGCTTCGAGCTGCTCGACTCCAGCTGCGAGTTAGAGGTCGTGCTCGACGACGGTTCTTCGTTTGCTCCGGGCGACGACGTGCTGCGTTTCCGCGGCGACATGATCGCGCTGCTGTCGGCCGAGCGCACGGCCCTCAACTTCTTGCAGCGTCTGTCGGGCGTCGCGACGAAGACCCGGCGCTTTGTCGATCTGGTAGCCGGCACGGGCGCGAGCATTCTCGATACGCGCAAGACCACGCCGGGTCTGCGCCACGTGGAGAAAGCCGCAGTGCTGGCGGGCGGTGGCGTGAACCACCGCATCGGTCTCTTTGACCAGGTGCTGTTGAAGGAGAATCACTTCGGCTTTGCGCGGCCAGAGTCCATCGAGCAAGTGGTGGCCCGATGCTGCGAAGGACACGATCGTCCGGTTGTCGCAGAGGCGCGCACCGTCGACGAGGCGCTCGCCGCAGTGCGCGGTGGTGCTAGCGTCATTCTGCTCGACAACTTTGAAGCGGGCGATCCGCTGCGCGCGGCTGTCGCGGCGGTGCAGGACGCGGCGCAAGCCGTCGGCCGGACCGTGCAGACAGAGGCCTCGGGCGGCATTGGCGAGCACAACGTGCGGGCCTATGCCGAGTCGGGCGTCGACCGGATTTCGATTGGCGCACTGACCCACTCGGCTGTCGCGGTCGATCTGTCGATGATCGTCGAGGGCGTTCAGTGAGCCGCAGTCGCCTGAGTTTCCCCGCAGACGGCCGCGTTGTGCGCGAGGTGCGCGCACGAGTGCGGCGGTTCGCTTCATCTTTGGGCGCTGGGTCTAGCGTCTGCGACAACCTCGCGCTCGTTGTCGACGAGCTGGTCAACAACGCGATCGAGCACGGTGCGGTGTATCGGACCGGCAACCAGGAGCTGGCGGTTTGCATCGAGCCGGCGGACGAGCGCATTGCCATCGAGTTCTTCGATCCGGAGATGCCGGATGACCAGGTCGAGGAGCTCGCGGAGTCGTTGAGCGCCGCGACCAACGGTATGCCTTCGCTCGACAGCGAGCGGGGCCGCGGGCTGTTCTTGCTGACGGTCTACCTCGACGGCCTGCGCGCCGAGCGCGTTGACAAGGGTGGCCTGCGCTTGGTTGGATACATCGATCGCTGAGTCTGAGCACTTCGCCGAAGCCGACGCCGAAGCCGACGCCGCGGCCCGCGGCAGTGGCACCGCGGGCCCGGACCGCTGCGGCCTACTTCTTCGTCTCATGCGGCTCTGGCACCGAGTGCCGAGGCCGCTGCGGTCGCTCGTGCCGATCGCGGGCATGGCGACGCTCTGGTGGTCCTCGTCGTGTCAGCTCGGCACGGCGCCGGTGGCGGCGGCGGAAGCGCTTTTGCACAACGGTGCCCACGTGGTCGCCTACGCGGCGCTCGGGAGTGCGTTCTGGCTTGCGTGGTCGGCTTCGTCGCGGCGTCAGCACGACGGCAGCCTTGGTGAGGGGGGCGGTTGGCTGCGCCGCTCGTGGGCCGCGTTTTTCCTGGCGGCGCTCTACGGGGCGATCGACGAACTGCACCAGTCCTACGTGCCAGGTAGAGTCTGCTCGATCGTGGATCTCGGCTCCGACGCTTTCGGTGCCGCGTTTGCTGTCCTGGTGCTCCGTGGCGTCTCCGGTCGCCGTGCCCGGGTGCCTCTGGCTGCCTGGCTGTGCTTGCTGGGGGGGATCGGCACCAGCGCCTTCGAGACCTACGCAGGCTGACGGCGTTCGCATCGAGGTTGTGACCTGTTTGGGGTGCACTCGGTGTATCGTTTGAGCTAATAAAGGTTTACGTCGTGTTTTTGACGGGCTGGGCGCAACGTCGCGGGCTCTTGAGGCGCTGTGTGGGAGTCATGAAACGATTCCACGTGCTCTTCGTGGCGGCCCTGTTTGGCGCTGCCTTCTCGCTCCCGGCGCAGTTCCGCGATCGCGGCAACGCCCGGACGGCACCGCGTGGCAAGGTCGTCGCCGCCCAGCAGAACGTTCGCGGCGCATCCAGCCAGCGCGCGGTTCGGTCGGGCCAGATTGTTCGCGACAACCGTCGCGTGGGCTCTGTGCGCGGGACCCCCGCTCGTCAGGGCAGGCGCCCGGCGCGCCAGGTTCGCAGCGGTTCGAGCTTCGAGCGGCGCAGTGTTCGGCAAGGGCAGAGCCACCGCAGTCGCGTTGTCGGCCGGAGCGTCGGTAGAACCGTCGGTAGAACCCTCGGCCGAACCGTCGGTAGGTGGGTGACCCGCTGCGAGCGCGTGTTGGTGCCGGGCTTCTGGGACCAGCAGCACGTCCCGGCGGTGCGTGGCTGGGTCTACGATCGCTGCGGTCGCCGCTCGTGGGGCATCGTCCAGGCGGCTTGTTTCGAGCGCGTCTGGATCCCGGCTCGCTGGGAAAACCGCGAGCGCCGCGTCTGGGTCAGCGGCTGCCGCTAGTGTCGTGCATCTGATATCGGGGTCCTTGCACGGGCGCGAAGACGCCCGTCGCGGCGTTGCTGCTCCTCGGCAGAAAGAGGGAACGTGCATTCGTCGCTACGCCTTGCGACGAACGCCCTCCCATCCCGGATAAGGCCCCGTCTTCCAGATGCGCTAGACAAGGACGCCGACGAGAAAACTGGGCGGGCCGCCGCATCGCGATCGCACGATCGTGGCGCAGCGGCCCGTTCTTCTGTTCGATGGTCGCCATGGAACGCGGTGACCGCTTCGACCACCCTCTTATCGAACGCTACGCGAGCCGCGACATGGCTCGCCTGTTTTCGCCACGTCAGCGGCATACCGCCTGGCGTGACCTATGGATCCAGCTTGCGGATGCGGAGCGACAGCTCGGTCTGCCGGTGACGACCGCGCAAATCGAGGAGCTCAAGAAGCACCGCGACACGTTTGACTGGGATCGGGTAGCCGAACTCGAGAAGGAGCTGCGTCACGACGTGATGGCGCACGTGCACCACTTCGGTGAGCTGGCGCCCTCGGCCAAGCCGATCATCCATCTTGGCGCGACCAGCTGCTTCGTTACCGACAATGCCGACCTCGTCATCTATCGGCGCGCCCTGCAGCTGCTCGAGCAGCGACTCGCCGCCGTGATGAAGAATCTCGCTGCGTTTGCGTCGGAGTGGCGCAGCCAGCCGTGCCTTGGCTACACGCACTTCCAGGTCGCGCAGCCGGTGACCGTCGGCAAGCGCGCGTGCCTGTGGGCGCAAGATTTCGCGCTCGATTTCGACGAGCTGCGACGGGTGATCGAGTGGCTGCCGTTCCGAGGCGTCAAGGGCACGACCGGGACGCAGGCGACGTTCTTGATGCTGGCGGACGGCGATCATCAGAAGGTCGAAGAACTCGATCGCCTGGTCACCAAGGGCATGGGCTTCGAGCGCTCGATTCCGGTCAGCGGTCAGACCTACACGCGCAAGATCGACTGGACGATCCATCAGTCGCTCTCTGCCGTGGCGCAGTCGGCCGCGAAGTTCGCCAACGATCTGCGGCTTTTGTCGCACGAGGGAGAGATCGAGGAGCCCAGTGAGTCCAAGCAGATTGGCAGCTCGGCGATGGCCTACAAGAAGAACCCGATGCGCTGCGAGCGCGTGAACTCGCTGGCGCGCTACGTTATCGAGGCGACCAATACGAGCGCGCACACGGCATCGGTGCAGTGGCTCGAGCGCACGCTCGACGACTCTGCGATCCGGCGGATCGCGTTGCCCGAGTCGTTTCTGGCGATTGACGGCATCCTGATGCTGGTGGAGAACGTCACCAAGGGACTGGTCGTCTACCCAAAGGTCATCGAGCGCAAGCTGGATGAGCAGCTGCCGTTCTTGGCGACCGAGGAAATCCTGATGGCGGGCGTTGCCGCCGGAGGCGATCGCCAGGACCTGCACGAACGCGTGCGCGTGCACAGCAGAGCGGCTGCGCATGCCGTCAAGGCGGAGGGCAAGCCGAATCCGTTGATGGAGTTGATTGCTGCCGATCCGGTCTTTGCGAGCATCAAGGATCGGCTGCCAGACCTGCTGCAGCCGAGCCGGTTCGTGGGGCGTTCGGCGGAGCAGGTGGACGCGTTTGTCGCCAACGAGATCGCTCCACGCATCGCGACGGCACCCGCCCGCGAACTCGAAAGCGACATCCGCGTCTGATCCGCAATGGCAGAGCGGAATGGCCTGATGCGCGTGGCGGAACGATTCGGCCGAAGCGAGCGACGCCGCGGAGCCGCACCCGTGCGCGCAGGAAAGCGCGCTGCGCTGCGTGCCGAAGCAGGCGTGCGGCGCATGGCGGACGCGGTGCGCAGGTTTTCGGAGCGATTCTCAACCCGCTGGGCGAGCCGCAGCGATGTGGACGACGCCGGCAGCAGCCCGCTGTGGATCGTCGGACATCGCGGCGCGCCCTACAAAGTCGTCGAGAACACCCTCGAGTCGTGTGCGCGTGCGGTCGACAAAGAAGGGGCGAATGCGCTCGAGATCGATGTCTGTCTAACCAGCGATGGTGTGCCGGTCCTGTGGCATGACTGGGACCCGAACGACACGGTGGCTTTGGCGCGGCAGCTCGGCGTCGAGCCGGGAGTTCGCTATGCACCGACGGCTCCGCGGATCTGGGAGGACGAGCGGTGTTTCGTCGACGAGCTAAGCCTGGAGCAGCTGCGTCGTTGCTACGGCTACAGCCGCAAGGTGCTGTTCTTTTTCCAGTGGCGGGTCTCGGCGCACATCCCGACGTTTGCCGAGTTCGTCGAATGGGCGCGCACCCGCAGCAAGCTCAAGGCGGTGTTTCTCGATCTGAAAGTGCCGAAGGACCGCGCGGAGTTTGCTGTGCCGCTGGTGCGCGCGATGCAGCAGGTGCTGGCGGCGCATTCGGCGTCGTTTCGTGCGGTTTGGATGACGCCGCATACCGAGGTCTTCGCAGCCATCCAGGCCGTCGCACCCGACATCGACCTGTGTCTCGATACCGAGCTGCCGCCGGGCATTGTGCGCGACCCGTCGCGCTACAGCGCGGTCGCCCGGGCTCAGCAGCTCAACAGCTGCGTCGCGGCGGTCGGCCGGCCCGTCTTGACGTGGAGCGGTTGGAGCATCTACCAGCAGCTCGTTGCCGACGACATGAAGTCGCTGGCCGAAGGGGATGCCAACGCAGCCAAGATCGACCTGCTCGCCTGGACGTTTGACAGCCGCTCGGAGTCGCGCCGCATGATGGAACTCGGCGTGCACGGCATCTTGACGAATCGGCCGGCGCGCCTGCTGCGGCTCGCCAAGAAGGCCAAACGGCACCTGGCCTAGAGGCTGGAGGGGCTGTCGACCCTCGGGGTTTTGGCGGGAGTATTGGCGCACGTGCTGATGCGGGGTCCAATGGGCGTATGGCTCGCCGCATCATGGATTGGCTCTTCGCCGCATCATTCGCACTCGCGGCTGCTTCTGCCCAGGACGTCGATTCGCTTCGCGTCCAATTGGAACAGGCTCAGGGTGAATACGTCGGCATGCTGCGCGTGCCTGCGGGCGACGAAGGTGGTGCGCCAGCCGGTGCGCCAGCCGCTGCTCCAGCGGTTGCCTACGGCGCGCAGCTGATAGCGCGCATCGACAGCCAGGGAAAAGCTGGCCAGGCCGCCAAGCTGCGCTGCGTTCTGTATCGCGGCGGCTTGCCGGGCGCCGGTGCGCAGCGCGACGATCGGGTTGGGGAAACCGGCGCTGCGTTCACTGCCAAGGGCGCCGAGTTCGCTTTCGGTAGCTGGGCGCTGGTTCTCGCGGGCGGCGACCTGCGCGTGACCAGCAAGGACGGCGAAAGCCTCGGTCGGCTGCAGCGGGTCGTGCGCAAGAGTTCGACGCTCGGTGCAAAGCCGCCCCAAGGTGCGACCGTGCTCTTCGACGGCTCCTCGGCCGAAGGCTTCCACGGCGGGCGGTTGCGCGATGATAGCACCTTGGCCGTCGGCTGCGATTCGCGACAGCGGTTCGCGGACCATCGATTGCACCTGGAGTTCAGGACGCCGTTTCAGCCTGCGCGTCGCGGTCAGGGGCGCGGCAACAGCGGCGTCTACCTGCAGGGGCGCTACGAGTGCCAGGTTCTCGACTCGTTTGGTCTTCTTGGCGAGAACAACGAATGCGGTGGCGTCTACTCCGTTGCTGCGCCGATCCTCAACGCGTGCCTGCCGCCTGGGCAGTGGCAGACCTACGACATCGAGTTCACGGCGGCGCGTTGGCGCGGGCTCAAGAAAGTGCGCAACGCCCGCGCGACGGTGCACCTCAATGGCATCCTCGTGCACGACGACGTCGAGCTGCCGCGCGTGACGGCGGCAGCCAAGCGCAAGGAAAGCGACTCCGCTGGCGGCCTGTATTTGCAGGATCACGGCAATCCGGTTTCCTATCGCAACATCTGGGTGCAACAACGCGATCCCGATCGCCGGCGTCGCGTGGTGTTCTTGGCGGGTGCGCAAAGCCACGGCTACGGCGCGCACGAACATCGCGCCGGCTGCAAGCTGCTCGCCAAGGCGCTCGCTGCAAGCGATCTGGCGCTTGACGTTGAGGTGCACGACCTTTGGCCTGCGGACCCTTCGGCTCTGCGTGACGCGGACGCGATCGTTGTGTTCGCGGACGGCGGCGGGCGCCATCCCATGCTTCGTCACCTAGATGAAGTCGAGGCCGAGATGCAGCGCGGCGCGTCGCTGGTGTGTTTGCACTACGCCGTTGAAGTGCCGAGCGGCAACGTCGGGGTGAGGTTCCGCAACTGGCTCGGCGGCGGCTTCGAAACGCATTGGTCGGTCAATCCGATCTGGACGGCTGACTTTGTTGCGCTGCCGGATCACCCTGTGACGCGCGGCGTCGAGCCGTTTGCGCTGCGCGACGAGTGGTATTTCCACATGCGCTTTCGCCCCGGTATGGAGGGCGTGACGCCCATCCTGTCGGCGGTGGCGCCGGCGGCGACCATGTCCCGCAAGGACGGCCCTCACAGCGGCAATCCGGCGGTGCGGCGCGCGGTCGCTGCCGGTGAGCCACAGCACGTCGCGTGGGCCTACAAGCGTGCCGATGGCGGCCGGTCGTTTGGCTTCACCGGCGGGCACGTGCACTGGAACTGGGCGCAGGACGACGTGCGCAAGCTGGTCCTCAACGCGATTGTGTGGGCCGCCGGGATCGAAGTTCCTGCTGCCGGCGTCGCGTCGGCTACGCCCGACTTGGCTGCGCTGCAGGAGCACATGGGCGCGGTTCCCAAGCGCGGCTTCGCGCGCGAGCGCGTGCAGCAGCTGCTGGATGCCATGGCGCGCTGAGCTCTAGAGGCTGCCCTTCTCAAGACTGCCGCGCACGAACGAGAGGCCGTCACGGCAGACGTCCTCCGGCTCGTCGAAGTAGTCGCGCCAGACGTGGATGTCCGCGGCGAACTGTGGATCCAGGCGCGAGAAGGCCTCGATGACGAGCCAGCCGTCGTAGCCACATTCGCGAAGTGCTGCGAACGAACCGCGCCAATCGACCTGTCCCCGTCCCGGTACCCCGCGGTCGCTTTCGCTTAGGTGTACGTGGCCGAGCACGGGTGCGCAGTCGGCGATCGCGGCCGGCGCGTTGCGCTCCTCGATGTGCATGTGGTGCGTGTCGTAGTGCGCCTTCACGCTGCCGTGGTCGGCGAGTTGGCACAGCTCACGCAGTTGCGATGCGGTGTTGACAAGGTAGCACTCAAAGCGGTTGAGAGCCTCGGGCGCGAGCATCACGCCGGCTTGCTGCGCCTCGTCGGCGACGGCGCGCAGCGTCTCGGCGCTGCGCAGCATCTCTTCGTGCGTTGGTCCGCGTCCGCGGAAGACCTTGAATGCAGAGTGAAGCGGGCCGCAGAGCACGTTGCCGCCAAGCGCTTGCGTGCATTCGATCGCCCAGCGTAGGCGTTGGCGTGCCGCGTCGCGCACGGCAGCGTCGTCGGAGATCGGGTCGTGTTCGGGTGCGAGCCCGGTCGAGCAGGTTCGCTGCAGGCCGAGCCTGTCGAGCATCGTCGCAAGCTTGCGGTAGTGCTTGGCATCGCCTTCGAAGAGCGGCACCTCGACGCCGTCGAAGCCAAGTTCTTTGACGAACGCCAGCTTGGGTTCCAGTTCGTCCGTGACGTGGGTGGTCCACAGCAACAGGTTCATGCCTACGCGCATGCGTGCAGGCTAACCGTCGGTTGGCCCGCCCGTCTGCATGCGATCCGTCTACACTCGTCGGCATGCATGGTGTGTCGCTGTGGCCGTCAAGGTCGATCGTTTCCGCGCTGTCGCTTGTGGCCGCGCTTGTGCTGGTGTTGGGCGGTGCGCGTGCGCAGCAGAGTACTGCCAAAGACGCGGTGCGCGTTTTCGTGTTTGCCGGTCAGTCCAACATGGAAGGGGCCGATTCCAAGGTCGCGGATGTGGACCGCTTTCCGCCATTCGCCGGGGCCGCCGAAGAGCAGCCGGACGTTCGATTCTGGCACGTCATCGGACGTGAAGAGAAGTCGCGCTCGGAGGGCTGGGTGCCGCTGCAGCCGGTGCGCGGCATGGTGGGCCCCGAGCTTACGTTTGCGCGTGAGGTGGCGGCGCAAGCCGGGTGCAAGCTGGCGATCATCAAGGTTGCTGCCGGCGGCACGACGCTGGGACGAGACTGGAACCCCGATGAGCCCGGTGGCTTTGAGATGTATCCGCTCGCGCTCAAGACCGTGCGTGATGCGCTCGCGGACCTGACGCGTCGCCGAGTGCGCTGGCGGCTGGAGGGCCTCTGCTGGCACCAGGGGGAAAACGACATGTTCGACGAAGGGTTCCGCGACCGCTACGGCGACAACCTCGAACGCTTCGTTGCCTGCTGGCGTCGCGATCTGGAGGTTCCGGATCTGCGCGTCTACATCGGCGAACTGTGCACGAAGACCATTTGGGGCATGGATCAGCGGCCGCGCATGCATGCGATCTCACTGGGGCAGCGGCAGGTGACCGGGGCCGATGCGCGTGCGCGCTACGTGCCGACCTCGCACGTCGGCGTCGAGATCGGCGGCGGCGTGGGGCTGCACTATCACTACGGCACGTTGGGCCAGCTGCAGCACGGCATGGGTTACGCGCAGGCCTACCTAGAAGACCTCGGCGCGTGGCAGCCGACCGTGCGCGGGCTTCGCAAGTGGCCCTATCGAGAGGGGGAGGTTGTGGACCTCTACGTCATGGCCGGCCACCGCAACATGGAGGGTGAGCGCGCGTTTGTGCAGAACCTTGGTTCGGTCAAAGGCGGGCGTAGCCTGCGCAAGAATCGCGACGACGTGGCCTTTCGCTACGTGGTTGGCGGTGGCGTGCATCGCTCTGTTGGGTGGGAGCCACTTGGACCGGCCGGTCTCTACGACACGTTTGGCCCGGAGTTGAGTTTTGTGCATGCGCTCGGCAAGCCCAGCGGCAAACGCAGCGGCAAGAACCGCGGCGACGCCGTCGCGATTGCCAAGTTCACGCACAGCGGCTCGCAGATCGTGGACTGGACGCCGGCTGGCAGCGTCGCGAAGAGCCGCAACCTGTATGCGCAGTGGCTGGAGTTTGTGCGGGAGTCGATCGCCTCGCTCGAAGCGAAGGGGCACAAGGTCCGTCTGCGTGCCATCTGCTACCACGTCGGCGAGAACGACGCTTCGTGGACGCCGCATCGCCGCAAAGCCGCCGGGTGGCTTGGCGAGCTGGTGGCCGCGACGCGCCGCGACCTGAAGCTGCCTGAGCTGCTTTGGCTCGTCAGCCAGCAGCGGCCGACCGATCACAAGGATGTCAACGAAGTCGACATGGTCGCCGCGGTTCGCACGCTTGCCGCCGCCGACGAGCACATGGTGCACGTCGAGGCGCTGGATCCGCCGCCGCAGGACAAGCAGCTCGTGTTTGATGCCGCGGCGGTGGTGTGGCTCGGCAAGCGGTTGGCCGACGCCGTGCTGCGCGCCGACAGAGCCAGATAACGGCGGCGCCAGATAGGGCCAAATAGGGGAATAGGGCTAGTCGGCGAACGGGCTGTACTTGCCCGGGACAGGCACGGGGTAGAGGCCGCTCTTGTTGGGCATGGTCGGCGGCGTCGAGTCCATCGTGTAGTTGTCGATGCCCGGCGCGAGCTCGCGCCCGCGCGCCAGCAGCTCGTCCCACTTGATTTCCTTGCCGGAGTAGCAGGCTTCGCGGCCGAGGATCGCGGTAAAGGTCGACATCGCGCCGTATTCGCCTTCGTTGTAGATCTCGCCGCGGGACAGCGCCTCGATCATGTCGTGTTGCTCCTGCTGGTGGCCGCCCTTGCGCTTGCCTTTGAAGCTCCAGGCGTTGGGGCCCGAGATGCTGCCGGACGGCACCGCGGTGCCCTTGGTGCCGTGCAAGAACTCGTTGACCTGCGTCCAGCCACCGCGCAGGTGACGACCCTGGCTGTACATCTTTGAGCCGTCGGCGAAGGTGTATTCGCAGAAGGTGTGGTCGAAGATCTGCGACTTGCTGCGGTCGCCGTCCATGCGCATCGCGCGGCCGCCCATGCCGTTGCACTTGATCGGATACGAGCCCTTCGCCCAGCAACCGACGTCGAGGTTGTGGATGTGCTGCTCGACGATCTGGTCGCCGCAGATCCAGTTGAAGTGGTACCAGTTGTTGCACTGGAACCCCATCTCGGTCTGGTCCGGCTTGCGGGGGCGATACCAGATGCCGCCGCCGTTCCAGTAGACGCGGGACAGCACGACATCGCCAATGGCGCCGTCGTGCACGCGCTGGATGGTCTCCATATACTGCGGCTCGTGCCGCCGCTGGAGGCCGATCGCGACCATCAGGTTTTGCTTCTTGGACTTTTCGACGGCCTTGAGCACGCGGCGCACGCCGGGCGCGTCGGTTGCGACCGGCTTCTCCATGAAGACGTGCTTGTTGTTGGCGACGGCGTAGTCAAAGTGCACCGGCTTGAAGCCCGGTGGCGTTGCGATCACGACCAGATCACAATCGCTGTCGATCGCCTTCTTGAACGCGTCGACGCCGTGAAAGATCTGATCCTCGCCGACGCCGACCTTGTCTTCGGCGTGCTCGGTAAGAGCCTCGACCGCTTGGCGGGCTTTGTTCTCAAACGCGTCGGCTACCGCAACCAGTCGGGTGTTGCCCTTGGTGTTGAAGATCTGGCCAACGGCGCCGGTGCCGCGGCCGCCGCAGCCAACCAGAGCAACACGGATCGTGTCGCGCGAGGAGATGTGCGGCGTCATCGCGGCGCTCGCGACCTGTGAGCCGATCAGCGCGGAAGAAGAGGTTGCCAGGAACGTGCGGCGTGTGGGCTTTGCCATATTTCTCGATGGGGGAGAGGGCGTTGCAGTACAGGGACGAGTCGAGTTTTGGATCTGCGGTGCCAAGAGTAGCGCTTTGCTGCGCGTCTGCTTGTGCCGATGTAGGGCTTTGCGGTCGGTTGCGCCGGAGCGACGGGGTTCTCGGCCGCGAATACTGGCCGGGGCTCGTCGTAGGCCCCGGTGCGCGTCGGGAAGGGCCGGACGTATCAGAAGTGTCGAACTTGGAACTTCGACGGTGGGATGTCGTTCTGTGGCGCGTCTAGGACGTCGTGCCGGCAGATTCGGTCCGAGAGAGGGCGAACAACGGGAAAATGAGAACAACTTCGAAGTCGTGTCGTGCCGTGTGCCCCGCAGAGGTTGCTCCGCGAGCGGCGCGATTGCGGCCTTTGGCGCTGCTGGCGGCCGGCGTCTTTGGCGGCCTGCCCGCTTTGGTCGCCCAGTCTGCTGGCAATCCGGTGGCTGGCAATCCGGTGGCTGGCAATCCTGTGGCCGGCAATCCACCTGCAGGCGACGCCGCCGCCGCGATGGAGTTTTCGCGCAGTGTCGTCGAAGCCACTCAGGGCAAGTCCAAGCGCGCCCAGTCCGCGCTCGTCACCGAGCTGCAGGTCGTGTCGAGCGAACTCGCCGGCAGCCATTTTGTGGGCGTCGCAGCCGCTGTCGAGCGGGGCGAGCAGAGGTTGAAGCAGAGTCTTACGTCGCGGCGCGGAAAAAGCGGCAAGATCAAACGGTCGAAGGGAGGTTCGGGCAAATCCGATCTCAATGGCTGGGAGCTACCGTCGTCGGTCGCCTACGAGTTCGGCTGTGAAACCGTGCGGCGTGCGTCCAAGAAGCGCCGCGACCAGCAGGAACTCGAGCGCGAGGTTCCAGTCAGGCTGGCGTCGCTTGGCATGCTGCCGCGTTCGGACTATGCGTTCGTCGAGCTGCTCGCGCGCCTAGACAGCGATCGGAGTGCCGATGAGTTTGCGGTTTTCCTAGAGTCCTGGCGCAACGGGGATGAGTCGTTCTATCAGGCTCTCGACCGCACCGCAGGCACAAGCGACAGCGTGTTTTTCTACGACGCCATGCTCGGCGACTTCGTAGAGACGTTCGCCCGAGGCCGTAGCGACGCGAGCAAGGCCGTGCGCAAGAGCCTCGATGCGTCCCACGATGCGCTCCACGCTGCGTTTCTTACCTATCGCCAGTATCGTGCGTTTCGTGAGGCCGTGGCGCTTTCGCTGTTGCTGCCGCCGGACGTTCCGCTGCCCGCGCGCCTGCGTCGCTACGAAGAGAAGCAAAGCGGCTACTCGCTGCGCGAACAGGTCTGGATGGTGCTCGCGGTTCATGACGGCGATCCCGTTGCCGTTGTCGACACGGTCGCCAAGACGGCCGCTGCGCTGCCTGCTCCTCTTTGGTCCAATACCTATGACCCTAGCGTCGCTTGGACCCACAGCGTCTTTGACCCCGCAATGCAAAAGATGCTGGCCGTCGCGGCGAGCACGGATGAGTTTCTCGCGACAGCTCGCGCGGCGCGCTTGGTCGACGCCCAGCGTATCCGTGCGCGGATGGCGGTGCTTGCAGGCTTGGCGCCGATCGCGCTGCACGAGTGATGCAGCAGCACCATGGATGCCGCGCGACTCAGCTGCTTTCCATCGTGCAGTAGACGTTCGAAAAGTCGCCCTTCGCGAGGTCGCTTTTGTGGATCACAAAAAACAGTTCGCCCGCATCGCCCCACTGAAAGTCGCCTGTGGATGTGACTTTGAGCAGGATGAGCCAGTCCTCGGGGTTGCCGCGTTGGCTTAGTGCGGTCTGCAGCTCGGGCTGCTCGTGCTGGCTGAAACCGTAGCCTGCGATCTCGTGCTGGTGCGGGAACTGCGCTCGCAGCGGCTCCGTGAGCAGCTCGCCGGCGTTGTCGTCGAGGAAGCTCTTGTCGTCGCGCAGGCTGCTGGCTTCGCCGCGAAAAAGGTGCGAGTTCTGGTTCGCGCTATACATCGACGGGAACGAAATGGCCGCGTGCGCCGTGGCGCGGAAGCCGTCGTAGCACGGCTTCATCATCTCAAAGTAGTCGCGGGCTTCAAGCTGGCAGTCGCATCCCGAAGCAAGGCTGTCGGATACCGGGCGGTCGCCTGACGGCGGCACATAGTGAAGTACTTTGCCAGCTGCCCGCCCGCCGTCGTAGACGTTGTGGATGGTCGTCAGAAAAAAGTAGAGCATGCCTCGCCGCGGCAAGTAGTCCTGCAGCGGCGCGATGTCGTCGAGATTGATTTGAGCCAAGAACTCGTACGCGTAGTCGCTCTTGCCTTCGGCTTCGTTGTTGCCAAATCGCGGGTAGGGGAGGCCTGCTGGTAGATCGGGCATGCCGCCGAAGCGATGGTTGCCTAGTTGCGCGTAGTCCTCGGGCTCCGCGTGCTGGAATCCAATCGAACGCCGCGCCAGCAGGCGAATGGCTTTGCGGTGCGCGCGCAGTTCGGGGTGTTCGCAAAACTCGTCGAGCTGCTCGCGCAGCTTGGGCGCGCCCTCTGCAGCGTAGGCTGCATCATTCCAGTCGATCAGTCCGTGCCCGTCGGCACCTTTGTATGTGAAGTCGAGCAGGCGTCGCTTGTCGTCAAGATCCAGCCCGATGTCGAAGCGTTCGTCGCTGCATGCATCTGGCAGGTCGTGCCAAGGGTTTTCTCGAAGGTCGAGGGACTTGAGTTTGGGTTGTGTGAACAGCTCTGGCGGTAGGTCGCGCAGTTGGTTGTCGACCAAGGTGATCCGCTCGAGTTCTGGGCACTCGATGCCTTTTGTCGGCAGGCTTGTCAGGTCGTTTCCCGACAGGGAAACAAATCGCAGGTGTGGCAGCGACAGCAGGCCCTCGGGGAAGTGCTTGAGATGTGCGTTCTCAATGGTGACGCGCGTCAATGTCCGCAGCGTGCCAAGGTCGGGCATGGAGTCGATGCGGTAATTGCTCAGTCGCAGCTCTCGCAAGTTGCTGAGCTTGGCGAGATCGGCAGGCACCTCAAGCCGCGGCGTGGACGTGGCGTCCATGCGCCCGGCGCTGTATCCGCCTCGCCAGACCGTTAGCTCTTCGAGGTGTGGCGCCGCGAGCACTGTTGCTGGCAGCGTGGCGAGCTCTTCGTGGTCGAGCCGGACAAAGCGAAGGGTCTCCGACGGCGCAGCATCGAGTTCTGCGAGGGTTCCAAATGCGTAGCGGCTCCAGTCGAGCGTGTTCGGGTCCAGCCGAATGCGCACGTCCAGAGGCTCGCCCGGCCCCTCTTCGTAAGAACGGCCCAGGTGTCCTTGCAGCGATACCCAGCCGTCCTGGGTCGTTGCTTCGCCGGCAAACTCGACGCCGTAGCCAACTCCCTCAAGGCGGATCGTTGCCCGCTTGGTTCTGCCTTTTTCAAAGCGCCGCTTGGTGGTCGGCACGCCGTCCGGGCGATAGACGTCGCGCAGGCAGAGCCAGATAACCAGAGGCCAGCGCGCGTCATCGATGAGAGAGGTCTGCTCGGTTTGTGCCCCGTCTGCGAGCGATCCGGCGATCTTGATTGTTAGGTCGCGTCCGAGCTTGGAGATCGACCAGGCCGTTTCCTCGTTGTCGATCGCAAACGGCAGCCCGTTGAGCGTCAGGCGCGGTTGGCCATCGCTTGTTGGCTGGAAGGCTGGGATCTCGGGCGGAGCAGGCTTAGGTGCGCCCGCGCCCGCGCCCGCTGCGGCCGACGCCGTGCGCTCAACGTTTTCCATCCGTTTGGTAAGAGCGTCGATGCGCGCGTACTGCTCGGCGCGCGCAGCCTCTTGGCGGTCGATCGCCTTGCGGTGATCGCCGTGCCAGCGGATGCTGTGGATCGCCTGCCAAAAGAGCGGTTCGTAGACGCCGCGGACCGACAGCGCGCAGTCGGCCGAGAACTCCTGCATGAAGACGTCGTTGAGGCGGATGTTGACGAACAGGTGCCATCGCTCGCCTTCGCCTTGCGGTGTCTTTGCGTTGGAGATCGAGCTGCGAACCAAGGCGCGTAGGCCGGCAACTTCGATTTCGCTGTCTTCATGCTGAAGCACGCCCGGCCGCTTGATGGCAAAGTAGCGACGCACTGCTTGGTCGTAGAAGTCGCCGTCGCCGCTTCCTCCGTACTCTTCCACAAGGTCGACGATCTCGCTCAGCGCGAAGTTGAAGATCGGAACCTGCACGCTTCGTTCGGCTGTGGCATCCCAAATGCTGCCGCCTTCGAACTCAATCAGCTGCCCTGTAAACAGATCTGCTGCTTCCAAGCGGTAGGTGTTGGTCTCGACGTTCATGGCGGGTGTGAGTCGGTGCGGCTGCGGCTATTTCGGAAGCTTGTATCGGAGAGTTTGCCTGTGTCCGTCGCGATGGATCTCGATTTCGACGAGCTCGCCCGCATCGTGACCTAGCCGCACCCAAGCGTGGAAATGATCGATGGAGGCGAAGTCGCTCTTGCCGGCAAAGGAAATGACCACGTCGCCCTTGCGCAAGCCGGCCTTGGCAACTGCGCGTCCTCGGTGCGCGTCGGGGCCCCAGGTCACCATGTACTGCACGCGAAACGCGAAGGAGTCTGTGTCCAGGCCGAGGGATCGCTTGGCGCCTGAGTCTAGCGCCGGTCCGCCGAAGCCGGGTGCCGGCGAGAGGCCCCATTTGTAGGGCCGCCAAGCGTATTGCTCGGCGTCGACGACTTTCCAGTTCGCCCGCAGCTTCAGCTCGGTGTCGCGGGTCTCGCCGCTTCGCTGGTAGGTTGTCGCAAGCATTGTCGGTCCTGACTTGAGGCCGTGCAGCGCCCACATCATGTCCGCGATCGTGAGCACGCGCGGTTGCCGACCCATGCCGAGGATGCGATCGCCGGCACGCAAGCCTGCCTCTGCCGCGCTGGAGCCTTCCTGGACGGTTGCGATCAGGCTTTGGTCTTTCGCCTGCATTTGCAGGCCGATGCGCGCCGGTTCGGGGTAGAGCCAGCGATCCTCCTTTCGCCAGCTTCCCTGGGCGCGCGCGTAGCGCTGCTGGCTCTCGTGGATGGTGTGGCAGTGGATGCAGTTTGGTCGCTGGCGGTCGCCCAAGAAGTGTTGAAGAGCCGGCCGATCGATTGCCGGGGTCCACTTGGGCAGGGTGTCGACACCGTGTTTCACCCGTGCCGCCACGTGGGCCGCGTGCTCCGGTATTGACTCCTTAAGAAGCGTGCAAAGGCCGTCAACCGAAGACCAGGCTGTTGGCCCGTCGGCGGGGCGGCTGCCGTAGCGATGGTAGATGGTTCCGTGCGGGTGCATCAGCACGACCGCGAGCGTCAGGTCAAAGTCGAAACGAATCGCGTCGATGTCGACGGACTGCATGTCGGTTACGCGGACAGACACATACGGCGTAGCTGCCTTGCGCAGCTGCTCGGGCGCACGGACCAACTGTCCGTACAGGTCGCTGCAGTCTCGTCAGCGCTCGCATCGAAAGACGACGAACAGCGGCTTGTCTTGTTGATGGGCGAGTGTTCGCGCGGCTTCGAGATCGGAGTGCCAGCGAAGCTTGGGGGTGGCTTGTGCCCTGAGAGAGCTAAGGAGGCTGGCGGCAGCTGCGACCAGCGCGAGGTAGAGCGTTTGGCGAAGGGCCGAAGGGAAGCCGGCTGGCAGCGAGGGGCGCATGACGAAAGGTATAAGGTGCCCTGCCGAAGCGATCGCGTGCCGCGAGCGAGCTTTCGCTGGGCTTTGCAACTGGGTGCATCCGGTCGGGGCGGTTCGACGAAGGCCCGGCGTGCTAAAGCCCCCGCCGGAGTCCTGCATTCGCGCCGCAGAAGTGAGACTCGGCATTGAGTTTCCGCCGACCTACCGTGCCCGGCTACTGAGCGAGAATGGCGGCAGCGTAGAGATCGGGGATACCTGGTGGGACCTCTATCCGGTCGCGGATGACAGCGAGCCGAACCGTATCGGGCCAACCTGGGACCACGTATGTCGGCAAACCGAGCTGGCGCGTTTGCTGGGTGGGTTCCCGGTGACGGCGATCGCGATTGGCGAAGACGGTTCGGGCGACAGGCTGGTGATGCTGCGACGGCGGGACGACGGCCCGTTCGAGCTTGCCGTATGGAAGGTCGACACGGGCGATCTGCAGTGGACTGTCGACGCCGTCGACGCCGTCTTTGCGGGCTAGCGGTGTCTGGCTTGGGTGACAGGATGGCGCTTGTGGCTCAGTTGCGCCATTATGGCAGTCCTGGCGGCCGGGTAGAGTCTGTGGTGACGATGTTTAAGCGTATTCATTAGAAGGGTTTATGGGTTCCTGGCGGCTTCGGCACGCGGCTCGCATAGATGGGGTATCACCAACCCAAAGAGGTCGCCCATGGACATGAACAAGCTCACCCAGAAATCGCAGGAGATCCTGCAGCACGCCCAGCAACGGGCCGTCGAGTTCGGCCACCAGCAAGTCGAGCCGCGCCACCTGCTGCTGGCTTTGCTCAGCGATTCTGACGGACTCGTGGCCCGTTTGCTGCAGCGGCGCAACGTGCCGCTCGACGTCGTGGCGGGCGCTGTTGAGGCCGAACTCAAGAAGCTCCCGAAGATGTCCGGGCCTGGCTACGCGCCCGACAAGATCTTCCTGACGCAGGAGTTGGCCGAGATCTTGGCAGCCGCAGAGCAGCGGGCGAGCACGATGCGCGACGAGTATGTCTCGGTCGAGCACCTGTTCCTCGCGCTGATGGCTAGCGCCAAGGGAGACCTTGCCGATCTGTTCCGCACGTTTGCGATCGACGAGGCCGGGTTCCTGAGCTCTCTGCAAGAAGTGCGCGGCAATCAGCGGGTGCAGAGCGCCAACCCAGAGGCGACCTACGAAGCGCTCGAGCGCTACGGGCGGGATCTCGTGCAGATGGTCAAGCAGCAAAAGCTCGACCCGGTGATCGGGCGCGACGATGAGATTCGCCGCGTCATCCGCATCCTGTCGCGCAAGACCAAGAACAACCCGGTCCTGATTGGTGAGCCGGGCGTCGGCAAGACCGCCATCGCCGAAGGACTGGCGCAGCGCATCGTGCGCGGCGATGTGCCGGAAGGCCTCAAGGACAAGACCGTGTTCGCGCTCGATATGGGAAGCCTTGTCGCGGGTGCAAAGTATCGCGGCGAGTTCGAAGAGCGGCTCAAAGCTGTTCTCAACGAGATCAAGAGCAGCGACGGACGCATCCTGCTGTTTATCGATGAACTGCACACGATCGTTGGCGCCGGTAAGGCGGATGGCGCCATGGATGCTGGCAACATGCTCAAGCCCATGCTGGCGCGAGGCGAGCTGCACTGCATCGGCGCGACGACTCTCGATGAGTATCGTCAATACATTGAAAAAGACGCGGCTCTCGAGCGGCGCTTTCAAACGGTCCTCGTTGATCAGCCGTCTGTCGAAGACACGGTATCGATCCTGCGCGGCCTGAAGGAGCGTTTCGAGGTTCACCACGGCGTCAAGATTCAGGACGCCGCGCTCGTGCATGCCGCATCGCTGTCGAACCGCTACATCACGGACCGGTTCTTGCCGGACAAGGCGATCGACTTGATCGACGAGGCGTGTGCCACCATTCGCACGGAAATCGATTCTCTGCCTGGCGAGCTTGACGCGGTCAGTCGGCGCCTCATGCAGCTAGAAATCGAAGAGACGGCGCTCGCGAAGGAAAAAGACGCCGCCAGCAAGGGGCGACTGCTCGAACTCAAGAAGGATATCCAAGAGCTGCGCTCCAAGGCGGATGCGATGCGGGCCCAATACGAGGCCGAGAAGCAGTCGATCGGCAAGGTGCGTGAACTGCGTGAGCAGCTGGAGAGCCTGCGGCGCGAGCAAGAAGAAGCTGAGCAGCGCTACGACATGAACAAGGCTGCCGAGCTGAAATACGGCGCGATTCCGGAGGCGGAGAAACAGCTTGCCGAGCTTGAGGCCAAGGCTTCCGAGTCGGACAACGCAGATGGCGCGGATCGTCTTTTGCGCGAGGAAGTCACCGGTGACGAAGTCGCCGAGATCGTGGCGCGCTGGACCGGCATCCCGGTGCAGCGCTTGGTGGAAGGCGAGCGTGAAAAGCTGCTCCAGCTCGATCAGATCCTGCACGGGCGGGTTGTTGGTCAAGACGAGGCCGTGCAGGCCGTCGCCGATGCCGTCATCCGCGCTCGCTCTGGCATCAAGGACCCAAAGCGGCCGATCGGGTCGTTCTTGTTCTTGGGACCGACGGGTGTTGGCAAGACGGAGCTGGCCAAGACGCTGGCAGAGTCGCTGTTTGATAGCGAAGACAACATCGTGCGCATCGACATGTCGGAATACATGGAGAAGCACGCGGTCTCGCGCCTGATCGGGGCGCCTCCTGGCTATGTGGGTTACGACGAGGGCGGGCAGCTAACGGAGGCGGTGCGTCGCAAGCCGTATTCCGTGGTGCTTTTTGATGAAATCGAAAAGGCGCACCCGGACGTGTTCCATGTGCTGCTGCAAATCCTGGACGATGGTCACGCGACCGA
The DNA here is from genome assembly GCA_045105235.1 of Planctomycetota bacterium. Lineage (GTDB taxonomy): Bacteria > Planctomycetota > UBA1135 > UBA1135 > UBA2386. The sequence goes on along the minus strand of JBGCDH010000019.1, from coordinate 36,831 downwards.
TAGTCAGGGGCGCACCGTCGACTTTAAGAATACCGTCATCATCATGACCTCGAACATCGGGGCGCCGCTCTTGCTCGACGGCATCGTCGACGGCCAAATCAGCGATGCGGCACGCGACCAGGTCATGGCTGAGTTGCGCCGCCATTTCCGACCGGAGTTGTTGAACCGTATCGACGACACCGTGCTGTTTAAGCCGCTGCAGCTCGGCGAAATCCGCAGGATCGTCGATCTCTTGCTGGTGTCGTTGAAGGAGCGTTTGGCAGAGCGCCGTATCACGATCGAAGTGAGCGACGAGGCGAAGCTGTATCTTGGAGAGCAGGGCTACGACCCTGTTTACGGTGCGCGGCCGCTCAAGCGGTTCCTGCAGCGCGAGCTGGAGACACGCCTGGGGCGCAAGTTGATCGCCGGGGAGATTCCGGATGGCTCGGCCGTTCGGGTCGATCTGGCGGATGGCGACCTCGTGATTGTGGCGCGCGATGTGGTAGCTGATGCAGGATTGCCGGATCTGCATCCGGGCCGTTCGTCGATTGGCCGCTGACGGGCTGAGCCATCGCCGACAACAGCGGCAGACCTTTGTGGTAGCCTGCCGCGCATGCGACGGATCGCCATAGTCTGCTGTGCCGCAGCCGCTCTGCTCGGCGCGCAGTCACCCGAGCGAGCGGGGCGTGTGACCGAGCCCGGCCGCACGCTCGCACGACCGCTTGATCTGGTGCTTGGCGGTCCAACGACCGAGGCTCTGGAGCGCACGGTCTTCGTGCTGGTTGATCCCTCGCCCGAGCTCGTCGATGCCGGCTTTGCTGATGCGTTCGCCGACGCCGTCAACAAGAACGCGGTGTCGATGGCGAAGCTGCGGCTTGGACTCGGTGTTGTCGGCCATGACGGCACGGTCGTCGTGTCGCCGACAGACAATCACGACGCCGTTGTCGATGCGGTTCGGGCCTGTTTGCAGAAGCCCTCGAGTGGCTTCCAAAACGTATACGAAAGCGTTCGGTCGCTCGCCTCCGCGCTGTATCGGCAGCCGGGGGATCGTTCGATCCTGCTGGTCTCTTTGGAGAACGGCGACCTCGAAGACGATGTTGAAAAGACCGTCCTCACGCTGCGCAAAGCCAAAGTCACGATGGAGATCTTGGCGTCGGAGACGACTCTGAGCGACAGCTACTGGGCGGCTCGGCCGCACCACCAGCCGCCATCGGGCACGGAGTTGCGCGGTGGCGATGGCGCAGTGGGAGACCTGCCATGGGGATTCCTGTTCCAGCGCTACGCCGCCAACGAGCAGTCGCCTTCTGGCTATGCCATGTGGGGCCTGACGCGATTGGCGGCCGCCAGCGAAGGTCGCGTGTTCTTGCACGCCAGCGGCAAGCAGACGGCGCACAAGTGCTCTTTCGACGGTCAGTGTCTGTTCTGTGGCGACGATCATCAGCCCGAAGACCGCAACTGGAACTCGGCGTTGATGGCGCAGCTCGGTCCGCTGTCCGCGTCGCGTTCGGACACCTATCGAGCGCTGGGGGCGGACCCCGTATTCCGTGAACTCATCAAGGTCTGGCGTTCGGCGGCAAAGGCCGGGCTGGTCGCCAGTGAGCCGGCGGTCAAGGTATCGACTCGCGCCGCGAGCCCCGGCCGCGCCCGCGGCGGCAAGCAGCTACGTCTACTGGCCGGCACCAACTTCGCTCGCAATGCCAAGCGTGCGGAGCAGGCTGCCAAGCAAGCCGCCGAGTTGCGCGACAAGCTGCAGAAGGCGCTCGCGGATACTCCTGCCGAAGAGTCCATGCCGCGTTCGGTCGCCGCAGCCAAATACACCGTCGTGCTGCTGCAGCTGACCCGCGTCAACCTGCTGGCGTTTGCCGGCTGGGCCCGTGAGTTTGCCCCGCGCTGGTTCGATCCGCGGACCGACGATCCCCTGCCGCCGGAGCTGCTGCCTGTGGATCGTGAACGCAAGCCGACCGGCGTGTTCTACTTCAACCTGAGCCTTTGCCATGGCGTGCGGCCGTTCTACGACGTCGAGTTGCCCGGCAAGGAGCTGATGCGCAAGGATCTGCAGCTGCTTGATGCGCTGTTTACTGGCTTTCAGCTGCGCTACGGCAAGAGCCAGTTCGGCGAGGCGCTGCGACGCAACGGGATCGCGCGCTTCTATCCGGTCTATCCCGCCGCGACCGGGCCAGCACCGCGCCGACGCCCGAAAAGCAAGCCGGCACCCAAGGGGCCAACGACGCCGAAGAGACCGACGCGGCGCGGTACCGGCTCGGGACCAACAGGTGGCCCGACCACAGGCGGAGGCGGCTAACTCATGCGCGCAGTGACCATCACGATGCTGGCTGCCCTCGTGCCGACAGCTGTTGCCGGTGCCCAGGCGGATCTTGCGAGCACGGTGGAGCAGCTCAACGCCAAGGATGGGCGGAGCCGTTCCCAGGCCATTCAGTTGTTGCGACGCGAGTCGCCCGCCAAGGTTGTCAAACGGATGCGCAAGCAGGTCGCGTCCTTTGAGCCGCGAGGTATCGATGCCGCCATGGCGGTCATTCGAAGCTATCCCTTTGAGGAAATCGAAGCGCAGCTGCGCACGCTGGCCAAGGCCGAGACGCCGCAGCTGCGCGCCGGCGCCGCCGCGATCATGTGGCGCGGCTTGTCGGGCTTCGGCAATGAGCGCAAGCTCAAGAAGTATGCGCAGAGTGTGGCCGTGGCGATTCGCGAGGCGGTGCCGGAGCGAAAGCTTGATGTCGTGCGCCTCAGCACCGCTTGCACGGCGCCCGAAGTCGTGCTGGCGTGTCGAGCCTGTCTCGATTTCGAAACGAGAGGCGGTATCGCGGTTGGCATCCTGCGCGACCTGATCCAGCGCGAGGGTGGGGTTTCAGAAGAGACACTCGTTGACGTTGAGCCTCTGCTCGAATCGAAGGACAAGCTGACCTGCGCGGCCGCGCTGGCCTACATGTGCCGCGATCGCAGCGATGCTGGTCGGGATGCGCAGCTGGCGCGCCTCTACCGGGAGAGCGACAACACGTTCTTCGCGACACAGGACCTGCTCGGCTCGGATCGCGCGCTGGGCGAGCCGATCGTCGACGCAGTTGCACAGCTGCTGGCGGCGCCGCGCTCGAAGCACGTCATCCCGAGGCTCGTCAACTTCCTGCAGGCGCAGTCTGCGGACGTCGCGACGCGGGCGCTGCGTAAGCTCGTCGGGCACGAAAAGGCGGAGTTTCGCAAAGAGGCTCTGGACCGGCTCGCGAACATCCCCGGTGGCCTTCGCACGCCGGCGCTGCAGCAGATGCTGCGCGAAGGAACGACTCCGGCGCGCATTGTCGCCGCCGATACGTTGCGCAAGCGCGACGATGACAGTGGTCTGGAGGTGTTGATGCAGCTCGCCAAGAAAGCACCTGCCAAGCACCGCTCGGATCTTGCCGAAGCGCTGGCCGGCTTCCGCTCGCTAGCCGCCATGCCTGCGCTGCTGGACATGATGAACGACAAGGATGCCGCCGTGCGCCGTCACGCCTGGACCGGCTTCCAGAACGTCTGCAGTGCACGCTTTCCCTACCGGCGATTCCGCTGGCAAGACGCTGGCTACGACCCAAACTCTAGCGATCGGACCACCGGCCTCGCCGCGCTGCGTGAGTGGTGGCGCGAAGCGTCGGCGCGGCTCAAATAGGTCGGCTAGGTTGGCGCCAAAGCGTGGCTCACTCCGGCAGCCGCCACCACGCGTCCAGCATCGCAAGCATCGCGCGCACCCGCTCAGGGTCGTCAAGCGCTAGGTCCTTGCGCTCGTGTGGGTCTTGCGTGAGGTGGTAGAGCTCCGCGGGCTTGTCCGCCTTCTTTGGTGCGATCAGTTTCCAGCCGGACGTGATCAACCAGCGCGTGCGCAGGCTCTTGTTGGGGGCGTCGAGGTCGGCGAGGTCGTGGGAAAACGTCTCGCCGTAGATTGGGTGGCCTTCTGCGGCGACCTTGGTGAGATCGCGACCAGGTAGCTTCTGGTCCGGCTCGAGCCCACAGGCGCGCAGGATCGTCGGGGCCAGGTCAATCGAGCTGGCCAGGTCGTCGCGCTGGCATGGTTTCAGCGCAGCGGGCCAGGACAGCAGGATCGGCGTGCGCACGCCGGCTTCGTAGGGCGAGCGCTTGCTGCGCGGCGCGAAGCCGCGGCGATTCTCGCGCTGGACCCAGCCGTTGTCGGTGACGAATACGACGAGCGTATCGTCTTCGAGCCCGCGCCTCTTGAGGTCGCCGAGCAGTTCGCCGCAGGTCTCGTCAAACCACTCGCACATGGCGTAGTACTTGGCGAGATGCACGCTTCTTCCCTCGGTGGTGTACTTGTCGAGCAGTCGCTTCGGCGGGTTGTGAGGTGTGTGCGGCAAGAACGGCGCATACCACAAAAAGAACGGCTGCTCGCCGCACTCGTCGAGGAAGTCGTAGATGGGCTGCATGGTCTTGCGGCCGATCTTGAGTCCTTCGTCCCCGTGTCGCCCGCCGCGCTTGCTATCACCGTGCGTCATGCCGTCGCTAAAGCCACCGCAGCTGCAGTTGCCCTCCCACCACTTGCCGGTCTGAAGACTGCGGTAGCCAAGTGGCGCAAGCAGCTTTGGCAGCGTCGCAACCGACTCGATGTGCTTGAGCATGCGGTCACGCGGCGCGCCGTCCGGTGGGTCGTTGCCGGTCAGCCCGTGGCTGTGCGGGTAGAGGCCGGTGATCATCGTGGCCAAGCTGGGCCTGCAGAGGCTCGTCGGCACATAGCCATGTTTGAAAACGACGCTGCGGGCCGCGAGCGCATCAAGGTGCGGCGTCTTGATCGCCGGGTGGTCCATGAAGCCGAAGTCGGTCCACGCCTGATCATCGGAGATGATCATGACGACGTTTGGCGGCCGCGTCTTCTGCTCTTGGTCCTGCGCGAGAGCGTGGCCGGCGCATGCAAGCAGCACCGGTAGGAGGATGGATGAAGGCGTCGCCATGCGGAAGGTGTACACTACCTAGGTGGGCCTCAGCGCGTCTCGGCGGGAATATTGCGAAGCATCGCTCATCGCACGCCATTGCCGCAGTCTGGCTATCAGTAGTGGGTATAGCTAACGCCGTTCGATAGTCGCAAGCCGTTCGCGTCCAGTGCGACACCTTGCCAGGTCACAGTGAGGCCGATGATGCCCGGGTTGATGGGAACTGTGTAGCTTGCGGCCAATGGCGTTGTCAGCGCGCCGCTCACCAGCGCCACTTCCGTGCCAAGCGCGAATGCGACGTCGTTGGTGATTGACGGGATGGAAAGAAGTGGCCCGGGCAAGGCGAGGAAGATCGCGCCGAATGCCGTGGGCGGCCCGCTCATCTCGGCATCGGCAGTAGCGCCGAGGGGGCCGGTTGCGGCGGTGAGCCCCGGCATCACGGCGTTGGCGACGGCGACACCAGGGCCGTACGGCGTTGAGCCGCCGTAGCTGGCGACGAGGCTTGGGTCGATGCGCGCGCTGCCCGTGCCCCGGATCAAGACGCCTTGGCTCGCCGTCGTCAGGCTGCAGGACTTCAGCAAGCGCAGCTGCGAGCCCACGAGCCCAATAGGAGCCGTGTTGTTCAAGGAAGCACCGCCTTCAACGCTTGCTGCGGCGCATTCCACATAGCAGTTTTCGGCATAGAGCGCATCGTCGGTGCTTGTGCGAAAGTCGCAGCTGGCAACGCGAACATGGCTGTCAATGCATCGAAGCGCAGCACCTCCCGCCGGCTGGATCTGTACGTTTGTGAGCCGTACGTCGCGACAGTTCTGGATCGTGAAGTTGCCGGCTGGGTGGGTTTGTGCTGTGTGTACGGCCTTGCACGTATCGATGATGATGCGGCCGGCGTTGTCCGTGAGAAACATCGCGACGCTTGCGAACTGGCTTGTCAGGTCCAGGCCTCGCACCACGACCTGCTGGCTCGCTAGCAAGTTCGCGATGCGGCACGTTGCGGTTGGGCCATCAATTGTGGTGCCCAGATCCGCTACGATCGTTAGCGACTTTTGATCGATCAAGAAGTCGGTGTAGATGCCGGGGCGAACGAGGAGCGTCGCACCATCGGGCGCGGTGCTCGTGGCGACTGCGAGGGACGTGAAGCTTGTTCCGGGGCCGCTGGCAGCATCGACAATGTATGTCTGACTAACCAGCGCCGCGCCCATGCCGATGGCGGCAAATGCCCCGGCAAGGCTAGGCAAAAGAGGGCAAGAGAGCGCGAGGCTGACGATTGCAGAACGTCGGGTCATTGCAGTTGGGAGGTTGGGGCTATTGGCGCCTATGCCCGAGCGAACGGTTGTGTGACGCCAAACGCAGAATCTTCGCGGTCGTTTGTCCTACGCTTGCGGGCAACATGCGCCTTCGTCCTTTTCTCGGTTCCTTCGCCATGCTGGCGGCTCTTTCTGCTGCCCCGCAACGCGATGGCGGCCTTTCACCGCAGCTCCGCGACGCCGAACGTTTTGGCGTCGAAGGTCATGCTGCCTTCTTGCTGCTGCCAACGGGGGCGGTGCCACCGTCGGCCAAAAGCAAAGGTGAGGCGCAGACTCTGACTCACGTGCCCTGGGTGTGGTATGCACCGACGCTTCCGAAGTATCCCGGGGTGGATGAGGTTTGGATGTTCGAGCGGCTTCGGCAGAGCGGGGTGGCGATTGCCGGCGTGGATGTTGGGGAGTCCTATGGCAGCCCGGCGGGGCGTGCGGTCTACACCTCCTTCTACGAGCACCTTGTTGCCAAGCACGGGCTCGCGCCGCGGCCCTGTCTCTTGGCACGCAGCCGCGGCGGTCTGATGCACTACGCGTGGGCGGCTGAAAACGCGCAGCGAGTTGCCGGGATCGCGGGGATCTACCCTGTTTGTGATTTGCGCAGCTACCCAGGCTTGGCCAAGGCTGCGGCTGCGTTCGGTTGTGCCGAGAGCGAGCTCGCTAGGGATCTTGCGAAGCACAATCCGCTCGATCGCTTGTCGGCGCTCGCGAATGCAGGTGTGCCGATCTATCACATCCACGGCGACGCGGACCGCATTGTTCCGCTTGCCGACAACTCAGGTGCGCTGCGTGCGCGCTATGAACAGCTCGGTGGTGATGTCTTTGTCGAAACCGTCGCAGGGCGTGGCCACAGCCTTTGGAGTGGCTACTTCCGCGACACGGGGCTGTTGGACTTTGCGCGCGACCGCGCGCGTTCGACGCGGGGGATGCTACCGGGGCCGCATGAATGGAGTGGTGCCGCGCCCGCGGAGACCCCCGCGGTTGCCTCGGCTGGGGCGAGTGTCGTGCATTGGGTGGATGGCACCGGCTCGCGCCTGGTGCCAGAGTCCGGCGATGTCGAGAGCGGCTGGCGATTCGCCAATGGCGTGCTGACGGCCTCGCCCAAATGGGACAGCGTGATCACGGCCGACAGCTACCGCGACTTTGTGATGCACCTGGAGTTTTGCGTCAACGACGTCGGTGACGCTCCGCGCGAGAAGCGCGGCAACTCGGGGGTCTACATTCAGCAGCGCTACGAGGTGCAGATCCTCGATTCGTTTGGCGTGTCGATGGCCGACTACCGGGCGAGCGACTGCGGGAGCCTCTACCGCTTGAAGAAGCCGGATGTGTTGGCGTGCCGGAAAGCCGGTGAATGGCAGTCCTACGATATCGCGTTTCGCGCCGCGCGTTTTCAGGGCGACCAAAAGGTCTGTGCGGCGCGCATCAGCGTTCTGCACAACGGCAAGCGCATCCACGACGACTACGCGATCCCCCGCAAGACGGGGGCAGGGCAGGCGGAGAGCGGCGCAGCGAAGCCGATCAAGCTGCAGGGGCACCAAAACGAAGTGCGCTTCCGCAACTTTTGGGTGCAGCGGCTAAACGACTAGCGGTTGTCGGTTCCGGCGCGCTTGGGCGAGGACGCTATGCGCCCTTCATGCCGCCCGTGAAGCCCGCAAAGGTGTTGGTGTCGACGCCGAGTCGCTGCAGCATCGTTACGTAAAGATGCGCGAGCGGCAGGTCGTCGTGCTCAAACTCCTCCTGCCAAGGCTCGCGGCCGCCCTTCCATGCCCCGGCAAACGCGTCGCCGCCTGCATGATTGAGGTAGCGCCCGTGTTGGAAGCCAAGCTGGCTGCCGCCGGCGAGCACGAGCGGATAGTTGCGCGAGAGGTGGAATGCGCTGGACGCCGAGCCAAACAGCAGCAGCGAGCGGTCGAGCATGCTCGTGCCGTCGCCCTCGGTCGTGTTCTTCAGCTTGGTTGCGAAGCGAATGAATTCCTCGGCTAGGAAGCGGCAGTAGATGCCGAAGTTCTTCCAGCCACCGGGCTTCTTGGTCTCGTGCGAAAGCTGGTGCGCGAGGGGGAAGCCGACGGCGCGCGAGATGTGGTCGCTGATGCCAACACCGTTTTCGCGGCCGATTTGGTAGGTCGCGACGCGTGTCGAGTCGGTTCGAAACGCCAAGAACATCAGGCCATACATTGCCTGCAGGTAGGCGCGTGAATCGTCTGGGGTGACTTCGAGACGCAGTTCGCCCGGATCGACTTCTGGCAGCGGTGTGTTCACCCAAAGCCTGGCCTTCGCAACCTTGCGTTCCGTTTCGCGAACCGACTCTAGGTATTCGTCCAGGGACTGCTGGTCTTGCTGCGACAGTCGACCGCGCAGCGATTTGGCGTCGGCAAGCAGGTCGTCGAGGGCGCTCTCGTCCTGCGCGAGTCGACGGGCGGCGTTGGCGTCGCGCTTGACGAACAGCGCGTCGAAGATCTTCTTGGGACGGTGAGCCGCCGGAATGGCGCGACCGTTTCGATCGAAAGAGAGCGTGTGGGCGCCGCGCGGCGTGCCGGTGCCGCCGTCGGTTGACAGCACCAGCGACGCGTAGCGCGTTTGTTGGCCAACCTGGGCCGCGTAGACCTGATCGAGCGAGATCGAATTCTTGTATTCGCTGGTGCGGCCCGTGTCGGCGCCCGTCAAAAACTGGTCCGCATTCGAGTGCCCATGCACGGAGCGAACGGCTGGGTGTGACAGGCCGGAGTAAATGGTCAGGTCATTCCGAAGAGGCTCGAGCGGCGCCAGCACTTTGGTGAGCTCGAAGTCCGTGCCGTTGCCGTGGGGGAACCACGACCAGTCCTGATACGCCGGGTCCTTGGCTAGCGGCATGGGGACGCCGTCCGGCCAGTAGATACAGGCGAAGCGGTTTCTGTGGCTGCGCTTTGAGCTGCTGCCCTCGCGTTCGCCCGCAGTGTTCGCCTGGTCCGTCTGCGTGCCGACGCCGCGGATGTGGCTCAGCGACGTCAGCCAGGGCAACGCGAGTGCTGCGCCTGACCCTCGTAGGAACTTGCGTCGATCCAGTGATCCGATGTCGAAAAACATGTTCGTTGCTAGGGCGTTTGAAACAGGCGGCTGCGGACGATCGCACCGATGAGCGTAGCGAGTCCATCGCCGCGTGTGCGCACTTCGGTTGCGATCTCGTCGATTGCGGCGCGGTCGGAGAAGGTCAACGGACGGCCGAGCGCGAACGTCGTCATCTTGACAATGAGGGCGCGCACAAACTGATCCTGTCGATTGCGCAGCAAGAACCGTTTCAAACCGTCGACGCCATCGAGTGTTTGTTTGTTGAACAGTTCGCTCTTGGCGTCGATCGGCTTGCCGTGGATGTCGTCGCGCCAGCTGCCGATCGCATCAAAGTGCTCGAACGCGATGCCCCATGGATCGATCTTGGCGTGGCAGGACATGCAGGCGGGAGCATTGCGGTGGTTCTCGATCCGCTCCTTCAGGGTCATCTTGGCAATCGCGGGATCGGCTAGGTCGATCTCGGGGACGGCCGGCGGCGGCGGCGGTGGCGGATCGTTGAGCAGCCGTTCGAGCATCCAGATGCCGCGCTTGAGTGGGTGCGAATCGATGCCGTCGGAGTTCATCGCAAGCAGGCCCGCCTGGGTTAGCAGACCGCCGCGCTTGTCGTTCGGGGCGAGCTCGACGCGACGAAACTCGCTGCCGTATACGCCTTCGATGCCGTAGTGCCGCGCCAGGCGCTCGTTGACCATGGCAAAGTCGCAGTGCAGGAAGTCGAGCACGCTGAGATCCTTGCGCAGCAGTTCTCGGAAGAACGCGGCAGGCTCTGCGGCCATCGCCTTGCGCAGCTGCGCGTCAAACTTCGGGTGAAGCTTGCGGTCGACATGGAGAAACTCGAGCAGCTCCAGGCCGAGCCATTGCCCGACGAAGTGCTTGGCAAAGCGCGCGGATTTTTCGTCTTTCAGCATGCGCTCGATCTGTGCGGCGAGCCCTTCTGCTCGCCCTAGATCTCCCGCGCCGGCGGCTTCGAGGAGTGCGTCATCGGGCGTGCTGCACCAAAGAAAGCGCGCCATGCGGTGCGCGAGGTCGTTGTCCGCAAGCCTGCCGTCCGCCTTTTCGGCGGCGGTTGCATAGAGGAAGTGTGGCGAGGCCAAGGTGCTTGCAAGGGTCTCGACAACCGCCTGTTCAAAGCTGTCACAGCTTGGGCGCAGCCGTTCGAATCGCCGTAGCTTGCGGTCGACTTCGTCGGGCGCAACGTCGCGAAGCCAGGCGCGAGCCATGAAGGAGCTGAGGATGTCGCGGGCGTAGTCGGACTCGGCGTCCCTGCTGCGGCGGTTTGGGACAAAGATGCGGCTGTGCGATGCCGGCGGCCAGGTTTTGTAAAAGGGCGCCGTGACCTCGATGTGTTCGACTTCGAGGACGGCGTCCCCCAGCGAGCTGTTGACGAGCTTCAGGTATTCCGAAGGGCTCGGCATGGCGCCGAGCTTGGACGTCTTGCGCACCAGGTTGCGTGGGTAGATTTGGCTGAGTGGAATGCGCCATTCGTAGGTTCCTGGCTCTTCCGGGCTTGCCTGCACGACGTGCTCCTGCGCCTCGATGTCGACGTTGGCGCGTGAGTCGTTGCTTGCCTGCCAGCCGTAGAGAAGGCGGAGCCTCGGGGCTGGTTGATGCTCCTGTGCCGTGGGTGGCGGCGCCTGCCGCCACGCCCTGACGCGCACGCGCAACGTGCCGCGCTCGGGGACGAGGTGGCCCAGCTCAACGACCAGGCTTTGTTTTGGCGGGATGACCGCGACCGTGGCCTTTGCGTCGGCGGTGGGCATGCGCGCCCCCAGCGTCGTCGTTGGCGCCCATGCATACTTGGCGCCGTGGTATCGCCACGTGGGGTTGATGCTCCGGCCCGTGATCGGATCGCGGTAATGCGTCCTGCGCGGCCGCACCCTATATCGCTTCTTCTGATCCTCGAGCCGCTTCTTCAAAGCATCGGGTTTGTCGGCCAGGTCTTTGCGGATCTTGGCAAACTGCGTGTCCTGCAGCTCGCGTTCGAAGGCCATCGCGTCGGCCATTGAGACCGACCAAAACTGCGGCGCCGGCTGGTCGCCCGAGACCGTTGCGAGTTGCAGCGCCCGGCGCGCTGACTCGAGATAGGCCTCAAATTGGATACTTGTTAGGTGGAGCGTTTCCGAACTGTTCTGAAAGCCGTCGTCGGACGTTGGGTCGGGCGGCAGGTCTTCGCCAAACGAATAGGGCAGGCCAAGCAGGTCCTGGAGCGCATACTCGTACTCGTAGCGCGCCATGCGACGAAACGATGAGTGTTTGCCGGTCGCTCGGCGGGCTCTCGACGCGAGCTGGCTCTCCTTGGAAAGCCATTGAATGACCCGGCTGCGCTCTTGGTCGTTGAGTTCGTGCCCTTCAAGGACGTCATCTGCTGGCGGCATCTCTCCGTTGGTGATGACCGCAAGCACTTCAAGCCACCAGTCGACGTCGTCGCCAGCAAAGAAGTCTGGGTCTAGAGTGTCGATGCGCAGATCGCCCTTGTCCTTTTTTGGGCCGTGGCATCGATAGCACGTGTTGGCGAGGATGGGCTGGATCTCGCGTTCGAACGTCGCGAGGTCAGCAGTTGGAATCCCCTTCGGCTTAGGCGACGGCTGCTCCTTGCTCGCTTGGTAGCTGGAGCGCAGTGCCCCGGCTCTTTTGACGTCGGCCAGCGAGCCCTCCGCCTGCGTTCGCGCGAGGCGTAGCGTGCTGCACGCGATCGCCGCGAAGACGAGAAGCGAGACGAGTTGGGGACGAGCTGCAGCGGGTGGCATCACGGAGCACATCTGTGCAGCAGGATACCGGAGTGGGGGCGTTGCGTCGGCGCTCCAGAGAGGAACTCGTGGAATCTAGCCCTTTCTATTCAGGTGGGTGACGCGATTGGCCGAACAGTTGGGGGCACAAGGATCATAGGGAAGGGAGAAGACGATGGACCACGAACGGCAGACGGCGGCAGGTATCTCGACGGCAGACCAATTAGCCAGGCTCAAGCGGGCGTCCCTGCGCAGCCAGGTTGTCCGCGCGGTATGGCAGCTTGGAGCCGTTGTGCGGCGGGTGGAGCGAGAGGCGCCCCACGTCTATCCGCGTCTGTCGTCGGTTGTAGACGTGCTGCAAACGCTCCATACGCAGCTGGGCCTCGAGACCGATGCGGCGGCAGGCGGACAGCGTCATGGCTGGCAAGCCGGCGGGTGCGAATAGCTGCGCCGAAGAAAACTATTCCATCGGCTTAGGTTCTGAGTCGGGCTGGTCGATGGCTGGAGTGCGAAGGCACGAGCCTGCCGCGGGCCCGGCATTCAGGACGTTCGCCAACAAGACCATTGCCAACACAGATGACCAGCGAGATCCAGATTCGGATTGGCACCGTCGAGCTCGTCTGCCGTGGAGATGTAGACCAAGAGCAGCTCGATAGCGTGCTGCGGTCGCTGCGGCGCGAACTACCGGAGCTGATGGCGCCGTCGGATCAGCCCGACGTGACGTCGGTCCGGGACTTGCTTTCGCGCTCGTCGGCAAAGACACACGGCGACAAAGCCGGCGTGGTTGCCTACTGGCTAGAGACGGCTTGCGGCCGCACCGAGTGGCGTAGCGGCGACATCCTCGACGCGTTGACGGAAGCCGACGAGGAGCTGCCAAAAAACATCACCGACACGCTCAATCAAAAGCGCGACAAGAACCTGTTCGACGTTCACGACCGTCGCTGGAAGTTGACGGACGAAGGGCGCGGGTGGGTGAAGTATGCGCTGCTCGACAAGGGAGACGCGGGCTAGCACTTGCGCGATCGACGGCTACGCGCTGTGGGCCGCGGCGGGTCGGCGTGCCCGCCAGCGAGCGCGCACGCCTTCGCCCACCAAGGCGAGCACGCCGGCGCCAATCAGTGCGTAGCCAATCCACAGACGCGGATCGGTCGGTCGTTCGCCGAAGGCGAAGATGCTCAGCAAGAACTGACCGGTTGGCGCGAGAAACTGCAGGAAGCCAATGGTTGACAGTGGCAGGCGAGCAGCGGCAGCGGCGAAGCACAGCAGCGGCAGCGTCGTGCTGAGTCCGGTGGCGGCGAGCAAGAGTTGCGTTGCCGTTCCGCCTTCGAGAAAGCCGGCTGTGCTTGCGGTGATGCCGGGCGCAAGCCAGAGCCAGGTGAGAGCCAGGGGCGCGAGCCAGCCGGTCTCGATGGTCAGTCCGACAACGGGGCCGGCTTGGGCGCGCTTGCGCACGAGGCCGTAGAAGCCAAACGATGCGGCCAGGCTCGCTTCGATCCACGGCACGCCACTGCCCCGCGCAATACCGACCGCGACCAGCGCGACCATGCCGCAGCCCGTGAGCGCGATGGCGAGCCACTGGCCGCGTCGCAGCGTCTCGCCGAGCAGCATCGTGCCGAGTGCGATCTGCACGATCGGAGTCAGGAAGTAGCCAATGCCGGCGCGGTAGAGCTCGCCGCGCGCCATGGCGACGATGAACACCAGCCAGTTGATCGTGACAAGCGTCGCCGTCAGCCCTAGCTGGCGCAGCGTGCGGCGGTCCCGCAGCGCCTCGCGCAGCGCCTGCCACTTGCCCGTCATCGCGCACAGGATCAGGCACAGCAGCAGCGACCAGACGAGCCGATGGGCGAGAACCTCAAGCGACCAGGAAACCTGCGCGGATGTGACGCCTTCGGGCGTGACCGAGTTTAGGACTCGGAGATGCAGCGGGAACAGGAACGCCCACCAGCCATAGGCGGCAAAGCCGAACAGCAGGCCCGTCTTGGCGCGTGCTGCGTTGTCGTTGCTGTCTTCTGCCAGTGAGCCCATGGGCGGCGAGAAGTTCTAGCCTGCAGTCGCAAGGCTCGCGCCGCCAAAAGGGAGCATCTGGCGCGCGCCGACTATTTGCCTTCGCCGATTTCGCCCGCTTCGGCGGCGTCGGGTCGATAGAGGTTGAGTTCGTGGACGGACCAGTAGAGCCCGTTTTTCTTGCCGGTCTGGGTGATCTTCAGGAAACGGGTTCGCACTGGGGCAAAGCGAATGCGCGGGTCACCCTGTGCGCCTCGGCCGGTTGCGATGGGCTTGCTCCATGTCTCGCCGTCCGCGGATGTTTGGACTTCGTAGCGCTTGGGGAAGTCGCGCGGCGACGACTCCGTGTCGAGTTCGATCGCGGCGATTTCGGTGACTTCTGGCAGTTCAATCGTCAGCCAGGAGCCCGGTCGCTGCGGTTGTCCGGTGCTCCAGCGCGTGCTGCGGTCGCCGTCCACGCAGCCATTCAGCTGCGCGACGTTGCGATCGGAGCGAAGGAGCCACTGAGACCGGTTTCCGATCAAGGGGTCAAAGCGGCGCAGTTCGGCGAGCGTCCAGGGCTGCTCACGGTCTGTGGTGGCGGCACGCAGCGCTGCGATCGCGGCGCCGTCGATGCGTTCGGCCCGGTTGCCCCAGCTGTTGCGCGAATAGGTCAACACATCAGCGATCCATTCGTCGTCGTTGGCGGCCATCGGCATCATCAGCGCGGGATAGGTCTTGCCGTCGACGGGGCCCTGCAGTCCGTGAAGCATGATGCGGCCGAGGCGCGCAGGGCTGCCGAGCAGTCGCGGCGAGCCGGCCAAGGACGGAGCCATGCGCTGGCCCTTTACCCCGGGGATAGGGGCTCCCGTGCCGTCGTTGCCGTGGCAGGTGAAGCACAGCGTGCGGTAGATGTGGCTGCCGCGCTCGACTGCCGCCGCAAGGGCTGCATTCTTCTTTGCGATCGTAGCACGCTTGGCCGCTGCGGCTCGTTCGCGCTCGAGCTGATCGAAGTAGCGCTCGGCCGTGCCGGTGATCGCGGCGTTGTTCGGATGCTTGGCGACGATCTCGTCCACGATGCCGCGAAAGCCATCGACTTTGGTGTAGAGGACCGTGCGCAGCACCTGCAGGACGACGCGTAGATCGGGATCGTTGCGGCTCGCGACGACGGCGCCCTGGAGTTCGCTCGAAGACTCCAGCAGGGACTCACTCGCGCGCACTGCGGCCGCGCGCAGCTGTGCGTCGTCGTCAGCCAAGGCGCGCAGGGCATCGGCGTTCGACCATTGAGCCAGTCCGTGCAGGGTCCACATGGCGTGCAGGCGGGCCAGGGGGTTGCTGTGGCTGCGCGACATGGTCCGGAGCGCCGGCACGACCGAGGTGTCGTTGCGAACGACGAGCAGCTTTTGCGCGTTGTCCCGCCACCAGCCGTTCGGGTGCGCGAGGTGGGCAACCAGCTCGGCGCTGCTCTCCTCGAGCATCTGCGGCTGCGGGCCCGGTGCGAAGTCTTCGTGCACGAGACGGTAGATGCGGCCGCGGCCAATGTTGCGATCTAGCCCGTGCTCCTGCACGACGCCGCGCAGGTAGCTGCCTTTGCGCACCCAGTTGCCCTCCTGGATGATGCCGCGGTACATATCGACCAGGTAGAGCGTGCCGTCGGGGCCCGTGTAGGAGTTGATCGGACGGAAGTTCGCGTCCTTGGTGCGCAAGAACTCGGACTGCCCGTGCGGGTTGCGGAGCACGCGCGTGCCGTCTTCGTCGTGCACAGTCGCGCGCCGCACCAATCGGCCAACGGGCTCCGGCACAAACAGGTTGCCGCGCAGTTCGGCGGGCAGCCGGTCGCCGCGAAAAATCGACTGGCCGCAGCATCCGGTAAAATGGTTGAGCGAGCCGTCGTCGCGAACGCGCCGCAGGCCGCCCTGAACATCGGGGATGTTGTCGATCGGCCAGCACTCATGGAAGCCGTCTTCGAGCTGGCCGGGCAGGTCGAGCTTGCCGTACTGCAGGTTCTGCTGGAAGTTCGCTGCGACCACCTCGCCACCTGCTCGCGCGTAGTAGGACTGCCCCCAGCTGTCGTGCGTGATGCCCCACTGGCCGGCACCGGCCGGCATGGCGTGGGCCTCGATGCGGCCGTCACGGAAGCGGTAGCGCTTGTTCGTGTAGGTGACGTAGAGAAAGTTGTCGACGTTCCAGTCGAGGCCAGACGGCTGGTGCTCAAGGTTGCCGCCGCGCTTGCCGCCTGCAAAGACGAGCTGCTTGTCGTCGGCCTTGCCGTCGCCGTCGGTGTCGCGATAGAGGTGCAGGTCGAGCGTGTTGGTTTCGCGCACGATTACTCCGTCCTGCAGCGGCAGCAGCATGCGCGGCAGCACCAAGCCTTCGACAAACACGGAGGCCTTGTCCATGCGGCCGTCGCCGTCGGTGTCCTCGAGCAGGCTGACACGCGAACTCGGCGCGAGCTCGTCGGTGCCGTCGATGTCCTGCATGTAGGTGCGCATCTCGGCGACATACATGCGGCCGTTGCCGTCCCAGGCAATAACGGCGGGCTCTTCGATCATCGGCTCGCTCGCGACCAGCTCGAGTCGGTAGCCAGGCGGCAGCTCGATCGAAGCCATGGCTTCGGCTGGCGGCAGCGGCCTTGTCCGCGCAACCTTGGCGGGGATCGGCTCCCGCTCAGACTCGGTGTTGCTGCCGGTGTTTTGGGCGACGGCTGGGGCTAGGAGGAGCAACGAGGCGAAGGCGCGGCGCATGGCCCGTAGGCTAGCCCAAGCTGCTGCCGTGCGCCTGTGTCAGCCTGTCGCGCGTCTATTGCGGGGCGCGAGCGTCGGCGATGTCGGTGCAGCCGAGGGCCAGCATGACGAGTCGGTCGAAGCCCAGAGCAACGCCGGCACAGTCCGGAAAGCCGGCTGCCATGGCTTGGAGCAGCTCTTCGTCGAGCGGCAGCGGCGGGCGCCCGGCGGTCTGGCGGTCGCGGTTGGCCTGCTCAAATCGAAGCCGCTGCTCGGACGCGTCGGCCAATTCGTAGTAGCCGTTGGTCAGCTCCACGCCCTCGAAGTAGAGCTCGAAGCGGTCGGCGGTGGCGGCGTCGGCGGCCGCTTGCGATACCGCGTCGGCGTCCGTGCGCACTCGGGCCAATGCGGCCTGTGACGGCGGGTAGGCGTGCACAAACACCGGCCGGTTCGTGCCGAGCTGTGGCTCAATATGGCTGACCAGCAAAAGGTCGAGCGCGTCGTCGAGCGTGCCCCGCTCGAAGCTGTCCGGGACCGCGACGCCGAGACGTTCGCAGGCCGATCGGATCTCGGCGAGCGAAGTAGCGTGGGGATCGAGCTGCGCAGTTTCGACAAACAGCTGGCGATAGCTGACGCGTTCAAACGGTTCCGCGCCGATGCGCGGCACGAGCGTTCGCACCAGCGCCTCGACTTCATCCATCAGCTCGAAATGGTCCAAGCCGGGGCGATACCACTCGAGCATGGTGAACTCGATCAGGTGGCGGCGGCCGAGTTCGCCGTCGCGGAACGCCTTGGCAAACTGGTAGATCGGGCCGGAGCCGGCGGCCAACAGCCGCTTCATCGGGCCTTCAGGAGACGTCAGCAGATGGCGCACGACCTCGCCTTGCGCGCCATGCTGCACGCGGCAAGGAATCGGGTCGACGTGCGACTCGACGACAAGGCCCTCACCGAGCACGGGCGTGTCGACCTCCATCACGCCGCGTTCCGCAAAGAACGCGCGGGCGCGGCTCAGCATGTCGGCGCGCATGCGCAGTCGTTCGATCCAAGCCACGCTTCGATGGGCCATGCTGTTCCCGCGTTCCGCGGGTCGCTCAGCCCTTGGAAACGCGCTCGATGTAGTCGCCGGTGCGGGTGTCGACGCGCACGACGTCGTTCAGGTTGATGAACGTCGGCACCATGATCTCCGCACCCGTTTGGGTCGTGGCGGGCTTTTGCACGTTGCCGGTTGAGTTGCCCTTGGCACCCGGTTCGGTGTAGGTGACCGTCAGCTCGACGTGGTGCGGTGGCGTCACCGTGATGGGCGAGCCGTTCCAGCTCACGACGTCGACCTCCATCTCGTCGATCAGGTAGTTGGCGGCATCGCCGACCTGGTCGGGCGTGAGCTGAAACTGCTCGTAGGTCTCGTTATCCATGAAGTGGAAGCCGGTCGGGTCCTTGTAGAGGAACTGCATTTTGCGCTCCTCCACGTCGGCCGCTTCGAGCGAGTCACCGCTGCGATAGCTCTTGTCGACGACTCGGCCAGATGTCAGGCTCTTGAGTCGCACCCGATAGACAGCCTGGCCTTTCCCAGGCTTCATAAAGTCGAGGTCGACCATCAGGTATGGTTCATTCTCGATCTGGACCTTCAGGCCCTTTTTGAAATCGCTTGTGTTGTAAGAAGCCATCGCTGCCTGAATCATCTAGCGAAACGTGCCGAGCATCGCCAGTGGAACGACAAATCCCATCGAATCCTGCCGCTCCGGAGCGCCGCAAGAGCGCCTCCTGGCGTGACCAGCTGCGCGGTGCGATCCGCGACGCAGACGCTCTAATCGACCGTTTGGAGCTCCCGGGTGGCCTTCGAGAGGGGGCTCGGGCTGCCGCGAAGCTTTTTCCTCTGGTCGCGCCGGAGTCCTTTGTGGCCCGCATGCGCTCCGGCGATCCTGAGGACCCGCTGCTGCGCCAGGTGCTGCCGTTGGGCGCCGAGGCCGCGGAGCCGGCTGAGGGCTTCGGCCCCGACCCGTGCGGCGAGGATGACGCCGTCCGGGCGCCGGGCCTGCTCCAGAAGTATCGCGGGCGCGCCTTGCTGATCGTCGTCGGGACCTGTGCGGTCTCGTGTCGCTACTGCTTCCGCCGCCACTTCCCGTACGAAGACAGTCCGGCCGGCTTTTCGCAGTGGGAGCCGGCGCTCGGTGTGATTGCCGCCGATCCCAGCATCGAGGAGATCATTCTGTCGGGTGGTGACCCGCTGATGCGCAGCGACAGCTGGCTGGCGCAGCTGGTCGAGCGGCTGGAAGCGATACCGCACGTGCGCCGCCTGCGCATCCATACGCGGCTGCCAATCGTGATCCCGGATCGCGTCGATGATGCGCTGCTCAGCTGGCTGGCGACCACGCGCCTGGCGCCGACCGTGGTCGTGCACAGCAACCACGCGGCCGAAATCGACTCCGCCTGCGGCGACGCGCTGCTGCGCATGGTTCGTGCCGGCGTGCCCGTGCTCAATCAGACCGTGCTGCTTCGCGGCATCAACGACTGTGCCGATGTGCTGGCGGATCTGTCGCGGCGGCTGCTCGACGTGCGCGTGATGCCCTACTACCTGCACCAGCTAGATCCGGTCGCCGGCGCCGGGCACTTCGAAGTGCTGCCCGAGCGCGGGCTCGAGATCGTAGCGGAGCTACGTCGGCAGCTGCCTGGCTTTGGCGTGCCGCGCTACGTGCGCGAGGTCGCTGGTGAGGCGCACAAGGTCGAACTCGGCAGCTGAGCGATTGGGAACGCGCTGCAATCGTTGCGACGCTTATTGATCGTCATGAACTTTCAGCTCTAGCACGAACTGGATCAGGGAGTATTCGGCACTGTCGCGTGCGTAGTCATCGAGGCTGCGGGTGAGTGCGTCGTGGAGCTTTTGCGTTACGTGCGCGCAGAGTAGCAGGGCCGACAGGGTGTCGACCGCCGTGTCCGTATTCAGGTAGCTGATGAGCAGATCGACGTCCGCATCGCTGCTGGGACCGATGGCGCAGAGTGCCTTAGCCATGGCTCGGCGCACGGTTTCGTCGCCACGCGGATCCCACAGTCGGCGCCATTCACGCAGCTGCTCTTGGTGGGAAAGAGAGTGCAGCGCTGGCCATCCGATGCCGCGTGCTAGCGCGCTTTCGAACACGGTTGTCTTCAGTGCAGCAGGGAGATCCGTCCCTTCGACGAACGTTGCCAGGGCTTCGTTCGCGTCGAGCGCCAAGAGGTCTTCGGCAATCTGGCTGGCGAAGGGCGTCGCGTTCTTTCGGCGCAGCAAGCAACTCACGACGGCATCTGGTGAGAGCTCCTTGTCAGCAGCCAAGGCCACGAGTTCTGGCGTCGGAACGGTGGGGTTGTCGGTCGCCTTCATGCTTGCCAGCGCTGCCCGGCGGATGCGGGCGTCGTCGTGCTGTAGCCATTCGCGCATGAGGTCCGGCATCGCCGCGCCCATCGCTGAAAGTGCGGGAATGCGTAGGTCGACGAGCGTCTCGACCTGAAACGCCCGGAGCAGTGCCTCGCCGCCTTTTCGGCCATCGGCGAGAACCGCCAGCCAGGTGTCGAGGTTGGCGTGCTCCGTATCGACCAGGGCTGCTTTGTCTGCGGTCGGCATGTCCTTTGGCACGGCCCCGATTCGGTGCAGGCAGCCGAGCACGCGCGGTGCGATTTCTGCACGGGCGGGGTCGTTGAGCATCTGCTGAAGGAACGTGATCCGCTCCGCTTCGAGCAGGTCACCGTTGGCGGCGGCGATGTCCAGCACCAGCGCTCGGGTGGTGTCATCCGTGCTTTCCAGCAGCGGTAGCGTGCGCGTGAGAAGCTGCTGGCGCTGCTCGGTGTCGAGCACGAGCTGCCGCGTCGCGCATAGCGCGAAGCGCCGGTTCCAGCGGGCGTCTGCGAATGAGTCGCACAGGATCGGGAACACGGAAGTGGCGTCCTTGCCGATCAATGCGAGCGTAGCCAAGATGTGTCCGCGCCGAGTTCGGCTTCTGACCGTAGGCAGTCTTGCCGCTAGCGCCGCTGCGACCGCTCCACGGTGGTTGTCATCCAGCAAAAGAGCGGCAGCTTCGTGGCGCTGCTTGCTCTTGGCGTCAAGCAGCTGATCGATAACGCGCGCGAGGCCGGCGGGCCGACTCAGGAGGTCGCCATGACGTGCCCGGATGGGCATGGCGCGCACGTCGGCGTTGTCGTCCTGCAAAAGCTCGTGCAGCTGCTCGCGGAAGCGGCCGCCTAAGCACCACATCGCTTCGATGACGAAGGTCTCGAGTTCTGGCAGCAGGCACGTCTGGCCGATGGTGGCTGCGGAAGGTTGGTTGAGCTGAAGCCAGGCGGATGCCTTGGCTAGGCTGGTCGGAGCAAAGCGAGTCTCACGCTTCTCGATGCTCGAATGGTGTCGACGAAGCAACATCGCGGCCAGCTCATGTGGATGCACAGCAAGGTCGAGGTCTGCGACACTGTCGTGCGCGAAGCTCTTTGGGCTGGGTGCGGTAGATACATTGAACAGCATGCGTTGGTAGGCAGCCAAGCGAACAGAATCGAATGGTTCGATGTCGACGAGCGGCGTGCCGTCGAGGGCGAACCATTCGCCGCCGCGCCCGTCGAATGCAGCGCCTTGGCCCCAGGACCAATCGCTCTCGAGCACTTTCAGCAGCTCGCCCACCGACACTGTCTTGGCCGACCACAGCTTTTTCGCAGCGGCTTGACGGATGGGCCATTCGTCCGCCAGCAGCAGGTCGACCGTCGAGGTCGGTTGTTCCGATTGAGCCCTCGCGGCCTGCAGGGAGACTGCGAGAGGTAGTAGGTAGACAGCGTTCCGTCGCATGGCACTAGCGTAGCAAGCCGGCGCTGCTTCGGCCTGCTTCGGGTTGCTGCGTGCTGCTGCGTGCGCTGTGTGAGCGCAGCTACCGAATCTCTGCAGCGTAGCGCAGCGCCCTCTCGATGGTGCTGCGGATGGGCGTGCCCGGCGTGGCGGTGTCTCTGAGGTTGCGCAAGCCGTCGCGCAGCTTGCGTGGCCAGTGTGGGCACGCGGTCAGGGCGTTGTAGAGCTTTTGACGGCCGTAACGTTGTTGCTGCAGGTAGCCCAAGATCAGCTGCACCTCGGCGTCGGTCTCGGGGCCGATCGTGCAGAGGGTCTGCAGCATGGCGATGCGCGTGTCTTCTGCGGCCTGCGGTTCCCAGAGCCTGCGCCATTCCACCAGCTGCTCTTCGTGCGTCATCGACTGGAGAGCTTGCCATCCGATGCCGTGCCGCAACGCCGTATCGAATACAGACAGCTTGATCCGCGCCGGCAGCGTCACCCTTTTGATGTAGTAGTTCAGCTGGCTCGTTTCGCCGCTCGTGAGCAGGTGCTTTGTGATGTGTTCGGCGTATGCATGGGCGTCCTGGCGCTGCTCCAGGCGGTCGAGCACGACACGCGTGCTGAGCCTCTGATTCTGCAGAAGGTCCACAAGCTCCTTCGTCGGCACATGCGGATTGTCGACGTCCTTCATGCTCCATAGGGCAGCACCTCGAATGCACATGGACGGATGCTGCAGCCACTCGTGCATGAGCGCTTGATGCTTGCGGCCGAGCAGCGCGACCACTTGCTTGCGCGGCTCTGTCCACACCTGGCGTTCTAGCGCTGGGATGAGAGCGACCGCGCCCTTGCGGCCTTCGTCGAGGGTGGCGAGCCAGGTGTCCAGGGTCTCCAGTTTTGCCCCAGCCAAGGCGGCTTTGTCGGCTGTGCTCATTTCGCTGGGTATGGCGTTCATTCGATGCAGCAATCCAAGGACGCGCGAGGCAATCGGCGGCGGTTCTGCGGCGCTGACCATGCGCTGCAAGGCGGTGATCGGCGAGGGTTGGAGATCGCCCGAGTGTTTCGCCAATAGGTCGAATGCCAGTGTCTGGGTTTGGTCGTCGCGATGGTCTAGCAGCGGCATCGCTTGCGAGAGTGCTTCTAGGCGCTGCGCGCGGCTGAGATC
The DNA here is from genome assembly GCA_045105235.1 of Planctomycetota bacterium. Classification (GTDB taxonomy): domain Bacteria; phylum Planctomycetota; class UBA1135; order UBA1135; family UBA2386. Next base: position 14,222 of record JBGCDH010000019.1, on the reverse strand, counting down.
TAGCTGGCACATGGTCCGCAGCGCATAGCGACGATTCCTCATCGCGTCGGAGAACGCGTCGCAAAGGACTGCGAACGCCGGCTTCGCATGTTCGCCAAGCACGGTCAAGAGAGCGAGCGCGCGACGGCGCTTCGAGCGGCCCATGCTGGGAAGAACCTGCGCAAGGCGCGTCGCAAGGAGCCGCTTGTCTTCGTGGATGAGCAGCAGCACGCAGGCGTTGGCCCGTGCGGTTCCGCCGAGGGCATAGAGGGCCTGATCCAAGACCTTTGTGTATCCTTCTGGGCGATCGAGAAGACCCGTGTTGAGCGTGCCGATGGCGGCCGATCGCACGTGTTCGTCATCGTGTTGCAGCAGTTCGTGCAGCTGCTCGCGGAACGCGCCGCCCTGGCACCAAAGCGCCTGGGCAAGATGATGTTCAGCTCCCTCTGCAACAATGCGTGCGGCGATAGCCTTCGTCGTTGGGCGTTTGCTGAGCAGCCACGCAGACGCGCGCCCCAGAGTCGTTGGCGCGAATCGGAGCTCGGCAAATTCCAGGTCGTCGCGATATCGATGGCGCAGCACCATGGCAGCCAGGTCGTGGGCATGTGCCGGAACGTCTAGGTCGCTGGCATCGTTTGGCGCAAAGCGTGGGCGGCGGCAGTAGACGTTTGACGCGGATATGGTCTGGGTGAACGCATGGGAAAGAACCGGATCCCCGCTTTTGCCCCGCGGTAGGCGGATCCGCTCGTCCTCCGCACGTGGGCGTGTAGGGGTGTCCGGGGCCCAGTCCCAGTCTTGCTCCAAGACGGTGAGCAGGGCGGCGATGTCGGATTCCTTTTCCGTGGCCGCCAGAAGCTCGCGCGCTGCGTCGTTGCGCACGTGCCAATCGTCAGCGGTGAGCCTTTGGATCGCCGTTCGCTGCGGCTGGTTCTGCTGCTGCTGCTGCTGCTGGGCGTGCGCTCCACTCGTCGCAGTGCATAGACTCGCCAGCAGCCCCGCAATTTTTCTCATGTCGGCAGCCTAGCGCGTCTCGCAGAAATTGCGCGCTGATGAACGGTCTAGCTTCCTACCGAAAGCGAGCGATGCACGCGGCCGCAACGGCATCGCACGCCGCTGCTGCGTCGCCCTGGTTGCATGTCACGAGCACGGCAAAGTCGATCTCGGGGGCGAGCCAGGCGACGCAGTGCCACATGGTGTTGGAGCCGCTGTGCGTCAAGATCTGGCCGGGCGCCCACCTGCGCTCGCACACGGCCCAGCCAAGCGCGTATCCGCCGCCGCCGCCGCCGCCGCCGTCTGCCGGCGGCGTATGCAGGTCGTGGAGCGGCAGCTTGCGGAGTGGATGCTCGCTGCCATCCACCGCATGGATGCCGAGATGAAGCGTCACAAACCGCGCCCAGTCGCGCAGGCTCGCGTGCACGGTGCCGGCTGGGCCCATCGACGTCGGGTTGTCGCGGTAGAGCGGTGGGCTGCTTTTGTTGGCGTGCCCCCATGGCTGCGTTGGCTGCTCGCGCGGGCCGGGTGGCCCAAAGCCCGCAGTGTTCATGCCCAGCGGTGCAAAGATCTCATCACGCATCAGCTGCTGCCAGCTGCGGCTGGGATCGTTCGTGCTGTCGACGCGCTCGGCAACGGCTCCGGCAATCATGTAGCCGGCATTCGAATAGAGATAGCGCCTGCCGCGGTCCGTCACCGGCCGCCCGAGCAGCTCGGCGGCAACCGCCGTGCGCGCGTCGGCGTCGCTGCCTTCGTATCGATAGAGCTCATTCCAAAGGCTGCTGGACGGCCCTGCCGGCACGCCCGCGCGGTGCTGCAGGAGTTGTGCGACGGTGATCGAGCGCGCTGTTTCGTGCATGCCATCGCGAAGATCCGGCATCGTATCGGCGACCGTTGCCGACCACGTCAGCTTGCCGGCAGCAACCTGGCGGGCAAGCAGCGTGGCAGTCATTGCCTTGGTGCAGGAACCGAGGTGCCAGCGGTCTTCGGTTGTGACCGGGTCTGCGTGGCCGCGACGGCGCACGCCATCGACGCCAATCGCCGCAAGCTTGCCGTCGACGATCACCGCCACGCCCAGCGCCGGAACGCCGTGCTTGTCGAGGATCGTTGCGAGCAATGGCTGCAGATCCGTGGGCGCTGTCGCCGGCTCTTGCGCAGCGCCTGTTGTCACCAGGAGCGTTGCGGCGGCAAGCCATGCTGTCGTTCGAGCGATCAGGCGAATGGAAGTCAACGCATGGACCATTGCGATAGCATGCTCGCGGATGCGGTCACTGCAAGAGGACTTGCATGACCGCGGCTGCGGCTTCTATTTCTTCGCGTTGTCGACGGCTGCGCCCTTGGCCGGGACGATCAGGTATTCGGTGAGTGGTTCGAGGCCGAGGGCCGCACGGGCGCGATTGGTGGCGTCGATGTCCTCGATCTCTGGTGGCAGCACGACGTTGCGCTTGGAGTCGAAGCGACGGCACATTCCGTATAGCTGGCGTCCGCCGGCGTGCTGCGCTTTGCGGTCGCTGACCGCGGCGAACTTCTTGGGGTTGAGTCGGCCCGCTTTGGCCTCTGCGAGCAGGACGTCGCGCACGGGCGCAAACCACTCGAGATCGGCGTGGATCAGGACCACGACGGGGGGCGGGGCATCGATGCCGAGACGCTTGGGGTCTGGGTAGCCGTAGCTGCGGATCCAGCCAATCAGCTTGTCGAAGTTGGCCTTGTCGAGAAGGCGCTGCTTGGCCATCAACTCATCCTCTTGGCTCTTGGGCAAGCGCACCCGTTCGCGCCAGCGCCGCTTGGTCTCTTCCAACTGCGCGTCGTCGTCAAGCGCTTCGAGGCGCGCTAGTTCTTTTGGGTCGGTAGTGCCCCAGGACACTGGTGTGCGGTGCAGTTGGTCGAGCCGCGCCATCTCGACCAGCTCGACGCGAAGCTGTTCGCGTTCGGCGGCCGTTGGCGTTTGCGGCTCCTGCGGCGGCGCGGTCGGGGCGTCTTGGGCCAGCGTAGTGGCGAGCGGCAGGAGTGCGAATAGAGCGGTAGCTAGGTTCTTCATGATGGAGTCTCTCGATTCGGTGACGGAGGAAGGGGGCGTCTGCGGGCGGTCCGCTAGACGTCGATTCGGGCGGGCGGCCCGCGGCGCACGTCGAGCACGATGCGCCTTATTTGCTTGTCGCGGCGCCACAGGACGAGCACGTGCGTGCCGACGGGGGCGCGATAGACCGGTGAGCGGTTGCCGGAGAACGAGCCGCGAGCGATGGTGAACGTGAGCTGGCCTTCGTTTCGCTGCAGCACGACTGCGTTGCCGTTGGCGTCCTCGAGCGTGAAGCCGTCGCTCGGCGGGGAGTCGTCGACGGCGGCCTGCGTGAGGTAGAAACTGCCGGCGGGCTCGAGGGCGAGCCTCAGGTCGTCCGGCCGCTGGTGCTCGCGCAAGGCGAAGTCGATGGACGTGTAGCTGCCGCCTGCAGACACAGACAGGCGAGCTGCGCGTGGCATAGCTTGGGCAAAGGCGAACGATCCGGACGCGTCCGTCTGGCAACCGATGCTCGCGCTCGCGTCCCCCGCACCGCTTGCAAGCTCATGTCGAACGAAGACCTGCGCGCCGCGAATCGGTTGGCCTTGCTCGTCGCTGACGAATCCGGCGACACGCACGGTGTCAGCCGGCGAAGGAAGCGTGCATGCGAGCTGGTGCGTGTCGGCTGGGAAAGGACCGACGCTCGCGATGGCGAGCGTGCGAGGGTCTCGTAGAACCAGCGTGTAGCTGCGATCGGCGAGGCCGCGCAGTTCGAAGCGACCATGCTGGTCCGTTGCCACGCGGGTGCTGGCGCCGAGGGCCAGCTGTTCGAGCGCGACCGCGCGATAGCTGCCGCTCTTGGGGTTTGGCAAGATCGCCAGGGCCGTGGGCGCGGCGATGTCGACGTGCACGTTGGCGCGGGCGCGGCCGGTGCTGTCTACGATGCGCCCCGAGATCGTGCGGAGGGGCTCTCGCACCCATAGTTCTAGGGTCTTGGGCCATCCTGCTTGCGGGCGATCCGAAGCGGTCGGGGACATCCCGCGCACCGTGGCCCAGATGCGATCGGCGTCCGGTTGACGGCCCGCGTCGAGTCGGAAACGGCCGCGCGCATCGCAGAGCACGGTGCGGTTCCCCAACGTCACGGCGGCGCCTGCAGCGGTGCTGCCATCGGCGCTGCGCACCACTCCTTGGATCCAGCGAGTAGCAGGACCAAGGGGCCTCATGCTGCATGTTGTCGTGACGTCGCCGCGGTCCGCGATGCGAGCGTGGTGAGACTCGCGGTCCCATGCTTCGATCCAAAGGCCCGCTTTCGGAAGTTCGGGCACGTTCTCAAAACGGAAGCTGCCGGAGCGATCGCTCGTGGTCCGCCAGCTGCGACGGCTTGCCTGATCCAGCGGCGCGCCAATGCGAGCCCCGAGCGTCGAGGCCGATCGATAGACGATGTTCGCTCCGGGTATCACGGCGCCCGACATGTCCGTGACGATGCCGGCAATCTCGCGTTCGCGCGCTACGACGATGCGGACTTCCGCGGCCTGGCCGTAGGGGAAAACGGTGCCGGCAACGACGGTCGTCCAGCCGTCGGTTTGCGCTTCTAGCTTGGTCAGTTTCACCTGCTGGCGGAACGTGCAGGTGCCGTCCACCGCGGTTTCTCCGACGACGCGAGGCGTGCGGTGTCGCGCGCTAGGCGCTTCGCCACGTTCGGCAAAATCGCTGGCGACGACCGATAGCGCGGGGGCCGGTAGGCCATGAACGTCCTGCGCCGTGACGCGGACCAACATGGGCTCGTGCGCTCGGTTGGGATTGGCCGCAACGTCGCTGTCGTCTTGGCGCGGGCGAGTGCGTGCCGTGCGCGCGCGGTCGGCGGGGTCGGGCGTAGTCGGAGCCGCGGTCGCCGGTGCCGTGTTCGCGTTTGTAGCAGATGCTCGAGAAGTCGCTGCAGAAGTTGCCGCCGCCGCCGCTGGCGTGCTCGTGGCCGCCTCGCTGCCGCTCAGGGATCGGTAGCCGATCGCAAGGATCGTGCAGGCTGCGCAGCCGGCTGTGAGCCAGGCGACGGTGCGGATGGGCGATGACGCAGCGCCTGCCGCGGCCGTGCTGGATGCTGCGGCCGCCTGCTGCCGACGAAGCTCGACGCCCGCAATCGGAGCGAGCGCTGCGAACAGCTTGCTGGGCCGCTTCACGTCGTCGTCGAACTCGTTGGCCAGCTGCTCGCGAAGCGTCTCGAGTCCGCGACGAAGCCTCGTCTTGATGGTCGCTTCCGGCACACCTTCGATGTCGGCGATTTCACGCGGACCCAGATCATCGAAGTAGCGGCGCAGCAGCGCGGTTCGATAGATTTCGGGCAGTTCGGTCACCGCCTTGACAACCTGGCGCTGGGTGCCGAGGCGTTCGACCAGTTCGGCGGGCGAGGCGGCTTCGGCCGGCGGTAGCGCCGCGGCCTCGGTGTTCTGTCGACGGATCGAGGTCCGTTTCGCCATGCGCGCCTGATTGCGCACGACGCCAACCAGCCAGGCACGCAGCGCGGAGCCCTGCCGGCGCGGCGCGCGGAATGCGCTGAGCAGCGATTCCTGGCTCACGTCTTCCGCTTGCGCCGCGTCGGCGCAGAGGCGGTAGGCGAGCCGCTGGACCCAGGTGACGTGCTCGAGCACGGCTTCGTAGTTGTGTTCGGATGAGTGCATCGCGTTCACGAGGCAACTTGCCGCAGGCGGCCTTCGGGATTCATTCGGCGGCGAAAAGTTTTGGCTGTGCAGATCTCGCGCGTTTCGACCCACCGATCGACGGGGCGCGCAAAAGCCGAAAGCGTTTGCGATGCGGGAAGAACCGGTCAGTGTCGGGTGGGAGTCGTCTCGCATCCTCGAATCCTCCATGCGGATGGCGTTGCCGCATTTCGTAGGATGCATGCATGCTTCGCATTTTGGTCGCTGTTGCGGTGCTTGTCGCCGGTTTGTTGCTGTGGCGGTTTTCGGCCGAAGCGCCGGTCGCCAATTTGCCGACACCAACGTCTGGCGGTGATGCGCCGGCCGCATCGGCTGCCGGCGGCTTGTCCGCGGATCCGGAGGCGCAGAACGCTCCCGAGCGTCTGGCCGTGAACGTGGCGCCATCTGACCCGGATGTTGCGGCCGAGGAGCCGACGTTCGTCGTGCGCGGGCGCTGCGTTTTCGGGGAAGACAAGCAGCCTGTTGTGGGCTGCGAGCTCGAGCTCGCCGTCACGCCTACCGGGGCTGCGGCGCCCGCCATCGCCGCGGATGCGGTCACCGAAGCCGATGGGCGGTTCGAACTTGCGTGCCGGCACGATGCATGGTCCGACGCGCTTCATCTTGTTGCGCGCGCAGATGGTTTTGTGACCAGAGCCGGCTCGTGGGCGGCGCCGGAGATCGGCCGTGTGGTCGATCTCGGCGATGTGCACATGCTGCCGGCGATCCGCGTTGCGGGTGAAGTCGTCGACCGCGAAGGTGCGCCCGTCGAGGGAGTCGAACTCAAGCTCTTGAACCTCGGGCTCGAAAAGCACCTGACCTCAGCGATCGACACCCAGAACACGCTGCGGGCGCAAACGGACGCCGCCGGTCGGTATGCATTCGAAGGCGTGGCGTATCCGGGCGAGTGGTGGATTGCTGCAGAGAATACCGGGCCGTTGGTCGAGCCGCGCACCGCGCAGCTCGTCGCTGGCGAGTCAGAGCATGCGCTGCGCATTGTTGTCGATCGTCCGGATCCGGCGACCGACATTGTGGGAGTCGCCGTCGATCGTGCCGGGCGCCCCGTTGCGGGGTTGGAGCTGAGCGTCATGGGGGACGGCGCCCGCGGCAAAGGCCGTTCGAACGAGGATGGCAGCTTTCGCATTCATCGCGCCGCACCGATTCCTGAGCGGCGAGATGCCAAGGCCGGTGCGGCGATGACCGTTCTCGATCCAGAGCTTCGCTTCGAATGCGTGGAGCCTGGCTTCGACACCCGCTTGGTGTGGGGGCAGAAAGGTGTGCGTGTGGTGATGCGCGAACGCGTCGGCCAGCAGGTGCAGGTTGTCGACGCGGCTGGCCTAGCCGTGGAGGACTACACGCTGTTTGCGTTTGTTGGTCGAGTGGGCGTGAGGCCGGAGCCACGTCTGACGCAGCGCGGGCGTCATGAAAATGGCATGTGCGCGCTCGATCGATTGGCGGCCGGCCACTACGCGGTGCTGGCATTGCCGCGCGACGCTGGAGTCGCGGCAAGCGGTTTGGTGCGCTTTGAGCAGCTGCCCGAAGTCGAGGGCGCGCCCGTGCGTGTTGCACTTGCACCGCCCATCGAAACGACGGTGCAGGTGCAGGACATGGAGGGTCGGCCGATGGTGGGCAGCGAAGTGCAGCTGCTGATCGCGCTTCGCGATGCGCCGCTAGATGCCGCGACGAAAGTCACGGAGCTGCGCAACTGCGGTCGTTCGATGCGCGCGAGCCATCTCTGCTATGCGACGGTTCACACCGATCAGGACGGTCGCGCAACGCTGCGCTCGCCTGGGGGCGAGTTCTACGTGCGCGTGCGTGGCGAGCAGCATGTGGCGAGTGTCGGGGCTCTCACGGTGCACGCGTCGGCGAGCGTGCACAGAGTGCAGGTCACGCGGGCAGGCGGGGTGGCTGGCGTCATCGGGCCCATGGAGGCGGTTGCGCGTCTGCGCGAAGTATCGCGCGCCGGCGGCAAGCCGGTTGAGATTGTGCTCGAGTCGGAGGGCCTGCCCTCGCCGGATCCCGTGGCGGTTGCCGAGGATGGTCGTTACTCCATAGGTGCCCTCGAGGCGGGGGAGTGGTCGGTGTCGCTCCGCTACTGGCTCCGCACGAGCCCCGTCAGTGCGAACTACGTTGTGCTGCCGCTGCAGACGGTGGCTCTGGCTGCGGGGCAGCAAGAGCAGGTGGATGCGGATGTTGCCCACCTGCTGCCCGGAACGCTGCGCGGGACTGTGCGCGCCGCGGGCAAACCTCTCGCAGATGTTCACTGCTTCTTGCGCCGCAAGGAGCCCGGCTGGCCTGGGATGATGCGCGTTGGCACCAATGCCGACGGTGTCTTCTCAGGTCTTGTGCCCGCGGGCACCTACGGATTTTCTTATACGTATCCTGCGCAGTCGGGGCCGGGTTGGTTCCATATTGTGCTGCCGGACGTCTGGCAGCTGCAGCCAGGAGGCGATCGGGAGGTGCGTGTCGACTTCCCGCTGCGTCGTATCCAGCTGCGTCTGGTCGACGCGGACGGCAAGCCGGTTTCTGACGTCAAGGTAAAGGTCTTCGGCAAGGGCTATTCCCATCCGGGCGGGCTGCGAACAGACACCGTCAGCGGCGCCTGCGAGCTGTACCCGGCGCCCTACGGTGCGTTCCGCGTGCTCGTCTCGTTGCCGGCTTCTGACAAGGATGTGGAACTTGGTCCGGTGAGTCTGCCGGGGGCGCAGCTCGAGGGGACTGTCGAGGTGCGTCTGCCACGGTAGTGGGACCTCTCGGATGCGGGGAAGCGGGCTAGTGGAGCCGGCACGCGCTGATAGCATCGGGCTATGCCATGTCGATCGCTTCGTTGGCTGCCGGCTACCTGCCTGCTGCTCTCCTGTGGACCTGCCCTGGCGCAGAGTCCGTCCGAGCACTGGGCCTTCCGGTCGCCGCGTGCGCCCGATGTTCCGTCAGCGGCGGGAGCTGTTGGGCCCATCGATGCGTTTGTTGCGCAGCGGTTGGCGTCGACCGAACTCGCGATGGCGGGGCCGGCGCGCCGCGAGACGCTTGCGCGTCGTGTGTTTCTAGACCTGATCGGTTTGCCGCCGACGCCGGACGAAGTCGCCGCTTTCGTCGCGGATGGCCGCCCCGACGCCTTTGCCCGGCTCGTTGATCAGCTGCTCGCGCGCCCGCAATACGGCGAACGCATGGCGCTGCGCTGGATGGATCTGGCGCGCTACGCCGACACCAACGGCTATTCCATTGACGGCGGTCGGCACATGTGGGCTTGGCGGGATTGGGTGATCGACGCCTACAATCGCAACCTGCCGTTCGATCAATTCGTTGTCGAGCAGCTCGCAGGCGATCTGTTGCCGGATGCCACGCTGTCGCAGCGCATCGCGACGGGCTTCAACCGCAACCACATGAATACGCATGAGGGCGGCACGATCGCAGAGGAGTACCGGGTCGCCTACGTTGCGGACCGCGTCAAGACCACGGCGACGGCGTTTATGGGGCTGACGCTTGGCTGCGCGCAGTGCCACGACCACAAATACGATCCGTTCAGCCAAAAGGACTACTACCGCTTCTTTGCGTACTTCAACACCATCACGGACAAGGGCAACGATGGCGATGGCGGCCGCAATTCGGTGCCATTCTTGCCTGTGCATGATGACGAGCAGCTTCGTCTTCTGTCCAAATTGCGCGACGAGTTGACGCAGTGCGAACGCAAGCTCCTTGAGCCGGACGAAGCGCTGGACGCCGCGCGGCGCGCATGGCAGCGCGATCGGCGCGCGAAACCGGCCTCGACGCCCGATCTTGGCGGATGGTGGTCCGCAGGCCCCTATCAGGCCGCCAACGCGGATGAAGCGTTTGCCAAGAACCATGTGCCCCTGACGTCGGTCGACACAGACGCAATCGCCGACGACGGCAGCCGTGTCTGGCAGGAGCGCACGGACCTCACCGACGCCAACATTCACACGCTGCGGGGGCGGCGGAGTGCCTACTACTTCTACCGGCGGATCATCGCCGCGGACGCGACCAGCGTGCGCTGGTCCTTTGGCGCCGATGATGCGATCCGCGTTTGGTGCAACGGTGCGCCGATCGTCGACGACAACCGGCGCGGCGCGGTTGCTGCGGATCAGGATCTGCGCACCGTCGATCTGCGCGAGGGCGACAACGAATTGCTCGTCAAGATCGTCAACGACGGCGGCCCGGGCGGTTTCTACTTCCGCCAGCTCGAGGCGGGGCTGCCGCCCGACGTCTTGGCGGCGCTGGCGGTTGAGCCGAGCGCATGCAGCGAAACGGAGCAGCGGGTTTTGGCTGGCTACTACCGACGCATCGCACCGTCGCTAGATGGCCTGCGCCAGCGCGAGGCGACGCTGCGCTCGACGATCGCCAAGATCGAAGCGAGCCCGATCACGACCGTCATGGTGATGCAGGAGATGGCGAAACCGCGCGCTACGCATGTGCTCGGTCGCGGTCGCTACGACCTGCCGCTTGCCCGTGTCGAGCCGGGCACGCCCGACGCGTTGCCGCCGATGCCGGCAGGCGCGCCCCGCAACCGGCTCGGTCTCGCGCGCTGGCTCGTGCAGCCGGATCATCCGCTGACAGCGCGCGTTGCGGTCAATGGACTGTGGCAGATGCTGTTCGGCATCGGTCTCGTGCGAACCAGCGAGGACTTTGGCACGCAGGGCGAAGCGCCAAGCCACCCCGAGTTGCTGGATTGGCTCGCGGTCGAGTTTGTGGCGAGCGGTTGGGACGTCAAGGCCATGCTGCGTCGGATCGTGTTGTCCGATGCCTATCAGCGCGCGTCGAATGTGGGCGACGCGGGGCTGCGGCGATTCGATCCCGACAATCGCCTGCTCGCACGAGGGCCGTCGTTCCGGCTAGCGGCCGAACTCATCCGTGACCAGGCGCTTGCAGTTAGCGGCCTGTTGAATTTGCAGCTCGGCGGCCCGAGTGCGCGCCCGTACCAGCCGGATGGCCTGTGGCGCGAGATGAGCCACTTCGGCAGCACGCCGGCGACCGAGCAGGTCTATCGGCAGGATCACGGCGCGCAGCTCTACCGACGCAGCCTGTATACGATCTGGAAACGCACGGTGCCGCCGCCGTCGATGGTTGCGTTTGACGCACCCAATCGCGAACTCTGTTCGGCGCGCCGTGGCCGCACCAATACACCGCTGCAGGCGCTGGTCTTGCTTCACGAAACGGGCTTTGTCGAAGCGGCGCGCAAGATGGGGGCGCGCATGCTGGAGGCCAGCGAGGAGCTTGACGAAAGGCTGCGCTTCGGTTTCCGCCTGGTCACCTCGCGCGCTCCAAGTAAGCCCGAAATGGCGGTGCTGCGCCGCGCCCATGCGCGCGAGTTCGACCGCTTTCGCGCCTCGCCCAAACTCTGCGACGCGCTGCTGTCCGTAGGCGAATCCCCGCGCGCAAGCGGCTTGGACCCGATCGAGCACGCGGCTCTGGCTGAAGTCGCACGCTTGCTACTCAACCTCAGTGAAACGGTGACCCGCGGATGAACATGCACGCTAGCGAATTGCAGAGGCTGCTGACGCGACGCGCGCTTTGCGGACGCTTGGCCGGTGGGCTCGGTGCCGCCGCAATCGCGTCGTTGGGGCAGGGGATGTCGCCGTCGTCGCGCTCGCCGTCCGCGGGGCCGCGCGGTCCCGACTTTGCGCCGAAGGCTCGCCGTGTCATCTACCTGTTCCAATCGGGCGGGCCGTCGCAGATTGACCTGTTTGACTTCAAGCCCGTCATGCGGCGCTTGCACAATACGGAATTGCCGGAGTCGGTTCGCGGTAGCCAACGCGTGACCGGCATGACCGCGGGCCAGTCGAGCTTTCCGGTCGTCGCGCCGCCGTTTGAGTTTGCGCAGTATGGCGAACATCGCACGTGGGTCAGCGAGCTGCTGCCGCATACGGCGCGCATCGTTGACGACCTGACGATTCTCAAGGGCGTGCATACGGAGGCGATCAACCACGACCCAGGCATCACGCTGATCAACACCGGCGACCAGCTGCCGGGCAAGGCGAGCCTCGGCGCATGGTTGAGCTATGGTTTGGGCAGCGACAACCGCGATCTGCCGGCCTACCTGGTGTTGCTGTCGCAGGGCACGGGCAAGAACCCCGGACAGCCGCTGTTCTCGCGCCTGTGGGCGAGCGGCTACTTGCCGGGCAATCACCAGGGCGTGCAGCTTCGCGCCGGCAAGAACCCGGTTCTCTACCTTCGAGATCCAGCCGGCGACGATCTGCAGGCGCGTCGCGGCATGCTCGACGATCTCGCCGACCTCAATCGTCTGCGCCAAGAAGCGACGGGTGACCCTGAAATCGCAACGCGCGTTCTGCAGTATGAGATGGCCTACCGGATGCAGACCTCGGTGCCGGACTTGACGGATTTGTCGGACGAGCCGGAGAGCACGTTTGCGCTCTATGGCGAGGATGCGAGGCGGCCCGGTACCTTCGCCGCCAACTGCCTGCTGGCCCGCCGCATGGCGGAGCGCGGTGTGCGCTTTGTGCAGCTGTTTCACCGCGGGTGGGACCAGCACCTCAACATGACGCGCGAGCTGCGCGCACAGTGCGGCGATACCGATCAGGCCTCGGCGGCGCTGGTGACGGATCTCAAGCGTCGCGGTCTGCTCGAGGACACGCTTGTTGTCTGGGGCGGTGAGTTTGGCCGAACCGTTTACAGTCAGGGGCAGATCGGCAATCCCCGCAGTGGCCGCGACCACCACGGTCGCTGCTTCACGATGTGGATGGCCGGCGGCGGAGTGCGCGCGGGTTTGGAGCACGGGCGGACCGACGACTACGGCTACAACGTCGTAGACGGCGGCGTGCACGTGCGCGATCTCAACGCGACGATCCTGCACCTGCTCGGCTTTGATCACGAGCAGCTTACATATCCGTTTCAAGGTCTTGAACAGCGCTTGACGGGCGTCGAGAAGGCGCGGGTCGTGCGGGAGATCCTGGCTTGATTGTGCTCAACAGATCGCGCGGGCTACTTCTGCTGGGCTTGTTGCCGTCGCTGGTCGCGCAAGAAGTGTCGTTTGCGCGCGACGTGCTGCCGATTCTCTCAGACCGCTGCTTTGCGTGTCATGGGCCGGACGCGGGCGCGCGCAAGGCGGGGTTGCGACTCGACGTACGCAGCGAGGTGATGCGGCCGCGCGATGGCTACGCGATCGTGCAGCCCGGCGATCCGGCGGCGAGCGAGCTGTTTGCGCGGGTCTCGGCGCCGGTGGATGATAAAAAGCACATGCCGCCTAGCGACAGCAAGCTGTCGTTGAGCGAAGCCGAAGTCGAAGTGCTGCGTCGGTGGATTGCGAGCGGTGCAAGTTGGTCTACGCATTGGGCGTTTGGGCCGGTTTCGGCTGCGCCTGACGCCGATCTGCCTGCTCATGGCGCGGTGGACAGTGCTTGGCCGAAGAACGGCGTTGACAGCTTTGTTGCGGCGCGGCTCGCGAGTGCGGGCGTTCAGCCGAACGAGGCGGCGTCGCCGAGTGATCTGATTCGGCGCGTGTCGCTCGATCTGACGGGCTTGCCGCCGGCAGTCGCGACCGTTGCGGCGTTTGAGGCGGATCCGAGTGATGCCCACTATCAGCGCATCGTCGATGCTCTGCTCGCGTCTCCGCACTACGGCGAGCGCATGGCCTGGCCGTGGCTCGAGGCGGCTAGATACGCCGATACGGATGGCTTTCAGGCGGATCCAACGCGCAATGCATGGCCGTGGCGCGATTGGTTGGTGCGTTCTCTCAATCAAAACGTGCGCTTCGATCGCTTGACCGAAGAGATGCTGGCCGGCGACCTGCTTCCGAGCGCATCCTCCGATCAGATCCTCGCGACGGGCTTTCTGCGCAACAACGCCCACAACGGGGAAGGGGGGCGAATTGCAGAAGAAACGCGCATCGAGAACGGCTTTGACCGCACGGAAACCGTCGGCACCGTTTGGCTAGGGATGACGTTGGAGTGTGCTCGCTGTCACGACCACAAGTACGACCCGATCTCGCAGCGAGACTACTACCGCTTCTTTTCATTTTTTGACCAGAGCTCGGAGACGGGTGGGCCGCGGCGTGCCGGTGCGCTCGCGCCGACGATGCGGTATCTCGCAGGTGAGTCTGCACGCGCACGCCGCGATGACCTACGCACGCAGGTCGCTGTCGCGGAGCGCGAGATGTTTGGGCCCGACCAAGCCCTCGATCGACAGCAGCAGGAATGGGAGCGTGTGACGGCCGCGCAGCTGCGCCGCGACGCGAAGGGGATGAAGCCCGCCGAGCTCTCGCCCTGGCAGCAAAGTGTGGCGTATCCGGGAGCATCGGCCGAGCTGTTCGCGCGTTCGTTCGCCCCTGAGATAGACGGTGCGCCCGCTGAGGAAGCGTGGCGAAACGAAACGGCCTTTGTCGACGGCGCTGTGCTTTCGCTGCCAGAAGGTTCGTACGCGGTCTACTTCCAGCGTGAAATCAACACGGCGACGGTGAGGCGCATGCGCATCGCGCTTGGCTCGGACGACGCGATCAAGGTCTGGTGCAACGGGGAGCTGGTGGTCTCGCGGGATGTCCGTCGCGCCGCGCGCGCCAATCAGGACCGCGCCGAGATCGAACTGGTGGCCGGCCGCAA
>JBGCDH010000018.1:0-102143 GCA_045105235.1 Planctomycetota bacterium | reverse complement strand
GCGGTGTCGCCGCACTTGCCGCCCCACATGTCCTCGATCATCTGCTTGACCGCGGGGATGGAGCCGGCCGGCTCGCCGCTCACCACGACGCGTCGCACTTTGCCGTCCTTTTTGAGGTCGATGCCCATCTTCTCGGCCGCTTGACCCATGCGCAGCGCATATGTCGGGGTTGCGCAGACGACGGTGACGCCCATTTCGACGATCTGTTTGACGCGCTGTTCGGTTGTCATGTTTCCCGAGGCCAGCGTCAGCGTGCCCATCTTCTCGCAGCAGTAGTGAGCGCCCCAAAAGCCGATGAACGAGCCGTAGCTGAAAGCGAAGAACACCTTGTCCGATGGGCGAATGCCAAAGCCCCAAAAGCCGTAGCACCACATGTCGGCAATCCACGACCAGTCCTTGCGGCCGTCCAACACGCGAAGGGGCTGTCGGCCAGACGTTCCAGACGTTAGGTGGTAGCGAATTGCATCGCCTTCTGGGCGCGTCAACATGTCGCCGAAGTGCGGCTTGCTGGCCTGGCATTCCATCCAGTCTTCTCGCGTCATGAACGGCAGTCGCCGGAGGTCGTCAAGCGAGCGAATCTGGTCGGGGCTGACACCGGCTTTTTCATAGAGGCGCCGATGGAACGGTGAGTCGTGCCATGCGCGGGCGACGAGCCGCTGCAGTTTGGCCAGCTGCAGCGCGCGCAGTTGCTCCTTGGGCAGCGTTTCAGTCTTGGGATTCCAGAATGGCGAGTCAGTGGCGGACACGGGGCCTCCAAGTGGACGGGTCGAACGACGTAGCTCGCGCAGCGTAAGAGGAAGTCGCCGTGGCCGTCTACTTCTCGGCTGGCTTCAACTTTTTGGAGAGCACTTTGCGGGCCTCGCGGTGCAGGTCTTTGCTGTCGAGGGACGCGATCAGCTGCTCGAATGCGGTGTCGCCGTCGACCGTGGTGCGTAGGTTGGCGAGATAGGCCTTCCAGGCTTTCTTGTGTTTGCCGGGGGCCAAGCGAAAGTACGCGCGCCAGCCAGCGCAGCTCTCTGTGACGCTCGAATCGAAGTCTTGGAGGGCGCGCTTGCGGCATTCGGCAAGGTCCAGCTGCAGCCTGCTGACCGCGTAAAGGCTCTGATTGCGCACGTAGGGAAGCTTGCGCCCGGTGTACGTTTCGCCCCAGACCAAGTGAGCTTCGCCGCGAAGCAGCCATTTTTCGCTCCTTGGCAGGATGGACTCGACGAGGGCTTTGTGCAGCTGCGATGCGAATAGTGCCCGGTCCGCCTTGTGATCTGCATGAACCGCGCGGGCTACCATCCTGGCCATGCCGGTGTCGCGAAGGACGTCCACTTCGTCGTCCTGGTGGAGAAGCTTGGCGCGTGCGTTGGAGTCCCCGTTGACGTAGATCGTCAGTGGCTTGGCCTTGGTAAAGCCCTCTTCGTGTACGGCCGGATACGTTGCGTGGACGATGGGCTCGAGGTCGAGTGTTCGTTCGCTTGCTTTCGTGGGGTTGCGGCGCGCGTGGTCGAGGCGCTCGTTGATGGCTTGCAGCCGTGGCGTCAGCGAGGCTCCGGGCAGCCAAAAGACGCTGATGAAGACCTCGCCGTAGGCCATCGTTTCGGCTCGGGTGGAGAGCATCTCCGTCGTCACGCCGCGCTTGCGGGCTGGCGCCGTGATTCGTGCCTCGTCAAACTCCCACCCTTTGGGTTTGGGCAGGGTGACGTTCTTTTCTGGGCCTTGCAGCACGCCCTCGTACTCGATCGGTGGCGTCTGGCTGGGTGCCGTAAGTGTAAGGAAAGTCGCGGCGCAGGCGAGTCGTGTTCCCGTTTCCATCATGTCGCCTGCGTTCTATCGCAGGCCGCGGATGCGCCGCCACAGCCATGCCGGGCCGCGATTCATATTTTGTGAAAAGGGGCGCTTGGTCGCCTTCTGCCGCGGTGCCATTGGCTCGGCGCCGTGCTTCGTGCCGACTTCGAAGGTGAATACATAGTTTGGCTCGTCTCCCATGCGCAGATCGCTGACGAGCACGGTCGAGCCGTCTTGGTGGGCTTTGACGGCGTCGTTGGCAAATTCGCGCAGGGCGAGCACTTGGGCATGTGTGGCAGCATCCTGCAAAAGCTCAGGCTGGCGCTCGATGCGTCGCCACTGCATCGGTTGATCGTTATCTAGCAGGGATCGATAGCCTTCCCATGCGTATTCGTCGGCGACCGCAAGCGCCCGCCAAAGCACGGTCTGAAGCGGCGCCGGGCTGACGATGAGCGTGTTGGCCTCGATCCCCTGGACGCGCAGCGAGTCTTTCGCCGCGTCGGTCGCGAGGCTCTGCGCGATCAGGCTCCACATCGCGTAGGCCGTGCTGACGGCTAGAGCGATCCGGTTCCACCTGCGCGCTCGATGGTGCGAGCGCGCGAACAGCAGCCATAGCGTGCCGATCAGCAGAGGCAGCGTGTAGACGGGGTCGACGACGAACAGGCTGCCGATCGAGACGGGGGTCGCATCGAACGGCAGCCAGAGCCGCGTGCCGTAGACTGTCAGGGCGTCGAGCACGGCATGCGTGATCCAGGCAAGCCAGACGGCGAGCAGCCAGCGCCAGTAGATGCGGCGTTCGCGGTGCAGTGCGGCGATGCCCCATGCCGCCAGCGGTGCGGCCAGCGTCATCCACAGCAGGGCGTGGCTCTCCGCTCGGTGGCGGATCATGTCGGCGATCGCGTCGCCGTGGTCGATCAGGACGTCGAGGTCCGGCAGCGTGCCGAGCACGCCGCCCCATAGAGCCGCGCGCCTAGGCGAAACATGCTTGCCCAGCGCGACGGTCGCAACCGAGGAGCCGAGCACAAACTGACTGACGCTGTCCATTGACTCGCGTTATCGAGGACCTGTGCCAGCCCGTCCAGCGGTTGCTGGTTTCGCTTCAGCGCGAAGATTTCTGGCTCTTGGCCTTGCCGCGCTTCGCCTTGGCGCGCTCTGCCGCCTTGGCATCGAGCCGCTGCAGCATCGCGTGGGCTCTCTTCCAGTTGGTGCACTTGGGATGGGCTGCGATCGCTTCGAGCTTGGCGATGGCGTCGGCGCCGCCGATCGCGGCCAGAGCCTGCAGCAGGTTGGGCTCGACGCCGGACCAGGCACTGCGAAACTCGAGCACGCGGTCGCCGATGGTGTTGGCAAACTCCTTGGCGCCGAGCGTGCCGGCAGCTTCTGCGGTCGACATCCACGTGCCGGCGTCCTGGTCCGTTGCCAGCCGTTGCTTGATGTAGGTGCGCACCGCCGGCGTGTCGGCGATGCCGAGGCCGCGCAGCACGCTCCACATGCCGTACTGCGGCAGTGCCGGGCCGGATGCCAGAGCGATCAGCTTCTGCTCAAGGCCCGGTCGGTGCGTGGCCTTGAGCAGAAGCCATGTGCGGCTGTTGCCCCTGCCGCACTCGATCAGGGCGAGCGCCGCTTGGAAACCTTCTTCGCCAAGCTTGCCGAAGTCGCTCAGCGCGCTGTAGCTCATGCCCTTCAACATCATCTTATTTGCTTCGATCGCAGCTTCTACCGCTTTGCGAGAGGCGCCGCGCTTCTTGCCGAGGGCGAAGGGGTCCCCCTTCGCAGGAGCCATGCCAGGGCTGCCTCCGCCGCGCTGGGGCTTTTGCACCTCGCCGCCGCGCTGCTTGCCGAGCGAAGCGTCGTTTGTTGTCACGACGCGTGCATCGAGCTGAAGCTTGCTCACTCGCTTGATCGAGCGTTCAAAGTTGACCTTGGCGTGCAGGAAGCGCTCGCCGTGATCTTCTTCCATGGCCCAAATCACGCGGCTGGTGACGTCGGTCTTGCCAATCCGCAAGCGTTCGACAACAAAGTCCGTAACGTGCCGTTCTTCGAGCGGAATGCGGACGTAGACCTTCATAGCCATGCTGCTGCCCCAGCGAGCAGTCTGGTCCCCGCAGTGCGTAAACAGCACGTTGGCGGCGACGGTTGCCTTGACCTGGATCCCCTTCTTGGTCGGCGTTAGGCGCACCTGGACCGGCGATTTGCTCGGCGTTGCTGCAAATGGAGTGCACGCCGGATCACCGAACACGACGCCGCCGGTCGCGCCTTCGAGCATGATGTCTCGAACGGGGTCGCGGCTGGCCGGCATCTTGGCACCGTCAGATACGGGCGCGAGGTCTAGGCCGTCTTCGCCGAAGCCCAGGTAGCCGAGCACGGTCTTGTCATAGTCGCGGCGTCGGGCATCGCCGAGTGAAAGTCCTCCAAACACAAGGGCCGAACGGTCGGTGTCGAGTTCGGGGCCGGCGGGACGTGGACATAGATACGCGGTGTAGCCGACGACGCCGCTCTCTAGCACGTTTAGGCAGAAGCTCTCCTCGATGGGGACGTGCTTCTCGACCATGCTGCGAGTGTTGTAGTTGCCTTCAAACCAGCGGTCTGTTGTGCCGGTGTAGCAGGCGACGTTGAGGGCGACGGCGCCATCTAGGTTGAGGCCTTTGATGTCGCTGTAGTCCGGGCCGCCGTGCACTTCGTGCGGGTAGCCATGGCCAATAAAGGTAACAACGTCGCGCCCTTCGATGTCGGGCAGGTTCTTTCGCAGAAACTCACGGTCGCGCCCTGCTTCTGGGAACGACTTCTCGCCGGCGCAGTAGACGCGGAGGCTGTCGACCTGCGTGGCGCCAAGCCATGCTGGCCACTTGTTGAGCTGCGACTTGTCGAGGCCGCCGGCGACCTCGCCAAAGCGAAGCTTGCCCTTCTTGGCGTTGCGGTCGGTGCCGCGCTTGGCGAGGGCTAGCGCGGTGTCGGCGGTGGCTCCGGTGATGTAACCAAATGCAAAGTCCACGAACGGGTCTTGGTCGATGTTTGCGGCCAGCTGCAGCAGTTCGCGCTGGAACGCGAAGTCGATTTGCTCAGGTCGCATGACGAGTGCGACGTGCCGGGGTTGCGCAGATCGCAGGTCTTGGGCGATGTCGGCCAGCTTGTCGGGCGTGAAGCGTAGGATGGGCGCTTGGTGGTGCGCGGCCAGGTGCTGGGCGGCCGCGTCGAAGTCGTCGTCGGCCGTGACGGCGCTCAGCACAACGTAGGGATGTTGGCCCGTCGCTGTGGTCGCGGTCCGTGGCGCTCGACCTGCTCGGGCGGGAGCGCCTTCTTGAGCTCGCGCGTCCGGGGCGATCGTGATGCTTGCGAGCAGCGAGGCTGACAGCAAGCTGGCGGTAAGAGGGTGGCTCATGTCTGGCTTGCGTCGCGCAATCGTGCTGCGTGGCAAAAAACTCGAAGGTCTGGCGAGGCTGGCCGCGAGAAATGCGGTGGCTGCGGCCGAGGGTAGGCCTATGGCCGCTGTCGCGCTCGGACCCCCATTTGCTCGCGGATCTTCCTGACTGTTTTCTAGGTCCGCCGCCGGCCGTGCGACGAACGCCTTCGCGCCCGCAGAATGCCCCCTATATCGGATGCACTACACTAGCTGGCGATCGTCCAGTCTCGCGGCCGCTCCGCCTATGGGCCGATGAGCACTTCGAGTCCGGCTGTTGTCGACAAGAAGCCGAGCAGCGGGCCGCTTGGGTCGACCGCAAATCCCTGGGCAAAGAACCTCATGCCAAACAGCGCCGGTGTGACCGGAAGCGGGAGGGTTGCGCGGCCCGCCGCATCGCAGGTGACGGCGACGGCCACGGGGCTGCCGCCTAGCCAGATCGGGCAGTTGCTGGCGGTGGGGCCTGTCCCAGTTCCTGCCGCGATAGCGGCGTCCTCAGCGGCAAGGCCGATGATCGCCAACGCGTTGGGCTGTGCGCCGACCAGTTCTAGGTCGATTGTGCCGGTGCTCGCGCTCGCACCGTTGGTCGTCGACAGGCGCGGTGGCGCAGCTCCGGATCCAGCGCAGCCGTAGCCTATCGATGCAACGATAGAATCCTGCAGTAGCGAGGTGTCGATTGCCAAGAGCTCTCGCCCGTAGATGTCGTTGTAGGCCGTGATGAAGATCTTGTTGCCGGCGCGCATCCAACTCGATGGTCGTGAGCTGCCGGACGATAGGTCTGCCAGGACTTCTGCAGGCCCCGTGCCGTCAAAGCTGTGGAGTTCGATGCCGAGCATTGGGTCGTTGAGCACGAGCCCGAGACGTGAGTCCGAGATCATTCTCGGCTTGGTTTGCTGCAAGAACGGCGACTGGGCCCAGTCGTCGACGAGTTGAGTGCCTGCCGCTGTGCCGTCAGAAACCCAGACGTTGTTCGAGGTGCTGACGCTGCTTAGCAGCGCGATCCGGTCTCGGCTCAGCGGCAGGATCGTGGTGGGAGTGAAGGGTAACTGCAGCTGCTGAGCGGTCATGGCCTGGCCATCAAAGAGCAGCACGCCTCCCGGAAAGTTGAAGGATGCGTAGGCTAGTTGGTCGCCGGTTGGAGTGCGGATCGGTGTTGGAGAGCCACCGAACGTGAAGCTGAGGCCGTTGGTCGGAATGAGGGTTACGCCCGTTGCTGCTTCGTCTGTAACCCATACGCTGTTGAGGGTCGGCGAAACTAGGTAGAGGAGGTCGCCCGAGGCTTGCCATTGCAGGAAGTTGCTGCCCTGCGAGCCCGGCGCCGTCTCTATGAGCTGGTAGGTTCCGGCCGGTGTCCCGTCGGTGACCCAGGGCTCCGACCCATTGGTTTGCGACCAACCTAGAAAGTAGGCCTTCCCTCGCCATGAGTAGAGTTCGCCGATCGTGCTCGAAAGTGCGCCAGGCGCGATGTCCGCCAGTGGTAGCGTGCCGCCGACGGTGCCGTCCGACGTCCATGGCTCTCCCCCTGTGGTGGGCGTTCGTGCGAAGAATACAATCGACTCATGGATCGCGACCGCACTCCCGCCGAAGAGAGAGAACGATGGGTAGTTCGATTCAATCGCGAGGGGCTGCAGCGAATCCGTGGTTTCGTCGTACTTCCATATTGCGTTGGCGAGCACGCCGCTTTGGTTAAAGAGAACGAAGAACGTCTCGCCAGTGGACACCACATTCGCTTGGATCCCGACGCCGGGGAACGAAGCGATGCTACGGGTGCCGCCCGGCGTGCCATCACTTAGCCAAAGGCTGTCGCCCGATACCCTTCTATTTTGAACAACGGCCTGGTCGCGAAAGGAGCCCAGGAGTTCGAGATTGCTGCTAAGCGGCGAGCGATCACGCGCGAGATCAATGAGCGCCTCGGTCCTCGGGAGAGTCCCATCGGAGAACCACAGCTCTTGGCCTTGGCCAAACCCGAATCCTGCGAATATCGCGCCGTTCTGAAAAGGGACAAGGCCTCCGAGTGGGGGCGTGGGGAGCGGGACGGTGCCGTCAATCGTGCCATCTGACTTCCAGAGCCTCTGCCCTAGCGCGAAGTTGCGTCCTCGAAACAGTATGTCGCCGTTGGCGATACGAACGGCGGCGCGGCCTTCGTTGAGATTGCCCGGGAATAGACCCTCTGGCACAAGGCGGTACGTGCCCGAAGCTGTGCCATCTGTGCGAACGATGGATGGTGTTGGTGCGTTGCTGCTGAACAGCGTGACATTGTTGCCGGTGGTCCCGAGCCACTGCGGCTGGTTGAACGAGCTCAATGCGACGTCGGCGACGAACTGCGTGCCGATCGCGGTCCCGTCCGTACGCCAGATTTCGTCGTCCTGGTGAAAGAAGTAGGCGCTGTTGCCGGACACGTATGGCTCCACGCTTCTGCTTGGAGCTAGCGCCTGTGTTCCAGCTGCTGTTCCATCCGTGACCCAAAGCTCGTCAAATGCGACAAAGAGCGCCAGATTGCCTATCTGGGTCATTCCGAGAGGGGCTGTTACGGTGCCGGTCGGTAGGTCGATGATCTTCGAGGTGCCCGCGCTGGTGAGGTCGGTGCGCCAAAGCTGCCACAGACCATTGTCGCGATAGGTAAAGACGCCAGTGCTGGGGCCGATTGCAGCGAGTTGCGTCGGGGCGCTCAACAAGCTGATGCCGGCATGGATGTCGGCGAACTTGGATGTGCCGCTCGCAGTGCCGTCCGTGCGCCAGAGTTCGGCGCCAGCGACGTCGTCATTGGCTACAAATACGAAGTCACTGCCGATCGCGTTCAGTAGGCGGATGCCGCTCGATAACGGTCCCGGGAAGACATCCGCGACGAGCTGTGTGCCCTGCGGTGTGCCGTCTGTGCGCCAGAGTTCCTGGCCGTTGAGTGCGGTTGTTGCCACAAACAAGTGAATGCCGCTTGGCAGTGCACGAAACTGTTCGACGTCGGAACTCGCCACGCCGGGGTTGATGTCTGCAACCAGGGATGTGCCAGCAGCTGTGCCGTCGGTCCGCCAGAGTTCACAGCCTGTTGTTGGTCTTTGGAGCTCAAACAAGGCGTCGCCGTTTGGCAGGGGGGCGAGGGGCTTTGCGAACGATGAGGCTGGCGAGAGGGAGTGGCCGGGCGTGAAGTCTCGTACCAGCTCTTGTGCCACCGTGGAGTTGATCAAAGCAAGTCCGGCGGTAGTCAGCTGGACCAGCTTGCGGGCAATAGTCTTGAGGGGCATAGGCGTCATGTCAGTTATACCGGTCGTGTGACGGAGCGGGGCGCTGGGGCGTGGCGGGCAGGTCTCGTCATGACGGTTGTCACGCCAGGAGCGCTTCCTTTCTCCCCGCGTGCTGCGACCTGAGCCCTCCCTACGGAGCGTAGCCAAGCTCTGCCCTCAGGTTCGCAATCTTGGCGCCGATTATGATTCCCGTCTAGCGGTAGTCGCTTCGGCGTGCGCAATTGTGGTGACTTCTCACCTTTGGGATCCCGTGCCCGTGTGGCGGGCATGGCCGTGCACGCATCGTCATTGTTGTAGCTCTAACGAAGGCTAAGGGTCGATGAGCACTTCAAGTCCCGCGGTGGTCGACAAGAACCCCAAGAGCGGGCCGGCTGGGTCAACCGCAAACCCCTGGGCAAAGAACCGCATGCCAAACAGGGCCGGCGTTACCGGCAGCGGGAGGGTTGCACGGCCGGCTGCGTCGCAGCCGACGGCAAGCGCTACCGTGTTGCTGCCAAGCCAGATCGGACAGTTGGCGCCTGCGGTGCCTGGTCCGGATCCGATCGCGATGGCCGCATCCTCGGCGGCCAAGCGTTGCTTCCCGTCGGGCCGGGATGGTGGGGGCTCTCCGTCGCGGGGGAGCTGAGCTATCGGTCGCCTGCGATTCCTGGCGTCGAAAAATGAGCGCGGTCTGTCGACCGTGTCTCTCAGTCCCCTGCGATCCAGGCGCTCGATGCGCAGCACTGTTCACTGCTCCTTGCTTGCGGCAACGAAGGGTGGGCCCGCGGCTGCAAATCGCTACGATGCTCGCCGCATTCCCCCGGAGAACCATATTGTCGAACGCCAACTTCCAAGTCCCCGTCCCCACCAACGAGCCGATCCTCAGCTATGCGCCCGGTTCGCCCGAGCGCAGTTCTCTTGAAGGAGAGCTAGCGCGCATGGCCTCCGAGGAGATGGAGGTTCCGATGATCATTGGCGGCGAGGATGTCTCGACAGGCAAGACGCATTCAATCGTCATGCCGCACGACCACGGGCATGTGCTTGGCAAGGTTCATGAGGGGGACGCCGATGCCGTGGACCGCGCCGCGAAGGCTGCCAAGTCCGCAGAGTCGCAGTGGCAGGCCATGCCGTGGGAGCATCGCGCGTCGATCTTCTTGAAGGCGGCGGATCTGCTGTGCGGCCCGTGGCGCGATCGCATCAACGCGTCGACGATGCTTGGGCAAAGCAAGAATGCCTTCCAGTCCGAGATTGATGCGGCGTGTGAGCTTGCGGATTTCTGGCGCTTCAACGTCGCCTACATGCGCGAGATTCATGCGGAGCAGCCGATCAGCGCGCCGGGTTGTTGGAACCGCGTCGAGCAGCGCGGCCTCGAGGGCTTTGTGCTCGCGATCACGCCGTTCAACTTCACGTCGATCGCGGCCAATCTGCCGACTGCGCCTGCGCTGATGGGCACGACGGCAATATGGAAGCCCGCGTCCACCGCGGCACTGTCTGGCTACTACTTGATGCGCCTGCTCGAAGAGGCTGGCCTGCCGGCTGGCGTTGTGAACTTCGTTCCTGGTGATGGTCCCGTTGTTGGTGAGCCGGCGATTGCGCACCCGGATCTTGCGGGCGTGCACTTCACGGGTTCGACCCGCGTGTTCCAGTCGATCTGGAAGAACGTTGGCGCGAACATCGACCGCTACAAGTGCTACCCCCGCATCGTCGGCGAGACGGGCGGCAAGGACTTCATCGTGGCGCATCCGTCGGCCGACGTTGCGGCGCTCGTCACGGCCACCGTTCGCGGTGCGTTCGAATACCAGGGACAGAAGTGCTCGGCTGCGAGCCGCGTCTACATTCCGAAGTCCATCTGGGCGGACTACAAGGAGCGGCTCGCTACCGAGGTTGCGAAGATCAAGATGGGCGACCCCCGCGACTTCTCCAACTTCGTCAATGCCGTGATCGATGAACGGGCGTTCGACAAGATCTCGGGCTACATCCAGCATGCGAAGGACTCATCGGACGCCGAGATTCTCTGCGGAGGCGTTTGCGACAAGTCGAAGGGCTACTTCATCCAGCCAACGGTCATCACGACGACGAACCCGAACTTCAAGTCGATGGTGGAAGAGATCTTCGGCCCGGTGGTGACGGTCTACGTTTACGACGATGACAAGCTTGATGAGACGCTCGAGTCCGTGGATAGCGCGTCGGCGTATGCGCTCACCGGCGCGATCTTCTCGCAAGACCGATACGCAGCGGTAGACATGGCGAACCGCCTGGAGCACTCGGCGGGTAACTTCTACATCAACGACAAGCCGACCGGCGCCGTTGTTGGCCAACAGCCGTTTGGCGGTGGGCGAGCATCTGGCACCAACGACAAGGCTGGCAGCAAGCTCAACCTTCTGCGCTGGTGTTCGGCCCGCACGATCAAGGAAACCTTCGTGCCGCCGACTGACTGGCGTTATCCGTTCCTCGGCTAAAGCCTGTGGGGAGGGTGGCTCTCGCGCTGCCCGGCGCCCAGCAGTCCAGGGGGCTCGGAGGCTGGCGTCGCTCTTGACGCCCGGCAGCGACCTGCGGTCGGTCCGCTGCTTGGCTGGCCCGACTCTGCTGGCGCGGCTGGGCGGGTCTACTGCAGCGTGATCGGCAGCGCCCTTGGGAAGAGCGTGCGCAGCAGCGGGAAGTTGGCCGCATCCGTCGTCATCGCCGTTGCGTAGAGCGTCAGGCCTGAAAGTAGCGACAGCGGTGGGATGTTGAGCTGAGCGGAGACCGTGCCGTTCGCGTCTAGGAGTCCTGCTGACGCCGGCAGGATTGGGTTGTTCGGAACAATCGTCAGGCTTGTGAGGCCGTCGATGTTTAGCGGTAGGCGGTTTCCGTCAGGAAGCAGGGTGCCCGGCGCGGTCGTCAGCGACAGCGCAATGTAATAGGGGAGACCCGCGTCGCCGGGGATCGTCACGTTGATGAACGTGCTGGCACCCGGTCCCACAGGTGAGCTAAGTAGCATGCTGGGCTCGACGACATCAACAATCTGGTTCGCGGCAATGTTGGTTAGATGCTGGATTTGACCGCTTGGCCAGTAGATGTCGACGCGATCAACGGAAGATGCCGCTCCGAGCCCGAAGTGAAGTCGAGGGTCTGAGCCGGTCAGAAAGCCTGTGCCATTGCGTCGCTGTTGGCGCTGTACCAGTGACCCCGATTGCACAACGAAGCGCGCGCCGATGCCGTCGCGGTTGCTGACAGTGCCACGGGTGCGGAACTTGATCCAATTGCCGCCGCCGGTGACCTGGTTCTGGTAGATGCCAATCCCGTCCGGTGCTTGCGCTTGCGGTGGGCCGGCGTGGAAGCGTTCGAGCAAGTCGATGCGCCCGTCATCGTCGAAGTCGGCGATTGCGGCGCAGTGCTGAATCCACGGGAAGTTGATACCGAGGGCGGCGGCCTGATCGCTCCATGGCGCGTTGGCGCTGGCCGGCTGCGCTGGGTTCTTGAACATGAGGTTCGGCGTGCCCCACTGCACAACATGAAGGTCTTGCCAACCATCGTTGTCGTAGTCGAGCCAGTTGCTCGACCAGCCAATGCCGCCACCTTGCAGGCCGTATTGGGCGGTTGCATTGATGTAGGAGCCAGCTTGGGGATCCCACTGTTGGAAGAGGTGTTCGGTCGGCAGGTCCGTGCAATAGAAATCGACGCCTCCGTCGTTGAAGACGTCGAGATAGTCGATGCTCATCCCGTCGATCGCGATGTTGGTGCCGGTGGCTACAGAGACGTCGACGAACGTTCCGTCGCCATTGTTCCTCAGTAGTTGGTTGGGGCCGTAGGAAAGCCCCTTGTCGTTGGCGACGATCAGGTCGGGCCAGCCATCTTCGTTGTAGTCCATGAACGACGCGCAAAGCGTCGGTTGTGTTTGATACACACCGCTGATCAGCGTCACGTCGGTGAAGACGCCGCCGTCGTTGCGGAGTAGGATGTTCGGCTCGTTTTGCCCTGTTTGGGCATTGGTCCTCTGACCAATGTAAAGGTCGAGCCAGCCGTCTCGGTTGTAGTCGCCAAAGGCGGCTGCGTAGTTGGCGTCATCGTGGCTGATGCCACGAGCAAGGGCTTCGTCGGTGAAGGAGCCAGCTCCGTTGTTTACAAACAGCTGGGCAGGGCTGTCGTCGTTGCCGACATACAGGTCTCGATCGCCATCATTGTCGATGTCCGCGGCATTCAGGCATCTCACCTGCAATCCGTTGCCCAGTCCCGCTGTTGCTGTTGCATCAACAAACTGCATGGCGCCTTCATTGCGGAAATACAGGATTGGTTGGCCTGGCCCTTGAGGGACGACGACATCCATGTCGCCGTCGCCGTCAAAGTCCTCGACGCAGACGCCGGTGCCGCCGAGTCCTGTAGTGCTAGTCGGGGGCAAACCTTGTATGCCGTTCGGAGCGACCACAGGTTGATACGACTGGGCTGCCAATGTAGCGGCTAGGTGAATTGCAAGGAGGATACGCATGGTGGTCTTGTGCCGAGCGCGCCTTGGTGTCGCGCGCTGCCGAGTGATGAGGGGCATGAAACGGCGATGCTAGGGCTGGTTGGGGAGGCGTCGCGGATGCGGTGACGAAGAATACTATGCGGTCGCAAGCCCTTGATTCCGCGTGTGTGGTGTCGCGGCTGCCAAGAAGTGTCGTTGCTGACAAGAAAGGACTGCCGTGGCAGATCGTCAGATTCACTGCATCGAGTGGGTAGATGCTTGGACGTTGCTGCCCTCCGCTTGAGTTCGTCTCGAAACGAGTTTGTTTCCGCGCTGATTCCGAGAGTTGGTGGGTGCGTGGTGACGTTGCGGCAATGTGGTGAGGCGAAAGCGTTGCGTGGTCTTGTTGTCACGGGGCTTTCGCGAAAGTTTCGAAGCGGATTACGTTTTCGCGCGACCGTGTTGGGCTCGCGGACTGTTGGAAACTCGCAAAGAAACCGCGAAAGCGCCATCTTGGACCGAACAAAAGTGCGCACGCCATTCGTCCCACTCGGTGTAGTTTTCCGAGACGGCGATGCCGGTGGCGCGTGCCACCTCGCCTCTTCTCGTTCCCACCCATTAGGAATCCGTCCGAATGCGTTTTCTCCCCTGCCTTCTCGCCACGGCGGCTGTTGCAACTGCACAGAGCCCTCTCACCACAACTTTCGCCGGCGGCAATGGCCAATCCGGCAACATGTTTGACGTGGTCGCGACCAACGCCGCAGGCGTCACGGTCCGCAGCTTCGATGTCAACCTAAGCGTCGGCACCCACGACCTTGAGGTCTACACGCTGCCAAGCGGCTCGCCCTACCTCGCCGACGTCAACAATGCTGCTGCATGGACCCTGGTTGGTTCGGCTGCTGGTGTTGTGAGCGCGGGCGCAGGCGTTGCGACGACGCTGCCAATCTGTGTTGAGACGTTCGTTCCTGCGGGCACGACCCAGGCGTTTTACGTCACGATCTCGACCACAGGCATCATGAACTACACCAACGGCGTGACGACCGGCGCGCTGTTTGCGTCGAACGCCGACCTGGAGTTCTACGAAGGTGCGGGCCTTGCCTACCCCTTCACGGCGAACTTCAACCCACGCGTCTGGAACGGCAACATCATCTACGATGTGGGCAACACGGTTGGCGCTGGCTGCAGCTTCCCGACCGTCGAAGAGTACGGCATCGGCTGTGGTGACGTCGCGAGCGCTTCGTTCTACGAAGAGCTGGACCCCGTTTCGATGGACCTCAGTGGCACCATCCTGACCGGCATCAACACCGGCGCTGGCTACCTGATCCAGTCGGCTCCTGGCGCTGGCGGCATTGCCCCAGGCGTCTCCGCTGTCTCGATCCCCCTCGGCGACGATGACGCGCAGCCTGCCGGCACGCTCGGCATTGAAGTCGGTTCGAACTGCTGGATCGCCCTCGGCACCGGCAACAGCCTTGGCTTCACGCCTGCGGTCGCTGAGATGCTCAACAACCCAGCCACCGGCGTCTACAGCTGGACGGACCTGGAGCCCAACGCAACGGGCAGTGGCCTCGTGTTCTACGAAGAAGACGTTGCTACCGGCGACGTCACCGTCACCTACGACGGCGTCTTCGGCTGGGGCACGACCGACCCGAACACGGTTCAGTTCAAGTACAACGTCAACACGGGCGACTTCTCGATCGAGTGGGGCATCCTGAGCCTGACCAACCCTGAGAACTGGCTGATGGGCTACTCGCCTGCCGGCGCCAGCAACGACCCAGGTGCTACCGACCTGTCGATGACCGGCACCATGCCGCTGATCACCGCAGCAGCCGACAGCGGCCCGCTCGCTCTGTCGAGCTCGACCGCCGTCATCGGCAGCAACTGGGACCTGACGACCTCGCTGATCGACGCCGTTTCGCCGATCGCGATCACCTTCATCGGTGACCGCTCGCCGGTTGGCGTCCCGCTGCCAGTCATCGGTCTGGACGCTCCTGGCTGTGAGGCCAACCTGGCGACCGTGCTCGGCTCGCTGACGGGTGTCTCCGCTGCTGGCTCGACCACCGTCACGGTCCCTGTCCCGAACAACGCTGCCCTCATCGGCGCGCTGCTTTCGGGCCAGTCGCTCTGCCTGACCCTGCAGAACGCCGCCAACGTCCTCACGTCGAATGGCGTCGAGGTCTCGATCGGCAACTGATCCGAGAGGATTGAGTTGGGGGGCCGCTGCTTGCGGCCCTTGCAACGGAGCAGCGGCCACCGCCGGCGAAAGCTGGCGGTGGCCGTTTCTCATTGGCACCGATGTCTCCGAGGTTGCTGCGACCCGGCTTAGCGACGCGTGGCTGTTCGGAATCTCGTCACAACGCGGCTGCCCGGTCGTCTCGCAACAGGATGCTGCCCGTGCTCAAGCCAGCCGTGTTTCCGCCCATCATCCAGGTAGCGATCCCGTTCGGGGTCCAGGGAATCGGCGGCAAATGGACATCTTTAGCCCACTAGGGCTGCTGCTCGCCTTCGGTGGCGTGATCGGCGGCATGATCTTGGAAGGCGGTCACCCGGGCGAGCTGGTCCAGGTGACGGCGTTCATGATCGTCATCATCGGCTCACTCGGCGCGACCATGGTGGCGACCCTGCCGTCCGACACAGGCTTTGCGATCCAGTCCCTGATGCGGATCTTCCTGCCGGGCAAATACGACTTCCACGGCTTGATGGAGAAGATCCTCGAGCTCGCGAATCTGGCTCGCCGTGAAGGCCTTTTGGCGCTCGAGACCTACGCCAACAGCGGGCAAGGGGATCCGTTTTTGGTCAAGTGCCTGACCCTTGCCATCGACGGTAGTTCGGCCGAGGCGATCCGCGAGACGGTCGAGGTCGAGATGCACATCACCGAGGAAGACCAGAAGGCCGGCATGAAGTTCTGGGAGACGTGGGGCGCACTCGCGCCAACGGTCGGCGTGCTGGGTGCGGTGCTTGGCCTTATGCACGTGATGTCCGTGCTCGATCAGCCGGCTTTGATCGGTCCCGGTATTGCGGTTGCGTTTGTCGCAACGGTCTACGGGGTCGGCTTTGCGAACGTTGTGTGTTTGCCGATGTCCTTCAAGCTCAAGCGCCACATCGAACATGATCAGTTGCTCAAGAGCATGATTCTTGAAGGCGTTGTCGGCATCCAGTCGGGGGTGGCGCCAGGGGCGCTGCGCAGCAAGCTCAAGGTCTATGCCGGCAGCCACGGTGGCGGCGCCGAGAAGTAGCCCGAGCTGCTCCCGTCCAACAGGCATTCCCCATGGCCAAGAAGCACAAGCACGAAGAGCACGTCAACCACGAGCGATGGGTGATCTCGTTCGCGGACATGATGACGCTGCTCTTTGCGCTGTTCGTCGTGCTGTATGCGATGGGGGTGCAGGATCTCGAGAAGCTCAAGAAGCTCAAGAAGTCGATCCAGTTTGCGTTCAACATTGCCGGTAGCGGCAAGACCCAGGACGCCGGCATCTTCGACAAGGACAACTCTGGCGGCGAAGTCATGATGCCAGCGCCGCTCGTGACGGCTCAGGACGGGGCCATGCGCGAGTTCCTCAAAGAAGAGCTGGAGGACTTTGAGGAAGCGCTCGGCAACTCGCTGGAAATCGTCATGACCGACGACTCGGTGTCGATGAAGGCGCCGCTGTCTGATTTCTTCGAGCCGGGGCGTGCCTACCCCATCAAATCGACCGTGCAGTCCCTCTTGGATCGCACGATTGATGGGTCGCTGTCGTTCACGTCGGACATCCGCATTTCGATCGAGGCACCAGATCTACCCATTGCGCGGACGCCGGATGGTCGCGTCGTCTCATCTACCGATCTTTGCTATCAGCGATTGCGAACGTTGGGGCGCATCGTGCGGAGCAATCCACGCGTGCGCCCCAGTATGGTCGGGCACGAGTTCCGCCAGCAAAACGAGCGAGCAGGAAGGCGCGGCAGCTGGGAAAGCCAGGCCGTCGTGATCATCGTGTTCTCAAATACCCGAGCCGAGAACCGTTGACAGAGAAGCGTCGGCAGGCGAACGCGAGCTACGGTTCTTGCGTCAGCATGCGAGCGAGGATTGTCTTTTGGATCATCGAGGTGCCTTCGTAGATGCGCAGGGCCTGGATGTCGCGCCAGAGGCGTTCGACGGGGTATTCCGAGCTGTAGCCACGCGCTCCGTGCAGCAGCACCGCTTGCTCGGCTGCTGCCGCTGCGGATTCCGTTGCGTAGAGCTTGGCCATGGCCACGTCTGCGTGCGTTTCGCTGCCGCTCTCGCGCCGCTTGGCGCAGCGGTGCACGAGTGCGCGGCTTGCGTGCAGCGAAGTCAGCATGTCGGCGAGCCGCTCCTGGACCATCTGGAACTCGGCGAGGGACTGGCCAAACTGTCGGCGCTTCATCGTGAAGCGAACCGTCGCGTCGAGTGCTGCTCGGTGGATGCCGACGGCGCCGGCGGCAACCGAGAGTCGGCCGGCCGCGAGGCCGCCGAGCGCGATCCCGAAGCCCTTGCCGACTTCACCGAGCACTTCGTCGGCGCGGATCTTCAGGCCCTTAAAGGTCAGCACGGCGTGGTCGCTGCCGCGGTGGCCAAGTTCGATCCCGGGCATCGGCTTGCGGTCGATGCCGGTGCGCTTGGTGTCGATGGCAAACGCGGTGATGCCCTTGCCCTTTTTGGCGGGGTCGACGGTGGCGAAAAGCAGCATGAAGTCGGCCACGCCGGCGTTGGTGACCCAGTGCTTTTGCCCCTCGATCAGAAAGCCGCCGTCCGGCTGCGGCAGCGCCAGCGTGCGCATCGATGCGACGTCGCTGCCGGCTTCGGGCTCCGTCAGCGCAAAGCAGCCGATCTGCTCGCCGCGCACGAGCGGGCCGAGCCAGCGTTCTTTCTGCGCGTTGCTGCCGCGGCGCGCCAGCGTCTGCGCGACCAGGCCCGTTTGCACCGCGCAGAATCCGCGTGCATTGCCGCACGCGGCGCCGAGTTCTTCGTGGGCGAGGGCAAGCTGCAGCGGCGTCCATTCGCCGCCGCCTTGCGAGGCCGGCAGCGGTCCACCGAGAATGCCGGCGGCGCCCAGGTCGTCGACCATGGCCCTCCGGAACGTGCGCTGTTCGTCGATTGCGCGCGCGTGCGGCGCGAGCTTGTCTGTGCCAAAGTCCCGGATGCGCCGGGTGAACGCGGCCAACTCAGCATCGAGTTCGTCGTCTGGCAGCCAGAGTGATTCGTTCATCGTCCTTGAAAGCGAGGGTCCCGCTTCTCCATCCATGCGTTGTAAAACTCGCGGTGATCGTGCGCTCGCAACAGCAGGGCCTGTGCTTGCGCCTCTTGTTCGATGGCCGCTTCGAGGTCCATGGGCCACTCGTTCCAGACCATCTTCTTGGTCATGCCGAGAGCAAGGCCCGGTCCCCGGGCCAATCGCTGCGCAAGCTGCATGGCTTCCTCTTCGAGCTTATCCGGCGCGTAGACGCGGTTGGCTAGACCCATGCGAAGGCATTCTTCGGCTTCGAGTTTGTCGCCAAGCATCAGCAGCTCCATGGCGCGTCCGGTGCCGATGATCTTTGGCAGCAGCCAGGCCGCTCCCATGTCGGCGCCGGTCAGGCCGACCTTGATGAACAAGAACGCAAACTTGGCGCGTTCGGACATCAGCCTTAGGTCGCTCGCGAGTGCGAGCACCGAGCCCGCCCCGGCCGCGACGCCGTTGATGGCGGCGATGATCGGCTTCTCTAGGCGGAGCATGTTGCGAACGACGGCGCCGGTCATTCGGGTGAACTCAAGTGTTGCGTCGAGCTCAACTTCAAGCAGTGGGCCGATGATGTCTTCGACGCTGCCACCGCTGCAGAAGCCCTTGCCGGCGCCTGTAAGCAGGACGACCTTGACGCGGTCGTCCGTGCGCAGTTCGTCAAACAAGCGTTCCAGCTGGCCGTAGATGGCGAACGTGAGCGAATTGAGGGTCTCCGGACGGTCGAGCGTCAGCCGCGCGATGCCGTCGTCGTCGATGTCGAATTGGAAGTCGTAGTCGCTCATGTCGTTGCTGCCTGGATGGGCCTGGTTGCGGCGATTCGGTTGCGGCGATTCGGTTACGGCGATTCGGTTACAGCGATGCGGAGCTATCGGCGCGCGATGCGAAGGCTTTGGCCTAGTTCGCTGCGCGGGATCCGGGAAAGGTCATTCCTGGAAGGCTGGTGGCTCTCGGTCGAGATTGTAAACGCAGCCTTTGGGGCGCGATTTCAGCAGGTGGGATACGGCGGCTGCGACCTCGTCCGGCTTGTGCATTCGGCCAATGTCGTTTTGGGAGCCCATCAGCTCGAGTGCCTCTTCGATGCTGGTTTGGCCTTTGGCAGCAATGGCGGCGGCGGCGCCGCGGGTGATGTCTGTTTCGACGAAGCCTGGGCAGACTGCGTAGACGTCGATGCCCTTGAACGAGAGCTCTTCGTGGAGTGCGCGCGCGAGCCCCCCCATGCCGTGTTTGGCTGCTGTGTAGGCAGACGTGAACCGATAGCCCCGTAGCCCCGCAGTCGAAGCGAGCTGCAGCAGGCAGCCACTGCCGCGTGCCTTCATCTTTGGTGCGCAGGCCCGGGCAAATGCGAGGGGCACCGAGACGTGCAGCGAGAACGCCTCTGCGAGCATCTCGTTCGTCGTGTTTTCGATCTTGTCGGAGGGGGCCGTGCCGGCGTTGCTGACGATGGCGTCCGGCTCCCCGAACGCTTGCTGGCAAGCCTCGAGCACGTCGCCGACTGCATGCGGCGCACGCAGGTCTGCCGCGACCGTGACGGCTTCGTGGCCGTCGCGCCGCAGTTGATCGGCGAGCACTTCGAGTTTGGTCGCGTCGCGCGCGGTCAGCACCAGTCGGTGCCCGTCGGCGGCAAGAGCCTCGGCAATGGAGCGGCCGATGCCGCGGCTCGCGCCTGTCACAACAACGACGTTGGGCTGGTTGGTGGAAGCCATGTGCGCATGCTCACCGAGCTGGGGCGCCCATGGCAATGGCTGTCTCGTCATCGGATCGATGGCGAAAGCGCTCCAGTTCGTGGTGGGGGCGGCCGATAGAGGGGGTGGGACAGGGAAGAAGAGAGGGACGTCAAGTTTGCGGACGACCCCCGAGAGGGCCCGGTGGGGACCGGGCCCTTTCCATTTTCTTTTCCCGCGCCCGAATCCCGCGCCCCGATGCCTGCGCCCCGCACCAGCGCTGGGGAGCCGCGCGTTCTGGCCTGCATCCATCTGGTGCTCCCGCGCGACAGCCGGCGCTCGCAGCCGTCCGATCGAGTCCTGTCCGCCTCTGGTTTGCTCTGCCGGCGCTGGTCTGTCCGAGATGCGTCTGGCCAAGCTGCGACGCCTGCGCTCGACGACTTTCGCACTTGGGTTTCCCGTGCTGATCGGTCGATGCCATCGGCGATGGCGAGAATCACGCGCAAACGACGCGGGCTTGGGCAACCGGCCTGTTTTTCCCCCCGATGCGGCATCGCTGCGCCTCTAGCGGCCGCCCTTTCGCTTTTGGCTCTTCCGGCTGTAGCGCAGAGCTCGGCCTTTGTTCCGCCGGTGTGCGAAACGCTGCCGGGCAACGCGGCGGTTGCCATGCCGCTGCGCTGGACGGAGGGCAAGCTGCAGGTCTACGTCGATGAAGAGTTGCTCCCTGCCAACTTTGTCGGGGAAACGATCACCGGCCTGCGACTGCGTCGCTCGACGCTCGCCGGCGACGTGGCCTATCCGGGGATGACCCGAACCCTGACCATTCGGGGTGGCTTCCAGGGGCCGGCGGCGATCCTCGTGCAGGGCAACTACATGGCCAACCGGCCCGCCAGCGCCCAGGTACTATTTGGCCCGGCCGTGGTGACCGTGCCGGCGACGCCAGCGCCGAACGAAACCACCACCGTTGGCGACCAGCTGATTGCCATCACCTTCGCGACGCCGCTGCCGGTGACGGCCGGCACCCTCTACCTGGAGTTCGAGTCGTCGGACGGGCCGCTGACGATCGATCCGGGCAACTGGGTCGATGCCGTGTGGTTCGCCGGTGGGGCCGATCAAGGTCTTGCTGTGCCCGTCGGCGACGGTAGCTGCACAACCGAGAGCGAGCCGACGCGGCTTCGTTGGGCAAATGAAGATGGGCCGATCGCGGGCCAAACCGTCGACCTGGCGGTCTCTGGAATCCCAGGCGGTGCCCCAGCGTTTGCCTGGGTCGGGCTCGATGCCGAAGCGCGTGCGGTCGGCGGCAGCTGGCTTGGCTTCGGCGCCTCGCTGGGAATCCTCGATCCAGGCATGGCCGACTGCCGCCTGTGGGCGCCGCTCGACGCTAGCTGGTCCGGCACCGCCAATGTCGTCGGCACGTTTGCGACCACGCTCGACATTCCTGGCGCCGCGGCGATCGGGCAGCGCTTGGCCATCCAGGCGGCATGGCTGGATCTTTCGCGCCCCGTGCTGCCTCTTTCCTTGAGCAACGGGCTGGTGCTTGTCTGCACGTCGGCTGGCGTCGGCAATCACTGCAACAGTATGTTCTTCCCGGGGCCGTCGTTGACTTCTCCGTGGGGGCCGCAGATCGGCCAGATGCCTGTGCTTGAGCTCCAATACTAAGGAGCGTAGACCGGCTTCGATGCTGCCGTGGTCGCGCGAGGAGCGCTGCGA
This sequence comes from Planctomycetota bacterium, assembly GCA_045105235.1. Classification (GTDB taxonomy): domain Bacteria; phylum Planctomycetota; class UBA1135; order UBA1135; family UBA2386. The sequence continues at coordinate 80,748 of JBGCDH010000018.1, read as the reverse complement.
GCAGGCATTTCGGCCGGAGGCCGAGGTCTTCTCTTGCGCCGGGCTCCCGGATCGCTACCGTTCTTCGCCCTCCCAACCGGATCGCTCCCTGCGATCCACCTTCCGCCATGGCGAAGCCCAAGAAGAAGAAAGAAGTCGTTTTCCTCGTATGCGAGGAAACTGGCGATCGCAACTACACGCTGCTCAAGAAGCCCGGCACGCCTAAGCTGGAGCTGAGCAAGTACTGCCGCCGCCTGCGCCGGCATACGAAGCACATCGAGAAGAAGAAGTAACGCTGCTTCGGCAGAGCCTGCTTCTCGAGGCGCCGCGTCTGAAAATGCTCGTGGGGATATTGCGGCCTGCTAGTGGCCGCCTAGATGCCGGCTGGCCAGCGCTGACGGGCACTGTCTCTTTAGCATCCCTCCTGATGCACGGGCTTCTGGTCCGCTTCTGATGTGCCGGCTTTTTAGCCGCCTCCGGGAAGCCCGCGCGCAAGCATCGCAGTGAGCCGTTCACGATCCTGCGCTTGCAGCGGCAAGGTTTGCAGCCTCGCGCCGATGCGCTGGAGGCCGTTTGGATCGCGGTGCTCGATGTTTCCGAGTGCGAGCACGATCCCGCCTAGCTGGAGCGGATCCATTGCGATTTTGTCGTCGTCCAAGAGGGTGTGGATGGCCATCTCTGCCTGCTCCGCTGTCGCGTTGGCGGTGATCGCAAACAGTGCCTGGATGCGGACGCCGACCGCTGGATCGTTCGCCAGGGCGAGTTGGGCCAGTTCGAGCCCAGCTTTGTCGGGCAGCATGGCAACTCCCATCAGCAGTTCACGCCGAATGCTCGGCTGCGTGTCGTCGGCAAGGTGCTGCCGATAGGCATCTGCCACCACTTCGGGGGAGCGCGTGCCGATGGATAGATAGAGGCCGCGCGTGTGCTCGATCAGCGAGCCAAGTTCGCGCAGGACCTCGATCGCGACATCCGGCGGCAGCTCCGCGGCGGCACCTTGTGCAATGGTGGCAGCCAGCTCGCGGTCTTGCTTTTGCCGCAGCCAGGCAATGGCGATGCCGCGGTAGCGCGCATCGGCCAGCAGCTCCCGACATGCGGTGGCTTGTTCGGCGGCGTTGCCGCCATCGAGCATGACGAGGGATAGGCGCTTGAGGTTGTCGCCACTGCGCTGGCCGGTTGCCTTGAGGTTGTCCCAGAGCGTTTCGAGCATGTGCGTGGCCGTTGTCTGCGAAAACTGGCCGTTGGCCGCGAGGCTCAACAGCTGACGAACGGTTGGCTCGTGCGCCAGCTGAAGGTAGGGCCGGCGGTGGAGACATGCGTCGCCGGCTTGGCCGACCATCGCCGCGACCGGCATCGAGTCGAGCAGAGCTTGCACCAGGCTATCGCGTGGCGCCGACTCGCCGTGTGCCCGTGCCACGTCGTGTCGGCGGGCCAAGTCGGCCTGGATGACAAGCTTGAGCACCGCAAGGGTTGCGATCTCGGCGACGGGTTGGGGCGTAGTAGGAGTCGACGTGTGCGAAGCGTGGTTCAGCTGCTGGATCTCATGCCGCAATGCGGCCGTCGGCGCGCCTTGCTGCTGGTGTTCCGGGTTTGGTGACCCATCCGCCGCGAACCCTGCTGCGGGGGATGATCCCGCACCGGCTAGACCGTGTCCTCGAGCCGAGCGCCTGTCCGCATTCTTGTCGGGGTCGTTGTCGGGGTCTGGGTCGGGGGCTGGTCCGGGGTCGGGATTGGCCTCTGCGAGTGCCGCTGCAGGGAGAGCCTCAGGAGCCACGGGAGCCTCAGGAGCTACGGGAGCCACAGCAGCCCGCGGTCGGCCGGCGCTCGCTGTTCCGCTGGCCATCGTCAGGACCAGCTCAAGCGCCCGTTCGCCGGCGTCGTCGAAGCGGGCCATGAGGTCGGCAAGACACGTGCGCGCCTGCTGGTCGGCCGCGGTTGCGGCTTCGATCTCGTCGTTGCGCGCGTGCTCGGCAACCTTGAGTCCGAGCATGGATAGCTGCGCAATCGCGTCGGCAAAAGATTTGGTCTCGGCGGCCGCGGTCGGGCCTTGCGGCGGCGGCGGCGGCGGAGTTGTCGCCTGAAAACGCTCTCTCTCGGACGGGCGGGTTGCCTCGGGTTCGGCCGGTGTTGGCGCGGCTGGTAGAAGTGTTGGGGTGGGGGGCGGCTCGCTGGCGAGCGCCGGCGTAAGCCCGCGCACGATCAAGTAGGCGAGCACGGCAACTGCTCCGGCAAGGCCGCATAGGGCCAAGGTCGAGGGTCGCCTTGACCCGTCTCGTTCTGTGGGTTGCTGCATGGTTCTCCTGTCGGGCGTCGCGTTGTTGCGCTCGCCCGGTGGAGGGTGCGCAACCGGGGGGAGCCCGGTTCGCCAAAAAATTCGGGGCGCGAATCGGCGGCGTCCGGCGCAGCCGTTCGCGAGATTTCGGTATGCGAAGCTCCCAGAAGGGGAGCGCCGGGCGTCAGCCAAGCAGCTCGCTCGGTGCGTCCGGGCCGTCGGTCATCGCTGGTCGCCTGGGCCGCCTATCGCCAGATCGCCAACCTTCGGATCGCCAACCTTCGGGGCGCCAACCTTCGGATCACCTGCCTGCAGATCACCTGTGGCTGGTTTGACAACCGTCGGGCAAGCGACCGTCACCAAGCGCTTGGTGAAGCCTGCGACGTTGCTCTGGTCGAGCCGGCAGTCGTTGCTCAGCGGGATGACGATCAGCCAAGACCCGACGCACTTGAAGCTCAGCAGGTAGACAGGGCTAATGCCTGTGACCACGGTTTGCGTGCGAACGTTCACGCGTTCGACAATCTCGTGCTTTGGCGTGTAGGTCGCGAGCAGCGGGCATCCTGTCTGGGTGGTGCTCCACTCAAGGCCGCCGAAGCGGATCTTTGCGCTGCCGCAGTCGCGCTTCAGGTGCACGTCGAGCTTTGGGTCGACGCTACTTGCCTTGGTATACGCGCAGGCCTGGGCGGTCGCGGTCGCTGTCGCGGCAGCGAGAATCGTTGTCAGAATCAATGCAAAGCGATGCATCATGGCTCTCTCCAGTTCCGGGTGGTAAAGCCTCTGGGCGCCGAGGCAGCAGCGCTGCGACCCGTTGCGCGAGCGCTGCCATCTCTACAGGGTCTGAGTTCTGCCGACGGTGGCACGCGATCCCGATATTCGCGGCCTGAATCGCGCATCGGGTGCCTGCTGCTACGGCTGCAGGTCTGCGAAGGCGGCGGCGATGCCTGGGTCAACCGGCCCCGCTCGCCAGTCGAGGTCGCGCTCGGCTTTGTCGCTTGAATACCAAAGGTGGCGCGTTGCGAGCTGCAATATCTCGCTCGTAAGCGGATGCTTGCTGCCGAAGACACGCTCTTTGCATCGAAGCGCACGCGCCAAAAAACCTAGCGCCAATCGCGGGGCGACTCGCGTTGGTGCGGTGCCGCCGGTGATGGTTGCGATGCGCTGCAGCAACTCGCGCCCGGTCAGGTTTTCGCCTCCGAGGATGTAGCGCTCGCCGGTCCGTCCTTTCGCGAGCGCGCCCAGCATGCCATCGCAGACGTCCTCGACGTTGGCGACGTTGAGGCCGCCGGGTGGCGCCAGGCGCACCTGGCCAAGCATGACGGCTGTTAGCAGCGAATCGTCGGTCTTGCGGCGATCGCCGCCGCCATACATCGAGGGCGGGTTGACGATGACCGCGTCGAGTCCGGCTGCCGCGTGTTCGAGAAGGTGCTGTTCGGCCGCGTGCTTGCTGTCGCTGTATCCCGAGCCTCCCGGCAGGGAGTCGAAGTTGTACGACGCCGTTTCATCGAGTAGCTGTGGGCCGTCTGAGTAGCCGACTGCGGAGATCGTCGAGACATGCAAAAATCGCCGCACGCCCGCTTGCTGTGCGAGGCGGGCGAGGTTTGCGGTGCCGTCGCTGTTGCATGAGAACATTGCCGCGCGGTCTTCCCGACGGAACGAAACAAGGGCGGCCATGTGCACGACGTGCGCACAGCCGGCAAGGCCTGAAGCCAGAGCCTTGTGATCCTCGAGCCGGGCTTCGACTCGCTCGTGCGCGATGTCGGCAAACTGCGGCAGTTCTTGGCCGGTGCGCACCAACAGCCGCAGGCGAAACGATCGCGCGAGCCGCGGCACGAGCGCGCGGCCGAGAAAGCCGCTCGCGCCGGTGACAAAGCAGAGCGGTGCCATGTCGGCAGCTTGGCCGAATGAGACCCTCGCGTCTACGGCTTGCTCGTCGGCAAGCCGGCGCGTCGAAGCCGATCGTGAACGGCTTCCCATTCCGATCCGGTCGGCGGGATTTCCCAGAGCACGAAAGCGGCGTCGCAGGCGTCCGCGCGATGTAGCGCGGCGTAGAGCAGGCGCGCATAGCTGGCGGCGTCGTCCGGCATTTCGATCCCGGTTGCGCATGCCGGCAGGTCGCCAACAAGCGGACCTGTGCTGACGACGACAGCGGATGCATCGCTCCCCGCAAAGGCCGGCGGCCATTCCAGCTGATGGCCTGCGCCTGTTCGCTTCAGTGCGAACAGCGGGGTGTTTGGTGCGTAGTGGCGCTCGATGCGCCCGGGGGAACGCCGAGTGTCACCCTCTGCTTCTGGGGCGGCGTCGGCCAGCGATCCGGTGATCTGTTCGATGGCGTTCCTCGAGATACCGCCGGTGCGAAGCAGCGTTGCGCGATCACCCGCCACGGCCACGATGGTCGATTCGATGCCTACCTTCGTTGGCCCTCCGTCGAGGATCGCGTCAACGCGCTCGCCGAGTGCCGCGCGCACGTGTTCGGCCGTCGTGGGGGAGACCTGTGTGAACCGGTTTGCACTCGGCGCCGCGAGGGGCACGCCGGCAGCTCGGATCAGCGCCAGCGCGAGCGGGTGTGCCGGCATCCGGATCCCGACGGTTTCGAGGCCGCCGGTGACGATGTCTGGGATCGCCTCGGCACGAGGCAGGACCAGCGACAGCGGGCCGGGCCAGAAGGCGTCGGCAAGTTGCTTGGCTAGCGGTGAAAACTCTGTAGCGACGTGCGCAATATGCGCTCGGTCTGCGATGTGCACGATGAGCGGGTTGAACGACGGCCGTTCTTTGGCGGCAAAGATGCGCGCGACGGCGGTCGCGTCCAGCGCGTTCGCGCCGAGTCCGTAGACCGTTTCCGTTGGGAACGCGACCAGGCCGCCGTCACGCAGCAGTTGGCCCATGCGCGCAACGTCTTGCGGGGCCGAAGAGAAATCGTCGACGTCGTCCACACCCGCAGCGTAGCCAGGATAGGCCGTTGGCGTCGGCACTTCTCTAGTGTAGTGCATCCGATATCGGGGGCATTCTGCGGGCGCGAAGCCGCCCGTCACGGCGTTGCTGCTCCTCGGCAGGACGTATGCAACATGCATTCGTCGCAGCGCCTTGCGACGAACGCCCTCGCATCCCGGATAATACCCCATCTACCAGACGCACTACACTGGCCGGCACCGGCGCTTGTTGAGAAAGCCCACGCTGGATCGTTGTGAGCTCTCACAGAGTCCCGCGCTGAGATGCGGCGCAAGTCGCCATGGCAAGATCGCTGGCGGCCTCATGGGCGGGCTTTGCGCGGCTCCCTAGGGGTATACCCGGCCGACCTGTCGATTGCGTGATAGGTTGCCGCCGCTCAAGGCTGCGCCTTTGGCAAAGGGGAAACAGGGAATGCGTCTAAGAACCGAATGGCTGCTGTTTGGCACACTGCTAACCGCGGGTTGTGAACTGGGGACCGAGGACGATGCGGCGCCCGAGGATTCCCTTGCGGCACGCGCGGAGTTCTCCAGTGACGACGTCGACCACCTGCTAGCGCGGGTGGAGTTTGGCGTCGATCCGGTAGAGCGCAGTCGCGCCCGCGAAATGGGTCTGGCGGCGTACGTCGGCGAGATGCTGTCGTTCGACGCCAGCATCGGGACCGCGGCGGAATCAGAAGCGGCAGCCTATCTGCAAAACAGCAGCGATCCGGTGGGGCTAGAAGGCAAGTTTCCGAGCCGGAACGACATCACGGAGTGGTGGCTCTACCTAATGCTGCACAGCGAGCGGCCGTTCCAAGAGCGGCTCGCCATGTTCTGGCACGACCACTTTGCGATTAGCTACTCCGTGCTGCGCACGGAAGAGCGCTACATGGCCGTGGACTACATCGAGAAGCTGCGGCGGCAGGGGCTCGGCAACTTCAAGGACCTCGTGCTGACGATGGCGCGCGACCCCGCCATGCTCGAGTGGCTCGACGGAGCAAGCAACGTCAAGGTGGAGCCCAACGAGAACTTCGCCCGCGAGTTCTTTGAGCTCTTCACGGTTGGCGCCGACCGTGGTTACAGCGAAACCGACATCCAGGAAGCGGCACGGGCCTTCACCGGCTACCGAAACCGGTTGGATGCGACGACCAACCTGCGCCTGCTGGAGTTTGATTCGGAGCGCAAGGACGTCGGCGCCAAGGTGCTGTTCGAGGATGTGATCCTGTTTAGTAACGGTGCCGATGTCGACGACTACGAGCTCGTTGTCAACGCGACGTTCGATACGTTGGATGCCGCAGGCTGGCTCGCCGAGAAGCTCTTGCTCGAATTCGTTACGACGACGCCTTCGCAGGAGCTGATCGATGGCTTGCGCGGCGTGATCCTGGCCGAGGATTACGAAATGCGGCCGATCCTGCGCCGCCTTTTCTTGAGCGAAGCGTTCTACGTGCGCACGGGAGAGCTGGTCCGCATGCCGGTGGACTACGGAGTGGGCACCGTGCGGGCTACGGGGCTTATGGTCGCACCCGACGATCTGCGTTCGGAGCTGAGTCTACTGGGGCAGGTTCCGGGGGATCCGCCGTCGGTCTTCGGCTGGCCACAGGGCGAAGAGTGGCTCTCCGCCGCGGGCATGGTCGAACGGGCCAACCTCGTGCGCCGGTTGATCGGCGAACGTTCGTTCCAGTCGAGCAACGGCTTCGAAATCAACATGCCGAGCGGCACGCCCGATGCAGCTGCGGTCGTGGACCACTTTGCCGGACTGCTTCGGATTCGCTTGAGCAGCGCCGAGCGAGAGACCTTCATCGACTACCTCAACACCAACGTTCGCAACAACGACGACCTCGAAGAAGACCTCTTCGACGCCACCGACGCGAACCACATCAGCGCCCGCGTGCGGGGCCTGATCTACATGTTGGCCAGCCACCCGGATGCGCTCGAACGCTGAGCGCGCCGGCTTCCAACGAAACAACCTGCAAGGACACAAGGACCGACCGATGACTGCTTCCGACGACTCAGACAAAATCGTTCCCACCCGTCGCGATGCGCTGGGAGCGATGCTCGGCGCCTTTGGGCTGACCGCACTCGGGCCGATTGGGCGCGCGCATGCCGCAAGCCCGTTTGGTGCGCGGGTCGGTATGCCCACACCAGCGCCCGGATCGCAGAAGTTTCTCGTGGTCGTCGAACTCAACGGCGGCAACGACGGGCTCAACATGGTCGTGCCGCAGGGCCTCAGCAACTACGCGACGATTCGCCCATCGCTGGCGCTGTCGTCGAGTGAAACGGAAGCGCTCGACAGCGGGCCGTTTGCGACGTCGGATTTCCGGCTGCACGGCCGCATGACGCGCTTGGCCCAGATGTATCGCGACGGCGAAGTGGGCGTCGTCAACCGCGTCGGGTACCCGCGCGCCAACGGCAGCCACGATACCAGCAAAGCCATCTGGGCGACGGGGCAGCGCGATGGGCTGATCGGCGCCAGCGGCTGGATTGCGCGCTACGCGGATCTGGAGGCGCCATCAACGCTGGGCGCCGTCGCCGTGCGACGCGGCCGTCACCGGTCGTTGACCGGCGGGCGCAGCAACCCGCTGACCCTCAACTCGCTGTCGTCGTTTCGCTTCGACAACGATGGATCGTTTAGCGCCAACCACCGTCGCCGGCTGACGCTGATCCGTGAGATGCTCGAGGCGCGCGGCCAGGGCGCCTCGCGCGATGCGCTGCTTACCGGGCACGCCTTGGCGGACCAAATCGAAGCCGCAGTATCCGGCTACACGTCCACCGCGACCTACGGTTCGGCTTCGATCAGCACGTCGATGCGCGACATCGCGATGATGCTGCAGGCTGGATTCGATACGCGCGTTTTCTACACGGGCTTCAGCGGTTTCGATACGCATGCCTCTCAGGGCCGCGCAACGGGCCGGCACGCGGATCTGCTCGAAGATCTCGACGAGGCGCTCAAGGGGTTCGCCGACGACATGAAGGCGATGGGCATCTGGCAAAACTGCGTCGTCGCGGTCGTCTCAGAGTTCGGCCGCCGCAACTTTGAGAATGGCTCTGGCGGCACCGATCACGGTGGCGCCAACTGCGTGCTGCTGACCGGGGGCGCGGTGCGCCCAGGGCTGCACGGCGTGGCGCCGAGCAACGCCGACCTGGATGAGCGCTTTCTGCCGTATGCGGTCGACTTCCGCGCGCTCTACCAAAACATGCTCGCGCAGCACCTCGGCATGCAGGATGCCGCACAGGTGTTTGCCGAGACGTTCGAATCGCCCACTGCGGTCTCGGTGATCTAGGCGATGAACCGCATCGTGATGCGTGATCCGTCGAGGTTGTTGGCGCCCATCTTGGGCAGCCTGCTCGCGGCGTCTTGTTCGAGCGGCGGCGATCCGTCCGTGCCTGCGTTTGACTACGGCGATGCGCCGCTGCTGCTGCGCGTCGGGGAAAGCGTCGAACTGCGCGCTACGGACGCCGTCGGTCAGGGCTTTGTCGTGACGCCGCCGCTGCCGTCGGGGCTGCTGCTGGATCCAGCGACGGGTGCCATTGGTGGTGCGGCGACGGTTGACGTCCCGGCCGCCGACTACGAAATCCGCGGCACGCTCGGCGGCAATGCTGTCGAGGCGCGCATCCGTATTGCCGTCGGTGCGGCGCTGCCGGCGGAGGTCGAAGAGCTAGAAGCGGGCTTCGCGATCGAGCGGTTTGCAACGCTCACGGCAGCGCCCGGCAAGTTTGCGATTGCTCCGGATGGCCGCGTGTTTGTCGCAGAACGCCAGAGCGGCGTGGTGCGGCTGCTGGATGCGTCGGGTGCGATGCAGACCACCCCTTTTGCGACCCTGACGGTCACCACGGGCAGTCACCAGGGTCTGCTCGGCATTGTGCTGTCGCCCTCGTTTGCCAGCGACGGTTTGCTGTTCGCTTTCGCTACGTTGCCGGCCGGGAGCGGCAAGCCCGAGCGCAGTGCGCTGTATCGCTTTCGCGACCAGAACGGACTGGGAGTCGAGCCCGTTGTGTTGGTGGACGATCTGCCGGTCGCCACCATCAACAACGGCGGTGCGATGTGCTTTGACGGCGAGGGCATGCTGCTGCTGAGCGTCGGCGATGCCGAAGATCCGAGTGCCGCGCAGTCCGATGCGTCGATGGCCGGCAAGCTGCTGCGCCTCGATCCGAGCAATGGCAGCGTGCCCGCGGACAACCCCCGCACCGGCGATCCGATCTACGCCAAAGGGCTGCGCAACGCGTGGGCGATGGCGCGCGAACCCGTAGCGGGCGCCGTCTTCGCCGCCGACAACGGCCCGGCGAGCGACGATGAGCTGCTGCTGGTGCAGCCGGGGCGCAACTTTGAATGGGGTGCCCAGCCCAACGAGGAGTTCGGCGCCAATGCGGGTGTGCAGCTGCGGCTTTGGCCGGACGTGATCGTGCCAACCGGGCTTGCGTTCGCCGACGTCGAGCGCTTCTCCAGCTGGCCGGAGTCGCACCAGAACTCGCTCTTCCTCAGCTTCTACGAAGAAGAGTCGGTGCAGCGCTTCGAGCTTTCGGGTTCGCTGCGCACCGATATCGATCGGGAGATCGCCTTCTTGCAGATGGTGGAGGACGGCATCGCCAACAAGCCGGTGGACGTGCAGATGGGGCCTGAAGGCAAGCTCTGGCTGCTGACGTTCGATGCGATCTACTGCGTCGACCGCATCCGCTAGTGTAGTGCGGAGGCGGCGGCGCGAACTCGTCGTTGCCTGCGCCGAGCGATCTGCGATGCTGCGGTTCTCGCTGCACCATGCGCATCCTGCACACCGCCGACTGGCACCTGGGTCACACGCTGCGCGACCATGCGCGCACGGTCGAGCACGCGCATTTCTTGCGATGGCTTGTGGCGGTTGTGGTGGAGCGCAACGTTGACGCGGTCTTGATCAGCGGGGACGTGTTTGAACGTGCCAATCCGACCCCGGAAGCCTGGCGCCTTTGGTTCGAATTTCTCGGCGATCTCAAGCGCGCTCGGCCCAGAATCCATGTCGTCGTCATCGCCGGCAACCACGACTCGGCGCAGCGTCTGGAGGCCCCGCGCGAGCTGCTGCAGGCGTTTGATGTGCGCGTTATTGGCCAGCTGCGCCGCGATGAGTCGGGCCTTCTGGATTTCGAAGATCTGCTCGTGCCGCTGCGCGGAGCCGGCGGCGAGGTCGAAGCCTGGTGCGTGGGGATTCCCTTCCTGCGCCAGAGCGATGTGCTCGGGCTCGTCGAGATGGCTTCTGACCACCCCAGCGAGACAGCTGCGGATCCGAACGGCGGGGCCTTTGCCAGCGGGGAGACCAGCGGGGAGGCCAGCGCGGAGACCAGCGGGCCGGTTCTGATCCCGCGCCCTGTTGCGGCCGGGAGCCAGGCTACAGCCAGCGAGGCCGGTGACCCGTTGATCGAAGGCATGCGCATCCTTCACGAGCGCGTCTTTGCCGCCGCGCGGGAGCGGCGGCAGCCTGGGCAGGCGCTGGTCGCAATGGCGCATGGCTACCTGGTAGGCGGCGCGCTCAGCGAGCTGAGCGAGCGCAAGGTGCTCGGCGGCAACCAACACGCCCTGCCTGTCGATCTCTTCCCCGGCGACTGTGCCTACGTGGCGCTCGGTCACCTGCACCGGCCTCAGCCTCTGGCGGGATTGGAGCACGTGCGCTATTCGGGCTCGCCCATTCCGCTCTCGATGCCCGAACGTCTGCACGCCCACCACGTGGTCTTCTGCGATCTCGATGGCGAAGGAGTCGAGAAGATTTGGTCGCTGCGCACGCCGCGCATTGTCGATCTGCTGCGGCTTCCGGAGCGCGGCGAACTCGAGCCCGACGAAGCGCTGGCTGCCGTCGCCGCCTTGCCCGAGCGCGACCCCGAGACTCTGGACGAGCATCGTGCTTTTGTTGAAGTTGCCGTGCGATTGCGCGAGCCGTCGCCGGCCATCGCCGAGCGCATCGCGCGCGCCATTGCCGATCGCGATGTGCGTCTGGTTCGGGTGGAGGTGGTGCTCGCTGAGCGGCCGGATCCGATTCGCAGCGGCGGGCGGCCGAGCGAGCTGTCGGCGTTGAGCGTCGAGCAGGTATTTCGGCAGCGCTACCAACGCGACTACGACGGCGAGGTGCCGGCGCCCCTGCTCAAGGCGTTTCGCGAGCTTGTGGAGCACGTCGAGCATGGCGAACTCGGCGACAGCTCGCCTGCCGTCAGCGCCCCTCCCGTCGACAAGCCGGCCGCCGGGAAACGTGGGGGCACGCCGTGAGGATTCTTGCGGTGCGCGGCGAAAATCTCGCCAGCTTGGCGCGCTCGTTCGCGATCGAATTTGCGTCCGGGCCGCTTGCGGACGTCGGTCTCTTTGCGATCACGGGGCCGGTGGGAGCCGGCAAGAGCACGTTGCTCGACGCGATCTGTTTGGCGCTCTATGACCGCACGCCGCGCCTGTCCGGGCGCGGTGGTCCGCTAATCGGCGACGAAGGGCAGCAGCAGGGCGATTGGCTGCGGGCCAGTGACCCGCGCACGCTGCTGCGTCGCAACGCGATCGAGGGCTTCGCCGAGACCGACTTCGTCGGCCGCGATGGCGTCGTCTACCGCTCGCGTTGGTCGGTGCGTCGGGCGCGGCGGCGCGCGGATGGGCGCCTTCAGGATCAGCAGCTTGTGCTGACGCGCGTGCGTGACGACGTGGTGGTCGCAGGCGGCCGTCGCAGCGAAGTGCTGCAGGCGATCAAGCTGCGCCTCGGGCTTGAGTTCGAGCAGTTTTGCCGCTCCGTGCTGCTCGCCCAAGGGCAGTTCCATGCCTTCTTGTATGCAAAGGCCGACGAGCGCGCGCGGCTGCTCGAGACGCTGACCGGCGCCCAGCTGTATCGAAAGCTATCGCGCGCTGCGCATCAGCGGCGGCGGGAGCATGAAGCGCGCGTCGCTCTGCTGCGCAGTAGCTGCGATCAGCTCAACGTGCTGCCGACTGCGCGTCGCGAAGAGCTGCTGACCGAGCGGCAGCGTCTGCAGCGCGAGGTTGAGGTCTGCGAAATCGCGGAGACGCTGGCCAGTCGCTACGTCACGTGGCACGAGCAGGCGCGCAAGCACCTCGAGGCCGAAGAGCGGGCGCAGCAGGCCCTGCGGCAGGCATTGCGGGCCGATGCCGATGCCGAGGAACGGCGCAAGCAGCAGTCCCGGCACGAGCGCGCGCTGCAGGCGTTGCCGCGATTGGAAATGATGCGCGAGCGCAAGGCGACCGCCAGCAAACGACGCGCCGAGCTGGCAGCGTGCGAACGTGCGGTGAGCGAAGCGCATGCGCGTTTGCAGGCGGCCGTCGCGGCCCTTGCTGCTCTGCTGCCGCCTGAGCTTGTAGCGGCTGGCGAGATCGCGGGCGGCATGCACCCGCTGCCGCCGCTGCTCGCGAACTGGCCGGCCTGGCAAGAGTCCGTTCGCCGATGGGTGCAGCTCCGTTCCGATGGTGGCGCGGTGAAACGTGAATTGCCGAAACTGCAAACGCGGCTCGAAGCCGCCAGGCAACAGGCGATGCAGCTCGGCGCCGAAGGGCAGGGGCTGGCGGCGGCTGCGGACAAGGCGCGGCAGCAGCTCGCCGCGCAGCAAGCAGCAGCCAGCGCCGGTGAAGAGCAAGCGCTCGTAGACCGTCGCCGCAAGCTGGGAGCGGCTCAGCTCGAAACACAGCAGCTTGCCGATGGTTTGGCGTCGCTGGTGCGTCGGACGCAGGCAGCATCCGAGGTTCAGCGGCAGGTTGTTGTGGCCAGCGCCAAAGCCGAGGAGCAGCGGCAGCGTAGCAAGCGGGCGGTGTCTCAGTTGGCGGTCACCGAGCGTGCGCTGCAGGCGGCGCGAGCGGCGGCGCAGCGGCTTCGGCAGCGCCACGACCTTCGCGAACTGCGTGCCCAACTTGTCGATGGCGAAGAGTGCCCGCTCTGCGGATCGGGTGAGCATCCGGCAGCGGGCCATGACGCGGCGCTAGACAGTGTCGTGGCCGCGGCGGACGCGTCCGTCGCCGTCGCGGAGCGCGACGACCGCGTTGCGCAAAGCGATGCCGCAACGGCGGCTGCCGAGTGCGAAGCGATGGTGCGTGAACAAGCTCGGCTGGCGGAGCTTGCGCGCCAGGAGCTTGCGGCAGTCGCGTCGCTGCAGCTCGATCTTGCCAATGCGGCAGGGCTGGCGGCGGGCCAGTGGATCGAGCTGGATGCCGTGATCGAAAAGCGTCAGGCGGCGCATGCGCGGGACGCGGAGGAGTTGGCCGTCGCCGAGAAGCTCACGGCCGACAAGCGTCGTGCGCGGGATCGCATGGTCGAACAGTCAAGCAAGGCGGAAACGGCGCTGGCGGACTGGCGGCGGCGGTTTGAGGCGGCTGGCGAAGAAGAGCGCAAGCGGCAGCTCGCGCTGCAGTCCGCGCAGACCGGCCTTGAGCAGGCGCTTGCGGTTCGGGCAGAGCTCGAGCAGCAGCTGCTGCCGGCGCTTGGCGAGTCGACGCTTCACGAGTCGGCGCTTCACGAGTCGGCGGGCGGCATCGAATCGCTCCGCCGCTGGACGTCGGATGGCCTCGAGCAGCTGGAGCAGATCGGTGCGGCCGAAGCGGTGCGCGCGAGTGCCTGCGGCGAAGCGGAGCGATGTGTCGCCGCTCGTGCCGCTGTGGCCGATCGCTTTGCGGATGCCGAACGCGACGTTGCGACCGCGGAGCAGGCGTTGCTCGATGTCTTGAAGCTGCAGCAGGTCGACGTCGAGGACGTTGAGGTTGCTGGGCGGCGCGGTTTGGCGGCGTTGCAGGCCGAAGCCCATGAGCTGCAGCAGCTGCGGCAGGCGGTCGACAAACGCCGCACGGAATTGACGGTTCGCACCGACATGCGTCGCCAGCACGAGGACCACGGCGCGCGGCCGTCGCTCGATCTTGACGAGGCGCGCCTTGCGTATCGCGACGCGCAAAAGCAGCACGAATCGGTCAAAAAGCACCAGCTCGACGTGCTCGCCGAACTCGAGGTGGACGATCGCATGCAAAAACAGCGCGACGAGCTGCAGCCGCGTTTGCAGGCGCAGGAGCGCGAACTCGGAGTCTGGCAGTCTCTCGATGATCTTATCGGCAGCAGCGGCGGTGATGCCTTCGCTCGCTACGCGCAGGGGTTGACGCTGGAGCTGCTGCTGATCGAGGCCAACCGGCGTCTGCAGGACCTGGCGCGACGCTACCGTCTCGAAAAGGTCGTCGGCGAAAGCGGGGGCAGTGGGCACGGCGGCGACATGGACTTTGTTGTCGTCGATCTCGATATGGGCGGCACGCGGCGAAGCCTGAACACCTTGTCGGGCGGCGAGACGTTCTTGGTGTCGCTGGCGTTGGCGCTGGCCTTGGCGACCCTGGCGGCGCCGACGGCGCGCGTGGAAACGCTCTTCCTCGATGAGGGGTTTGGCACGCTCGATGCCCACAGTCTGGAGATTGCGCTCGGAGCGCTGGATTCGCTGCAGGCGACGGGATGCCAGGTTGGCATCATCAGCCACGTCGACGGCATTGCAGAGCGGATCGGCGCGGTCGTCGAGGTCCGCCCCGAAGGCTCTGGCCAAAGTCGGGTGCTGGTGCAGCCCGCGAGCTGACGGGCCCGTTGCCCGCGTGGGGGAATCTCCCATGGCAGCGAGATCCGCATCGACTCTGGCCGCAACCGGCCCGCGACCGGAGGCGAACGGGACACTCCCGTGACCGGCGCACGACGTTCGTGAGCTGGCTGGCGGGTAGCCTACCAACCCGATGCGTGCCCTGGTCGCCTACCTGTTCGCCGTTTTGGCCATCGCTACTGGCGTTTGGTTCGGTTTTTTCGCGGGCGATGACGCCGAGGGCGGCTCGTCGCGCCGAGCGGCGAGTGCTTCGCCGGTGATCCTGGCACCCGTTGTCGAGGCGCCCTTTGCGGACACGATCGAGGCGCTCGGGACGGCGCTCGCCAACGAGAGCGTGGAGCTGCGGGTCAACCGTTCGGGGCTGGTTCAGGCCCTGCACTTTGACGATGGCGACACGGTCAAAGACCAAGCGCCTTTGCTCGAACTCGACGCAACCGAAGAGCAGGCAATGTTGGCCGAGGCAAACGCCATGAAGGTCGAGCGCGAAGCCTCGCACAAACGCCAGGTAGAGCTCCGCGACCAGGGCATCGCGCCCGAGAGTGAAGTGGTAACGGCGCTGGCCCAGCTCGAGGCTGCGCGGGCACGCGTGAAGACTCTCGAGGCTGCGATTCGCGACCACCGAGTCTTGGCGCCGTTTGCGGGCGTGCTCGGCTTGCGGCAGGTCAGCGTCGGCTCGCTGCTGCAGCCGGCCACGGTCATCACGACGCTCGATGATCTGTCGGTGGTGAAGGTGGACTTTACGATTCCCGAGACGTGGCTGTCGGCCGTGCGCGTTGGCCAGCCGGTGCTGGCGCGCAGCGACGCCTGGCGAGGCCAGGCCTTCTCGGGTGAGATCGTCGCCATCGACACCCGCCTCGATGCGCGCACCCGATCGGTCACGGTCCGCGCGCGCGTCGAAAACCCCGAGCTTCGTCTGCGTCCGGGCATGCTGATGAAGGTGCAAGTCGATCGCGGTGAAGCTCCTTCGCTGCAGGTGCCGGAAGAGTCGCTGATCCAGCGCGGCAAGGATCACTTCGTGCTCGTCGTCGACGAGCAGGACGTGGCGCATGAGACCCAGGTCCAGATCGGCCGACGTCTCGTCGGCAGGGTCGAAGTGCTCGGCGGACTGGTCGCAGACCAGCGCGTCGTCGTGCAGGGGCTCGTGCGCGTGCGCGACGGCAGCTCGGTCGAAGTGGTGGGCGTGCGCGGCGGAGTTGCCAAGTGATCCTGTCGGACGTTGCGGTGCGTCGGCCGGTGCTCGCGACCGTGCTGAGCCTGGTGCTGGTGACCCTCGGCATTGTGGGCATGTCGCGGCTTGCGGTGCGCGAACTGCCGGACATCGATTCTCCCCGGGTCAGCATCAGCACGAGCTATCTCGGCGCCGCCGCAGCCGTCATCGAGACGCGCGTTACGCAGGTGCTCGAAAACGGCGTCAGCGGCATCGACGGCATCCGGACGATTTCGTCGTCGACCAGCGATGGTCGTTCGTCCATCGACATCGAATTTGACCTCGATCGCGATCTGGATGCGGCGGCCAACGACGTGCGCGATCGCGTTTCGCGCGTTCTGGACCGCCTGCCCGACGAGTGTGATCCGCCCGAAGTTGCCAAGGTGCAGTCCGGGTCCGACACGGTCTTTTGGATGAATGCGGCTTCGCCGGTGCGCGATGCGCTGGAGATCACCGATTACATCGAGCGGTTCATTGCCGACCAGTTTTCCAACGTCAACGGCGTGGCGCAGGTGCGGTATGGCGGCGGCAGTCGCTACGCGATGCGGATCTGGCTCGATCGCCAGAAGATGGCGGCCACCGGCGTGACGGCGGGGGACATCGAGTCCGCGCTGCAGCGCGAAAACGTCGAGCTTCCGGCGGGGCGCGTGGAATCGACCAACCGCGAGTTCACGGTGCGGGTGGCGCGCCGTTATCGCACGGCCGAGCAGTTTGGCGGCATGGTCATCGCGCGCGGCGACCAGGGGCACCAGCTGACGATCGCCGATGTTGCGCGTGTCGAAGTTGGGCCATCGGACGACCGCACGATGTTTCGACGCAACGGCGAAGACATGGTCGGCATCGGGATTGTCGCGCAGGCCAAAGCCAACGTTGTGGCCGTGATCGATGGCGTCAAGGAGCGCATGGCGCAGGTGAATGCGCAGCTCCCGCCGGACATCCAGCTGTATCCGAGCAGCGATTCGTCGGTCTACATCCGTGCCGCGATTCGCGAGGTCTACCGCACGCTGTTTCTGACGGCGCTGGTCGTCGTTGCGGTCATCTTCCTGTTTTTGGGCAGCGGGCTGGCGACGATGATCCCGGCCGTGACGGTGCCCGTGTCGCTGGTGGGCACGTTCTTCGTGCTCGATCTACTGGGCTTCTCGATCAACCTGCTGACGTTGCTCGGCATGGTGCTGGCGATCGGGTTGGTCGTCGACGATGCGATTGTGGTGCTCGAGAACGTCGCGCGTCGCATCCGCGACGGCGAGAAGCCGCTGCGCGCGGCGTTCCTCGGCACGCGACAAGTCGGCTTCGCCGTGATCGCAACGACCGTTGTGCTGGTTGCCGTGCTGGTGCCGGTGACGTTCGTTGAGGGCAATACGGGACGGTTGTTCAGCGAGTTTGCGCTGGCGCTGGCGGGCGCGGTGGTGCTTTCGACAATCGTTGCTGTCACGTTGACGCCGGTGCTTTGTTCGCTGCTTTTGAAGGGTGGTCGACCGACTGTCGTCATGGGGCTCGTCGACGCGCTGTTTGCGCCAGTGCAGCGCCTGTATCGCTGGGTGCTGCAGGGGTTGGTTGCGCAGCCGCTTGCCGCGCTGGGCATCGCCGCTGGCCTCGCGCTTTCGATCAACGGCCTCTACCACGCGC
Organism: Planctomycetota bacterium; assembly: GCA_045105235.1. Taxonomy (GTDB): domain Bacteria; phylum Planctomycetota; class UBA1135; order UBA1135; family UBA2386. The sequence continues at coordinate 63,188 of JBGCDH010000018.1, read as the reverse complement.
TGCCGCAGGAGTATGCGCCGCAGGAAGATCGCGGCTCGTTCCGCATCAGCATGCGCGGGCCCGAGGGGGCGTCCTTTGAGCACGCTGTCGCGGCCGCCGGCGAAGGCGAGAAGGTCATGCTGTCGCTGATCGAGTCGAATGAGGCGCAGCGCGTGCTGGTGCGCGTGCCGGGCTCCTTCCGTTCGGGTGGCAGCGTCAACTCCGCGTTCGGAACGGTGCTGCTCAAACTCTGGGGGGAACGCGATCGCACCACCAAGCAGATCATGGCCGAGGTGGACCGCGAGCTCGGTGAGATCCCTGGCTATCGAGCGTTCACGATTGCGCAGTCTGGCCTGCTGCGACGCTCCGGCCAACCCGTGCAGTTTGTGCTGACGGGCTCGACCTACGAAGACCTGCAGCGCTGGCGCGACGTCGTCATCGCCGAAGCGCGCAAGAACCCTGGTTTCGTGGCCGTCAACAGCGACTACGAGGCAACCAAGCCGCAGCTTGAGGTCTACCTCGACGAAGCGCGCGCGGCCGATCTGGGCGTTTCGTCGATTGAGGTCGGGCGCACGCTGGAAACCATGATGGGCTCGCGCCGGGTCACAACCTACGTCGATCGTGGCGAAGAGTATGACGTCGTGCTCGAAGCCGAAGACGCCGACAAGCGTTCGCCGGCTGATCTCGAACAGATCTACGTGCGATCGCAGACGTCCGGGGGGTTGGTGCCGCTGGCCAACGTCGTGCAGGTCAGTGAGTTTGCCGACTCGGCGAGTCGCAACCGCTACGACCGGCTGCGGTCGATCACGATCAGCGCCAACCTGACCGAGGACTACACCCTGGGCGAAGCGCTGGCGTTCCTGCAGGCCGTTGTCGCCGACGAACTCGACAGTCAGCCGGGCATCGCCTACGGGGGGCAGAGTCGCGAGTTTGTCGAGTCCTCCGATGCCCTGCTGCTGACGTTCTTGGTCTCTCTGCTGCTCGTCTATCTGGTGCTGGCCGCGCAGTTCGAGAGCTTTCTGCAGCCGCTGGTCATCCTGCTGACGGTGCCGCTGGCGGTGTTTGGCGGGCTGCTCGGCCTCTATCTCGGGGGTGGCACAATCAACATCTACAGCCAGATCGGCATGGTGATCCTGATCGGTCTCGCTGCCAAGAACGGCATCCTGATCGTCGAGTTTGCCAACCAGCTCCGCGACGAAGGGCAGCACTGGCGCGAAGCGATCCTCGAAGCCAGCGTGCTGCGCCTGCGCCCGATCCTGATGACGGGACTGTCGACGTCGCTGGGGGCTCTGCCGCTCGTGCTCGCCGATGGCGCGGGCGCCGAAGGGCGTGCTGCGATTGGTCTCGTTGTGCTCGCTGGCGTCACCATTGCCACGTTGACGACGCTGCTGGTTGTGCCTGGCACGTATGGGCTCGTGGCTCGGTTTACCGGCTCACCTCAAGCCCGCAGCCGCGAACTTGGCCGTCAGCTTGACGGGGAGATCGATGGCAAGATCGCCGTCGAGGATCGAGGCGTGCAAGAGGCCGCCGGCTAGCCGCGCACCGGCCGCGTTTCCCGTGCGTTTTCGCTGTCGGCAGCTCCCGTCAGGAGCGAAAACGGCATGGGGAGTCGGGCTGCCGCGCTACCTTGCCAGCCATGTCCGATGCGCCCAATGAGTCCGCACCGCCGTCCCGCCGCATGTCGCTACCGACGCGAATCCTGCTCGGGCTGATTCTCGGCGCGGTTGCGGGTGCTGCGCTCAACCTGCTCTACGCGCCGGATCTTGGTGACGCGCCGTCCGCTGCCTACGAGCAGGTTGTTTGGTGGGCGGACCAGGCCATCAAGCCGTTCGGGGACCTGTTTTTGCGGCTGCTGTTCATGATCGTCGTGCCGATCGTGTTTTGCTCGCTGTTCCTCGGCGTGGCGGGGCTCGGCAGTGTGCAAAAGATCGGCGCGCTCGGCAGCCGAACGATCGCGTGGTTTCTGCTGACGTCGACGTTCGCCTGCGTCCTCGGAATCCTGCTGGTGCAGCTGGTCGAGCCGGGTAGCAGCGTGTCGCCGGAGACCGTGGTGCGCATCAAGGAACAGTACGGCGCTGCTGCCCAGGCCAAGATCGAGCAGAGTGCCGACGCGGAAGGCTGGCTGCAGATGATCGTCAACCTGGTGCCGACCAATGTCGTTGGTGCCGCGGGCGACAACAAGCGCATCCTGGGGCTGATCCTGTTTGCGCTCCTGCTCGGCGCTGCGTCGACACGCGTTCCGGCGGATCGGACACGCATCTTGCGCGAACTGCTCGACGGGCTCTACGAGCTCTGCCTCAAGGTGCTGGCGTGGATCATGGAGTTCGCGCCGATTGGCGTCGCGTGCCTGATCTTTCACGCGACGGCGCGACTGGGCGTCGACGTCATGCGCCTGGTTGGCTGGTACTTCGCCACTGCGATGGTGGGGCTAGCGTGCTACCAGCTCATCGTGCTGCCGCTGCTGGCGCGCGTGTTTGCGGGGATCTCGCCGCTGCGCTTTCTCGCCGGCATCCGGACGCTGATGGTGACCGGGTTCTCGACGTCGTCGTCGAACGCGACCATGCCGACCACGATCCGGACGGCCGTCGATGAATTTGGCGCGCCGAAGGAGATTGCCGGATTCGTGATGCCGCTGGGGGCCACGATGAACATGAACGGCACGGCGCTGTTCGAAGGCGTCACGGTCGTGTTCCTGGCTCAGGTCTACGGCGGCACGCTCGGCTTTGGGGACTACGCGACGGTGGTCGGCTTTGCCGTGTTGATCGCGATAGGGGCAGCCGGGGTGCCTGGTGGGTCGATTCCGCTGCTCGCCATCGTGCTGACGCAGGTGTCCGTGCCGCCGGAGTTCCTGGCGTTGATCCTCGGAGTGGACCGCATTGTTGATATGACGCGCACGTTGCCGAACGTCACCAGCGATTTGGTCTGCAGCCTGTGGCTGGCGCGTCGTGAGGGCCATGAGCTTCGCGATGGCTAGAGCGGTGTGGAGCGGCGCAAGAAGCGTCCTCTACGGGCGACAGACGTACTCGGCCTGGTCGATCACATAGCCGTTCGTTTGCACGCCGGTGATGGTCACGGGCAGGAGCAGCCAGCCGGTGCACTGGTACTGCACCAGAACCACGGGCAACGCGTGCGCGCGGCCTGGTCGATAGCCCGGTCGCGCGCCGGGCGAGCGATGGGGCGGAATGAGTTCGTGGTAGTAGGGCCAGTGAGGTGCATGGGGACAGCCCAAGGCGATGGGGCTGGCTAGCACCTGTGCCGCGATGGGCACGGATCCGAAGTTTGGGCAGGTGTCCTGTGCGGGGCTTAGGCCGCAGATCGCGAGTGCGCCGAACCTCAGGGATTCCCGTGCGCGAGAGAGCCAGCCGCCAAAGCGTCTGGCGTGGGGACGTCGGTCTTGTTGCTGCATGCCATGGGTGCACCGGCGCAGGTGCAATGCGGTGCAAAATCTCGGCGGTTCCGCGGGCCGCGCGGTAGCCCGGGGCTGCCGTGTTGCGGGCCTGCAGTGGCTATGCTCGAAAACCCGATGACAGTTCACCCAAGCGGTTCTCTTGGCCGGGATCTTCCCAAGCATGCGCGTGGCCGACTGCGTCGCGTTTGTGCATGGGGGCGGCGAAGCTGGCTTCGATCGGTTGGCGGTGCCGTCGTGGCGATCGCCATTCCGGCGGGAGTCGGGTTGGGCACGGCGAAGCACACGGAGCAGGCGCGTTCTGATGAGCCGATTGTCATGGACCTCTGGCCATCAAAGCCGCCAGGCCCTACGCGCACGCTGCCGCCCGAAGCGGATCGCACCCAGGACTCGGACAAGAAGATTGCCGGCCGTCGGATCATCAAGCTGGGCAACGTCACGACGCCGCAAGTTGCGGTGTATCGAGCCGAGCCGACGGCGGGTTCAACGAGTGTCGGCCGGTTGAACGCGGCGGTCGTGGTGTGTCCCGGCGGCGGCAATCACATCCTGGCCTACGATCTTGAAGGCACCGAAGTGGCGGTTTGGCTCAACGGGCTGGGAATCACCGCGATCGTGCTCAAATACCGGGTGCCGTTCCGCAACAAGCAGAAGCGCTGGGAGATGGCCGTGCAGGATGGTCAGCGCGCGATGAGTCTGGTGCGCGCCAACGCAGCAGCGTGGGGCATCGACGCCAAGCGTATCGGCATGCTCGGTTTCTCCGCCGGTGGCGAGCTTGTTGGCCGCGTTGCCACGCACGCCAAAGATCGGCGTGCGTATGAGCGCGTCGATGCGGTCGATGACGTGTCATGCCGCCCCGACTTCACGGTGCTGGTCTACGCGGCCGGCCTCGTCGATCCAGGCGGCGTGCTGCGTCCTGAGATTGCGGTCGATCGGGAAACGCCGCCCGCGTTCTTCGTGCATACCTACGACGACAAAGTCAGCGTGCTCAACGCGCTCGCCTACGCAGCCGCGCTCAAGCGTGCAGCCGTGCCGGCGGAGCTGCACATCTATCCGACGGGCGGGCATGGCTACGGGCTACGCCACGTCGAAGGCCAGCCGGTTACCGATTGGCCGGCGCATTGCGAGAAGTGGTTCGCTTCGATGGGCGTATGAAGCCGGGAGCTGGTGAGGTCGGGCGGGAATAGCCATCGATGCAACGGATGGCTTGCAGCCGAGCGGCTGTTCGATCAACCTGAGGCCGCAATGCGGCTTGCGGCCGCAGCAAGGACCAGACGACTTGAGCGACGACCGGACGTTTCACTTCAGCACGGAGATCCGCGTGCGCTTGCCCGAGACCGATGCCATGGGCATCGTTTTCCATGGCAACTACTTTACGTATCTTGAAGTCGGTCGCGTCGACTACCTGCTCAATCTTGGGCTTACCGAGGGCAGTCGGCCAATCCGCGATTTCGACAACGTTGTCGTGTCGGCCCACCTCGACTTTCGTGCGCCGGCGCGTCTCCATGACGTGCTGAAGATCGAGGTGTGCGTTGCCGAAATCCGCACGGCAAGCATCCGCTTCGAGTTTCGGATTCGCAACCGCCGGAGCAACGTGGTGGTGGCCGAGGGCTACACCGTGCACTGCGCGATTGGCGACGACTTTCAGGCGACCCCGGTCCCCGAGACGTTTCGCAATACCATCAACCAGTTCGAATCGCAGTCGGGCAAGTAGTCCAGCCGCGCCTAGGGCCGGCTTCACCTGCGGCTGCGCGATTGTCGATGACGCCGCGGATGCCTTCGCCGATCCAGGTCCAGCTAGAGAGCGATGAAGCGCTCGTGCTGTTTGAGTTCCTGCGTCGGTTCTGTGACTCGGACCGCTTGAGCGTCGAAGATCAGGCCGAAGAACGGGTGCTGTGGGACCTGCTCGCGATGCTTGAGCAACAGTGTCCGCCAAGCGGCGGCGGCGGCGAATACGGCGACCGGCTCGCCGCCGCACGCTCGGCCGTGCGCGACCAAGATTAGGCGTTTGATTTTGCTGTCGATTTGGCGCGCGGGCCGCCTTGTGGATCCGTTGCCGGTCCCGTCATCCCCTGCCGCATAGCGGGGATACGGCGGATGGGATGGTTGAGCGGCCGCGTCTCGACGCCTTGAGGCGAGAAGCCTCCGATGGCAGCGCCACCTTTTCGCCGTTGGCTTCCGGGGCCGTTCGGTGCTTTGCTGTCGGCATGAAGCTCTCGCCCGCCGAACGCATGAACCTGATGAAGTTCGTGTGTTCCTTCGTCTGGACCGACCTCAACGTGTCGCAAGCCGAGCGCGACGTCGTGATGCGCATCTGCGGTCAGCTACAGCTCAACGAAGCCGAGATGAAGCACGTCAGCGGCTGGCTCGAAGTGCCGCCGACGGCAGAAGAGCTCGATCCGAATGACGTACCGCCCGAGCACCGGCAGATCTTTTTGACGACGGCCGAGATGGTCGTCAAGGCAGACGGCAAGGTCGTGCCGGCGGAGAGCGAGAGCCTCAAGCTGTTCCGTGATCTGCTGTCGGGCGACTGAACACTTGTCAGGCGGCTGGCCTTCTGTCTGGCGGCTGGTCTGCAGGTCGATGTTCGCTTGCTGCGGCAGGTCGCCGGGCCCCGCTCAAAAGAGCGGCCGGTAGCGATCCCACATGCGCTCGCAAAACGGGTTCCAGCTGCGCATCCAGTGGCCGCGCGTCTCGTTTTGCATGTAGCGGTCGACGTAGTCGAAAAGCGCCGGATGGCCCCATTGATCGCGCAGTCCCATGATGCGTGCCGCCAGTACGTAGCCGTGCCAGACGTTTGCCGTGCAGCAGCGGCGATAGGGATCTGCCGCCCACGCCTTGCGGTCGAGGCCCGGCTCGTCGGCGTGGCGGTTGCCCCACTCCGGCATGTCGACGTCTTCGGCGACGTAGCCACCGTGGCCACCGTTGAGCACGCCTGGGGCCGTTTCGAGAACGTAGAACGTCTGCGCATCTTCGGCAAAGGCCGGGCTGTCGGGCGTGCGCGACGCATCGGCCCAGCGCAGCAGCGCGTCGTCGTGCAGCATCGCGCCGGCGAGCAGCAGCGGAAACTTGCGGCCGCTGCCGCTGCCGCCGTCGGCTAAGAATCGGCCGCCGTTTTGCACGATGCCGTAGGAGTCGATGCCGAGCTGCACCATGGCGATGGCGAGCGGCCGCTTCTGCGAAGCGGGAACGTCGAGCTGCAGAGCAAGGGCCGCCTGCGATACCAGATCGGCAAGCTCGCGGCCGTAGTCGGGCATGTGCTCGCTCGGGTGCAGGTAGCGGCCGGTGTAGCCCGGCAGGTGGTCGAGCCACGTGCGTTCAAAACGAGCGACCAGGCTCGCCAGGTCTGGCGCGCCGGCCTCGGGCTCGAGCTGGGCAAGCACCGTGAGGTCGAGTTGCTCGGCCGTCCAGCGTGGGCGCTTATCCGTGCCGCAGTAGGGCGGCCGAAATGCGTTGCGCGGCGCATTCTCGCGCACGCACGTCAGCACGGCGCACTTGGCGAGCTGCGGCAGTTGCCCAATGGCGCTGTGGCTGACGGTGGAGACCAGCGAACTGCCGGGCATCAGGCGAAGCGGGGCGCTCGGCGAGACTTCGAACGCGACGTTGAGGGCGGGGTCAAAGCGGCTCGGTGCGTTGCCGCCAAACATGGCGCTGTCGTAGCCCTGGGTGACGGCGCGCGGCGACGGGTTGATCATCGAGCCGTTGCGCACGCGGCCGCTTTCGAGGTTGCTCTGCGGCGTGATCACGAGGATGTCGACGGGACCCTTGACCCACCAGTCGCCGGTCGCGTAGCGACCGCAGCGCGCCGGCCGCGCGAATCGCCAGGTGATGCCGTGTCGCTCGATCTGGATGCGGCGCCCGGGGTCCAGTTTGCCAGCATCCCAGTTATTGCCAGCATCCCAGCTATCAGCATCCTGGCCGCTGGTGTTGGCCCGCCCTTCCCGATCGGCCGCTTTCGGCCCGGCTGGCGGTCCGGCTGGCGTCGCGCCGGCCTCGTCCGCGATGGCGCCATTCGCACGGCTTGACGCCGCATCAGAGCCAGATGCCGGCTCGCGCGTGCGGGCCGGGGTCGGCTGCTCGGTTCCGGCCAGCAAAATCCCATCGCTGCTCGCCGTAGCGCTTCGGTTGCCGCGAACGTCGATGGCGCGAACGTTGACAAACAGCGTCGTATTTTTTGGCAGGTCCGCGTTGCTGATCGCGCCGTTCAGGCTGCCGCCGACATCTTGCCAGCCGACAATGTTGTTGTCGCCTTTGGCAGTGCCGATGCCCCATTGGTAGACGACGGGCAGGCCGTCCGGATCGACGAACGCGTCCCAATTGGCAAACAGCGAGGTGTTGGACGCCTGCTGATCCAGATCGAGACTGGTGCCGTCGCGGACTTGGCCGGGAACCGGCGGTCTGTTTTGCTTTTGGCCAGATCCTGAGTCCCTGGAGCTCGCCGAGTCTCCTGCGCCAGCTTGTCGATCGCTTGGCGCGGAGTTCTGGGTCGATGGGCTGCCCTGGCAGCAGGTCCACAAGAGAGCTGCGGCCAGTGCGGCCGTTGCCGCACTGCGGCCGCCGCGGGCTACCGGGCCGGTTTGCATCACCTGCAGAGGGTAGCCGCGTGCGGCCGACAAACCAGTTTGAGGGCGGTTCGCAGGCATTCGTTGTTGCGGGGGCTGCTCGCATACGAGGCGCCGGTGCATAGCTCGACGTCAGTCGGGCCGGCTAGAATGTCGAAAGACATTCACAGTCTCCTGCCATGCGGTCGCTGCCCTGGGGTCGCGGCGTGGGGTAGGATCGCGTTCGAGTCCAGCACCGAAGTGGCAGTCGCCGCGATCGCTGTTCTCGCCGCACTCGCACTCGCAGACGAATGACCAAGAACCTCTCTGACGAACTCCAGCGCAATGCTCGCCAGGCGCTGGCCAGCCTTGCGCCGGCCAGTGCGGGCGAAGAGCCAGGCGGCATGCCTGTGCGCCGCCTGCTGGCTGCGTTTTTTCGCGCTCGCTATCTCGTCTTCGGCACGACCCTCTTCGGAGTGCTGATCGGGATGTTCATGGCGATCACGAAGGCCAACAACTACGTCAGCACAGGGCAGTTTGCGTTTGCTGCATCGGGTGCGGAAACGCGTCAGGTCGACCCGACCCAGGCGAAAGAAACCAGTCAGGAGGCGATTGCGACGAGTGCCGCCTACATCCTGAGCAGCGATGATTTGCTGCGCCGCGTGATTGAGCGACTCGGTCCAGAGCGCATCCTGCAGCCCTACCAGCCGGGCGGCGCTGGCTACAGCAGTGCGAAGGATCTGTTCTTCAAGATCCAGCGCGACTGGAACGCGGTGGATCCGGCCGCGATGACCCCGGACGAAGCGCTCAAGCACCTGCAAAAGACCATCGCCGTTGAGCGGCCGCGCTTTACCAACGTGCTGGTTGCGCGTTGCGAAGCCAACGATCCGGCCCTGGCGCAGGAGATCCTGACGACCTTCATGACCGAGGCGGTCAAGTGGCACATCGAGAAGTACGACGACCAAAACGCATACGAGGCCGCCAAGGCGGCCTACGAGGCCAGCGACGTGCAGATGCAGGCCGTGCAGCGGTCGATGCGCGACTTCCTCGATCGCAAGGCCAACGTGCCGGAATTTGATCAGCATCTGCAGGCGGTGCAGCTCGGTGAGATCGCGTCCAATTCGCGCGTCACCAACCTGCAGGACGACATCAAGGTCAAGCGCAGTCAGCTGCAGAAGCTCGACGGCTTGCTGGCCAACAGCGAAAAGCTGCCGCCGACCAAGGTTCGCATGGTCCGCCAGAGCATCTCGAGTGAGCTGGTGACGGAGCTGCGCACGCAGCTTGCCAACGCGCACATCCGGCTCAAGGAGCTCGAGCGCCAGTACGTCAACCAAGAGGCGTCCGAGATCAAGGCGCAGAAGGATCGTATCGTCTCCATCGAGTCTTCGATCGCGGACGTCACGTCGGCGGAAGAGAGCACGACGATGGTCGACGAGATCTATGACAACCCGCTCTACCTCGACACGGTTGAGGAGCGCAATCGGTTGGAGCGTGATCTGTGGGGGCTCGATGCCCAGATCGAGCAGGCCAAAAAGCTGCATGCGGAGAAGGAGACGGAGCTCAAGCGGCTGCTGCTGCTCGAGCCCGAGTACGAAGAGCTGCGCGCGGCGATCGTTGGCGCGGAGTCGTCGAAGAAGGCAACGCAGGTCAACTGGGAGATTGCGCAGCAGAAACGCGCCCTCGGCCTTGGCAACTTCAGTTCGCTGAAGCCGATCCAAGAGGCGTCGGTGCCACTCGAGAAAGAGGGGCCCAACCGCGGCAAGCTGCTGATCGGCGGCCTCTTTGTCGGGCTGTTCTTGGGGCTTGGCCTGGTTGTGCTGCGGGCGCTGCCGGACCGCGTCGTGCGCACGCGCGACGACATGGAAGACATTGATGGGCTCGCCGTGATCGGCGTCATGCCGCGTCTTGATCGCACAAATTTGCGCCGGCACATGTCGATGCGCGAGCAGGGTTGGTAGGGAGCACACGATGCGCAATCTGATCCAGAAGACCGATTCGAAGAGCCGTCGCGCCGACGTGATCGCGACGGAGCTCGGCTACCTTTGGTCCAACCTGCTGCAGCGCGGCGTGGGGGAGTCGCACCGATCGATCGGCTTTTGCGCGATCGGCGACGATGAAGGCTCCAACACCCTGACGGCCAACCTGGCGCTGTTCTTGGGTAGCAAGGGGCTGCGGCTGGCGCTGGTCGAGGCGTCGCTGCGCACGCGCGCGTTGGCTTCGGTGTTTCGCGCGACACCGTCGCCGGGGCTTGCCGAAACCCTGACGGGCGAAGCGGTGCTTCGCGATGCGATACGACCGGGGGTTGCCGCAGGTGTTGACCTGCTGCCTGCGGGCGAGTCGAAGGACCCGTTCTGGGCCTTCACCGGCGACAACCTGCGCAAGGTGGTCGACGACATTCTCAAAGACCGGGATCTATGCCTGGTCGATGTGCCAAGCCTCAACCGCGCGCCGGAGGCCAGCTTTGTCGTGCGTTCCCTTGACGCCGTGGTGCTGGTCGTCGAGGCCAACCGCCACCGTCGTGATGTTGTCGAGCGCAACCTGCGCACGCTGCGATCGCTCGGCACCCCGGTCATCGGGTCGGTCACCAACGAGCTCGTGCACGAAGTGCCGACGTTTGTTGGCCGGATGGTCTAGGCCGGCGGCCGCGGCCGCCGCCGCCGCCGCCGCGGCTTGACCTCCGAAGCGGTTCTCCGCGACTCGGGCGTGTCGCCCGCAGCCCGAACGCGGTAGAAACGCGTCGGTGACGACCTCCGCGCGAGCCCTGCTGATTGACGCCAGCGAGTGGTTTGTCGACGAAGTCTTCCGCGAGCATGTCCGCGCGCGCCACTGGCGCCGCTTGCCGCGGCGCAGCGCCTTCGCCCTGCGGCACGTGGCGGAGCGGCTGCGCGACCACGGCGGCACGGCGACGCTGTTTGTTCCGGTTGAGCTGGCTGAATCGACCAACGTGCACGAGCGCCAGCTGTTGGTCGAGCTGGTTCGCCTGGGGCACGAGCTCGCGCTGAGCGTACGCACCGAAAAGTCGCTCGACGAGATCCGTGACCACGCCGAGCGCACGCGGCTGATCGACGGCTGGATGCGGCAGCGTGCGGTGCTCGAAGAGCTGATCGGCGTGGGCATACACGGTTTCGCCGCCGCTTGGTCGGTGGCCAAGTCGAGCCAGCCGCGCTGGTGGCACGCCGCGCTGCGCGATCAGCACTTTGCCTACGACGCCACCCCGGTGCGGGAGGATGCGGCCGCGATCCTGTCGTTCGACGGCCGTGCGGTGCCGGTCGAGCGCTTCCAAGCGTGGCGGCTCGACGGCGAGCAGCCGCGGCTGATGGGGCTGCCGCTCGAAGTCCGGCGCCGCCACGAGGACCGCATGTCGGATGGCGAGCGGGCCCTGGAGACGATGCGGCAGCGCGCCTGGAAGTCGCTTGCCGGCGTGCTGGAGCTGCCGCCTGGGCCCGTGACGATTGCGCCCGACCTGCCGACAAAGAGGGTCCGCCTGGCGAAGAACGCCGTGCCGTTGACGATCGTGGTGCCGCTCAAGGACGAGGCCGACGGCATCAGTTCGCTGTTCGACGAACTCGAAGCGGTGACCGTTGACCTGGCGGACGTGGCCGACTGCCGCTTTGTGCTCATCGACGATGGCAGCACCGATGCGACCTGGCCGCAGCTCGAGCACCTTGCCCGAAATCGACGCCAGATGCGTTTGGTCCGGCACGAGGTCAACCGCGGCGTCGCCGCCGCCATTCGCACCGGCGTGCTCGCGGCTGAGACCGAACTGGTTGCTTCGATTGATGGCGATCTTTCCTACGATCCCCTGGAGCTGCGTGCGATGCTGCCGCTGATTGCGGACGCCGACGTGGTCACCGCTTCGCCATATCACGCAAAGGGCCGCGTGCACAACGTTCCGGGCTGGCGCCTGTTCTTGTCGCGCACGCTCTCGCTGGCCTACCGCATCCTGCTCATGCGGCCGATCCGCACGTGGACGAGCTGCTTCCGTCTCTACCGCCGCGATGCGGTCGCCGACCTGCCGCTGGCGCATCCCGGTTTTTTGGGTACGGCCGAACTGCTCGTGCGCGTGCTGCGCCGCAAGGGCCGCGTGGTCGAGCACCCGTGCACGCTGGAAGCGCGCCTGATCGGCTTCTCGAAAATGCGCGTCTTCGGAACGTGCCTCGATCACCTCAAGCTGTTGGTCAAGGTAGCGCTGCGCATCGTGCGCTAGCTTGCTGCTGTCGGCGGGGTCGGCTGGGTCGGCTGGGTCGGCCGGGTCGGCTGCGTCGGCCGGGTCGGCGGGGTCGCCGTGCCGGCGACGGTCACCAGGCCGACAACGACTGTTGTGAGCAGGCATGTGCTAGCGGCGGGGCCCCATTCAGGCTGCTCGGGGCTTCCCAGAAAGTGCAGCAGCCACGTCGCGATTGCGCCGGCTGTCACCGCGAATGTCCCGAGACGACCGCGTCCGTTTCGGTGGAGGCTCCAAGCGGCGAACAGCACGACAAACAGCGGCAGGAGCTTGGCTACTGCCATGCTCGTGCCGTCGTTTGTGCCCGCATTGGACATGAGCACGACGAGCAAGAGCGACGCAGTGGCCAGTGCCGCGGTTGTCGCTGTCAGAGCGCTTGTCGCATGGGGGGACAGAATGCGCCGGTGCACGCCATGGGGGCTCCACGAGCCCAGCAGGGCCGCGAGGCTGCCCAAGGGGATCAGGAGGAAACGCATGTGCTGACGAAAAATCTGTTCCGGGTTGTCGACGCCGGCGGGCAGACCGAGGTTGCCCAGGATCCAGGTCCCGGCAAGTGCGGTGCAGGCAGCGGCGACTCGGAATAGCGGCATCGAAAACGAGGCCGGCCGCCCGCGCCATTTGCTGAGTGCCCAATACACGTGCGATGCCATGGGCAACAGCATCCATGCCGCGCCAATGCAACAGAATGTGAAGGATGGCTCCTTGATTGCAATCCACGACACGCCCGGCTGTTGGGTCATCAAACCTGCAACGACGATGATTGCGGCTGGTATCAGCGCTGCGAATAGGTCGCACCAAGTCCAGGGAAACGCTGCCAGCTGCGAAGGAACAAGTGCATCGGCGCCTGCCACTTCTGAAGCGGGAATGTCCTCGACGTCTTGGCGCAGCTGGGCCGCGCTCTGGTAGCGATTCTTGGGCTCTCGCTGCAGGGCGCGCAGCACGACATCATCGAGTTGCACGTTTGTGCCGGTGCGCCGCGAAGGTGGCTCGACGACGCCGGCCGGAACCTGTCCCGTGAGCATTTCATAGAATACGACTCCGAGTGAAAAGAGGTCGGCGCGGTGGTCGACGTCGCGCGGGTGCTCGATCTGCTCGGGAGCCATGTAGCGCGCGGTCCCGACTGTCTGGTCGGTTCGCGTCAGCGAAGGGGAAGCGTCGCCGACTCGCTTGGCGAGTCCAAAATCGACCAGGCGCACGCGGCCTTCGACGTCGATCAAAACGTTTTCAGGTTTGATGTCGCGGTGCACGATCTCGCGGCTGTGTGCGTACTGCAGGGCCTCGCAGATCGGAGCAACGATCGCGAGCGTCTCGGCGGGCCCGAGGTGGCCCTCGTCGAGAAGAGCCCGCAGGTTCGCGCCGTCGACCAGCTCCATGATCAGCCACGCAAGATTGTGGGCTTGACCCGAGTCGTACACGGTGACGATTCCGGGGTGCTGCAGGCTGGCGAGGGCACGGGCCTCGCGTGAGAAACGTTCGCTCCATGACTGCACATCTCCTGACGGCGGCAGGAGGACTTTGATTGCTACCTCGCGGCCTAGCTTCTGGTGATGGGCTCGAAAGACAGCCCCCATGCCGCCGCGTCCGATGCACGCACCGAGTTGATACTCCGGGACGTGCGGCGCCAGCTGCTCGCGGAGGTCTTCTGCGCTGTCGCGATCCGGCGCTTGCCTCGCGGCTTCGGCGAAATGGCGTTGCCCTTCGGATAGGCTCGGGTGCTGGTTCATGTCCTGGTCACGGCAGGAGTCGCGAAGCGTTACGAGCTTTGGCCGGAATTCTCTCGCAGAGCGTTGGCAAGGGCCGCCAGCTCTTCGCCTGACTCGGAGCGGTCGCCGAGTGAGTCGGCAACGATATCGACAAGCAGTTCTCGATAGCGACTGCGCATGCGATGCAGCATGACCCGCAGTGCGACCGGGCGAACCCCTAGTTCGGCAGCTAATTCGGCCCGCGACGGCGCGTCAGCATCATCCAGCAGCGTTGCCAGAGCGCTATAGATCGCGGCCTTGCCTTGCGCCTGCATCTCTTGCTGCAGCTGGTCGCGCGCCATCCGCAGCGTTTCTGTTGCCCAAGCGCGTTCGAACGCAAACTGTGGATCGTCTGTCTGACGCCCGTGGAGTTCGAGTCGGCGCTCTCCCTCTTGCTGGTCGATTGAGATCGGTGCGCGGCCGCCGCCGCGCTTTTCAGCGCGGTCGCGATCCCGTTGGTCGCTTTCGTAGTTTTGCAACACCGTCAGCAGCCAGTTTCGAAATCGACCGGCCTGCGGCTTGATCCGCGCGAAGAGGTCGCCTTCGAGCAGGTGAGCAAACAAGTCCTGGACGCTGTCCGCCGCTTGCTCGGGGTTGCGGCCACGCTTTCGTTGGTACGCGTAGAGCGGGTACCAATATTGCGCGCACAGCCGCTCAAGTGCCGCGAGCCGCAGACCTGGGTCCTCGGATGCCGCGCCGCGAATCATCGACCATCGGGTCGCAAGGAAAGAGCTGTTGTGCAACGAGTATTCCAGAGTGGAGTCTATGCAGCATACTCAGCGTTCGCGGGCGGCTGGGTCGGCTGCGTCGGCGGCGGCGGCGGTTACGCGTGCGTTTGCGAGTCGGCTCCGCATGGCGTATCGGCCGTGCCGGACGCGATCGCAGGCGTTTGGCGCGGTCGCCGGCAGAGCTCTCCGACGTAGCCGGGGCGCAGGAGCTGCTTGAGCGCGGCGGTGTAGAGGCCGAGTTTGCTGCGCTTGCCGCGGCGGCCGAGCGGCCACATGGCGAGCCAGATCCCTAGGCGGACGACGTGCGCCAGCACGAGGCAGAGGCGCACATATTCCGTCCACATGCGGCCGTGCCAGGGCGCGTGATAGAGCAGGTTGCTCTCGCGGTAGGCAAGAAACGTTTTCTCCGCGGACTGGGCGGCGCTGAGGCCGCCGACGTGCACAAAGCTTGTGCTCGGCAGATAGCGCACCGAGTGCCCGGCAGCGCGCACGCGGCCGCAGAAGTCGGCTTCTTCGTAGTACATGAAGAAGCGCTCGTCAAAGCCCTGCACGTCGTCGAAGACGTTGCGACGAATCAAGAAGACGCAGCCGCTGACGCAGTCGACGTCGCCTTCGTCGTCGCGGTCGTTGGCGCGTTGGTTGTTGCCGAAGATGCGGTCCAGGAACAGCGCTTCGGGCAGGTAGTGGCGCGGCAGATGGCGCCGCCACGTGCTTCGCTGCGTCTGGTCGTGCTCGTCGACGATGCGGGGGCCAAAGACCGCGGCTTTCGGATGCTGTTCGGCTTCGTGCACGAACTGCGTCAGCGCTTGCCAATCCGCTTCGGCATCGGTGTTGAGCAGCAGCACCCAGTGGCCGCGGGCGGCTTCGAGGCCGCGGTTGACGCCGAAAGCGAAGCCGCCGTTTTCGTCTTGGGGCAGGACGCGCGCTTGTGGGAACGCCGCGCGCGCTGCCGCGACGCTGTCATCGCCGCTGAGGTTGTCGATGACGATCGCTTCGAACGGCATCGTCGGCTGATCAAACAGGCGCGCGAGCAGCTTGAGCAGCAGCTCGCGCGTGTTCCAGTTGACGATGACGATGGAGAGTTCGGGTGCGGGGTTCATCGTCGGGGCGTCACATGTGCGGGCGTTCCGGGAAAGCCACGTAGCAGGCCAGTATCGACAATTTTATCGGCCGGCTGCGAACGGAATCTCGATGTGAGGGCGATGGCATGGGCAAGCTGGGTGCCCCGGCACCGATCGCGCGGCGTGCGTTGCCGGAGGTCGGCGTGGAGCTATCTTTCTAGATGAAAGCAAACGCTCGCACGCTGCGGCTGGCGCTGGCGCTAGCGCTAGCCACCGCACCGGCTCTCGGGCTCTTGGCTGCGGGCTTGCCGGCTCAGATTCTGCCGATGGCAACGCTGCTGGCATCCCGCACCGATGCCAACGGACAGGTTGCGGTCGTGCCTGCTGGCCAGGATGCCTGGCCGGGTCTGGCTCGCGCCCAGAGCTTTGCGGGTGCGTCGGCCTCGAGCCGTTTGTCGCATCGCGCGGATTCGGCCGAGGTCGTGGCGGACTGGCTGCTCGATGCGTCGAGTTTGACCAGCGGGGGCGCGAGCAGCGTCGCCGAGGTTCGCTTCGATCTGTTGACGACTCCGCAGGCTGGCCAGCTGGTCGTGGACTGGAGCGGCACGACGACGGGAACCGGCCAGGTTGGGCTCGAAATCGACATCGATGACGACGGCGTTTTGGACGCGACTTCGTCTGGCGCGCTACCGATTGCCTTTGGCACAAATTTCTTGGCCGTGCGCGTGCGCGTCGTCGCAACCGCGCAGGCCGGCCAGATCAGCGGTCCGTTTGGTGTGGTTTGGAGCTTCCGCGGGACGGCGCAAGCGGCGCTGCGGCTGCGCTTCGTGCCGGATCCTGTCGTGCCTCAGGTGCTGGCGACCCAGTCCTGTCCCGCCGGGCTGGGGCAGCCGATTGTCTCGCGAGCCGATTTCGGCGGCGGTGTCGAGCTTGCGGCCGCTTGCGCGCCCAGCACGCTGATCGCCTGCTTCGCGCTCGGTCTGCAGCCGGCGAACGTGCCGCTGCCGCTGGCGCCGGGCTGCCGTCTGCTGGTTGCCCCGATTGCCGTGCCCTCGTTCGTTCCTGGGGCGGGCGGGCTCGTCGCCTATCGGGTGCCGATTGCGCCGGCGCTGCGGCCGGTGGCGTTCTTGGCCCAGATTGTCACGCTGGATGGCGGCGGCGCCCTCGCGGCGGGCGATGCGGTGCAGGTTGCCGTGCGGTAGGCGCAGCGATCTACACGTTGGTTCGACGTGTCCGCGGCGGTGGGCTATCGTGCGGCGCCACCTAGCGCCGACCGCCGATCCATGACCGAAGTCCTGCACAGCCAAGCCAAGCCGAACTCGTCCGAGTTCCGCGAGAATCGTGACCACCATCTGAAGACGATCGAAGAGATCGCGAGTGCCGTCGCGGCCGCCAAACAGGGCGGCGGTGAAGCGGCCTGCGAGCGCCACCACAAGCGGGGCAAGCTGCTGCCGCGCGAGCGCATCGATCGCATTCTCGACGATGGCTCGCCATTCCTCGAACTGTCGTCGCTCGCGGCCAATGGTCTATACGACGGTGCCGCACCGTCCGCCGGCGTCGTCACCGGCGTCGGGCTCGTGCAGGGACGTGAGGTGATGCTGGTTGCCAACGACGCGACCGTGAAGGGCGGCACCTACTTCCCGATGACGGTGAAGAAGCACGTGCGGGCGCAGGAGATCGCGCTCGAGAACAACCTGCCGTGCGTCTACCTGGTCGATTCTGGCGGCGCATTCTTGCCGCTGCAGGATGAGGTCTTCCCCGACCGCGACCACTTCGGGTGGATCTTCTACAACCAGGCGCAGATGTCGTCGCGGCGGATCCCACAGGTTGCGTGCGTGCTCGGTTCGTGCACGGCCGGTGGCGCCTACGTGCCGGCAATGAGCGACGAGAGCATCATCGTCAAAGGCAACGGCACGATCTTCCTCGGCGGCCCGCCGCTGGTGAAGGCCGCGACCGGCGAGGTTGTTTCCGCCGAAGACCTTGGCGGCGCCGACGTGCATACGCGCCTCAGCGGCGTTGCCGATCACTTTGCCGAAGACGAGCCGCATGCGCTAGAGCTGACGCGATCGATCGTTGCGCACCTCAATACGCAGAAGCCACATCAGCTTGCGATGCAGGCGCCCGAAGATCCGGCCTATGACCCGGACGAGCTGCTGGGCGTCATCCCCAAGGACACGCGCACGCCCTACGATGTGCGTGAAGTGATCGCGCGTCTGGTCGACGGCAGCCGTTTCCACGAGTTCAAGGCGCGCTACGGCACGACGCTGGTGACGGGCTTTGCGCACCTGCACGGAATGCCGGTGGGGATCGTCGCCAACAACGGCATCCTGTTTTCGGAGAGCGCGCAGAAAGCCGCGCACTTCGTCGAGCTGTGCAACCAACGCAAGGTGCCGCTGCTGTTCCTGCAGAACATCACGGGCTTCATGGTCGGTCAAAAGTATGAGACCGGCGGCATCGCCAAAGATGGCGCCAAGATGGTGCAGGCCGTTGCGACCGCGAACGTGCCAAAGATCACGGTGTTGATCGGCGGTTCGTTCGGCGCCGGCAACTACGGCATGTGCGGTCGCGCCTATTCGCCGCGCTTCTTGTTTAGCTGGCCCAATTCACGCATTTCGGTGATGGGGGGCGAGCAGGCGGCGGGCGTTTTGGCCCAGGTCAAGAAGGACCAGCTCGAGGGCAAGGGGCAGTCGCTGTCGGCCGAGGATGAGGCCAAGCTCAAGGAGCCAATTCTGGCCAAGTACGAGACCGAGGGGCATCCGCTCTACGCGACGGCGCGCATGTGGGACGACGGCATTGTCGATCCACGGCAGACGCGCTCGGCGCTGGCGCTGGCGTTTTCGGCTTCGCTCAACGCGCCGATCCCGGACTGGCGCGCACCGGTCTTCCGCATGTGAGCGGCGCCGGTATCTGCGTGGCAGCCGCGGCCGCGAGCCAGTAGCCTGCGGACGCCCATGCGCAAGCCGACCGACGACCTGTCTGAATACCACAAGCACCTGCTCGAGACCGTGGCCGAGCACGGCGTGCACATTACCTATGTGGCGCCGGCTTCGGGCCGAGGTGCAGGCATGGCCTTTACGGTCGGGCTTTGGGAGAAGTATGAGCAGCCGGAGGTCGTCGTATTCGGGCTGGAGCCCGACGGCGCGCACGATCTCCTCAACGCGATCGCCGACGAGTGCGCTGAGGATCGCCGCTTTGCCGACGGCGAAAAGCACGACGACTTGCTCGTCGGCTACTCCGTGCGCTTCGTGGCGGTTCCGCCCGAGCAGGTCGTCGAGCACTGTCACGGCATGACCTGGGCGTACGAAGACAAGCCGGTGCCGTGCGTGCAGCTGGTCTGGCCCGACAAGAACCGTCGCTGGCCGTGGCAGGAAGGCGTCCGCGAGGGCTTCCGCAAGGTTCAGCCCGTGCTCGGGAACGTTCCGTCGTGACCTCCGATGGGAAGTCGGGCCGCCAGCCGAAGCGCGGGGTTCAGCACGCGCGCATCGGGAGTGCCTACTTCCTCGGCTTCTTCGCTCTGGTCTTTCTGTTGCTGCTGTGGCTGCGCGGCGCGGGGCGCTTCCTGATTCCGCTGCTGCTGGTTGGGGCGGTCGTCTACGGCATCTTCGCTTTCATCAAGAAGGTGCGTGAGCCGATCGATTGAGCGCTCCTGGACGCATGACGCCCGATGCGTTCTTGGCGCACTTCGCGGTGCGCGCAGATCGCGACGCGATGCTGCATTGGCTGCTCGACGTGGTGAGCGACAAAGAGCTGGCCGAGCTGGCGGGCGCCGATGCAGGCTTCAACGAGGCCGACAACATGCGCGCGCTGCAGCGCATCGCCAGCGAGCGGGTTGTGCCGCAGCTTATCGATGTAGGCGATTCCTGGCTGCAAGAGTGCTGCTCTCTGACGCAGTGGAGTGTCTCGGAGACGGGGCGGCAAGAGGGCGTCGCATACCGATGCGTGGCGCTCGCAACGACCATACTGATCCACGCGGCGGCCCCCGGGTGTGGGCTCGAGGACTACGTCAACTCCATCGGCGATACAGTCGCAGCGCTGCTCGTTGCGGTGGACAAGCT
Source organism: Planctomycetota bacterium (assembly GCA_045105235.1). Lineage (GTDB taxonomy): Bacteria > Planctomycetota > UBA1135 > UBA1135 > UBA2386. The sequence continues at coordinate 43,454 of JBGCDH010000018.1, read as the reverse complement.
GGGGGCTGAGGCGCAGCACTACGCGCGTTGGATGCTCGCGGACGGTTCGGTTCGCTACCACGACAACCAATACGACGAGCCGGACGGCCTCTTTTGCGCCCTTGGGCTGCTGGTGCTCACCGAGAAGCCGCCGGCAGCTGCGATCGAATACGTGCTGTCGCTTGAGCAAGAGCTGTTCGAGCGCGACATGGGCTCAGATTCCAAGCTCTGGCTGTATCGGCTGACCTTCTTTGATCAGCGGCGAAGCCTGTGGCGGGTGCTCCTGCTCGACATGCTGTCGCGCGCATCCGGCGAAGCAGCCGTGCAGATGCGGGATCACGTCGAGGCCTGGCCGTAGCATCTAGCGCATGGCCACTGCCGAACTTGAGCGCTTGCCCCGCGAGCTTCCGCCGATGTGGTTTCTCGGCGGGGTCGCTGCGATGTGGTCGCTGCACACCTGGCTGCCGCTCGGTTCTGCAGTGCCGGTCGGCTGGCGTTGGCTGGGGTTTGTGCCAATGATCGCGACGCTGCCGGTCGCGTTCGCCAGCTTGTCGCGGTTCCGCAGCGCGGGAACTTCGATCAAGCCGTTTGGAGAAGTGCGTGAACTGGTGGTCGCCTGGCCGTTCACCTGGTCGCGCAACCCGATGTATCTGGCGCTCGTCGTGCTGTCCTTTGGGTTGGCGCTTCGGCTCGGATCGATCTCGCCGCTGATTGTGCCACCGCTGCTTTGGTGGATTCTGCGACAGCGCTTCGTCCGTCGGGAAGAGGCGTTTCTACGTCATGAGCTTGGGGCCGCTTACGACGACTACTGCGGGCGAGTCCGGCGCTGGATCTAGTGTGCATCTGATATCCGGGGCCTTCTGCGGGCGCGACGAACGCCCTCGCATCCCGGATCGGGCCCCGTCTTCGAGATGCACGACGCTGGGGGGGGAGAAGTTGGAGGCGCCGGCTGACGCGAGGCCGCGTCCGCGGTCCAAGTGGCGTCGCCTGCCCTTTGCGGCGGTTCCAAGCAAGGAGAACCCTCACCATGTCGAAGCCACTGATTGCCTTCGCGACCGTCGCACTTTTTGCGACGGCCCTTTCTGCGCAACGCCCGATGCAGCGAGCCCCTGCCGCCCCCAGGCTCGCACCTCGGCCAACTGCCGCCCAGCCCGTCACGCCCCTGGTTACGCAGGGGCAGCGGAATCAAGAGCGTTCGGGCGGCTGCATGCAGCAAGGCGGCCCCAATCGCATCGAGCGGCCCGCGGCGACCAATGGGGTCAAAGCACAGGGGGTCGCCCTCAAGCGGGCGGTCGCCAAGGTCAAGGGCATGCCCTGGCTCAAAGATCTCAAGAAGGCCAGCCAAGAGTCGGAGCAGCGTCAGCGGCCGATCCTCTACCTGCAGGCTCTTGGCGATATCGACGGCTTTGCTTGAAGCGCACTTCAAAGCCTGCGGGGCGTGACCCTGCCAAATGAAGACGTGCGTGCGTTCCTGCAAGACCACTTTGTGTTGGCCTACAAGAACATCGAGAAGGAGAAGCACGTCGGTGTTTCCCACGGCTACAAGTGCACGCAGGATGCGGTTGGCACGACCAATGGTGCCGGTGGCCGCAACGTGCAGTTCTTCGTGCTTGCTGCGGACACCACGGTGCTGCACTGCATGCCGGGCTTTTGGCACGCCGAGGACCTGATCAAGGAGCTGCAGCTGGCGCTTGAAGTCGATCGCCTCTATCGCACCCAGAGCATGTCCGCCGATCGCAAAGGTGAGATGTATGAGCTGCTGCATGGCACGCACCTTCGGCGGCATGGGCCGGAGATGGACAAGCGCGGCTACTGGCAAAGCTTCGACCAGTCGTACGAGATGCAGCGCGCCCAGCGCGAAATCCGCGATACCGTCGCGACCGATAGCGAAGGCAAGCGCTCGATGCGGCCGCTCGTTACCGTGCTGCACAATCGCATGGTGAGCCGGCGCTTCCAGAAGTTCGAAGACTTCGACATTGAGAGCTTTGTCGACTACGGACGGCCCTTCTATGACAACAACCGTGGCAAAGGCCGCCGGTTTGCGCGCGCCGAGTCCAACCAAAAGAAGCGCGCCAAGGCCGCCGCGAAGAAGCGCAAGAAGGCGCGCCGCCGCAGCAAGACGGAAAAATGGGTCGTGCGCGGCTAGCTGTGGCGCGGCGGGCTGCGCAAAACGCTGCCCGCTGCGACCGAGCCCACGATGAGCACGCCGCCTGCGAGCGTTAGCCAGTGCGGCGTTTCGCCGTGGGCTGCCAGTGCAAAGAGCGGGTTGATCGCCGGCTCGATCATCAGCAGCAGCGACGCCTGCACAGCGGGCACGTGTGGCAAAGCGCGCACGAAGATCGCATAGGCCAGGCCCACCTGGAAGACGCCGAGCACGAGCAGCACGAGCCAGTCACTGGCCGTGCCGACGCTTGGGGTCTGGCCGATCAAAGGCATCAGGGCGAACGAAAGCGGACAGGTCGCGACGCTGCCCCAGGCTGCGACAGCGGCGCTGTCGCCCGGCGAGCGCATGGCGAGGCGGCGCATGCCGACCAGCAGCACGGCGAAACCAACGCCCGCGAGCAGCGCCAGCAGGTTGCCGAGGGCCGGATTGGGGGCGGTGGCCTGGGTTTCGTTTGGCGCAGAAAAGCACAGCGCCATGCCGCTGGCAATGCCGACGAGCATGGCGAGGTCGCGCGGCCGTGGTCGTTCTCCAAGCAGGGCCGGTGATAGCAGCAGCACCCATAGCGGGGCGGTCGACTGCAGAAAGATGGTGCTGGCGGCGGTCGTCAACGCGTTGGCCATGACGAAGAAGCACGTGGCGACAAAGTAGGCTGGGATCAGCAGCCATACGGCGCGGCTGGGACGCTGCCGGGCTTCGGGTAGAAGGGCGAAGAGCGTGCAAGCCGCGAACAGCGCCCGCACGCCGGCCCGCTGCAGCGACGGCATTTCGCAGCTCTTGATCAGGGCGCCGCCCGTTGCGAACAGCACGCCGGCGAGCACCACGCGCATCGCCATGGACATGGTCTCGTTCTGCCACGTGAAGGCCCGCGAATCCAGCGCAAGGCCGCGAAGAGCTCGTTCCAGGAGCGCTCATCCTGGATTCGAAGCTTGTGGGGCGACACTCTGGTCGCTGCATGAGCGACTACCAGACTCTCGAGATCGTCCAGGCTGGCGCCGTGCGCCACCTTCGCCTCAATCGTCCCGATGTGCGCAACGCCTTCAACGGCGTCGTCGTCGACGAACTGACCCGCGCCTTTGACGAAGTGGATGCTGCGGAGGACACGCGCGTCGTAGTGCTGAGCGGCAACGGCAAGAGCTTCTCTGCCGGTGCGGATCTCGGCTGGATGAAGGAGCAGGCGAGCTTGCCGCATGCCGACAACGCGAGCAGCGCGGATCACATGGCCCGCATGTTCTTGCGCATTGCGCGCTGCAAGAAGCCGGTCGTGGGCCGCATCCACGGCCATGCGCTGGGCGGTGGTTCTGGCTTGACCGCCGCGGTGGACTTGGCGATCTGCACCGAGGACTGCATGTTCGGCCTGACGGAGGTCAAGCTCGGCATTGTGCCTGCCGTGATCTCACCGTTTGTTCTGCAGAAGATTGGTGCGGGTCGCGCTCGCACCTACTTCTTGACTGGCGAACGCTTCGATGGACGCGAGGCCGAGCGGATTGGCCTCGTGCACCGTGCGGTGCCCACGGCCGATCTCGACGGCGCGGTCGATGCTGCCGTGCGTGAACTGCTGTCGGCGGGGCCGGCCGCGGTGGCGAGCGCCAAGGAGTTGATCCGCGCGGTTTCCCACCTTGCGCTGGAAGATGCGATCCCGGTGACGTCGAAGTGGATTGCGGATCTGCGCGCGACGGATGAAGCCAAGGAGGGCTTCACGGCCTTTCTCGACAAGCGCAAGCCGAACTGGATGGGTCAGTAGGTGCTGTTGGGCCGGTAGCGCTGGCGTTCGTGCGCCGCTGCTGCTTCGCGCAATTCCGCGGCGAGGCTCGGCTCGGTTTCTGCGGGCAGCCGACGCAGGATCTCGCGCGGCGTCTCGCCGGGTCGCAGCTCAAGCTGAAGTCGTTGCAGCGCGCGCTGCAGGCGGACGATGCTGGACTCGCTTTGTCCTCGCATGGTGCGGCGCCGCCGCTGCCGCCGCCAGCAAACCGCAAGGGCGATCGTCAGAGCCGCGGCGGCAGTTCCTAGCGGCCGGCGTATCGGCAAGGTCGCCAGCGACTGCAGCAGTTCGCTTCGCCCCTTGCCGTCGAAACCGGAGATCTTGGCCCATAGCGTCTGCAGCGAGCCGTTGACCGAATCCCACCACGACGCGCCCGAAGTCTGGCTATCTAGCTCGGCAGAAGGCGTCGCGTCAAACGTGTGCCACGTGCCGTCCGAACTCAGCATCTCGACCCACGCGTGGGCGTTGCGTTCGCGGGCGATCATGGCGAGGCCGTCTTCGCTCGGTTCCTGCACGAGATAGCCACCGACGAGCCGGCAGGGGATGCCTTCACAGCGAAGCAGCAGCGCGAGAGTCGTTGCGAAATACTCGCAGTGGCCGGCGGCGGACCCCAGCAAGAACTCGCCGAGATTGCGCGCAAAGCCGGGCTGGCCCGGAAGCTGGTAGCGACGGTTGCTCTGTAGCCACGCGGTCAATGCGTGCGCATAGGTGAGAGCGTCGACGTCCTTGGGATACTGGGCGCGAAAGCGCGCGCTCATGTCGCGAGCCAGCTGCGGCATGCTCTGCTCAGGCAGCGAGGCGAAGTGCGTGACCGCGGCTGGCGTCAACGCATGCGTGGGCTTTGGCTGCGCGAGGTCGACTTCGTAGCGCAGGGCGGTTGCCGTTTCGGCGTCGAGCAGCACCGTGTGAAAACCGGCGTAGGACTTTGGGTTGAGCAGTCGGCCGCCGAGCTCTTTGGGGCGCATGTTCACGGCCTGCATCGGCAGCAGCATGGTGCCGCTGCTCGCGTCGAACTGCTGCACCTGAAGAGTGGTGTGAGGTGCTCCACGCGCGGCCCGGCGCCATGTGCCGTCGGCTTGGCGCTGCCACTGGCTGTCACTGGCAAAACGCGAGCCTAGGTCGGCGGCTTGCTGCGGCAGCCACGTGCTGCCGTCAAAACGAGAAAAGACCGACGACCGCCAGTGCGTCGGGACCGAGCTGAGCTGTGAACCCTGGGGCTCGATCCGCATCACGATTGCATTGCTGAGGCGGGTCGGTGCGTTTTGCTCGAGCTCGATACGCTGGGACAAGCCGACCTGCAGCTGTTGCCCAAACGCCATCTGCGACGCGAGCCAGCCCTTGCGTTCGAAGTCACGCGGCCAGAAAGCGAATGCGAGTGCCGTAGCGAAAGCAATGGCCAGCGTGCGCGGCAGGCTGTCGCGCAGCGTGGCGCGCCAGATGCGGCTGTCGACAGCTTGGTCGCGCGCCGTCAGCGCGTAGACCTGCAGGGCGGGGACGAATACGAACGCGTGCGCGACAAACAGGATCGACCAGAGCGCGTTGGAGGCGAAGAAGCTCGTGACGAACGCGATCAAGAAGGAGTTGAAGAACGTCAGGTCCGGCCGCTGCTTGTCGCCGATGTTGTTGATCAGGTGCACCTGGCAGAGCACGGAGAGGATCAAGCCGTCTTCGAGCATGTGCAGTAGACCCGTTGTGGTCGCGTGGTGCACAAGCAGGGAGAAGACGATCAGCACGGCGCCGTTCCAGATGATCCGGTAGCTGCGAAAACGCTGCAGTCGCCGTAGGCGGATCGAGGCGAGCGTGAAGACCCAGAGCGGCGCGAGGCTGGCGCTGGCGACCGCGTCGGTCGCCTGCACAAACGCGAGGTCGATAAGGGCAAGGGCGACGAGCAGCGGGTGGAGGCGGTCGTTCACGCCTTGGACTCCACGGTCAGGCGCGATGGGGTCGCTGCGGCCTCGTAGCGGTGCGTCGGCGCGGCGGTCGACGATTGCGGCGAGGGATCAGACGTGGGCAAGACCCGAGCCGCGGCAAGCCAGCGGAGTGCTTCGGGCGCGCCGCCTCGTTCGGCGTCGACCAGAAGCTCGCAGCCTTGGCTGACCAGGCGGATGCGGCCGCGATCGCGCGCTGCCAAGACCTGGGCCGTGGCGGCCGAGAGAGCGGTCTCTAGCTCTTCGCTGCTGCACCGTCGGTCCACGACGACTGGGACCTCTTGGTCCTGCTCCGCTTCGCGTTCTTTGATGATGGGGCGTCCGCGTCGCGCGGTGGCGCGCCAGTGGATGTCGCCGATGCTGTCGCCCGTGCGGTATGCGCGCAGTCCGGCGAGCGTGGTGCTGCGTCCGGCGCCACCGGGCGAGTTGCCGGAGTTTTGCTCGAGCGGGCGCGGGGTGCCGTGTGCAAGCTGCGCGATTTGCGGATCGGGATACGTGATGCACTCGGCGTCACAGGCGACGTCGATGCGGGCGCGGATCAGGCCAAACGGATAGTCCGTTGCGATGCGTATGCGTTTCAGGTCGCACACCCCGCGTTCTTGTGGCGGCAGTTCTCCGCGGCATTCGGCCTGTCCCTCGAGGAGGGCAAACCAGGCCGCCTCGACGTAGCCCTGGCCGGTGTCGAGCTGTGCGGCAATGCCAAAGCGAGGGCGCGGGCGAAGTCCTGCGGAGCGGCGCTTGGTCCGCAGCTGCACGTAGGCTTCGCGGCGCTGGCCAACGGCGGCTGCACGCAGCTCAAGTCGTGCGACTTCGATGCCGTGCACGTTGCGCCATGCCCACAGCGCGCCGAGCGCGCCGAGTGCGATCGAGAACGCGAGCATCAGGAAAAACAGGTTGTTGTAGCTCGTCGCGAGGAAGGCGAGTTCGAGCACGGCGAACAGAAGCATCCCTCTGGCGCCGAGGCCGGTCGGTCGAAGGACCACGCGTGAGGTCGCCATCGTCGTTTGGCTAGAGCGGCACGGTGACGCTGTCGACGGCGGCGTCGACGATGGCGAAGGCGTCGACCCCAGGGCGCACAAATACGCGGTGTGCGAGAGTGCTTCGCGCCAGCTGCTTGAGGTCGTCGGGCAGCACAAAGTCGCGACCGTCGAGCAGCGCGCGTGCGCGGGCCGTCTTGAGCCAGGCAAGTGCGGCGCGTGGGCTGGCGCCGAGCTGCACATCTGGATGCGCACGCGTCGCCTGCACCACGCGAAGAGCGTATTCGGCGACGGGCGGAGCGACCGCCACAGCCGCGACCGAGCGCTGCAGCGCGTCGAGTTCGGCTGGCGTCATCACGGGCTCAATCGAAGCGAGTGATGCCTCGGCGTCGTGTCCGGTGTAGAGCTCCAGTTCGAACTGCGGATCTGGATAGTCCAGCTCGACGCGAACAAGGAAGCGATCGAGCGCCGCTTCGGGCACGGGGAACGTGCCGTGGAACTCGATGGGGTTGCGCGTTGCCAAAACCGTGAACGGCCGACCGAGCTCGTGTGAGGTGCCGTCGACGGAGACGCGGCCGTTCTCCATGGCTTCAAGCAGACACGACAGCGTGCGCGGGCTGGTCCGGTTGATCTCGTCCGCAAGCACGAGGTTGGCGAACAGCGGTCCCTCGATAAAGCGGAAGGTGCCAGTGTCCTGCTGCCAGATCGACGAACCGATCACGTCGCTCGGCATCAGGTCGTTGGTAAACTGCACGCGGCGAAACGTGCCGTCGATGCAGGCCGCGAGCGTGCGCGCCAGCAGCGTCTTGCCGATCCCGGGGATCCCTTCGACGAGCATGTGGCCGCCGGCTGCGAGTCCGCAGATCAGCGGCTCGATGGCCTCGCTTGGCAGCTTGACCACGCGCGTCAGGTTTTCTACGAGGCGGCCGCGCACATCTGTGCTGGCGCTGACGAGGTCGGAGGCTGAAGCGGGTGTCGACAAGGGTTTACCTGTGTCGTTCTTCGGCTCGCGCAGGGGTGACGGTGTGTGCGATCGACACTGCCCCGTTGTCAACGAATGCACGGCCCAGGCTGGCGTAGGGCGGCCGCGGTGCTGGGGCTGGTGTTGGCGTGCTGGGGTTGGCGTGCCCTAACTCGGGGCGGCGCCGGGGCGCAGCAGCACCCGGAAGCGTTCGTCGGTGCGCAGGCCGTCAAAGTCGGGCTCGTCGAGAGCAAACGTTCGACAGTCCGGGCTCAACCCGCAGGCGATGCTGAGTTCGTCGATGGCGCGGTCGTGCTCCTTGCTGAGGGCGAGGTAGCAGGCGAGGTTGAAGCGCGCGATGTGGTGTTTGTGGTCGCGGGCGATGAGCTGCTCCGTGCAGCGAATGGCGCCTGGAAGGTCGCCTGCGCGACGTCGGCACCACGCCTCGGTCAGGTCGACCCACGCGTCGGTCGGGTGCAGCTTGCGCAGCTCGCCGAGGTCGATGAGTGCCGACGGGTAGTTGGCGAGTCGTGCCTTGGCCCGGATCTGTAGCGACAGTCCACTGGCGCGCGCTTCGCCGTCGCGCAACAGCGGCTCGCACAGCTCCATGGCGCGTTCGGGGCAACGCAGATCGAGCCAGCCGTCGATCTCGTCGACGAGGCGTTCGAAGCGCTTGGGTGTCGGAAAGATCACGACCGTTCGCCAGCGCCGGTCGGCAGCGCGTCGAGGCGTCGCCAGATCTCTGCGGCGACGGTATTCAGCCGGTGGTCACCGTCCGGCACGATCCAGAGCTGCTTGTGTTCACTGGCCAGCTGAGCATGGAACATTTCGCTCACGACCGGTGGGATCACGTCGTCTGCGGTTCCGTGCACGGTCAACGTCGGCGTCTGGATGCGCTTGGGCAGACCGGCTTCGTCGATCTTGCGGGCGTCTTCGCGCACGTCGTGCTCGACGTAGAACGTCGAACCTTCGGTTGTGCTCATGTGCCCTTCGTCGTCGAGGTGGTGGTCGATGTTCGACATCAGGCCAAGCGCTGGGGCAAGCAGCGCCAGCCGCCGAACGAGGTCGGGCCGCTGCGCGGTGGCGTGCGCGGAAATCAGCCCGCCGAGACTCGAGCCGACCAGTTCGACGGAGCCGACGCGTTCGAAGACGCGGATGGCGTCGGCGATCAGTTCACTGACGGAGACTTTGCCCAGTTCGCCCGAGGATTCGCCGTGGCCGCGCATATCAAAGCGAACAAAGCCACGTCCACGAGCTTGGGCGTGCGCCATGAGCCCCGCGGACTTCTCGCCGGCGCGCACGGACTGCAGGCCATGCAAGAATGCGTAGTAGGGCGGCTCGCCGGCGAGTTGGTCGCCGACGATCCAGTGCCCGTTTGGCAGTTCGAGTCGGAACGTCTCAGCAGCCACAGGTCTGTTCAGAAGCGAGCGCACGAGCGGGTCTGGACGACCCGCTCAGATGAGGCGTGCGGATCCTGGTGATCCGCTCAGATGATCCGCTCGACGGCTTCGATGCGGACCTTGATCGGGCCGGACGGCGACGGCATCTCGCCAACGTCGCCGACTTCCTTGCCGAGAAGGCCTTCGGCGAGCGGCGCCATGTAGTTGATGGTCTGCTCGTCGGTGACGTCCCACGGGCCGAGCACGCGGTATTCGAGCTTGTTGCCCGACTCTTCCTCGATCAGCGTCACCATCTGGCCCGGAGCCACTCGGTCTTCGGGGATCTCCTGGTCTTCGATCAGCTTGGCGATGCGGATCTGCTCGTCCATCTCCTGGGCACGACCGGTGAGGTTGCGCTGCTCTTCCATCGCCGACTCCCACTCGCTGTTTTCGCTGAGGTCGCCAAGCGAAGCGGCCGCGCCGATCGCCTTGCTGTTCTCCGGGATCTTGTCGTCGACGAGCACGCTGTACTCCGCCTTGATCCGCTTGAGTCCAGCCTGCGTCGTGTAGATGTGGTTGAGCTCCCAGAACGGCTTCTCGGGCTCGACCAGCAGGTCGGGGTAGAGGCGTGCGACGGTCCGGTCGAGGTAGGCCTCGATCTCGGCCGGGAAGTCATCGCCGGCGCGCTCGATGATGCCGACGTAGTGCGCCAGGTCTTCGCGCGAGATGCCGTCGCAGGCGACGTCGATCAGGCCGCGCTTGCCGAGCAGCAGGCTGCTGAGTCGGCTCAGCAAGCGGCTGAACATCTGGTTGCGCTTGCGGTCCTCGTTGAGGATTCGTGCCAGCTGCAGCAGGACGCGGCCGATTACGACCGCCTCTGGGCAGGATTCGACGTCCTTGAAGACGCCGTCGCGGTAGTACTTGCCCAGCAGGTAGGTCATCAGCGGGTGCCGCTTCGGATACGGCGCCACGCGGTCCCAGATGGTCAAGATCTCGGGGCCGTGCTTGGTTGCTACCAGCTTGTCGGCGACTTTCTCGGCGACCGATGCGGGCCATTCCGTGAGCGACGAGATGCATTGAGCGGCCCAGTCGCCACCCAGGGCCTGCGGCAGCAGTTCGACCGCGTGCTCGCGCGACGCTTGGGTCGCCAGCTGATCGATCGCTTCTGGGTTGAGCTTTTCGTCCTCTTCTAGCATCAGCGCGCGCAGCTCTTCGGCTGCCGAGATCGACGCCGTGCGCTCGTGCTGCTCGAGGAACAGGATTCCGTCGAGGATGTGCGCGTGCGACGGCCCCTCTTCCGGGTTGTTCTGCTTCTCGGTGATCGCCGCTTCGACCGTGGTGCCGGCAAGGTCGACGATCTGCGTCTTGACCTCGTCGTCCTCCGAGCGCTTCAGGTAGTCGCGCAACACCGCGATGCGCTCACCGAGGTTGTTCTGGTGCTTGAGCGTCGTGCTGGCCTCGTCGACGAGGCTGACCGGCTTGTCTCGGATCACAAAGATAGGGCGCGTCGGCGTGCCCTCCACCTTGAGCCATGGATCCTTGGTCGCTGCGGCCTTTGCCTTCTTCCACCAGGTGGGCCACTTCTTGGTCTCGATCACGGAGCCGGCGAGCTCCTTCTTGAGCTGTGTGCTCGTGATCGTGCCGCGGTAGAGAATCGTGGTGCGCTTGATCAGCTCCGAAGGCGTGTTTTCCGCCTCGTCTTGGAGCTTGGGCATGGCCTGCAGCTTCATCGCGCGCAGGTCTTCGCTGTCGAGTGTCTTGAAGCTGTCGATCAGCGTGTCCAGCGGGAACGGCGAGCGCTGTCCCGACGTGAACTGCACGGTGATCTCCTGCGAGCTCTTGTCGAAGTCGTCGACAATGCCCTCGCCCCAGCCAGCTGGGTGGTAGACCACGTGGCCCTTTGTGAAGCGGCGCAGCTGGTCAAACTCCAGCAGCGCGTTGACCGTTGCCATCTCGAGGCTCGAGCGCTGCTTGAGCAGCGGCAACCACGGCTCGTCGCCGTAGTTTTCCTCGATGAGGTCGATGACCGTGTTGATCAGCGCATCGTTGTGGGCGCTGCGCTTCATGGCGCGGAAGCCGAGCTCCATGGCGGAGCGCTTTTCCCCCTTGCTGGCAAGGGCCTCGATCATCGAGGTTGCCATGCCGAGGGCTTTGTTCGCCATGTCCTGCTCACAGAGCAGGTCTAGCGTGTCGGCGTAATGCGGAACTCGGTCGGCGTCAGGAGCGCCAGTTGCCTGGGACCAAGCGGTCTCCAGTTCGTCGAGGTTCTGTGAGCGGGCGAGATGGACCAGGTCGTTCGTCAACTTCGGAACCGTGGGTGACGGAGGGCTGCGAAAAGGGGCGGGAGACGATACCTGTTCACACAGCGAGTCGCCACAGTCGCCCGGCGGTTCCGGCCCATCCTTGAAGGATTGGGGGTGTTTTCCCTCGTTTCGCCCGCATTTGGGGTCGAAGCCCTTCTGCCGCAGCGAGAATGCGAGGCTCAGATCCGCGAGCGGCGCCCCCGAAAGGCGCTCGATCCCGAGGGCCTGCCGGAGCTACTCGGCCAGGCGTGCGATCAGGGTGTGGACGTTGGTCGACGAGCAGGACTCGTCGTAAGAGGCCAGCGGCACCTCATCGAGCACCTCGTCATTGGCGACGAGGATCACGTAGAACTCCTGTCCATACTGGGCTCGGAAGGCCACGATCTTCTTGAGGATGGCGGCTTCCGCGTCCTCGACGGCCTCGATCACGACGCCCTTGCCTTCGCGTCCGCGGCCGCGCAGCACGATCATGGGCGCGTAGGCGGCGATCATGTTCTCGGCGCCCTTGCCCGAGCTGTCGTAGCGGATCTCGTAGTGGCGCGGGCTGTGGCTGTGCACGACGCCGGCGATTCCCAGGCGCTGGCACAGCTGCTGCTCCAGGCGGTTGGAGAGGGCGCGTCCCCCGCAGCGGCCAAAGCCGCCGCCGCCGCCGCCGTGAGCCATCAGCGGGTCGTCATCATCGACGCTGGCGATGGCGCGCGGCAGGAAGACCGTTCTTTCTGCTGCCTTACGGCTCGAACGCTTTGCGCCCGGCGGAGTTGCTACCGCTCCTGCCTTGGCCGAGCTGCGGCGCTTTGCTTTGGGCGCAGCGGCCGGCTTGGCCTTGCTCGCGGCCTTCTTGGCCGTCTTCTTTGCGGCGGGAGCTTTCTCGTCCGCGGACTTGTCGTCGTTTGCGATCGCTTCCTTTGCGATCTCGCCCTTTTCGACACGGGCGCCGGTCTTCGAGGTCGTCTTCTTGGAGGTCGCCTTCTTGGGCGATGCGGCGGAGGTTCTCGTTGCCATGGGCGTCGGGTGGGGCTGCCTTCGGCCTCCGTCTGCTCTTTGCGTCTCAGCGCAAAACTCGAGAGCCGAACAATCGGCCCATCACGAGGCGAGCAGGTAGGCGAAGCGAGGCAGCCGCCGAGTTGTGAAGCAAAGAGCCTAGCAGATTTCGACGGACTCGGAAGCCCCGGGAAACGACGCCAACCGCCCGCTAGGCTGGTCTGTGATGGGTGAGCAAGCACAACTACCGTTGGTGGCGACGAGTGCGCGAGCTAGCGTCTTGACCGTTCCTTTGGTCGTGTTTCTCGTTCTTGTGGCCGCGGTGCTGGCGTTTGGGATCCTGACGCGCGCTCCCGCCCTCGAGCTGTCGCAGGCCGTGGCGGTCCTAAGCGACGGGGATCTTGATGGCGACGAGCGTAAAGCGCTTCTGAGGAGACTCTTGCGGCAGTGCGAGGAAGAGGCCGGTGAGTTTGCGAGCCGCGTTGGGGTGAGTGCGGCGATGGCGCTTGGCGACGAGACGGCGTTTCGCTCGTTTGAGCAGCGGGCGGCGGGCTTTCCCTCGGCGAAGGAAGGAGCGGCCGCGGTCGACTCCGAGAGCCTCGTTGTGCTCGGCTTGGGCGATCCGCTGGTGCTCAACGTGCAGCGTGCGCTCCATGCCGAACAGTATGGCAACAAAGGAGATGCGGCGGTGGTTTGGCGCCAGGTTCTCGCCCAGTCCCGGCTGACGGGTGCTGTTTTCGCTGGCGCGGAAGCGCGCCGCAGGCTCGGCGAGTAGGTTCGTCCGCGCTCAAGCTGACCCGGCCTTGCGACCGATCCTTTGCTGCGCGGAGGCGCAGCAAATGGCAGAGAACCGGCTTGGGGCGATTTTGTTAGAGGGCGGGGTCGTCGATGAGCCCTCGCTCGAGCGATGCGTTGCGATCCAGGCGTTGACCGGCGGGAATGTTCCGATCGGGAAGATCCTGGTCGAGCAGGGCTTGCTCGACTCCGAAACGCTCGAGCGGCTGCTGGCCCTGCAGCAGGTCCGTGCGGAGCAGCGGGTCGCCGAGGTTGCTCCCAGCGACCTCGCGTCGCGCTCGATCGTCGCCGCGGCGATCGCCAACGGCGCCAGCGAGCTGCTCGTCAGCGAGGAGCAGCCGGCCAGAATCCGCACGGGATCCGGCTGGGAAGTTCTGACGGACGTCGGGCTCAGCAGCCGCGAGGTCTGGGAGTTTGTGCGCGAGCTGATGGGCAGCGATGTGCTCGAGGCGCTTGCCGACGAGAAGTTCGTGGTGCGGCCGTGGATCATCGATGGCCTTGCCCGCGGCGCGTCTTCGGCTGTCCGCCACTTCGATGGCGTCGCGGTGCGCTTGACGTTCGCGCCGATGCAGATCGATCAGCCCGAGGACGTCGGCGTGCCGAAGGCGGTTGTCGACGCCGTTGATGCGGGGCGCGGTCTCATTCTTTGTGTCGGAGAACGCGGTGTCGGCCGCAGTGAAATGCTCGCGTCGCTGACGCGTCGTGCTGCGCGTGTCGACGGCCAATACGTTGTCGTTGTCGATGATGAAAGCATGCCGCTGCCTGAGGAGGAGGAGGGCGGCGCACTGGTAGTCAGGCGTCGCTACGGCATCGACCCCACCCTGCGAGCGCGGTCGCTGCGCAGCGCAGTGCAGGAAGATCCGGACGTGCTCGTCGTCGCCGACGTCGGAGATCCGGCCTCTTTTGAACTGGCCCTTCGAGCAGCCGATAGTGGCCGGCTTGTGATCGCCTATCTGGATGCAGGCAGCGTTGGCAGCGCGCTTGCTCGGATCCTCAATTTCTATCCGAGCTACGAACTGCCGCGAGTGCAGGCAACGCTGGCTGCAACGCTTCGCACCGTGCTTGTTCGTCACCTCTTGCCGGGGCCCGATCGTCGGTCGTTCGTGCCGGCGACCGAGCTGCTGATCGGCCATGAAGGCGTGCGTGAAGCCCTCCGCGACGGGCGACTCGGTGACCTGGCCCTTTTGATGCGTTCGGAAGATGGCTCCTCTGGGCACACGCTGGATCGCAGCATGCTGGAGCTCATGCGCGAAGAGCGCGTTTCGATCGAGGACGCGTTTGCGCGCGCCGTCGAGAAGGCCTGGCTGCTCGAGCGCTCGCGCAACCTTGCTGGCAACGAAGCAGGCGGAGACCCCGAGGTGGAAGCTAGAGGCCAAATCTGATGGATCGGAAACGACTGGACAGCCTGTTGAACTCTCTGCGGCGCATGGCCGCAACGGCTCTGCACCTTGTTGCCGGACGCCCGCCAGAGCTACGAGTACAGCGCCGCTTTGTTGCCGGCGACGAATCGCTGGTGACCGGCGGCGAAGTCGATGCGCTGCTCGCGGAGATGCTCTTTGCCGACGATCGAGCGCAGCTGCAAGCGGTTGGGTTTGTCGAAGTGCTTTACGTCGACCCGAGCACCGAAGAGCACTTTCGCGTCAAGGTCGCCGATGAGGGCGGGCGTAGCTCGATTCTGTTGCGCCCGGTGCCTGCCGCAGCGCCCGAGCTTGGCTCGCTCCATCTCCCCGATCAAATGGAAGGGTTTACGAGATGTCGGCAAGGGCTCGTCCTGATCAGTGGCTTCTTCGGATCGGGGAAAAGCACGACGCTGTCGGCGATTGTTGATACCTGCAGTCGCGACGCCGCTCGGCACATTGCCTTGATCGAAGATCGCGTGGAGCTGGTGTATCCGGCAGGGGCCGCGCAGATCTGTCAGCGTCAGGTCGGCACGCATGTGCACACGGCTGGCGACGGGATCCGACAGGCGGTTGCCTTTGGCTGCGACGTCATCGTCGTCGCCGACGTTGCGGACGAAGACACGCTGGATGCCGCACTGTCTGCGGCAGAGTCCGGCTGTCTGGTCTTTGCTGGCGTAGAGGCTGGCTCGATCGTCGGGGCGCTTGCTC
Organism: Planctomycetota bacterium; assembly: GCA_045105235.1. Taxonomy (GTDB): domain Bacteria; phylum Planctomycetota; class UBA1135; order UBA1135; family UBA2386. The sequence goes on along the minus strand of JBGCDH010000018.1, from coordinate 28,120 downwards.
AAGTTGCGTCCTTGGTGCCGGTCGAGCTGCGTCCGCGCATTCGGGCACGGATGTCGCAATCGCTCCGCGGTGCTACGGCGCAGGCGCTGCTGCAGCGCTCGCGTTTGGGTGGTCAGGTGCCCGTTGTTGAGCTGCTGGTAAACACGCCGGCCGTGAGCGTTGCGATTCGCACGGCGCAGCTGCAAGACCTCGGTCCCATCATGAAACGCTGCCGTGGACTTGGCATGCAGACCATCGAGATTGCGCTGCGTGAACTGACGAGCCGCCACCTCGTCAGTGAGGAAGATGCGGCGCGCTATGCGCTTCAGCCTGAGCAGGTTCGCGTCGGCGCACCGCGCTAGATCCTCATCGTCGCTGCAGTGTGCGTGCAGGCACGCGCCGCCGGGGCTCGGTGTTGCCGTGTCGCCGTGTTGCCGCGGGGCCGTGTTGTCGCGGGGCCGTGGCGCGACGCCTAGGCGATCGGCCTCGCGATCAGACGTTGCCGCCAACCGGCTGGCGGACATTGAGCTCATTGCGCGCCAATGATCCGTTCAATGTGTTCGCGAAAAGCGGACGCGTGACGCCGGCAGTGGCGGAACGTGCCCATCACCTGGTGGCCTAGGGGATGGTCCCAAGCTGTCGTTGGGATGGCGCTGACATCGCCCTTTTCTAACGCGAGGCGCTCAAGCGACGGCGGGGAGTGCCGACAATGAGGTTGGCCGCAGATCGAAGGGCGGCCAAGCCCATCGGGCGAATCAGCAAAGGCAAAGGGGGAAGTCATGGGACTGAGAGTCAATACCAACATTGCGTCTATCAACGCACAGCGAAACGTCTCGCAGGTGACGACGCGACTGGCGCGCAACTATCAGCGCTTGTCGACGGGTCTACGTATCGCAACGGCTGCAGATGATGCGGCGGGTCTAGCCATTTCCGAACGTCTGCGCTCTCAGGTGCGGTCGTTGGCGCAGGCATCACGAAACGCCAACGACGGCATTTCCCTGGTGCAGGTCGGCGAAGGTGCGCTCAACGAAGTGAGCAACATCCTTGTGCGACTGCGCGAACTGTCGATTCAGTCCGCGAACGGCTCTTCGTCGAACGCAGACCGGGAGACGATCAAGGAGGAGTTCGATAGTTTGGTTGACGAGGTCAACCGAATTGCGCAATCAACCGAGTTCAACGGTATTCGACTACTCGACGGCTCTGCGTCGTCGGTCACGTTCCAGGTCGGCATCAACACGTCCGCCGGTATCGACCAGCTGACGGTTGGGCTCACGCCGGCCCTGAGCACGACGCTCGGTCTTGCCTCCGTCGACGTCGGATCCAACGGCGACACCAGCTTCGCGATTTCGCAGATCGACGATGCGATCAACAGTGTCTCGCAGCTTCGCGGTCGCTTCGGTTCGCTGCAGAACCGGCTGCAGTCCACGATTGCGAACCTCGGCGTGACGGCCGAGTCGCTGTCGGCCGCAGAGAGCCGGATCCGCGATGTCGATGTTGCCTATGAGACCGCGCAGCTGACTCGCAACAACATTCTCCAGCAGGCCTCGATCTCCATTCTGTCGCAGGCCAACCAGCAACCTCAGGCCGCACTGCAGCTGCTGCAGTAAGCCTCGATGCGCGGCCGTCGCACCTCGGCGGCCAAGCAAGTCAACGAATAGCCGGATGAAGATCCGGCGTCCGTGGCGCTTTCAGATTTCCCTGTGGCGTCGCGGCACTAGGCATTCCTTTGCCGAGCGGAGGCGACTCCGTTCAAGCCAGCCGGGTGTGGACCCGGCTGGCTTTTTGTACGGGCAGCTACTCCGCCGTGCGAAGCCCTAAGCCGGCCTGAAACCTCACAGCTCGAGGCCGCGCTCTTCCTCTTCGGTGATGCCTTCGCCGAAGGAGCTGCCGAGATAGACGCGGCGCACCTGTTCGTCGTTGACGACGGACTGTGCGTCGCCGTTGGCGATCACGTTGCCGGCGTTGATGATGTAGGCGCGGTGCGTGATGCGAAGCGTCGCGATCACGTTGTGCTCCGTGATCAATATCGCGATCCCCGAGCGCGCGAGGGCCGCGAGGATCTGCTGGATTTCCTCGACCGTGATGGGGTCGACGCCAGCAAAGGGCTCGTCGAGCAGCAAGAGGCGGGGCTCCGTCGCCAGTGCCCGTGCGATTTCGAGTCGGCGTTTTTCGCCGCCGGACATGGTCTCGGCAATGGACTCTGCGACGTGCATCAGCTGCAGGTCCTGCATGAGTTCGCGAGCACGTTCTTCGCGGTGCGCGCGCTTCATGCCGCGCGCCTCGAGCACGCAGCGGATGTTGTCGATCGCGGTCATCTTCTTGAAGACCGACTCCTGCTGCGCAAGGTAGCCGAGGCCGCGGCGCGCCCGTCGATACATGGGCTGCTTGGTGACGTCTTCGCCGTTGAGTAGCACTCTGCCGCTGTCGGGGGTGACCATGCCAACCACCATGCGAAATGTGGTTGTCTTGCCGGCACCGTTGGGACCCAGCAGGCCGACGATCTCCCCTTCGCGGACGCTAAGGCTGACTTGGTCGACGACGCGCCGGCCCTTGTAGGCTTTGATCAGCGCATCCGTTTGCAGGATCTCCTCGCGCGGATGCTCGTTGCCGTCCGGCGTTTCGCCGTCTGGCCGCGGGGCCGGTTCAAACTCCAAGGGCTCGTCGGTCGGGATCTCGATTTCGGAGTCGTGGCTCATCGTGCGGTGCCGCAGAAGCGGCTCGGCGCACGGTAGAGCTTCGCGTTGCTTCGCGAAAGGAATCTGGTCGGCAGGCGGCTACCTATTGAGCCGTTAGGCGATAGGCCGTCGTGGTGCGCAGTGCGCCCTGCCTGAGATAGACCGACTGGGCCCAAACCCGGATCGGCCGCACGGCAGCCGGAATCTGTAGGTCATAGGAAGACGTCGTCAGCACGGCCTCAGGTGAGGGCAACAGCAGGCACGGAAGACCTTGGTTTGTTCCCGGCAGCAGGATTGGATCGACGCCGAGCGAGAGTACGAGGACGTTCGGAATGCCGAGGTTGACAATTCCGGGATCCATGTCGAAGCGCACGTCTGCGCCGCCGAACTGCTGGGCGCAGTTGAGGTCGAAGCTGGTGCTGTTGCAGCCCGCTGCAGCCGCTTCGATGTCTACGCCGTTGTCGGGGCGGACGAAGATTCCTAGCGAAGTCTGAACGTAGCTAGCGAGTGCCGCTGTTGTGGCTCGAATCCGTATGGGTAGGGGCTGTTGGCTCAGGGCAACCGAGAACTCGGCGGAGTTCAGCGTTTGAAGCGTTTCGTCGACTTCGATGCTGCCATCGTCGCGGAAGTCGATCGAGTAGCTGTTTGTGGATATGCCCGGGCCGGAAACGCCGAAGGACTCCAGGCGCAGCGTGGCGTTGGTGGGGCTGCTCGACTGGATCTCGACAAGGATTTCGTTGGGGCCAAACGTGACCGGCCCACCGCCGCTGCGCTGGTCAAAGATGAAGCTCGCCTCGTCTTGGTTGGTCGACGTTGACCAGGTAAGGAAGTCCCCGGACGAGGCGCCGGGAAGCAGTGATCCGATCGGGTAGTAGCCGTTTGCCGGGATAAGACCGGCTGGCACCTGGAAGGTGTTGCCGGCCGTCGGCGGGTTCGTCAGCGAAGCCGTCAAAGGTGTGGGGCAGGACAGCGAAATCGAGACTTGCTGAGCGGAGGCGAATCCGATCAGGCAGAGTGCCGAAGCGCACGTGGTTAGGATTGGTTTGTTCATGGCAGACCGTTTGGTTGCCATCGAATAGACCGCTCTTGCGACACGTGTAACACCGTGGGCGCGACCGCTCATCGAGCGTTCGGTCGCGCGCGGATATCCCGATTTCGGAGTTTTGCGAACCATTCGTCGGTCGCTGACGCACGCGGCGCGGTCTGGCTACCTGACGAAGCCGAAGCGGTCCGGCCAAGCGCTACCAAAGAGCCAGCTGATGGGGCGGAATGGGTAGAACACCATCAGTGCACGGCCCTCGATGTCGCGGCGCGGCACAAACGAAATGCCTTCGGTGTTGGTCGTGTCGAGAGCGTCCCACTCACCGGAGCCGTCCTGCGCATTGGGGTGGCGAAACGAAACGCGCGTAGGCCAGTCCGCGCCGACCTGGCCTTTGAGCCGCAGGATCTCGCCGTATTCGTCGATCATGACGATCGCGTTTTTCGATGGGATCGCGATCGGCGTTTCGTCGCGGTCGGGGGCGTCGGCCAAGCGCATGGGGCGCTTGTTGCCGCGGATGGTGCGCACGGCTTCTGGGCTGTCGTGCGGCACGACGTTGTCGTCCTTGTCGACACCGATGGTGATCGCTGTCCAGCCGCGCGAGTCAATCGACTGCAGCGTGTTGTCCCCGAGCATGTAGTAGTGGCCGTCGGGGACTTCGATGATGTCTGGCGCGTTGTCCTGCTGGTAGTGCTGATCGCGATCGATGCGCACGTTGGCGAGTGTCACCTTGCCCTTGCCCGTGCAGCGGAACTGTGGGATCGCGCGTTGGTTGGTCGGGGCCTCTGCGCCAGCGGGCAGCTTGCAGCCTTCGAGTGTCGGCCACTCCGAGCAGTCGAAACGCTGCAGCTCATCTCCGTCGATCGACGCGATCAGCATGTCGTCCACGCGCGCGAACACGACCTTGCGCGGGGTTCCGTCGATCGCGAGCGCGAACGGCTCCGAAGCGCCGAGTGAACTTTGTCCCTTGCCGCGCACTTCGAGGATGCCCTCGCCGTTGCGGGCGACCAGCGCGTAGCTGCGGAGGTCCAGCGCCGGGCGCAGGACCTCGACTTCGATCACAAACTCATCGGGCGTGCCGTCAAAGCTGACGTCGGCGCTGATGCGCACGTCGGGGACGATTTCCTGCTGGTAGCCGTTGCCGACGTTCTTCTCGCGGATTTGGCGGGCGACCTCCGCGGGGTAGCCATCCCAGACGCGGTCGATCATGCCGCCATCGGTTTTGTCACGGAAATACAGGCGCGCCTTGCGGCCATTCGGATCGAGCACGAAGCCGTCGTCGGTTTCGGTGGCGGCACGCGATGGCGAAGCCGCAAAGACATCTCCGAGTGCTTTGGATTCGGAGCGAGCCTGCATGCGCAGCGGAAATACGTTTTTCCACATGTCCTCCTGCAGGTCGTCGGGCTTGCGATGCACGGTGTATTTGGCCGAAGCGCCTGTCCCTTCGACTCGGTAGACGTTGCCGCCGCGGATCGCGATGCGATCGTTTGGCATGCCGCCGATGCGCTTGACGTAGTTTTGGTTCTTCTGCAGTGGATACTTGAAGACCGTGATGTCCCAGCGATGCGGTTCGCGGATCGTCTGGATCCACTTGTTGACCAGGATGCGGTCGTAGACAGCTGCTTCGTTGCTGCCCATCAGGGTTGGCTGCATCGACGACGTCGGAATCTGATAGGCCTCGACGCAGAACCACTTGAGCAGGACGGCCGCGAGAATCGCGACGCCGAACGCTTCCAGGTTGTGTCGGATCGGGCCGACTAGCGGCGCCTTCTTGGTCTTCTTGTCGGTCATGGCGTGATCCGGATCGTATGCGGGCGGTCCCTGCTGGCAACGCCAGCGCTGCGGTTTGCCCGATCTTCCGTGCGCGTCAGCTGGCGCTAGGCCTCGCCGAGAAAGCTTGCGGCTGATGCGGGCTTTCTTGCCGCTGCGGCCTGCGCCAGGCGATGGAGTATGGGCGCGGAAACTCCGTGTTTCGCGGCTAGACGGGCCACCGCTCCTTCGATCCAGTGCGTCTCAAGCTCCCGCCTGCGCTGCTGGCTTTGCCATGTCGAACCGCCGCTGCGCAGCTGCCCGTCGACGGGGGCTTCGGTGACGTGGGCGGTGCGCTCCAGGAGCTCCGCGACGGGTGCGTAGTCGATCTCGGCGGCCTGCAGCGTTCGTTCGCCTTCGGCCCGGGCGGCCGCAGCGACGCGCCGCCAGTCGTCGGTGACCAACGCTTGGGCGGCATTGCCGAGATTGGTGATCAGCTTGGCGTGCTTGTAGCGAGTGATGTCGGCGCGCACCAGGCTGTCAAAGCGTGCGGACTGCAGCTGTGCTTTGAGCCACTGGGCGTGTGGGCCATCGATCGTGCCGACGTTGCCGAGATCGATCACGCCGGCGCATTCGTGCGCGTGAAGCGTGACCTCGCCAGGTTGGAGGTGGCTGGCGGGCATCCAGATCACCGCAGAGATGACCTCCGTGAACGACTGGCGTGCCCATGACTCGGCTTCGACGCCGTTGGTCAGGCATGCCACTGGCAGTCCTGCAGCGGCTGCTGCGGCGAGTTCGGTCAGAGCTTCGCGCGCGTCGTTGAGCTTGGTCGCCAAGATGGCAAGGTCGCCGGCCTGCCAGTCGACGTCTGCGATCGCCTGCCGGGACGGCAAAGTCAGGGTGCGATCCGCGCCGGGCGTCTTGAGTCGTAGTCCGTGGGATGCAATGCGCGCACCGTGATCGCCGCGTGCAACCAGCCATACCTCAAGCTGAGTATGTTCGTGTAGGAGCGCGCCGACGCTACCGCCGATCGCCCCGGCACCGATGATGACGATGCGTCGCGGATTCGCGCCTGCTGGGATCATCCGAAGAACGTTGGGATCATCCGAAGAAGATGTAGCCGATGATGCAGCCGGCGATGATCGCGGTGAAATCGGCGAGCAGGCCGCACGCTACGGCGTGCCGCGTGCGGCGGATGCCCACAGAGCCGAAGTAGACGGCGATGATGTAGAACGTTGTATCGGTCGCACCCTGGAAGGTGCACGCGAGCCTGCCGACGAACGAGTCCGCGCCGTGTTGTTCCATCGCGTCGAGCATCATCCCGCGCGCGCCACTGCCAGAAAGCGGCTTCATCAGGCCGGTGGGCAGCGCCTCGACGAAGCGAGTGTCCGGCGTAAACCAGCCCGCGACGCTACGCACGCTGTCGACGACGAAGTCCATCGCGCCCGATGCGCGGAATGCGCCGATCGCGACGAGAATGGCGACAAGGTAGGGCAGGATCTTGATGACGATCTGAAAGCCCTCTTTGGCGCCTTCGATGAACGATTCGTAGACGTTGACGCGGCGCAGCGCGGCGAGGCCGACGAAGCCGGCGATCACCGAAAACAGCGTGACGTTGGCGATCAGGGTGGAGACGACCTCCACGCGTTCTTTGGGCATCTGTAGAAACAGCGCGATGAGCCCGGCGACGGCCGCGCCGAGCCCAAACAGCCAGAGCAGAATGACGCGGTCGAGCAGGCGCACGCGCTGCACCAGCGAAACGGTGATGAGGCCGACCAGCGTCGCGAAGAACGTCGTCAGCAGTATCGGCAAGAAGACGTCCGCCGGGTTTTCGGCGTTGGCCTGCGCACGGTAGCCGAGGATCGCCACCGGGATCAGCGTCAGCCCCGAGGTGTTGAGCACCAAGAACATGATCTGCGCATTGGACGCGGTTTCGTTGTCGCTGTTGGGGTCGGCTTCGTTGAGTTCCTGCAGCTGCTGCATGGCCTTGAGGCCAAACGGTGTCGCAGCGTTGTCGAGCCCCAGCATGTTTGCGGAGAAGTTCAGGATCATCGAGCCGTGAACCGGGTGATCCCGCGGCACGTCCGGAAACAGTCGCTGAAAGAACGGCCGCACGATGCGTGCGAGGATGTCGACAGCCCCGCCTTTCTCGCCGACGCGCATGATGCCGAGCCACAGCGTCAGGATTCCGGCGAGGCCCAGGCAGATGTCGAACGACGTCTTGGCCATGCCAAACGTGCTGTCGACCATCTTCGAGAAGACCTCGAGGTCCCCCAGAAAGATGAGCTTGTAGAGCCCGACGAGGAACGCGATCAGCAGGAAACCAACCCAGACGACGTTGAGGACCATGGCGCAGCAGCTTGGGGTGGGACCGAGTAGTGGGGTCGGTTGCGGGGCGAGTCGCTAGAGATCTGTGCGCTGCAGTAGATCGAGGAATACGGGCGCGATCTTGCGCAGGTGGTGTTCGAGCGAAGCGACAGCGAGCTCGTAGGTGATGACGTGATGGCCGTGCTCGGGCGCCCACGAGCCGAACGAGCCCGGGGTCTCGTAGCCAACGGTCTCGACGAGCGGTAGCGCGGAGCGCTCCGCCAGCCATCGCCCGAGCGGCGTGCCGCCAGGGTCTTCGACGCAGGCCAGCGGGGCGTGCACGGAAACGATGGTCGGCGGCTGGAGCTCTTGGATAAGCTGCATCAGCGCTTGGGTTTCGGGTTCGCTGCCGGCTTGGTCGCCTGTCGACAATTCGATGTCGCGCGGGTCTTCTGAAAATACGCGGTGACAGACCGGCTCCGGGCTCCAGTTGGGTGCTGGCCAGTTGCGGTTGAGGTCGACGCGGTTGGCGTTGGCGCGCGTGCCGCGCTGCAGGCCGTCTGGATTGGCGGCGAGTACGACCGCGCAATGCGGCGAAGGCGCAGCAAGATGGCGAAGCGCCCAGCTCAGCATGGTGGTCGATTCGGGCTCATCGCCGTGGATGCCGGCGAACACGAGCACGCGGCAGTCCTCAGCTTGCCGAAAGACGTGCAGCGGCGCGCCGAGTGCGCTGTGGCCATAGGTTTCCGGCTGCCAGGCGAAGGAGCCGCGCTGGTTGCGGGGGCGCTGGTCGCGGGGAAGCTGGCTCTGGCTGCGGGGCGAGTCTGGGCGTTGCTCCATCCGCGGATCCTACCCAGGCGCTCCCTAGGATGCGCGTGGCGTCACGCCGATGCCGGGGCGTTCCGTCGGCAGCACGCAGCCATCGACAAATGGCAGCGGCTCGAACGGGTCGTTGCGGACCAGGTGTGCGCCGTCGAGATCGGCGAAGTCGCACAGGCTCGCGAGCTGTGCGGCTGCTGCAATGCCGCACGAGCTCTCGGTCATGCATCCGAGCATGACTTTCAGCCCGAGCGCCCGCGCCGTCACCAGCATGTCATAGGCTTCGTGCAGGCCCGTGCATTTCATGAGCTTGATGTTGATGCCGGCGTAGATGCCGCGCGCGGCAGCGACATCCGATAGACGCTGCACCGCTTCGTCGGCGATCAGCGGCACGGGTGAGCGTTCTTGAAGCCATGCCGTGTCGTCGCAGGCTTCCTTGGGCATTGGTTGCTCGACCAATTCGACCCCTCGCTGCGCGAGCCATTCGATTTCGCGCGCGGCGTGGTCGCGATCGCGCCAGCCCTGATTGACGTCGACGCGGAGCGTGCAGTCCGATCCGGCGCCCGCGCGGATAGCCGTGATCATGGCGCGGTCGTGTTCGGATCCGAGTTTGATCTTGAGTGCGCGGTACGTCTTAGCCGCCTCGGCCGCGCGCTCGCGCAGCTTGTCGGGTGTGTCAATGGCCAGCGTGAAGGATGTGGTCGGCGTTGTTTTGGGATCGAGGCCGCACAGCCGCCAGTGCGGTTGCCCGAGCTTTTTGCCGAGCCAGTCATGCAGCGCAATGTCGATCGCTGCTTTGGCCGCATGGTTCCTTGGCGCCAGTGCGTCGATGCGATGCAGCGCGGTTCGCCGGTCGAAAGGCTGTGCGAGCCATGCGAGGTCTACGCGCGTCAAGAACGCCTGCGCCGTCGCGTGCGTCTCGCCGAGATAGGGCGGCATCGCGGCTTCGCCATAGCCGACGATGCCCTCCCCGTGCAGCTCGACCAGCAGCGTAGGCGTCGTCGTGCGCGTGCTGTTGGCAAGCTGGAACCGATTGCGAAGCTCTAGCGTGAACGGGCGGCATACGAGTTCGAACCGGCTCATGAAGTCTGACTCATCGAACGCTGGGGCCGAGGAACTCGAGCGTGGCGGTGCCTTTGTGTGGCGCGGTCAAGCGCGCGGCCGCACCAAACGGAAGCGTCCAGGAACCGGGCCGGTGGCCGTAGGGAAAGCCGTGTGCGATCGGGATCGCGAGGTGCGCAAGGCGCTCTTTGAGCACATCAAGCATGGGCGGGTGCTCGCTTGCGAGCTGCGTGTTCGCGACGTGAAAGTCGCCGAGTGCGATGCCCGCAGCACGGGACAGGAAGCCGCACTGGTCGAGTTGCGTCAGCATCCGATCAACCCGGTAGGGCGCTTCGCCAACGTCTTCGAGGAAGAGGATGGCGCCGGCGGTTTCGGTTTGCCAGCGCGTGCCAATCAATGACTGGAGCACGGCAAGGTTGCCTCCGACCAGATGGCCTTCGGCCGTGCCTTGGCGCAGCGTGGTGGCGGGCTCCGATCCTTCGGCAAGCGCAGTCACGGTGGATGCATCCATCGTGAGGTCGCGCTGTAGCTGCCAGCACGCGTCGCCTGCATCCATGCTGTCAGCCGTCGCGACCATCGGGCCATGAAAGGAAACCGTTGCCGTTTCGCGCCATGCTGCAGCTAGCAGCGCGGTGATGTCGCTGTAGCCGATGATCGGTTTTGGATCTTGTCGGAATCGCGTCCAGTCGATGCGCGGCAAGATGCGCGATGTGCCATAGCCGCCGCGCACGCAGAAGATGGCGCGATACTGTGGTTCGTCAAGGGCGCGCTGAAGGTCGGCTAGGCGTGCGTCGTCTGCCGCAGCCAGCGTGCTGCCTTCGGGCCAGCCCAGGCCGGCGTCGCTTCCGGATGCCGAAGCGTTGGCGAAGACTTCGGGGGTCAATCCCCAGCCGCGCAGTCGCTGCAGCCCTCTGGCGAACGCGTCGGCGTCGCGCGCCGCGCTCGCGGGGGCGATGACTGCGACGCAGTCACCGGCTTGCAGGGCTTTTGGCAGCTGCCGTTGCATGGGCGCCACTGTGTGGGGCGCGCGATTCGGATTCAACGTGTCTACAGTGCTGGCATGAAACGATGCCTGGCTTTGATGCTTCTGGCGGCGGCTGCGATCGGCAGCTGCACGACGTCCGTTGGTGGGGCGATTGCAAAAGAGCTGTCGGTCTATGACCGGCATCCTGTCCAGGTCACGTGCCTCGTCGTCGATCTGGACACCGGCGAGACACTGCTGCGTCGCGACGCGGAGCGGCTGTGTCGTCCGGCGTCGACGATGAAGCTGCTGCCGACGTCGGCGGTGTGTCGGCGTGAGCCGGGAGGTGAGTTTGTCACGCGACTGGTTGCGGATCGTCGGCCGGAGGGCGGAGTGACTTTGGTTGGCGGCGGCGACCCGATGCTGTCGGCAAAGGACGTTGCTGGCCTGGCAGCGAAGCTCAAGGAAAAGGGATTCGCACGCGCGACGGGGACGATCGGTGTTTTTGACGCGCTCAGCGATCAGCCTCGATTTGGTGCTGGCTGGATGTGGGACGACGAGCCGGCGTCCTTCATGCCGTCATTGTCGTGGGTGCCGGTGAATGGGGGATGTGTGGAGGTCGCCGTTGACGTGGACGGAACGGTCGCGCTGCTGCCGGTTGCAGGCGGTATGGAAGTTTCTATCCAGGGGCGTGAGGGCCCTGTGCGAATTACGCGCGGACGCTACTCGAACCGCAACGTTGTTGTGGTGAGTGGCTCGACGGAGAAGCGCACGACGCGAAAGATCACCGTTGCAGATCCGGCGCACTACGCCGGGCACGTCTTGATGGATGCGCTGCGCAATGCCGAGATGCTGGAGGGCTCGGCTGCCGTTGAGTCGCGGTTCGTTCCCGCAGATGTGACGGCCGCAGATGCGACGGCCGCAGAGCTGCGACGCTCCGTCGGAGATGTTGTCGTCTACACAAACAAGAAGAGCGACAACCTGGGCGCGGAGCTTCTCCTGCGTCGGGGGCTCACGTTCTTGCCGCCAAGTCGGGGTATTCCGCCGGACGATGAGGTTCTGCCAACGCGCTTTGAGGCGGGGGTCCAATGCGTCGCCGAAGATTTGGCCAAGCTGGGCTTTGTGCGGGGCAAGGACTATCGCATCGCCGACGGCTCGGGCGTGTCGCACTACAACTTGCTCAGCGCGGAATTGCTCGTGAGCCTGTTGGTCGACATGGACGCGGTTGGCGGTGAGTCCCAAGAGCTGTTTCGGCGCAGCCTGCCGATTGCTGGTGTCGACGGCACGCTCGCGTCGCGTATGAAGGCAACCGCCGCGGAGGGGCGCGTGTTTGCCAAGACCGGCACGGTGTCGGCCGTCAGCAACCTCGCGGGCTACATCGACACCAAGAGCGGCCGCCGGCTCGCCTTCGCGATCATGTGCCAAAGCTTCGTGGGTTCCGCGAAGCCCTGGCGCGACCTTCAAGATCGCATCTGCGCAAGCCTTGCGGCGCAGTAGCGGCGCAGTAGCGGCGGATGTCCGCATCCAACGCCGCCGGCGACACGTCCCAAGTGTCGTGCATCCGATATAGAGGACTAGACTAGAGCCAGTTCATGGGCACGACGCTGGTGACGCCCGGTGGCGAAACGCTGAAGTTTGGCACGTGGATCCACTGCCAGAACCAGGTTGTGCCTGCGAGGCCGGGAGCTGCCGGCAGGGTGAGGGTGAGCGGGTAGCTGCCGCCCAGGTTGAAGGGGTCGTTGACCGGCGCGTTGATGATGACGGGACCAAGTCCCCAGTCCCCGAAGCCTGGCACCGTGACGGGTGCTTCCAGAACAGATGCGCTGAGGTGGAGTGCCGCAGCATGGCCGTTGCCGTAGCCAGGTCGGTCGAATCGATTGAAGGTCACGGTCGAGCCCTGCTGCACCACCGTGGGGCCGTCGAATTGGCGGTGAAGGTTGACGCTCACGCGGACGGGGTTGTGTCCCTGGGGAAAGCCTTCCTCGCCCTGCACGATGTCGAGGTCCCCGTCGCGGTCGATGTCGGCAAGGATGGTGTTGTAGCTTGCTCCGTCTGGCGCGATGCGAGAGGTGTTGAGCGTGAACGTACCGCCCACGTTGACGGCGATCGCGGTGTCGCGAACCGAACTTCCGAAGACGAGGTCGAGGTCGCCGTCCGAGTCGATGTCGCCCGCAACAACGCTGGCTTCGGCTTCGCCGATCATCGGACCAGGCAGACTCTGCTGCACAGCGAAGCCTTGGCCAATCACGTTCGGCGCGTAGATCGTGCGGCCGCCGGCAGCGTTGATGACGACGAGTTCAGGGCGTGCGTCTCCCTGGAACTCGGCCAGCAGCACGTCGCGCGTTTCCAGTTGGTTGACAGGTGCGAGTGACTGGCTTGCCGTGAAGATGGTGGCGCTCGGCGCCGTTGGCGAAGGTCCATCGTTGCGATACACGGTGTTCTGCACCGGGCCGCCAGGTAGGTAGCTATCGTTGCCGCAGAAAATGTCGAGGTCGCCATCGTTGTCGATGTCGCCGATCGCGAGCGATCGGCATGACTCGTTGGTGTAGGCGGGCGTCAGCTGTTGTGGCGCGAAAAAGCTGCCTTGTGCGGAAAACGACTGCCTGAGGATGATCGGGCCGCTGGTGCCGCTCTGCGTGTTTGCCGGCTGTGTGCCGGCGACGACGTCGAGCGCCCCATCGCTGTCGATATCGGCGATTTCTGCGGTAAGCGGGACGGTGTTTGGCGAAGACCAGATCACGACCTGCTGAAACACGGGTGTCGCTTGCGCAATCGACGTCTGGCGTAGCAGGACAACCTGCCCCCCGACGCCGGCGACGTTTTGGGTGACGGCGATGATGTCTTGGTCTTGGTCGCCGTCGATGTCGACGACCTTGAGATCGAAGACACGGTCTGCGAGAGCGATGCTGGGCGTTGGCAATACGGTGAATCGGCCGAGAGCCGGCGAGAACGGGCCATTGACGCCCATCTGAAGCTGGCCATTGCGCAGCATGCGGACCGAAGAGCCGAACGTGGTGCCGTTCTGAATGCCGTAGATGAGATCGCTATCGCCGTCGCCATCGATGTCGCCGGCTGCCGCGACAACGTTGCCCGTGACGGTGAGGCCAAAGGAGGGGACACGGATCGCTTGCAGGGAGCTGGATGGACGGAACTGCTCGTTCTGCGCTGCGAGCGCGCTGATGCAGGCGGCGGATGTTAGAAGGGCGCGAATGGAGCTAGGAAGCATGTTGCTAGTTGATTGAAGATGCGCTCGTGGATCGTGCGCTGGTATTGGCAAGGGTCGGACGGGATGTCCGCTTGCCCACTCTCGGCGTGCTTGGTGCGCTGCGGATTCGAAGTTTCTTCACGAACAGCGGGCGCGGGGATGAGCGCTGTTGCGCGCTGCGGTCTGCGTTGGTCTGCTGGATCGACCGATGACATCACCGCGATCCGCACGTTTGGGGGTGCTGTACACGCTGGCGGCGGTGTGCGTTTTTGGCCTGCAGGATGGCGTGAGCAAGCATCTAGCCGAGCGCTACCACGTCATCTTCGTCGTGTCGATTCGCTACTGGGCGTTCTTGCTCGTCTTGCTTGTTGTGCACAGCGCGCGCGACGGTGTGCGCAATGTTGCGCAGACCAGGGCGCCGGTGCGACAGCTGCTGCGCGGCGTGCTGCTCGCCGGTCAGGTTTGCGTCATGGTCCAGTCGTTCGCGAGTCTCGGGCTTTCGACGACGCATGCGGTGTTTTCTTCGTTCACCCTTTTGGTGGCGCTGGGCGGTTGGCTGTTTCTTGGCGAGGCAGTCAGCCGGGCGCGTTGGGTCGCGATTGCGATTGGCTTCTTGGGCGTCATCGTCATCCTGCGCCCTGGCAGCAACGTGTTCGAGCCGCTCGCAGCGTTGCCGATGATCGGGGCCGTCACGTTTGCGACCTATCAGCTCTTGACGCGAACCGTGCAAAAAAAGGACCCGGCGCGCACGAGCTTCTTCTACACCGGTATCGGCGGTGCGCTCGTGATGACGTGCATCGGGCCGTGGTATTGGCAGTGGCCTAGCGCGCAGGGCTGGCTGCTGCTGGCCGCCGTGAGCGCGTCCAGCATGTTTGGCCACTACCTGCTGATTCAGGCCCTTCGCCATGCGGAGGCGAGCGCGATCCAGCCATTGATCTACCTGCAGCTGGTAGTGGCTACCAGCGTTGGCGTCGCCGCTTTTGACGAACGGCTCGACGGCTGGACTTTGACCGGCGCGGCGCTCATCGTCGGCGCCGGCCTCTATACGCTGCGATCGCAGCGCGCGGCGCCCTGATCCCCTGGGGCGCCGCGGGCCTGCGGTTACAGGTAGGTGTAGGTCGTCGTTGCGGTGCAGCCGCCAGGCGTCGTCAGCACGACGGCCGCCGTGCCGGCGGTGCCAGGTGGTGTGCGCATGCTGACAATGCCTGGGCTCGCGTTCAGGATCGTGGCGGGTGCACCGCCGATTGTGACGGTGGTGCCCGTGGCGAAACCGCTGCCCTGCACAAGGAAGACTGCGTTACCAGCCGTGCTGCCGGAGCTGAGCTGCGTGCTGGTTACCGTCGGCGTCGGGTTGAGGTCAGACGTGACGACTTGACCGTCCGGTAGCGTCACCGATAGCTGTGAGTCGCAGCCAACGTTTGCCGGATACGGAAAGATGATCTCCGTGCTGGTTGCCTGGATGGGCGCAACGGCCGCGCCGTTGACGGCCAGGGCGAAGCCCGGCACGAAGTTGGATCCCGTGATCGTGATCTGGGCGCCGGGGGCGGCGCTAAGCGGCCGAACCGTCGTGATCATGGGGGCGTCGCTGGTGACGAACGAAACATCGACCGCGTTGGTGATGCCCAGCGTCAGCGGCTGCGAGGCTTCGAACGTGACCGCTTGCAGCGTCAGATCGAGCGGCGTTGTGACCACGCCGGCCGGGATCGAAATCGTGTGCGGCGTCGGGCCCGCTGGCAGCAGCGCTGGGAAGATCCCAAACGTGTCGGCTAGCACGAGCTCAGTTGGGCCTGCTGGCAACACCGGGAAACAGGTGCTGCCGAATCCGAGTGACGTGCCGGGTGCGCCGGGCTGCGGCAGGAACGATGCGAACAGCACGTAGGGTGCGTTTGCTCCGAAGGCTGGCGGGTTCTGCAGTTCGATGTCGAACGGCTGGAAGGTGGCGATCTCCAGGCTGCGCGTGAAGCCGCCGGATGAGCCGTTCAGCGACAGCGTGTCGGCGCCGAGTGTGCCGGCGTAGCATGGGTCGGTGAGCGGCGTCGAGGTCCAGTCCCACGACGTGATCTCGACACGCTCGGTCAGGAAGTTGTTGGCGCCCGTTGTGCCGCAGAAGCCGATAAACGCCGCGCCGGTCTGTAGGTTGGCGTCCGGCGCTGCTTGGCCGTTGGCGTAGGTGCCGCCGGTTAGGAAGTCGTAGTTGAGCGACAGCACGGGCGTCGCACCACCGTCGTAGAAGACTTCGAGCAGGCCTGGCACATAGACCACCTGCAGCGTGTGGATTTGTGCGTTGCTAAACGATTGCGCCGGCGTCGTGCGACCGATTGAGAAGTTCTCGTTCTCGTCGTTGCCGGCCGCGCCGCGCGTGTGAACCGTGATCTCGTTGTTGCTCGTATCGTTGAGGAAGTTGTCCTGAAACGTGTCGAGTTCGATGGCGATGGAGTTGCGCAGGCCGGGGCTGTTGTTGGAGCCTCGGCCGTATCCCATGCCCCAGATCTGCCCGCCCATGGCGTTGGCGCCGGCTGGGTCATCCTGGATCACGAGTGCAAAGCCCTCGGCGAGTCCGGCTCCTGGCGTGACGCGGAACGCAAACGTCGTGTCGAAGCCGTTGACGACCGGGACGGCTGTCGTGCGCCAGAACCAGCCGGTTTCGTTGGTGGCCAGATCGGTGATCTGCAGCGTGTTGCCGGTCTGTGCGGCGTCGCCAAGCAGGTTGAGGCCCGCGGTGCTGGAGAAGTCGGGGTAGCTGAACGACTGCGCTCCGGCAGTCGCCGCGAGGGCGAGCAAGCCGCATGCGGCCTGAGGGATGCGATTCATATAGCGAATGAAGTGGAGGGGTGGGGCGAGCACGATAGCCAATCTGGCGATTCGTCGCCGGTCCTTGCAGGCAAGGTTTCCGGGTAGTTGCTCTACTCCGCGAAGGGCGGCATGTCGTATGCCTGCGGTCGAGCGCAGCGGTGATTCGCCGGCGCGCGATGCCGCCTGGGGAAGCGCCCGGCGGCGTCGTTCGAACACCAGCCCAGCGCTGGTTGTGAACGACATGTTTCCTGCGTGGATTGCGGCCCGGATGCGAACCGGAAGGGCTCCTCAGTCGTCGCTGCGCAGCACCGACAAGAACGCCTTCTGCGGAATCTCGACGCTGCCCACCATGCGCATGCGCTTCTTGCCCTTCTTCTGCTTCTCGAGCAGCTTGCGCTTTCGCGAGATGTCGCCGCCGTAGCACTTGGCCGTGACGTCCTTGCGCATCGCCGCGATGTTCTCGCGAGCGATAAACTTGCCGCCGATGGCGGCCTGCAAAGCGACTTCGAACTGGTGGCGCGGGATCTCTTTGCGCAGCTGCTTGAGGATCTTGCGTCCACGCTGCTCCGACTGGTCCTTGTGCGTCAAGAAGGACAGGGCGTCGACTTCTTCGCCCGAGACCATGATGCGAACCTTGACGAGATTGGATTCCTCAAAGCCCTCGACTTCGTAGTCCATCGTGCCGAAGCCGCGCGTGAGCGACTTTAGCTGGTCGTGGAAGTCGAAGATGATCTCGGCGAATGGGATGCGGAAGCCCAGCATCACTCGCTCTTTGCCGTAGTAGTCGGTCGAAACGTAGACACCGCGACGCTCGGTGCAGATCTTCATGACCGCACCGATAAACTCGCTCGGCACGACGACGTTGACCTTGGTGATCGGCTCAAGGTAGTCCTCGATGAAGTTGCCTTCGGGGAGGTCGCTCGGTGAGTGGACTTCCTGCAGCTCGCCGCTCGTCAGCTTGACTCGGTAGCGCACGCTCGGCGCCGTCTGAACGATGTCCATGTCTTCCTCGCGTTCGAGCCGCTGCTGGATGACTTCCATGTGCAGTAGTCCGAGGAATCCGCAGCGGAATCCGAAGCCAAGCGCGTCCGACGTTTCCGGCTCGAAGGTGAAGGAGCTGTCGTTGATGCGCATCTTCTCAAGCGATTTGCGCAGGTTGTCAAACTCGCTTGGGACCGTCGGGTAGAAGCCGCAATAGACCATGGGCTTCGGCTCGCGGAAGCCTGGCAGCGGCTCGCAGCGTTCTTCTAGCGCCTTGTGCGTGACGGTGTCACCGACGATGACGTCGGCCAATGTCTTGATGTTGGCAACGACGTAGCCGACCTCGCCAGCACTGAGCTCGGGGCACGCGGTCATATCGGGGCGCAGCTGGCCGACCTCGAGGACCTCGTGTTCCTTCTCGGTGCCCATCATGTAGATCTCGTCGCCCTTCTTGATCGATCCCGTCATGACGCGCACGTAGATGACGACGCCGCGGTAGTCGTTGTAGACGGCGTCAAACATCAGCGCCTGCAGCTTCGCTGTGGGGTCGCCGGTCGGCGGCGGGATCAGCCTGACGATCGAGTCGAGCACCTTCTCGCACTGCAGACCGGTTTTGGCGGACACGGCGATGGCGTCTTCTGCGGGGATGCAGATGGCGTCCTCGATCTGCTGCGCAACGTGGTCAGGACGCGCATGCGGCAGGTCCATCTTGTTGAGCACGGGGACGACCGCCAGCTTGGCTTGTTCGGCAAGGTGGGCGTTGACGACGGTCTGTGCCTCCACTCCCTGTGACGCATCGACAAGCAGCAGCGCACCTTCGCAGGCCTGCAACGACTTGAGGACCTCATAGTTGAAGTCGACGTGTCCGGGCGTGTCGATCAGGTTGAGCTGATACGTGTTGCCGTCCGGCGCCTTGTAGTCCATCGAGACAGCGCGCGCCTTGATCGTGATGCCGCGCTCCCGCTCGATTTCCATGTTGTCGAGCAGCTGCTGCTTCATCGCGCGTTTCTCGACTGTGCCAGTCAGTTCGAGCAGGCGGTCTGCCAACGTCGATTTGCCGTGGTCGACGTGGGCGATGATGCTGAAGTTGCGGATGAGGGCGGGGTCGGTCACGTGGGGCGCGGGAGAATCCAGGGATGCAGTTTTGCCCGCGCGCCAGCTTGGCGCCCGTGCAATCGAGCCGAGCATCGTACGGTCCGCGGCCCGGGGGGCAAGGAGGGCGCTCCCTCGGTTCGCGCAGCGCCGGCTGTATTTATCGTCAAAATGGCCTGAGCCGGCATTTGGGCGGTGCCGCAGTGGGATTGCGACATCTGGCGCCTGCCAACGGCTGCGGGTGTTGCCACCGCTGCTGGAGCTCGGCTGGCGGCGGTAGCGGGTCAGCGTGAGGCTCGGCGGTAAGCGAGCGCATGGCTGCGCTACGAATTGTGCCGCGAATTGAGCCGGAAATTGCGCCGCGTTGGCTGCGGCGTGGATGCGTTTGACGCGCCGTTTGCGCCCTGCTCGCGCCCGTCTTGGCGGCGTCCGTTGGGGGCTCGAATCGGGCTTTTCGTTCCTTCAGTTGCGTTGCTTGTCGCCTTTGTCGGTGGCCAACGTCCGACTGCTGCGCAGCGTCTGTTCCACAACTCGACCGACTTCTTACTCATGAAACCATTCCGTCATTACCTGGCGGCAACGGCGCTCATCGCGCCGTTTGCAACCGCTCAGTTCCAAGCTTCAGACGACACCGCGCGCCGCGTGGGCATCGCCGTGGATGTGCTCGCGACGAATGCGCCGACGCTCTCTACGCTGACTCTCAGTGCGCCGCCTGGCGCCCCAGTGATCCTCTTCCTCGACAGCAATCCGGTTCTTGATCTGCCGTATGGCTATGGAGCACCGCTCGTTGCCCCTTCGACCATTGAGATTGGTGGCCCGACGACTGTTGATATCACCTTGCTAGTTACCGGTGCGCCTGTCTTCACCATGCCGGTATCCGGCACCGCAACGTTTTCGTTGGCGACGCCGATCCTCTTGCCCGCCGGGACCATTTGGGACGTGCAGGCCGTGATGCTTGCACCCGATCCGGTAGCGCTCAATTCGACTTCCATAAGCAACCCCGTGCGGCGAACGCTGTCGCCGGTGTTCGGCACCAACTATGCCGTTGGGGCTACCCAGGCGCCGGGCGCGTATGCCGACATCGAGCAGGGCGATATCGATGGGGACGGTGATCTCGACGTGTTGCTTGTTGGCTGCGGTGGCAACATCAGCGTGCACCTAAGCGTCGCCGGTGTGCTGCAGGCAGCGCCTGCGCTTGTATTGGTCGACCCGACGATTACGTCGTGCGAGCTTGTCGATCTCAACAATGACAACTATCTCGACATCGTCGTTTCGCAGACCGGTGTCGCCGGCGGCTTCTTCATGAACCTTGGGCGGCCAGCGCCAGCAGCACCGAGCGTCAACTTGGGGCAATGGGCCGGCATTCAGCTGCCACTGGTGCCGTTGCCGCTTGTGCCCGGGTTTGGCCCGGCAAACGGGACGGATATCGAGACTGCCGACATCGATCTAGATGGCGACCGTGACATCGTGATCGCATGTGGTCAGAACCCGATGACGGGCGAGCAAAACCGTCTCTTCATCAATCGCGGTATCAGCGCCGGGGTGTCCCCGCTCTTTGTCGACGTCACGGCTACGAGCTATCCGGGAATTCGGGATCACTCGAAGGATATTGAGTTTTTCGATCTGGATGGGGACCTCGATGACGACATCGTCGTGGGCAACTTTGACGGCCCCGTTGGCCTCACCGGGGTCGACTTCTTCATCATCAATCAAGGCAATGCGCAGGGCGGAGTCTTGGGCACCTACGGCGTCCCCAATCCTTTTCCGGGCGCGATCAATGATGAGACCCTCGATGTGGTTGTTGGCGACATCAATCTTGATGGCGCGCCGGATGTATACGTAGGCAACTGGTACGGCACAGTGGCCAACAATGGCGGGCCGCCATGGCTGGCGCCGCGGCCGGATGTGCTCTATCTGACCCAGGGAGGCGTGCCACTTTCGTTCATGAATCGCTCCGATCTGCTCCCGGATAGCCCGCTCTATGCAGGGGCCAGCATCCCGCAGGCGCCGAGTGCAAGCGTCGATGCCGAGCTGTCGGACTACGATCTCGATGGGGATCTCGACATCTTCGTGCCGCTCGGGACCAAGTGTATCGGGTCGGCGCCGCCAGCTTTCGGCGTGCGCCTGCTCCACAACAACATCCTTGAGGCGTCTGTTGCTGGTGTCATGCCCCCCTTCTTGTCCGATCCCTTCAGCTGGCTCCCGGTGGGCGTGATCCGAGATCACAGTGATATCGAGATGGGCGACTTCATCGGGGTCTTCCACGATCAGGACTTCGGCGCAGCAGCGACTCCGCAGCCACTGTTTGGCTTGCCGGGCGGCTTCTACTCCGCAAGCCGGAACTGAGCGGCGGAGTTGGCGTCAGCGGCATGCCGTCGGCAGGTGGCAACACCTTCGACGTAATGCGCGACGGCCAGAGACCGATGAGCGAGCAAGCTGGACGAGATCGTCCTGCTTGCCGCGCGGCCTCCGATGAGGGCCGCTCAAGCGGCGGCCCTCGGTCAGCTCTTAGAGGCCGACGAGCAGGTCGAGACCGTTCGAGGTCATCGCCTGCAGCGGGTTCGGCAGCGAGGCGTTGAGCACAAAGCCCATCGCGCCGAAGTTGAAGCCCGCCAGCGCGAGGTTGTTCGGGATTGCGAACGGCTGCACGATGGAGCCGACCGGAGCGACCGACGAGTTGATCACGTCGAGCGACGTGTAGATCTCACAGGGGAAGATCAGCGGGATCGTCACGCCTGGGTTCACGATCGTGGTGCCATAGGCGATGCCGCCGACGACGGAGCCAGCTGGCACATTGTCAACCGTGAGGTTGATGGTCGTGCCGATGACGGGACGCGCGTCGGCGTCGAGAGCGAGCGCTTGTGCGCCGGTGCCCGATTGGAAGTTGCTCAGGCCCGACCAGTCGACGCGGAGGTCGGCTTGGTCGCCGCCAGCGCTGAAGCCGACGATACCTTCGTTGTCTGCGCTGCCGCCGTTGCCGAGGCTCGAGCCGAACGCGAGGTTCATCTGGCCGCCCGGGATCAGCTCAAGCTGCATGAAGTTGGCGACTGCTGGTGGGCCAGCGGGATCTTGCCAGTTGAAGACGTTGTCCCACGTAATGCGGACGCCGCCCGTCGGGCTCGGATCTTCGTACCAAATGTTGCCGCCGACCGTTGGGTCGAGGTCGGTCATGAACGCCGCCCACACGGGCAGGCCTGGGCCGAGTTCGCCGGAGAAGATGCCGCCGCTCAGGAGCGAGTTGGCGCCGTTTGCTTCAAACGAAGCGTCAACGGTGTTGCCGAGGTAGATACGACCGTTGGAGTTGATCGTGATCTCCGTTGTCGATGGGCTGCCGTCGCCGGGGTAGGGGAACGAGAAGGGCAGCGTCTGAACGATCGAAGCGTCGTCCCAGGTCGCGGACGAGCTCGACGTGAACGTGCCCTGCACGAGGTCGATGCCGTTCGCAGCCGGCGTGGTGCCGTCGTACGGGATGCCGCCGGGGATGATGGCGTAGTTGCCGCCGGTGGCGCTGGGCTGGTAGACGATCGTCCAGTCCGTGTTCACCAGGTCGATGGTCGACTGCGGAGCCCAGAGCTCACTGACCATGCGTGGATCTTCGAAGCAGCCAGCGCCGTAGGTGGTCTTTGCTGCGAACGTGCCGCCACCGCAGTTCGGGTTGGTGCCGATGCTGTAGTAGATGTTGCCGTTGAAGACGCGCGGGTTGAAGTTGGCCGCGAAGGGGTAGGCGACGCCTGCACCTTCGAAAAACTCGAGGTCGGCGTTCGAAGAGAACACCGCGCCGGTGGTCGTGCCGTTGGTGTAGTTGATCGACGTGCCGTTGGTGACGGTGACGTAGAACGACTGGGTGGTGAGCGGCAGGATGTATTCACACACTGCGATTGGCAGCGGCGTTGCGACACCCGGGCCGTTTGAGACGACGCCGGTAGCGGCGCCAACGAGCGTCCAGTCGGCAGCGTTTGCGACAGACGGCAGGTAGGGGCCCGGCGTCGTCAACTTGTAGACTTCAAGGTCCCACGTGCCGGCGTCCAGGTTGACATCGAAGCTGTCAATTTGAACGCCCGCGCCGTTGAGCGCTTGGATGTCGAACATGTTGCCGGCTTGGCCGTTGCCGCCAGCAAAAGTTGTTGTGAGCGGCGATTGTGCCGAGAGCGCAGCGGCGGACAGGGCCACTGCGATGGGGAGCAGGGATTTCATGGCTGGTAATGTTGCCTAACGAGGAGAGGTCCGCCCGAGGGTTGGGCGAACCACCCCCATAGGCTATGCGCGGACCGCTCCCATGGCGACGGGGCTATGACACAATGAGACGTGTTCTATGCGTCACAAACGCTGGCGCCCTTGCGGTGCGCAGAAACATATGCGACTGCGCGGGGCGCTAGATGTGCTTCTGGTGGGCGAGATGGGCCGCCTGGCGGTCATTGCGCCCTTCGTCCGTCAACCCGCGCCTCTGGCCGGGCGGCGCGGCTCCCGAGTTGGTCGCGCTCGCGGCGTGACGTCAGGGTGGGATGAGATAGGCTTCGCCTCCCATGCAGCGCGATTCATTTTTGTCGGACGACTGCCCGCCTATGGGCATCTACGAGACCCTCTACTCATTTCAGGACAGCTTTGGCAGCTTCATGGGGACGGCGGGTACGCATCCGTGGTCGCAGGGCTTTCCGCTGACGACGCAGCTTGAAGGTGGGCCGGCTTTGCCGAGCAGCGTCGAGGTGACTTCGGACGATCGATTCTATCCAAAAGCCTGGGGGCATCCGCGTCTGCGGAGGGCCATTGTTGAGCACTACAACAGCTTCTATGGATCGCAGATTACGGAAGACAACGTCATGGTGTTCGCCGGTGGTCGGCCGGGGATCTATGCTGTTCTTGCTTTTCTAAAGCGGCACGTTCAAGTGCGAATTGGCAACGTGGAATGGCCGGCGTATTTGGACATCATGACGCAGACCAAGACGGATTGGCGCGTTGTGCCGTTTACCGAGGAGAACGGCTTTCGCCCGACCAACGCGACCTATTTTGATCGCACTGGGCTCAATGCGAAGACTCATGTTCTGCCGATCATCTCCAACCCGGGAAATCCGACGGGTCACACGCGTGCCGGTGCCGAGCTCGAAGAGCTCGTCGCGATGGCGGAGCAGCCGAATTGTGGCATTCTGCTCGATGAGGCATACGAGATGTTTCATCCTTCGAAGGGCGTAAGTGGGATTCGCTATGTGAAGGATCTCGACAACAGCAATGTCTTCTTGGCGGGCGCTTGCACCAAGGGGCTGCAGTGCCCTGGAATCCGGATCGGTTGGATCATTGCGAGCAAGAAGAACGTCGAGACGCTGTCGAACTTCTCGAGCTTTGGCATGGGCGGCGTGAGCCACCCCTCGCAGCTCTATGCCGCCGAGTTGCTTGAGCCAGGCCGCGTGGTGCAGGCGCGTGATGCCGTCGACAAGCACTACAGCATGCAGCGAGAGCGCTACGGCAAAGCGTTCCGGGAGATGGGGCTGGGCGTCTACACCGGCGACGGTGGCTTCTACCACTGGCTGCGACTGCCGGAAGGGCTGCGCGCTGGCGAGCTAAACCGTCGTCTGTTCAAACATGGAGCCGCCATCCTCGAGGGCGTGGACTGCGATATGGCGCGGCCGCATGCCAAGGACCCGAGCTACGTTTCTCCCTACGATTCGTGGTTTCGTTTCTCGTTTGGGCCGCTGCTGCCCGAGACGTTTGAGTCGGATGTTGAGATCCTGCGCGGAGTATTGGATCAGTACCGCGCCGACGTTGCCGCCGGGCGAGACCTCTAAATTCGTCCTGCTCACCGTCCAAGTCGGGCCGTGGGCTTTGCCGTAGCGATGCGGGACCTCTGGCCGGCGCCAATCAGGAATCGTTGCAGCCTCGCACGTAGAGCTCAGGGATGTGCCTTCGCGCGGAAATCACCATGATGAGTCTTCGGGATTTGGATCAGGCCCTGGTGGCGAACGCAGCCAATCGTCGTCGCAAGGTCCGGCTTGAGAGAGGAGAGCGGGACGCGCTATCCGAACTCGCGGTGGCGCGCGGTGATCTGCGTAGGTTCGACAAAAACGTGCGGGCGGCCTCCGCCAAAGTGAAGGACCTCGAAGGCTGGAGCCTCGGCCTTCTGTTCGGAACGATGTTCGGCAGTCGCCAGGATCGAATCGCGGATGAGAAGGAGCAGCTGGTCAAAGAGCAGCTGCGTCGCGACGGGGCGCGCCAAGCTGTGCCCGCTCTCGAAGAGCAGCTTGAAGGCGTGCGTGCTGAGCTCGCGCATCTCGCCGATGTGGACCAAGAGTTCACCGAGCTAGTCGTCAGCAAAGCAGAGCTTCTGCATGAGCGTGGTGACGACGGTGCGCGCAAGATCGTGGAGTCGTCGCAGCGGCTCGGCGAACTGGAGGACCACGTCCGCGAACTCAACGAGGCGTTGGCGGTTGCGGAAGCCCTAAGGGGCCATTTGAAGCGTGCGGTCGTCGACTTGGAAGGTGCGCGTTCGTGGGGGCGCGTCGACATGCTCGGGGGCGGCGTCTTCGTGGACTATGGCAAGCACTCCAACCTGGATCGCGCCAAGGAGCGCATCCATGCGGCGCAGCGGCTGATGCGTAGGCTTCGCAAAGAGCTGGACGACGTGCATGTTGCCATGCCGACATCGGACCTCGGCATATCAGGTTTTGCGGTGTTTGCGGATTGGTTCTTCGACGGCTTGATTGCGGACTGGTTTATGCAGTCTCGCATCGTCAATGCGCTGACCCGGGTTCAGCGCGGCCACCGGATCGTGGCTCGTCTCGTGCGCGACCTCCGTGCCCGGGTCCGTGACGCGGAGGGCGAGCGCGCGGCGCTTGAGGCCGAGCGTCGGGAATGGGTTGATCAGACGCTGTAGTCGAGTCGCGCCCCATCGTTCGACTGCGTCTGTTGGGCGTGCCCCGCGTAGCCAGGTGTCGCGGGCGGTGCCCCGCGGTGAGCTTGGCACCAAATGCGAAGGTCCGATTGCGTTCTCTATGCCGTTCGCCTGAGATCGTCTTCATGAACGAAGATGAAGACCCGCAAGATCCCGTCGGCATGCTGGTGCTACGAACCGTCGCGATGCCTGCGGACACCAACCCCAACGGCGACATCTTTGGCGGCTGGATCATGTCGCAGATGGACCTTGGCGGCGGTGTTCTCGCCAAGGAGATCGCGCAGGGTCGCGTTGTTACCGTGACCGCTGACAAGCTGACGTTTGTCCGCCCGGTTGGCGTTGGCGATACGGTTTGCGTCTACGGCGAAGTGACGCGTGTTGGCCGCACATCGACGGACATTCGGCTGGAGACCTGGGCCAGGGCGCTGGTCTCAGATTTCGCCAAGCCACGCCACCTCGTGACGACGGGAACGTTTCGTTACGTCGCGATCGACGACGATGGGCGGCCGCGCGTCATTCCGCCAAACGAGCGCTTTGACCACCTGCGCTCGCGCTGACGGCGGCGAGTCGTCCCACGGCGGGCACGCGCGAAAGCTGCCGGCAGCCGTTTTCTCCTGGGGGTGCAACCCTTGCCGTCCCTCGTGCTACGTGCGTAACGGGCCCTGCCGCATGCCGCCCTCGCATGCAGCTTCGATCCTCAAGACCCGCTAATCGCTTTGGCACAAATGGTTTCCATTTCCGCTCGTCGATCTACGCGCAGCGCTGCTGCGCTTCTTCTCACCCTGTCGTGGGCCTCGGGCCTAGCGGCTCAAGACTGGTCCCTAGCGAGCCCGGCAGCGAGCCCGGCGCCCGCGACGTTCGTTCGCATGGCCTACGATCTGCTGCGTGGGCAATGTGTGGCGTTCGGCGGCTGGGATGCGCCCGTCGGTTTGAACGTCTTTCAGGATACGTGGGAGTATGACGGCGTCACGTGGGTGCTGCGCGCCCCGGCTACGATTCCGCCTGAGCGCGACAGCCATGCGATGGCCTTTGACGTCGCACGCGGCCAGACGGTGATGATCGGCGGGTGGGACTTCAACTTCAATCTGCTGAACCGCACGTGGGAGTGGGATGGCGTCGACTGGGTGGATCGGCAGCCCCTCAATGCGCCGAGTCCGCGACGTCTGGCCGCGATGACCTACGACGCCGTCCGCGGCGTGACGGTTCTATTCGGCGGGCTTGATGCAGCGGTCCTGGGGGACACGTGGGAATGGAATGGGGTCGACTGGGTGCAGAGTGCACCGCCCGTTTCGCCGCCTCCTCGCCGTGGGCACGCCATGGCATACGATCAGGCGCGCGGCGTTGTGGTGCTGTTCGGGGGCCGCGATGCCACCAACTTGCTGCTCGACGATACCTGGGAATACGACGGCGCAACTTGGACGCAGGTTGCCCTGGACGGAGCGCCGTCGCCGCGAACCGAGCATGCGCTCGTCTACGATCTGGCGCGCAGTCGGTGCGTGCTCTTCGGTGGTGACAACGGCTTCGAGTCCGACGAAACCTGGGAATACGATGGGGTGCGCTGGCACGAGGTCTTTAGCGCCGCCCGTCCGCCGGCCAACGTGACCATGGCCGCCGCCTATGATGTCGCGCGATCCCGAGTTGTTTTGCACGGCGGCTTTGATGGGCTCGTCGCCGTCGGCGACACGTGGGAATACGGCGGGGATGAGGCGCAGTATCGCGCGTTTGGAACCGGCTGCGTTGGCGGTGCCGGATTGACGCCGCAGCTGGTGCCGACGGCCATGCCGGTGTTGGGGACGACAACGTCGGTCGATATCACGGACTTACCGATCGGCGGCGGCGTCGCTGCGCTGTTCCTCGGTCTCAGCGATCAGGTTTGGTCGGGCTTGCCGCTGCCGTTGGATCTAACCGTTGCGGGTCTCAGCGGCTGCCGTGCGTATGTGTCGGCGGATGCGAGTGTGACACTGAACCATGCGGCGGGCACGACCAGCTGGAGCCTTGCTGTGCCGGCGAATCCGCTGTTGAGCGGCTTCCAGCTGTTCCTGCAGGCGTTCTCGCTGGATGCGGCGGCGCCGCGCCCGGTGCCGGGTGCGCTGTCGCGCGCGCTGGAGCTCAACGTGCGTTGAGCCGCGGCAGGTCGCCGGAGCGGGTGAGTGCCGGGCCGTTCATTCACGGACAGTTCACTTGCGTGCACCTTGCCCGTTTCGGCCAGCGGCGAGCCGGCGCTGCGGCCGGCTCGTTCGTGACGAGTGCTGCCAAGGGGCACTCCTAGAAGGGCCCTCTGCAGCGGGCGCCTTTCTAGAAGGCGACGTACAGCTCCATGCCGTTGGTCGATGCCAGGTTGATCGCGGTCGTTGCCGAGAAGGCGACGCCTTGCGACGACAGGATCGAGCCCACGAGCGATGGGGCGTTCGGGATCGGCAGGACGACCGACGAGCTGCCGGCCGCGACGGGGCTGCCCGAGAACAGGCCGATGTCGAGGTTGGTGTAGCCCGTGCATCCCGTCAGGCCTACAGGCGTCAGGTCGATGCCGGGGTTGACGACGACCGAGCCGAAGCCGACGAAGCCAATGGGGCCGACC
>JBGCDH010000017.1:0-40257 GCA_045105235.1 Planctomycetota bacterium | reverse complement strand
GGCTTTGGCTTTGTCCAGAGTCGCATGCAGGAGCAAGGTCTCGCGGTCAGCGAGAAAGATGATCTGCTGGTTGTCACGCCGAGCGGGCAGCAGCCCATCTACATCAAGCGCCATCTCGACGTGATCATGGTGGCCAACGCGCCGGAGCTGCTGACCGAGGCGCAGATGCTGCTCGACAACCGCAGTGATGAGGTGGAGCCAATCGGCCTGCAGCCGGCCTATACCGACGGTGCGGTGGCCCTGATCGACAGCTGGGCCGAGAAGAACGACGTTGACGAGCCGAACGTGCTCGAGTTTTTGGCCGAGCCGAATGCGTTTGACGGGTTTCGGCGCTTTGCGTCGAGCTGGCCAAACCCGCAAAACCGTGACAGCATGAACGAACGCGTGCTGGCCAGCTTCTTGAACCTCAAGGGGTGGAGGCAGGTGACGGGCGGGCTGATCTTTGACGGCCAGTCGCTGGTCGCGACGGGCCAGGTCGGGCTCAACAGCAAGCAGCACACGGCCTTCCAAAGCAAGATCTACACCGCTGAGCAGCAGCGACGATCGCAGTGGCTCGACCCGTTCTTGAAGATGGTGCCCGACACCGCCTGCGCGGCTGCCGCGCTGCGCATGCCGGTCGGCGACTTCCTGCACGCGATGATCGATGCACTCGAGCAGGATGAACGAGAGCTGATCAACGACGGCATGCGTCGTTCGAGCTTCCGCGGCGACCAGTTGAGCGACGTGCGCGATCTGGTGGATCGCATGGAAGTGGCCTTCCAGCCGCGCACCGGCTTCGTGTTCCGCAAGAACACCGTCGACAACTCGCGCGACAAGAGCGGCAAGCTGATGGTGCCTGTCGCGGCGAAGTCGCCGATGCCGCAGGTCGCCTGGGTCTTCTGGCTCCGGCCCGGTGGCCAGGCGGTGGTGTCGGACCTCGTCGCGATGCTCGGCAACTACTATACCAGCTTCGGCTTCCGCAACGTTTGGGAGCTGGCCGTGCCGTACCAGGGCGGCAAGCTCAGCGAGAAGGTGACCGAGTTTACCAATCCGCAAATCCCGGCGACGGGGGAGATCGCAATGATCGTGTTCGGCGACTTCTTCGTGGTGTCCAACTCGGGGCCGCTGATTCGCGATCTGCTGCGAACCCGCTACTCGTCGATCACCGGCATGCCGTCGATTCGTCAGCGAACCGAGTTTGACCTGGTCGAAAACGAGCTGTCAGAGACGCCCAGCGGCTTCGTCTGGATCGACGGCGAGAACCTTGTTCCGGTCATCGAAGACTATCTAGCGGCCGCCAATAGCGATTCGGCGTCGCCGGATCCGGACTGGATGATGATCAACCGGCCGGATTCCGAGGACTACGTGCGGCGGACCAAATACCCGCGCTACCCGAGCAAGGCGAGCATGCCCCGCAGCCTGACTGAGCCTGGCGGGGAGTTTGATCAGGCCGTTGTGCGGCACCTGCAGCAGAAATGGACCAAGGCGCGGACGAACTTCTCGGCCGAGGACCGTGAGTCGATGGAGCAGCTCCGGGGCATGGCCCAGATGCTGAACGTGGCTGCGATCCAGGTCCAGCTGCAGAACAACTTCATCCGTTGCCAGGCGCGGATCTTGACCAACATGCGCTAGCTCGGAAATGCGCGGGGCAAGAGCGGGTTTCGCGGGCTTGAAATGCTCGCGGCATCCGATACTCTCTCCCGCCTCGCTGGAACGCCCAGGTGGCGGAATTGGCAGACGCGCTAGCTTGAGGTGCTAGTTCTCTTTACAGGGATTGGAGGTTCAAGTCCTCTCCTGGGCACCACACTCTCGCTTCCTCTGTGGATCGGGCTCGATGAGCCGGTCGCACGAGTAGGAGCGGTGCAGTTCGTTCCGCGAGACATCCACCCGCAGCAAGGGATGGGTGTGTCGGGATTCACGGCATCTCGATCGCTGTCTCGCCTGCTGCAGCGGATGGCTTGCGTTTTGCGGAGGCCGTTGAGCGCGGCCCGGTCCGCAAGGCGAAGCCGGCGGGGCAACGCTGGCCGAACGAACCGCTCGGCGCCAAGTCTGGTGCGCCCGGATTCTACTTAGGTGCTCAGCATTTGGCTTCCGATAGCTGAGCTATGCCCGAAGGCAGGCTCAATCCGGCAGAACAGCAGGGCTTCACTCTGCTCGAACTGATGATCGTGGTGACGATCCTCGCGATCGTTGCGACGATCGGAGTTCCAAACTACATGGCCGCCGTGCAGGTCGCGCGCGTCGGCAAGGCCAAGCACGAATTGGTCACGATCTCGAACGCGGTAGACGCCTACCGCGCCACCTTCGGCCAGCTGCCGCTGTCGCTGCACCAGGTCGGCTACGGCGATCGGAGTGATCCTTGGGGCGTGCCCTACTGCTTTCTGAACTACCAGGACGGGACCGGCGATGGGCTCGACTGGGCCATCGAGAACGGGCTGGTTGACCCCGCGGCTTTTGGGGCCGCCACGACCTTCGCGGGCGGCGGCGATGGGGGACGTGGTGTTGGCCAGGGCCAAGGTCAGGGGAATGGCAACAACGGGAACGGCAACGGGAACGCGGGCGGGAACGGCAACGGCAACGCGGGCGGCAACGGGAACGGCAACGGCAACGCCGGCGGAGAGGGCAACGGTGCCAACGGCAATGGCAACGCGTTCGGACAGCCTGAGCCAGACGCCACCGAGACTGGGCTGGGGCGCAAACTGAGCCTCGCGGAGAAAAGCGCGCTCGACGCACAGATCCGCAACGAAGGCGACTTTCAGCTCTTCAGCGGTGTGCAGGTCGATGTGACCAGGCGGCGGGACCGCTACATGTTCCCGCTCAATACGGACTACGACTTGTTCAGCCTCGGGCCGGACTCGCGCACGGCGACATCGCTCGGCGAGAAGGTCGGGCTGGATGACGTCATTCGCGCCAACAACGGCGCCTACTTTGGCACGGCAGCGGACTACTGATGTTGAAGAACAAGTTGCGACGGCGGCGCCTGGTCGTCGACTGGACCCTGCAAGGCGGCTTGATGACGCAGGGCATCGTCTACGGCTTGATCGTGCTGCTGGCGATGGTTGCCGGCATCTTCGCCCCGCTGCTGTGGGATGTGGAGGCAGGTAGTGACGGATTCGGGGCGGAGCAGTCGATCGTCTTGCTCTATCTGCACGAGCGGTTCTGGTGGATCGCGGGCCTGTGCCTGCTGATGGTTGTGATCGGTGCGCTTCGCTTCTCCCACCGGATCGCGGGGCCCATGGTGCGTTTCAAGCGCAACCTGCGGATGGTATCCGCTGGCGATCTGCCGACGGATTTGCGCACGCGTCCGGGCGACTTTCTGAAAGCAGAAGTCGAATGTCTCAACACCGCTGTGCGCAGCGTCGGCGAGAAGGTGGACGCCATCCGCCTGGCGCAGGTTGCTGTGCGCCGCCGACTGAGCGACTGCATTTCGACGACGTTTGACGAGAGCCAAGAGCTCGAACAGCTGGTGGCCGCGTGCGAAGAGCTCGAACATGCGGTGCTGCAGTTCCGCCATGTCGACACGGGAGACGCGTCGCATGGAGAGCCCGTGCGGGTCCCAGAAATGGTGCAGCAACATGCCGGGCTCTGAGCGCAACGAGCCCGATCGCACGGCTCTGACCGGTTCGCAGCAGCGTCGCGTCGATGCTTCGCATGGGCGACGAACCGCGGCCGGCGCGCTGACTTCGCGCATCGGGCGACGGTTCGTGCTGCTGTTTGCTGGCTGTGCGCTTCTGCCACTCGTGGCGTTCGCGACGTTGGCGGTCAATCGCGTCAGCACCCAGCTCCACGAAGACGTCCGCAATTCGCTGCACAACGCGGCCAAGACGGCCGGAATGGGGATCTCCGCCAGGTTGAGCCAGGCGGCGGGCGACCTGGCGCTGGCGGTCGAGCTGATCAACAGCTCGCGCGTTGAGGGGCTTTTCTCCGATCGCACCCGGTTCCAGCGGCAGGTCCAAGACCATGCCGATGGCGTCTGGCTCTACGAGGGCAATCGAACCGAGCGCCTCGCCGGTGAGGGGGCGGCACCCGACGTGACGTTCACGCCCAAGCAGCAAGCGCATCTCAACTCTGGACGCACGCTTGTGCAGGTCTTTGGGCCCGCGCGCGAGATCGTCATGACCGTGGAACTCGATCCCGAGGACACAACCGATGACCGCATCAGTCTGCTGATTCGGCCGGCTTGGGTGTTCGATCCGCAGGTTCTGCGCGGGGCGAACTGCGAGTTTGCAGTCTGTGATTCGCACGGCAACGTGCTCTACGACACGTTTCCGGACCTCTCGGAAGGCGACGTGCTGCGCGCGGGGTTTCAGCGCGATCCGACGGCTGGCAGCATCGAGTGGGTGGTCGGTGGCGAAGACCATGTTGCGCGCTACTGGCGGGCGTTTCTGGAGCCGCAGTATTCGATCGACTTCCTGGTCGTGCAGTCGCGTTCGCAGGTCGAGGCCTACGACGTGCAGGCGACGTTCTTGCGGTGGTTCTTGCTGACGGCGGCGGCAACCCTGCTCGTCGTGATCCTGATCAGCTTGGTGCAGTTGCGTCGCACGCTCGATCCGATCCTGACGCTGCGCGACGCAACGGATGCGGTCGGGTCTGGGAACTTGGACCAGCGCGTGTCGATCGAGTCGGACGATGAGTTCGGCGAGCTCGGCAACGCGTTCAACAAGATGACGGAGAGTCTGCAGCTGAACATCGCGGAGCGCGAGCGAACCGAAGTCAAGCTGGTGGAATCGCGCGACGAGGCCCTCGCCGCAGCCCGCGCGAAGGCCGAGTTCGTGACCAACGTCAGCCACGAGTTTCGCACGCCGATGGCTGAGATCCTCAGCGCCGTGGAGATCATGGATGGCCTCGGCGATGCAGATGGCGATGCGGAGGCTCGCGATGAGTTTCAAGGCATCGCTTTGCATGGCGCCAAGCGCCTGTCGCAGCTGCTGGACGATGTGCTCGAGCTTGGGCGAGCACCTCCGACGGCGTTTGCGGCCGTCGATCTAGCGGAGAATATCTGGCTGGCGATCGGCACCTTGCCCGAGGATTGGCGCGCACGCGTTCGCTGTGAACTTGTCGACTTGCCGCCGGTGCGCGGGGATGCGTCGAGCATGAGTGAGGTCTGGCGACGGCTGCTCGATAACGCCTGCAAGTTCAGCGCCGAAGACTCCATGGTCGACGTGCGGGCTCGACTCAAGGATGACCAGGTCGTCGTCGAAATCGCGGATCATGGCGCCGGCATCGCGATTGGTGACCTGCAGCGCGTCTTCGATCCGTTTGTGCAGGTCGGGCGCGATCAGATGACCAACAAGGCAAACGGCACGGGGCTCGGTCTGACGCTGGCAAAGAGCGCGGTCGAGATGCACGGCGGCCAGCTGCACCTGTCCAGCAAGCTCGGGGTCGGCACCACGTTCCGCGTTCGCTTCCCGGTGTGGGGTGGCGCGGACGCGGGGCTCAAGCCGGAGCAAGCGCTCGCTTTTGCCGCGGGTGTTCTCGGCGAGTAGCTATGAGTCTTCGGCGACGGCGCGTTGCAGCGCTCGCCATAGGCCTTCGACGTGTCGTCGCTCGGTGCCAAGCGAGCCGATCGAGATGCGCGCCATCCAGCGACCGTCGATTTGGGCCGGTGTGAGCCAGGCCTTGCCGCTCTTGTGGATACGTGCGAGCCACTTCGTTGTGTGTTCGTCGATCGCTGGAGCCTCGAGCCCCGGGGGCTCGTGGCGCACACACAGGGTCTGCAGCGTGCGTGGCGCTACAATGTGCCAGTCTGGAGCCGCGGCCAGCTGCTCTTCGAGCCAGCGCGCGTTGTCGATGTCGCGGCGCAGCCGCGCCTGCAGCCGCTGGGTGCCGTGGGTGCGGATCAGCGCCCAGAGCTTGAGCGCGCGGAACCGCCTGCCGAGCGCCACGCCCCAGTCGCGGTAGGTTTTGACGCGGTCGTCAAAGTCGGTGCGCAGGTAGCTCGGGTCTGTGCGCATGACGCGCACGAGGTGTTCGTCGTCGCGGACGTAGAGCACCGAGCAGTCGAACGAAGCGCCGAGCCACTTGTGTGGGTTGACCACCACGGAGTCGGCTTGGTCGATGCCCTGCCACAGGTGCCGCTGTTCGGGCAAGATCATGGCGCTGCCGGCCATCGCGGCGTCGACGTGCAGCCACAGGCCGTGCGCGGCGGCGACGGCAGCCATCGGTTCGATCGGATCGCATGCCGTCGTCGCGGTTGTGCCGGTCGTGGCGATGATCGCGCAAGGGCGCAGCCCTGCAGCGAGGTCCGCTTCGATGGCTGATCGCAGCGCTTCTGGATCGCAGCGTCGTTCGCCATCGACGGCGACCCGCCGAACGTGTTCGCTGCCAAAGCCGCACAGCAGCGCGGCCTTTTCGACCGAGCTGTGAGCTTCGCTGCTGGTGTAGACGACCAGCGGCTGCTCGCCGTGCTGCATGCCCGAGCGCACCGCGCCGTGGTTGCTCGTGCGTTCGCGGGCGGCAACCAGTGCGACCAGTGTGCCGGTGGAGGCGGTGTCTTGGATGACGCCCTGCCAGCTGGCGTCGAGGCCGGACATGCGCCGCAGCCAGTCGGTTGTGCGGTCTTCCAGCTCGGTCAGCGCCGGTGCGGACTGCCACGTGAGTCCGAGCACGCCAAGCCCGGTGCTCAACAGGTCGCCGAGAACGGCAGATAGATCGCCGTTGGACGGGAAGTAGGCAAAGAAGTTGGGGTGCTGCCAGCTGGCGAGATGCGGCACGATCAAGGTGTCCAGGTCCTTGAGCAGCGCTTCGAAACCCTCGGGCTGCTCGGGTGGATCCTGCGGCAGCTGTGCGAGCAGTGCACCCGGTTCGACATCGACAGTGACCGGCTGGCTTTCGGCGTTTTGTCGGTAGTCGGCGATCCAGTCGATGACGAGATGGCCGAGGCGGCGGAACTCTTCAGGCGAGAGTTGGTGCGCAAACGAATCTTCGGTACCCATCATCTGGAGAGGCGTGGCATGTTGAGAACTGTGGGGATTCTGTACGGCGCGCAGGGTAGGCGTTGGGCACGCTTCGATACGACGGGAGGTTCGCCGCCGCAGCGTTTTCACGCTCCACGAGCGTAGCCTCTGGCGCGTTCCTTAACGCGCCCAGAACACGTCCTCCGAACGCCGAATGCGCGGGTGACGCGTGCTTGCGGATGTGTATGCTCGCGCCCGCAGGCCACCGATGAACGAACCAATGCGAGAACCATTTGAGCCCGACGCGACACAGATCGCAAACTGGGTCAGCGTTCTCGGTGACGACGTTGGGCCGCTGCAGCAAGCGGCGCGTCGGCGACTGTTGGGGCTTGGTGCGCGTGCCGTGCCGCCGCTGCGCATCGGCGCGGAAGCGGCCCATCTGCAAACGCGGACGCGCTGTCGGCGACTGCTGCGGGACATGGAGCTGCGTTCGATCGTAGCGCGCTTTTCCGAGCTGCGCCTGGATGGCGTTGGCTGCGCGTCGTCTTCCGAGGACTTGGAAGGCGTTGTTTCGGAAGGCGGTGTTTCGGAAGGCGGTGGTTTGGAAGGCGGCATGCTCGAAGGCGCCGTGCTCGCCGCGCAGATCGTGCGAACCTTTGTGCCTGAGCCGCGCCAGCTTGCTGCTCAGCTTCGACGCGAGGCCGCGGCGCTGCGGCGCGATTGCGCCGGGCGCAGCTTGCCCGTTTGTGCGCGCCTGCTCGCGGAGCGGCTGCACGACCGTCTCGGACTTCAGGGCTGCGCAACCGAAGAGCTCGATCTCGATGGCGTGCCCGCCGACTTTCGCATCGACCACGTGCTGATCGATCGCGCTTGGTCGCAGCGCACGGGGGCTCCGATCGCTCTGTCGCTCATCTACCTACTGGTGGCGCGATGGGCTGGCCTGTCAGCCGCGGGCGTTGCGATGCCGGATCACTTCCTGGTGCGACTGCACGGCCCGAGGCCGCTGCTGCTCGATCCATTCCACGGTGGCCGCATCATTCCCAAGGCCGATTGCGCGCGCTACCTGCGTGCACGCGGCTATGAGCGTGTTCGTGACCACTTGCGTGACCTTGCCGACCGCGAAGTCTTGATCCAATACTTGCGCAGTCTGCGACGCGCCTCGGCGCAGCGTCGTGTGAGCGTAACGTGCGACACTCTCGGCGAAGCGCTCGACCTCTTGGAGGCGCGCTGAGCTTCCGCGGCGGGCGCCTGGTGGCAGGTCAGCTGGCGGGTCTGGCGCCCCGCTGGGCAAAGAAGCGAGCGGCGGCGATGACGCTGCTGTTGGCGTTGCTTGCTGCGAGTTGCGCCGGCGTGTTCCAGCGTTCTGCGCCCAGCGCGGTCGCTAGCTACGCCGTGAAGGTGCCGATTGCGGCCGCCGCGGGCCTGCGCGTCGGCAGCGCCGAGCGCGACATCACGCCGGCGGTTGGCGGCTATCTCGGTGGCTTTGATCTCGCGCGCACAAGCAGTGCGATCGGCACGCCCTTGAAGGTGCGCGTCATGGTGCTCGACGCCGGCACGCGTCGGTTCGCGATTGTCGGCATCGACAGCCTCGGCCTGATGCGCGAGGACGTGGACTTCTTGAAGTCCGGCCTGCAGGGCTTCGCCAACGGCGATGTCTTCGTTTGCTCGAGCCACACGCATGCTGGTCCCGATCCGATTGGCATCTGGGGTTGGTACATGCTGACGACCGGGCGTGACCGCAGCTACATCGGCCAGCTCCGTGCGGCCCTGCGCGAGGCCGTGGTCGAAGCGCTTGCCGTGGCTCGTCCGGCTCGCTTCGTGCGCGGTGCGGCACAGCTGCCGAGCGAAGGGCTGGTCCGCAATTCCAATCGGCGCCATGTCTTTGATCGTCGGGTGCACGTTGTGCAGGCGGTTGCCAAAGGAAATGGCGAAGCGCTGGGCACGCTGCTGCACTTCGCCTGCCACCCGGAAGTCCTGCCGCGGCGCAACACACTCGTCAGTGCCGACTTTGTCGGTGCGCTGTGCGACGGCTGGCGGGACCGCGGGCACGGCCAGGCGATCTTCGTCAATGGCGCGCTCGGCGCGATGATCTCACCGGACGTGCAGGATCGCGATCTCGATGGCGTCGCGTCGTTCGGCTCGCGCGCCTGCGATTTGTGTGAGCAGGCGCTGCGCACGGCGCTGCCGATGCCGGTCGACGAGATCGAAGTGCGCCGCTCGGACGTCTACTTGCCGATGCGCTCGGCGCCGTTTCTGATTGCGCGGTCGACGACCGCGCTGCAGCGCGAACTGTTCTCTGGTGCGGCGCGCTGCCCGCTCGGCTACCTGCGCCTTGGCGCGTTCGAGGCAGTGACGGTGCCGGGCGAGATGGAACCTGCGATGGCTGAGCGGGTGCGCGCCGAGACCGGTCGGCCGGATCTGTGCGTGTTTGGTCTGTGCGACGACGAGGTGGGCTACCTGATGCGCGACCAGGAGGCGATCGATCCGGAGTTTGCCTACGAGCGCTCGATGAGTCCAAGCCGCCGCGCCGGCGAGCTGGTGCGGCATGCGCTCACCGGCCGCTAGTGTAGTGCATCTGATATAAGGGGCATTCTGCGGGCGCGAAGACGCCCGTCACGGCGTTGCTGCTCCTCGGCAGGAAGCGACGAGCGCCCTCGCGTCCCAGATCATGCCCCGCCTACCAGTTCCACTGCGCTAGCGAAAGCTCGGCGGGTAGGTGAGCCAGCTGCAGACTTCCCGAAACGCCGGGAAAAACAGGTAGGGGATCAGCTGCCACGCAATCAGGAGCGCCAGGATGCTCGAATACGGAATGCGCTGAAAGCGGTCGTAGAGGCGCTGCGCGGGTCGGCTGAGTCCGCCGACAACACCGGCGCCGTCGAAGGGCGGCAACGGGATCAGGTTGAAGATCGCCAGCAGCAGGTTGAGCAGCAAAAACGACAGCGCGATGTCGAACACGGCTTCTTCGTTCGAACCATCTGGGCGCTTGATGTACTCAAGCACGGCGAAGGCGATCGCCGCGAGCAGGAGGTTGGCGAGCGGACCTGCCGCCGACATCAGCGCCGCGCGCTTGGGATGCCGCGCGGCCCAGTAGGGATCGATCGGTGCGCTGGCGCCACCAAAGCACATGGTGCCGTTGCTCATGTAGAGCACGATCAGGGGGATCAGCACCATGCCGGTCGGCTCTCTCTGCATGTGCGGCAGAGGGTTCAGCGTCACGAGGCCTGCGTTCTTTGCGGTCGGATCGCCGCCAAGGTTTGCAAAGAAGCCGTGCGCTGCTTCGTGCACGGTCAGGCTGATGATCAGCGTGATGAAGAGCAGGATGATCGCTTGCCAGTCCACGTCGTGATCCTACTCGCCTGCGTGTTCTTCGTCGCTGCTCTTGCTGCGGCCGCCGCCGTCCCCGGCGTTGCCCTCGCCGTCCTCGAGCGCTTCCTGCAGTTCGGTCGTCACCTTCTTCACCTTGGTCTCGGTCGCAGCGAGCTTCTTGCGGCACTGGGTCAAGAGCAAGGCGGCGCGCTCGACTTTGTCGCTGAGCACGTCCAGATCGATTTCGCCCGACTCGATTTCGTCGAGGATCTCCTCGAGCTCTCCACTCATCTGGGCGTAGGTCGCGGTCTCGCTCTTCTTCTTGCTTGTGGCCATGGCTTATTCGTTCGTCTTTGGGCTCTCGTTGCCGGTTTCTCCGGCGTTGCTGTGGCTGGTGGAACCGTGGGTGGCCTGAACCTGCACGTCGGCATGCCCGTCACGGAGCTGCACGCGTAGCTCGTGGCCGGCATCGATGCGCGTGATCGAGGGGGCGATACGTCCATCCGCGCCGCGCACGATGGCAAAGCCGCGCTGCAGCACGCGGGTGGGGTCGAGTAGCCGCCGGCGCGTGTCGGCGGCCTTGAGCGCGTTGCCCGCTCGCTCCAGCAGTCGTGAGCTGTGGTGCGCGAGGCTTTGGCCGCGGTGGCGGAGTTCGGCACGTTCGCGTGACAGTCTCAGATGGGTGGCGGAGGCGAGCTCGCTGGCGGCCGCGATCAGCCGGTGGCCGGCCCGGCCGACGCGGTGGCGGCTCTGAGTTGCGATCGACTGCGCGAGCGTTCGCAGGCGGTCGCGTTCATCGGCGAGCAGGTCTTGCACGGCCGAGGCGAGCCGTTCACCTTGCTCTTGGATGTCGATGCGCACCGCTTCGACGCCGCGCACCAGAAACTCCGCGACGGCGGTTGGCGTCTTCTCGGATTGCGCAATGGCGTCGAGGACGGATTGGTCACGCTGGTGGCCGATGCCGACCAGGATCTTGAGCGGGTGCTTGGCGACGGCTACGGCGACCTCTCGGTCGTCGAACCAGGCTAGGTCCGTGCGGGAGCCGCCGCCGCGGAGAACGCACAGCACGTCAAACTGATGCGCACGTTCGGCGAACCACGACAGTCCAGACAGCATGGTGCGCTTGAGATCGGGGCCCTGCACCTTGACCGGAAACAGCGTCACCTCGAAGCCGCATCCGGCTTCTTCGAGGTGGCGGCGGAAATCGGTCCAGCCGTCGGCGTCGGGGCTCGTCAGCACCGCGATGCGCAGCGTTGGCACCGGCAAGCCAAGGCGTCGGTTCTGCTCGGCGAGGCCCTTTTCGGCGAGTTCGCGCAGGATCTGCTCTTTGGTGAGGGCGAGCTTGCCGAGCGTGAACGATGGATCGATGTCGTTGACGATCACCTGGAAGCGACCGCTTGCCGGATAGAAATCGACGCGGACCAGCACGCGGATCTCGAGCCCGTCGCGAAGCGTAAGCGGCGGCTCGCCTGCGGCGAGCTTGGGCAGCAGGGCTTGCGCGGTGCGGCCAAAGAGCGCGACCGAAACCACTGCTTTGGGCCGCTGCGCACGCGGAGCCTTTTCGATCAGTTGAAAGAACCGGTGCTCGCGGTCCGCCGACTTGTCGAAGTCTACGACTTCGCCCACGATCCAAAACGACTCGGGGAACGCTTCGCCGAGGCAGCGCTTCACGCGCTCGTTGAGCTGATGGATGGTCAGCGCCGGCGGTCCTCCGGCAGCCCCAGAAAGACGAAGCCCGCTCGGACTCGATCCAGAAGCGCCAGGCGCAGCCAAGCCGCCCGCCGCAGCATCGGCAGGTGCTGCGTCGCTACCGGGCTTCGGCGTTGGCGCATCGGCCGGGATCTCGAGCGTGCCTGCGAGCAGCGAGCTGATCTCCGGCCCAAACTCAAACAGATGCCGCGCGCAGGCCGAGTAGACGGCTTCGACGTTTTTGGCCGGGACGCGCCAGACCTTCTGGCGTGGGTCCCAGCGTCGCCCCGGCAGATCCTTGACCATCGCGACGAGGTCTTCGCGGTAGGGGAAGCGGATCAGCAGGCTCTTGCCGTCCTGGTCGAGTTCGACGGATCCTGTCATCGACGGGCGTTCATACGCGATGGTCGAGATCCGTGAGCACACAAACCGCGGCGGCGGCGTGCTCGGCGGCTTCGGCGATCGTGATCGGTCGATCGGCGGCCGCGCTCAGATCGGTCATGATGTCGGGAGAGAGGCCGCAGGGGCGGACCTGATGCCACGGTGTGCCGTCGACGCAGACGTTGATGCCGATTCCGTGCAGGCTGGTCCAGCGCTTCACGGCGACGCCGATCGATGCAAACTTGCGGCCCGCTACGAAGACGCCCGTGCCGTCGACGGACGGCTCGGCGGCAAGTCCGAAGGCCTCGGCAATGGCGACCCCAAAGGCCTCGATGCGTTTGAGCCAGTCGCGGATGTCGCGCTTGGGCAAACGCACGATGGGGTAGACCGTGAGCTGGCCCGGGCCGTGCCACGTGATCTTGCCGCCGCGCTCGACCGGGATGACGTCTGGGCCCATTTCGTGAGCGGGCGTGGCGCGGCCAGCGGTGTAGACGGCCTCATGCTCAACTAGCCAAACGGAGCCCGATCCCGCCGGTGCCGCTGCCACCTCGGCGTGGCGTGCGCGCATTCGCTCCAGCACACTTTGGTAGGACTGGCGACCCAAGTTCTCGATTTCGACGGACAAGCTGCCAAGCTATCACGCTCGGCCTGCGTCGCACGCTATCGCGCGGCGGGGCAGCCCTTTCGTTTCTCCTGCCGCCGGGGGCCTCCGTCGTGTCACTTCTTGCCTCGCTAGCCTGCGGGTTCGCATTTCAGCAACTGTCGGTCTCGCCCATTCCCGCACGCGTGGGGGATGAGGTCGTCGTGCGGCTCCTGCACGAAGGTGCTCCGGCTGTTGGCGTGGACGTTTGGTGCGAGCCGGCCGAGAGCGCACGCAGAACCATTGGGAAAACGGATCGGCGCGGCGAA
This sequence comes from Planctomycetota bacterium, assembly GCA_045105235.1. GTDB lineage: Bacteria > Planctomycetota > UBA1135 > UBA1135 > UBA2386. Next base: position 27,097 of record JBGCDH010000017.1, on the reverse strand, counting down.
GTGCGCCTGCGGCCGGAGCAGTCCGGCAGCTATGCGTTTGGCGCGGAGATCGCGGGCGTGCGCTGCCTCGCGCCACTCGGCGTCGGACCGAAGCGAGTCGGCCCCTGGCTCGCGTTTGGAACCATTCCGCTCGGCTTGACGCTGCTCTGGCTGCAGCTCCGGTCGTATTCGCGGCGCGCCCCCAAGTGAGGCGCGTTCGCGTCGGTAGGCTCTACGACAGCACGCGGTCGACGTGTCCCTTGACCGTGCGCAGGTCCGCGTTGCCCATGAAGCGATCGACCTCCTTGCCGTCGCGGAAGAAGATGCAGGTCGGCACGCTCATGATGCCAAAACTGGCGGCGGTCTCCTGCGCGTTGTCGATGTCGACCTTGAAGACGGCCATCTTGCCGTCGTAATCGCCCGCGACCTTCTCAATCGTCGGCGCAAGCGCCTTGCATGGCTGGCACCAGCTCGCGGAGAAGTCGACCAGGACCGGAGTCGTGGCGGTTTCGAGGGTGTTCTTGAAGTCGGCGTCGGTGAGTTCGGTGACCATGATTCGCTAGCGTTGTGACGGACCTCGGTGGCGCAACTGCGACCGGGGCTACGTGAATTTCGGGTATCGGCATCCCCTTCGCAAGGGTGCGTCTCAAGTGCTGGGCCTGAGAGTGTCGATCGCTTCTACAGTCCGGGTCTGGAGAGAGGGTCGCACAATGAAGTTGGTATCGATTTCGATGGTCAAGAATGAGGAATACTGGGTCTGGTACGCCCTGCATTCGGTGGCCCCTCACGTCGACGAAGTGCTGGTTTTCGACAACTTCAGCGAAGATGGCACGGTCGAAATCGTTCGCGCGATGCAGGCTCAGCTTGGTGACAAGCTGACGCTTTTCGAGAGATTCGGCGGAGAGGACGAAAACGACAATCGCGACGCGATGCTGGCCGAAGCGCGGCGGCGGGGTGCGACGCACGTGCTGACGGTCGATGGCGACGAGGTCTACGCCGATGACGTGCTCTCGTTTGCGCGGCGACTGCTGGAGGTCCATGAGCACCGACCGGCGCTGCCTGATCCGCCGCGCAACCATGGGCGCGCCAACGACCCGACGCCAACCGATGGTGTGCTCGTTAAGAACATCGGCATGCGCCCGATCTGCCCTGGCTTTGCCGGGCCCGACACCTGCCGGCCCGTTGACTACGTGATGGCCGACGACAATCACGCCGCCTACAACTATTTGGTCCGCATCACGTCGCTGCAAAATCTTCGCGGCAATGGCCGGGCGTGGGGCGAGCACGGGTTCTTGGAGACCGGCGATGTCTACATCCAGTCGTCGCCCCATACGCTTTGGTTGCCAGGTCTTTGGTTCCTGCACTTCTCCACGCACCCACGCTCGAATCTACGCGAGGCCGGTTCGTCAGAGTGGCGGCGGCAGCCCGTTGACTTTGGTAGCGTGCCGATTCACGCGCACGTGCACATGCCTTCGGTCTTGCTGCGGCCCGATGGTCCTGGCAACCCAACGCTCGAAGCGTGGGGGATGTGTCCGCCAGCACCCGGGCAGCCCCGCGATCGACTGGATCGATACCTGCCCGAGGCTGTGCCGGCTGCAGAGTAGGCCGGCTGCGCAGTAGGCCGGCTGCGGAACAGGCCGGCTGCGGAACAGGCCTGCTCTACTCGGCGTTGAGCACGCTGACGCGCTGGGCCAGTTTGCCAGCGAGGTCGGTGATGGCGCGCGCGCTGTCGCATTCGGGGTCGGAGATGACGATCGGCGCACCGCGGTCGCCGCCTTCGCGGACGGCGATTTCGATCGGGATCTGGCCGAGGATTGGCACGCCGAACTCCTCTTCGATGCGCTTGCCGCCACCTTCGCCAAAGATGTGGTAGCGCTCGGTCGTTCCCGGTGGCGTGAACCACGCCATGTTTTCCACGATGCCAAGGATCGGCACGTTGACGGTCTGGAACATGCGGATGGCCTTTTTGACGTCCAGCACCGAGACATCTTGCGGCGTGGTCACGATGATCGAGCCCATCAAGTGCGCCTGCTGGCTCAGCGATAGCTGGGCGTCGCCGGTCCCGGGCGGCAGGTCGACAACGAGGTAGTCGACGTCGTCCCAGGCCACGTCAAACAGGAACTGTCGCACAGCCGAGTGCAGCATCGGGCCGCGCCAGATCACGGCCTGGTCTTCGGCGACGAGCAGGCCCATCGAGATGATCTGCATGCCGTGCGCCTCAAATGGCACGATGCGCTTGTCGATCACCTTGGGCTCGCCCTTGATGCCGAGCATCAGGGGCACGTTGGGGCCGTAGACGTCGGCGTCCAGGATGCCCACGCGCGCACCTGTTTTGGCGAGTGCGCACGCGAGGTTGACGGCCACGGTGGATTTGCCGACGCCGCCCTTGCCGGACGAGACCGCGATGACGTTCTTGACGCCGGGGATGGCGCCCTTGTCGCCCATCAGCGGCCGGCTCGCGGTCACCTGCGCGGTCATTTCAATTTCGCATTTCTCGACGCCTGCAACCGCACGGACCGCGGTTTCGGCCTGCGACTTCATCAGGTCCTTGACCGGACAGGCGGGAGTAGTCAGCTCAATCTGGAAGGCGACCGTGCCGCCGCAGATGCGCAGTTCTTTGACGAAGCCAAGGCTGACAATGTCTTTGTGGAGGTCGGGGTCAACCACGGCACGCAGTGCATCGAGGACGTGACTTTCGGTAGGGGCGGTGGTTTCGGACGACATGGGCGGACGGTAATTAGCTATGGAATGGGGCCATATCAAGGGCCAGCTGTCGGCCGTGGGCACCTTCGGGAAGTTCTGGGGCCAGGTTGCGTCGAAGATGTCCCGCCGCACTGGTAGCATCTCGCCCATCCTTTCCAAGGCTTTCAGAGCCTCGGCCCCTTGCTGCAATGACACGTCTTTTCCGTCTGTCCGCCATCTTGTCCGTCCTGGCGCTCTGTGCCACGTTGGTTCCTGCGCAGAGCCGTAACCAGAATCCAGGCCAAGAAAGCTCCCGGAAGCAGCGTCAAAAGGACCTGCAGCGGGCGGCCGGTGGGGACGGTCGAGCTCTTGAGGAGCAGGATAAATACGCCAACATGACGCCGGAAGAGCGGCTCGAGCACGGTGCTCGGCGCGGTGGCGCGCGCGGCCACGTGACCTTTGTCGCGACCTGCCGGCCGCCAAAGCTGCTGCCGGGACAGACCGGAACGATGCTGATCTCCGCGATCTTGCAGAAGCGCGCGGTCATTCCCGCGCCGGCGCAGATCACCGTCATGCCGACCAACCAGCCGGGCTCGGCGTCGGTTGGCAGCCTGACCGTTCGTCCGGCTGCCGTAGGTCGTCTGGCTTCGGCCTACATCGGGCGCCCCGTCTACGAAAACACCGCGGTCTTTGAGGCGCCGGTGACCATGGGGGCGCAGGCAAAGATGGGCTCTTCAGAGACCATTTCGATCGATCTGAAGTTTGACATCTACGACGGTGAGACGGGCCAGGCCATTTGTCGTGCGATCGAGCGTGTCTCGACCACGGTCAAGGTAGCTCCGCACGCGGACCCTGCAGTTGCCGGGCGGACGGCGCCGCCGCGCAGCGCGGAGCCGACAGAGCCGGTTGCGACGATTGCGCCCGCCGGAGTGGCCCCCGCGGGCAGTCCGGAAGACGCGAGCCCAGCCGTTTCCGGCGGCACGCCAGGTGTTGTCATGAGCGTGCCCGAACCGGATGTCGCGGACCCCGTGTCGCCAACCGATACCGGCAGCGTTCCGGTCGCAGGGGAAGGGGGCATTCCTCCGCTGATGCTCGCGGTCGGCGGCGCCGTGCTGCTGTTGCTTGTCCTGCTGCTGATGCGCCGCAAGTAGCCCGCCGCCTCCGCCGCGCCGCCTCCGCCGCGCCACCTTGAGCGGCTGGCTGGCGGCTGGTGCATGGTCGCGGCAGCACGCAGTTGCGGGCGCTGCGCGAAGCCATCGGCCGATGGCGGCCTGCGTGCCCGTGGATCGATCCCAAGTCTCGCTGCGGCCGACTGGCACAGCGGTTTCGGGTGCGTCTGCCTCACGCCAGAGCGCGTGGGCACGGTAGTTGAAAAGGAAGGGAACCGGCTGCGTCCGGATTGCGCCCATCGACGAAGTATCGATCGGGCGCGGTCGTCGTATCACGTCCGGCAATCCCACCTACAGGAGCACCCCATGATGCTAGCCAAAATCGCTCGTAAGCCCGCCAGTAAGCTGTCCTTTGGACAGCTGGTCACGCTTCACGAAGTCGACACCTGGCTGGATGTCGACAGCGCCAGCTTCCGTTCGAACGAACGCAAAGTCGCCCGCCGCATGATGAAAGCGGAGGCGACCCTGGACGTTGCCAGCTACCGACGAGAGCGCGAGGCTGCTGCCGAATTGGCAGGCGCGCCCGACCTTCCGGACATCCGGGACGCTCTCTACAGCGCCGACCTCAAGCGGATTCAGCCGATGGACCGCGAAGAGGAGTTCCGGATGGCGCGCCGTCACGAGTTTGTGCACGGCCTGCTGACGATGGCTCTCGAGAAGCACGGGATCGCGGCCGACGACAGCCTGGAGCTTCTGAAGCAGCCCGCCAACCGGGTCCTCGAAGCTTTGGCCGCCGCTGCGGAGAAGGCCGGCGACAAAGCTACCGCAAAAGCACCGTCCATGGCTTGGACGCAGCGTCTCATCGATCAGTTTGAGCAGCTGCGCAACATCTACGTTGAGGGCGCTCTCTACATCGTGCTGAGCACGGTGAACCGCTACCGCAACCTTGGCGTCGACACCCAAGACCTCGTTCAAGAGGGCAATGCCTCGCTGTTTCAGGCCATCGATGGCTTTGACTGGCGGCGCGATGTTCGCTTCCGGACCTACGCCCAGTATTGGGTGCACCAGGCCGTCCTGAAGATGCTCTACAACAGTTCGCGCACGGTCCGCGTGCCGATCTGGGTGCAAAAGATCCTCGGCAAGATCCGCAAGACCCAAGACGCAGCGCGTCGCGCCGGTGTCGAACTGACGCACGCGCAGATCTCCGAGCGCATCGGCGTGCCGGAGTCCAAGATCGCATGGGTGCTGTCCACCCGGCGATACGCCGTCAGCCTCGACGCTGAGATCGGCGGCGGCGGCGATGGCGGCGATGGCGCAAGCCTCGGCCAGCTGCTGCCGGACGAGGAGCAGCTGCCGGTTCCAGAGTCGATCCCCGCAGGTGACCTGCAGGAAGTGCTCGGTGACGTAATGGCAGACCTGCCGGAGCGCGAGCAGGGAATCCTGCGGCGTCGTTTCGGGCTGGGCGGCAAGGAGCCAGAGACGCTCGGCGAGATTGCGGATGATCTGGGCATCACGGCGGAGCGCGTGCGCCAGCTGCAGAATGCGGCGCTGACGCGCATCAAGCGCCCGAGCAAGATGCGCCGCCTGCAGCCTTTCGTGGAGTAGTCGTGCGGCAACCGAATCGGCAACCGAATCGGCAACCGAATCGGCTAACTGAGGTCTCCTAGCTGGGCCTGCTGACAGGGCCCGGAGGCGGGCGCGTGGCCAGTCTGCGAAACCAGCCGCTACGATCCTGACGGCGGCTGAGTCTTGCCGCTTTCTGGTGGCGAGGGGCCCTCTGGCGATGCGCCGCCAGAGGCTGGCTGCTGGGCGGTCGGGTCGACCTTCCGCACGCCCTCGAGCATCTTCTCGTAGCTTGCCTCAAACAGGTTGCGGTAGACCTCGGGTCGCATGTCGACGGCGACGGGCAGCATGCGCCGCATCGTGCGGACTTTGCGGACTTCGATCGGCGCCAGGACGGCAACCTTGTCGCCGGTGCCGGTTGCGAGGATTTCGCCGGTCGGATCGACGATGCGGCCGTCGCCGGGAAACGACATCGGCTCGTCCGTGCGCAGGGAGGCTTCTTGGCCGGTGCGGTTGCAGCCGATCACGAAGACTTCGTTTTCGATCGCTCGCGCTCTCAGCAGGGCGCGCCAATGGCGGCTTCGTGCTTCCGGCCATTGACCGGGAACAACCAAGATCTCCGCGCCCGCATGGAAGTAGTAGCGCGCCAGCTCGGGGAAGCGGATGTCGTAGCAAATCAGCACGCCGAGGCGACCGAGTTCGGTGTCGACAACGCACGGCTCGCTGCCGCTCTGGTGGTGTCGGTGCTCGAGGTTGGGCGAGAACATGTGCACCTTACGGTAGCTGCCAAGCTCTTCGCCGCGCTGGTAGACCCGTGCGGTGTTGTAGACGCCGCCGTCGGCCGCCTCGATGGCGCTGCCAACGAGAACCATCGAGTGTTCCTCGGACAGTTCGCGCAGCGTGGTGTCGGCTTGTCGAGCTCGCTCGACGATGCCATCGCCGAAGTGGCTCAAGAACGACGTGGACCAGAGCTCTGGCAGCACGCACATGCGAGCACCGCCGGCTGCTGCCGCTTCGATGCCTTCAACCGCTGCCTTGACGTTGGCTTCAACGTCGCCGGCGACGACATCGAATTGCACGATGGCAGCTTGGAATTCCTCGGGCGCAGACACGTCGATCAAGATAGCTGGATGTTCCGCTGCCGAGAACCGCTTCCCAGACTCTGCGGGCATCCGATTGCAGATTCGCCCGCGCTGCGGGGCAAAAACCTGTTCGGTAGGGCAAGCAAAACGGGAAGGATGGCAGCTGCCGTCCTCCCCGTTCGCTTCGTTCGCCGCCGGCACGCCAAGCGTGGGGCGGGTGTCGTCGATCAGCCCTTGAACAGGATGTCGTCGGTTGGCGGTGCCTGCGGCTTCTTTTCGCGCGGAGCCGCGTCGCTCTTGGTTTCGGCGATCAGCTGATCGCTTGGCTTGAAGATCACGGTCTCCTTGTTGGCAACCTCAATGCTCTTGCCGGTCAACGGGTGCTTGTAGGCGCGGCCCTTGCGGATCCGGCGCTCAAACGTCCCGAATCCCTTGACGGCAACTTTGCCGCGGACATGCAGCAACTCGCTGACAGAGTCCAAAACTGCGTCGAGCACTCGGGCGGCAGTTCGTCGAGGAACGTTTAGTTCTTCGGCGACCTTGTCTGCCAGGATCCCCTTATTGGCCTGGCGCCCAAATTGCTCTTCGTTGGCTGCGAGCTTGCCCGTCGCCTGATCCATGCTGTTCGTAGCATCCTGCTTCGTCGTGCGGGTCATCAATCAATCCCCTCTTTCCCAGTTCGTCCCATTGCAGCTCGCGAGCGAGCTGCCATCCCTTCGTGTTCCCTTATTCCCGTGCTGCCTGCGGCGCCGACTTCGGGTTCCCGACATATCGTTCGAGACCCGAAACCAGTTTGGCGAGGTAGCGAGCAGCGACGCTGCCCGGGAAGACTTCGCTGAATGGCGTGCGCTTCAAAACGGCGCCCTCAACGGAGCTATCCTCCGGCAGCAAGCCGAGCCAGTTGAGGTCGAAGCCGAGAAAGCGCTCCGTGCAGCCCTTCAACTTCATGAATACTTGCTCGGCTTCCTCTGGTGACCGGACGCGGTTGACTACCGCGTGGATCGGCCGCTCGTAGCCGTCCTGTACAATCACCTTGACGATCCCGTAGGCGTCGGCGATTGCCGCAAAGTTGCTCGTCGTGACAAGCACGGTTTGGTCCGCCATCGTGACGAAGTCCGTTACGCCCTTTGATACGCCGGCGCCCGTGTCGAGGATGATCACGTCACAGAATGGCGTGAGGTCCTCGACGGCAACGCAGATTTGTGCGCGACCATTGTCATCGAGGTTTGCCATGTCCTTGACGCCGCTGCCGCCGCTGATGAACTTCACCTGGCAGGGACCGTCGACAATGATGTCGGCGAGTTCGCATTGCCCAACGATGTAGTCCGATAGCGTCTTCTCGGGCTTTATCCCGGCAAGGATATGCGCATTGGCAAGCCCAAGGTCGGTATCGATGATGATGGTGCGGTAGCCGCGCCGGCTAAATTCGCAGGCGACGTTGACGGATAGCGATGTCTTGCCCACACCACCTTTGCCAGACGTGACTGCAAAGATCGTTGCGCGCTTCTCGCCACCCTTCGATGTGTTCGATTGATCGGCCATATGCTTGATCTGTTTCGCGAGGAACCCTCGTTCGCGGCAGTCATCGGCACGTCGAGGCACGAAGCTTGCGTCCAAGTGCGAGACGACCTGAGACGAGACAGTGAAGCGGGCACCACCTGCAGCCGAAATGTGGTGTAAGGCCGCAACGCACGTGTTGCAGGCCGTTTGAACCACCGTGACTACTGCGCGCAGCCATGTTCGATTTCGAGACAGCCGAGGCCGCGCGCGCAGTGGCCAAGCCCGGTGGATGCTGTGGCGGATCGCTGCGGTCGTCGCTCTTTGTGTCGCGAGTGTTTGCTTCGTGCGCAGTTGCCTGGCCAGCCTCGAAGCTGTCCATGACGCGGAATCGAGCAATCAGCTAGGCCTGGCGATGGCGACCGCGGCATTCGTCGTCGCCATCGTCTTCATGTTGCTTGTCGAAGTTGCAGGAGTGCGTCATCGCTTCGCGCGCCCCGAGCAAAATTTGCGTCGCGCAATGAAACGAATCCGCGCAGGGGACGTTGGCTTTCGCATTCCCGATCGTGGCAGTGAGCCGCTTGGGCGACTCGTGAGTGAGTGCAATTCCCTATTGGAGTGGTTGAATCACAACCCGCCAGACGGCGCGCGTGTCGACGACGACATGTTCGAGTTGCCTGAGGATGTCGCTGAGGACGAAGCTTGAACGTTGCGAATGTAAAGCGATGGTCGACCCTCGCCGCGCTCGTGGCGGCCGGCTTTGGCTGTGCTTCTGTCGCGCTCGTGCAGTCGGCGGTTTGTGATGCGGAGACTGCGGGTGCGCATCGTTCGGGCTTGCTAGCGCGTTTGGAGCAGGCGCACCGGGATTGCCGCGCGGGCTCTCCGCCGCCGCGCGATGAGCTAAACGAGCTGGAGCAGCTGTTTCCGCGAGTGCGCCTGGTCGTGTCGGAGAGCGGCGGCAGCTATCGGCTGGCGTTCGCCTGTCTGCCCGATCCGGCGCCTCGGGGGCAGGAGCAGGAGGCCGACGACGTGCAGGACGAGGTGCAGGTTGGCGGCGGCAGCGTCGCGGCGGTTGGACGTTGAAGCGGCGCAACCGATATTCGCTCGTCTGCTGGCTGTCTTGGGCGATGACGCCGACGATGCTTCTCGCGGTCAGCGCGATCATCTTGCTCGGACTCGGCATTCGAGACGTCGGGCGGGTGAGCGCGGAGGCTCGTCGCCTGCAGGCATGCACACTTTTGGCGCGGGCTCGCATTGCGGCAGACACAGCCATTCGCTCGGCTGCTGCTGCGCCCGTGCATTCGGCTGCGGCCGGCACCTCGGTGGAGGTGCGTCTGGCCGACATTGCGATTCGTCTCGAGCGGACGCCGTCAGGGGTGCGCGCGCACCCGAGTGATCTCGAAGGTGTCGGCAGCTTCTTTGCTCCATGGCTAGACGGGGCTGCGGCGCCGTGCTTTTCCCAGCCTCGAAGTTCGATCGAGCGCCCCGCCGGCAGGAATCCGTCTGGCAGCACCACGGCATGGAAGCTCTCGCCGCCTGGAGAATGGCCGCGCTGGCATGAGCCGGAGCTGGCTCGGGCAAAGCGAGCGGATCAGCGCAGCGGTTTCCGGCGTGACCAGAGCATTGCGCTTGAGCACTTTGCCGCGGGCAGCGATCTCGAGGACTACATCTGGGAACGCTGCGAGGACGCGCTGCCGGCTGTCGGTGCTGCCGGGCTGTTGGTGGTGCCTGGGCATCTGTGGATCTTGAAGCGCATGTTTCCCGCAGGGCTCTCGATGCAGCTGGAGCGGGACCTCGTGATCGTGGTGGAGGGCAACCTGTATCTTGGCGCTAGCGTGCGCGTTTCGGGACCCGGACGGCTGCTGATCGCAGCGCGCGCTTCGGGTGATGCGACAGTCTTCGCCGACCTGGACGGCAGCGGTGCATGGTCGAGGGGCGACCGTCGCGACTGTGGCAACCCTGCCCTCGGAGCCTGCATGCCGACGCCCGTCGAGGGGTGTGGTGCGGTTTGGTTGGGCTTGGCGGCCTCCGAGGAGGCCTTGGTCTGCGATGCCGGCATCTACGCAGACGGCGCGGTGCATCTGAAGACCTCTTGCACGGTTCGTGGGCCGCTGCTGGCGGCAGGCGGAGCTGTAGTCTTGGCCACGGCGGATACGTTGCCCGATCTGCGGCCCGAGTTGTTGCCCGCTGGACAGTCTGGCTGGGCTTTCGATCCAGGTCGCGACCGCATCCCCGGTTTCAAGGTGCGCGGTCGTCCGCGCCCTGGTCGGCTCGTGTTTCAGGAGCGCTAGACCTTTACGGCAGCCGTCGCAATCGCTAGGTTCTCACGCTCCCACGGGGTCGTAGCTCAGTTGGTAGAGCGTCGCGTTCGCAATGCGAAGGTCAGGGGTTCGACTCCCCTCGATTCCACCACCTCAAGGCCATCGGCGAGGCGGTGCTCGTGAAGAGGCTCGGCAGTGGCTCTGCAGTGGTGGCTCTGCAGTGGTGGCTCGGCAGTGGTGGCTCGGCAGTGGCTCGACCGGTCGACACGCGAACCGGTCCGGGCATGCTCCTTACGGGGGCTCCCGTAGAGCAGATCGCCACGTCCCCATCGTGCCTCGCAAGCGTCTCGTGCGTCGCGACGCTGCCTTACGGAACGTTCCGGTCTGCGCCCTCCGGACGGTGGCTTTTCTCCCCAGGCAACACTCGCTCGTAGCGGCGTCTGCGAGCGACCCTCAACTGTGCCGAGCAAAGCGTCGAACTTCCTGTTGGCCTGGTGGAGAGGTGCGCGGCTGCGACAATCGTGGCCGTTGGCGCTGGATGCCAAGCTCGGAGAGGCTGCGCGCATGACCGTGAAAACCCGAATCTTCGCCACGATGGTGGCTCTGTTCCTGTTTGGGGCGGCGTTCGCCGTGCGGCAGGCGCTGCAGGAGGGCAGCCGCGCGGACAGCATGGAGGGCGTGCATGCGCTTTCAAGGGTGTGCTCCGCCAGTGCGCGTCTCGTGCACGAGATGCAAAAGGAGCGCGGTATGACGGCTGGCTATCTGGGCTCGAAGGGGCGCAAGTTTGCCGACAAGCTGCCAAAGCAGCGCGAGCTGGTGGATGCGCGTCGCGCCGACTACGAAGCGATCTGCGAAGAGGTCGCGGCTAGCATGACGGCCGACTTTGGCGATCTCGTCCACGCTGCGGGGGAAGGTCTGGGGCAAATGAAGTCGATGCGATCGTCGGTCGATGGCCTTGCGGTGCCTTTGCCCAAAGCGTTGGGCTACTTCACCGGGCTCAACGGCCAGCTGCTCGATCTCGTGCTCGTTGCCGGGCGCGGCAGTGTCGACGTCGGCGTCACCACCACGATGACGGCCTACGCAAGCTTCTTGAAAGGTAAGGAGCGCATCGGCATCGAGCGCGCGGTGCTGGCCAACACCTTCTCAGCCGATCGCTTTGCCAAAGGCATGTTCGAGAAGCTGATTGCGCTGGTCGCGACGCAGGGATCGTACTTTCATGAGTTTGGTCAAATCGCAAACCAAGAGGCGATGGATCTATACCGGCGCGCGCAAGCAGACAGCAGCTTTGCAGCCGTCGATGCGATGCGGCAAGTCGCGATCGATCGGGCCGCTACGGGCGGCTTCGAGATCGATGCCGAACAGTGGTTCGAGACGATCACCAAGAAGATCAACTGCCTGGCTGCCGTCGATGTGGCGCTCGGCGAGCGGTTGCTTGGCCAGGCCGGAGAGTTGCGCGATGCATCGCGGGCCAGCTCGTGGTTTCTATGGGGCGTTGTGCTGGTTGGCGTTGGTTGCGCAGCGGGCGCTCTTTGGCTGCTCTTCCGCACGACGATTCAGCCTTTGCGCATGCTCACGGACAAGTTCCGCGAAGTCGCCATCGGCGACGGCGACCTGAGCAATCGCGTCGAATTTGATCGCAAGGACGAACTCGGCCAGCTCGCCGACTCCTTCAATCAGTTCGTGGCCAAGGTCGCCGGCGTGGTTCAAAACATGTCGCACAGCGCCAACTCGGTTGCGTCCGCTTCGACGCAGCTCTCGGCAACCGCCGCCAACCTGTCGGATGGTTCGTCGCGTATGAACCATCAGTCTGGCTCGGTCGCGGCTGCGGTGGAACAGCTCAGCGCGACGATCGAGGCGATGGCGTCGGAGTCGGCTCGCGTCAGCCACAATCTCGACGCATTCCAGAACCAGGTCGTCGAGTTCCGCACCAGCGTCGACCACGTGGGGACCCAGTCCACGCAGGTGCGGGCTGCCGCGGATGCGGCAACAGCCGCCGTGCAGACGAGCAACAGCAACATCACGGCGCTCGGCGACGCTGCGGATCAGATTGGCCGAGTGGTTGAGCTGATTGAGGACATTGCGGGGCAGATCAATCTGCTGGCGCTCAACGCAACGATCGAGGCGGCGCGCGCCGGCGAGGCCGGCAAGGGCTTTGCCGTCGTCGCAAATGAGGTCAAGGATCTGGCGCGCCAGACCGGCGATGCGACGGACGACATCCGCAAGCGGGTGCATGCGATCCAGAGTTCGACGCACGACTCGATTGGCTCGATGGAGCAGATCCGCGGCTCGATCGGCAAGGTCCACGAGGTGTCCGAGGCCATCGCCCAGTCCACGCAGCAGCAGGGGCAGCACGCGGAATCGCTGACCGGCAGCGTGCAGTCCGCGAATCAAGCAACCCAGACGGTGGCCCGCAACGTCAGCGAGGCCTCCCTGGCGGCGGGAGAGATTTCGAAGCAGGTGCAGGCGGTCGCCCAGCAGGTGGCGGAGACGACCCAGGCAGCCAGCGAGACCCGGGAGGCGAGCTCTGGGCTCTCAAGGCTCTCGGAGGAGCTGAGCAGCACGGTTCGCTCGATCAGTCGCTAGTGTAGTGCATCCGATATAGGGGGCATTCTGCGGGCACGAAGATGCCCGTCGCGGCGTTGCTGCTCCTCGGCAGACAGGCTCGCCGGCAGACAGTATGGAACATGCATTCGTCACAGCGCCTTGCGACGAACGCCCTCGCATCCCGGATCATACCCCGTCTACCAGATGCACTACACGAGGCGACATGGGGTGAAAACCAGCGGTTCTGGCTGGAGTTGCGTTTGCTCCGGGCCGTGTCTGGGAGCGGAAAGCGGTCTCTGTCGTGGAGGTCGCCGACGCCCTCGCTACACTCTTTGCCCTCAGAACGCCTGCACTTGGGCCGCTCCGGTCGTGCACGAGGCGTTCGCCAACTCCACCGAACACTTCGCATGGGTCGACCCGTCATCGTCAGCGCCTGCCGCACCGCAATTGGCAAGTTCCAGGGTGCGCTGTCGTCGTTTACTGCTCCGCAGCTCGGCGGTCTCGCCGTAACCGAGGCGCTTCGCCGCAGTGGCGTCCCGGCCGACCAGGTCGAAGAAGTGCTGATGGGCAACGTGCTCCAGGCTGGCCTCGGGCAGAACCCGGCGCGCCAGGCGCTGCGTGCGGCCGGCATCCCGGACTCGCAGGCGGCCACGACCATCAACAAGGTCTGTGGCTCGGGCCTCAAGACCCTGATGCTGGCGGCGCAGGCGATCAAAGCAGGCGACATGAAGTGCGCTGTTGCCGGCGGTATGGAGTCGATGAGCAACACGCCCTACTACCTGCCGGCTGCGCGCGGCGGTGCGCGCCTCGGCCACACGCAGGCGCTCGACGGCGTCGTCTGGGATGGCCTTTGGGATCACTACAATGACTTCCACATGGGCAACACCGGCGAGCTTGTTGCCGACAAGTATGGCGTGACCCGCGAAGAGCAGGACGCCTACGCGGCCGACAGCCACCGCAAGGCGCACGCGGCACAGGAGTCAGGAGCTTTCGACGACGAGATCTTTACGGTCGAAGTGCCGCAGCGAAAGAAGGACCCGATCGCGTTCGCCAAGGACGAGGGGCCGCGCGGCGACTCAACGCCCGAAGCGCTCGGCAAGCTGCGCCCGGCGTTCAAGCGCGATGGCGGCACGGTTACGGCCGGCAACGCCAGCTCGATCAACGATGGCGCGGCCGCGACGATCGTCTGTGATGAGGACTTCGCCAAGGCGCACGGCCTCAAGCCGCTGGCTCGGATTACCGGCTACGCCACCGGCGGCCTCGCACCGGAGTGGGTGATGATGGCGCCGGAAGTCGCCACCAAAAAGCTCTGTGCTTTGCTCGGTGTCGGCGTTGGCGACTTCGACCTGATCGAGATGAACGAGGCGTTCTCCGTGCAGATGATCGCGCTCCAGCGTCAGCTCGAGGCCGATCCGTCAAAGTGGAACGTGCACGGTGGCGCCGTCGCGCTCGGCCACCCGATCGGCTGTTCGGGCACGCGCGTGCTGGTGACGCTCCTACACGCGATGCAGCGCCACGACAAGGCGACCGGCATTGCCGGTCTTTGCCTCGGCGGCGGCAACGCCGTGGTGATGGGCCTTGAGCGCATCTAGCGGGGCGCCAATCGTCGAGAATCGTGCGCGGGGGCTCGGCCGAGCCGGCCGCCAGCAAGTCAGTGAGCGAGCCAAACAATCCAAACCCAAATGACCGACAACAACCTTCCAAAGGCCGTCGCCGTGATCGGCGCGGGCACCATGGGCAACGGCATCGCGCAGGTCTTCGCGACTTGCGGCGTCGAAACGCACTTGATTGATGTCTACGAGCCCGGGCTCGAAAAGGGCATCGCCAGCATCCACAAGAGCCTCGGCAAGTTCGTCGAGAAGGGCAAGCTCGACGCGGCCGTCGCGGACGCCGCCAAAAAGCGCCTGCACGCATCGACGGAGATGGATGCGCTGGCCGACGTGGATCTTTGCGTCGAGGCCGTGACGGAAAACCTCGAGGTCAAGCAGCGGGTCTTCGATGCGGCCGATTCGCGCCTGCCCAAGGGCTCGATCCTCGCCAGCAACACCTCGTCGATTTCGATCACCGTGCTCGCGGCCAAGACGGGCCGTGCCGACAAGGTGATCGGTATGCACTTCATGAACCCGGTCCCGCTGATGAAGCTGGTCGAGGTCATTCGCGGCAACGACACCAGCGACGAGACGTGTGCCAAAGTGACCGGCTGGTCGCAGGCGCTCGGCAAGATCCCGGTGATGGCGAACGACTACCCGGGCTTCGTTGCGAACCGCATCCTTATGCCGATGATCAACGAAGCTGCATTCGCCCTGATGGAAGGCGTAGCGGAGCGTGAGGCGATTGACGAGATCATGAAGCTCGGCATGAACCACCCCATGGGGCCGCTGACGCTGGCTGACTTTATTGGCCTCGACGTCTGCGTGTCGATCCTCGACGTGCTCAAGGACGGCCTGGGCGATGACAAATACCGCGCGTGTCCGCTGATGCGCCGACTCGTTGCCGCTGGCCACCTTGGCCGCAAGACCGGCAAGGGTTTCTACGACTACAGCAAGTGATCCGATGACGACGACGACCCACGAGATGCAGAGCCAGGTCACCGACTTTGAGCTGTCGCCCACGCTGCAGGAGTTCCGCGAGGAGGTGCGCTCCTATGCGCGCGACAACCTGAAGGACGCCGAGCGCTACGACCGCGAGACCAAGTTCCCGCGCGAAGCCGTTGCCGAAGCCGCCCGTCTTGGGCTGCTGCGCACGACCGTTGCCAAGGCGCACGGTGGCACCGACCTTGGCAACCTCGCCAGCTGCGTGATGCTCGAAGAGATCAACGCCGTATGTGTGTCGACGGGCGTGACGATCAGCGTGCACAACTCGCTGGTCAACTCGCTGCTCGGCAAGTGGTGCAACGAGGAGCAGAAGCAGCGCTGGTTCCCGAAGCTGGTCACCGGTGAGTGGCTGGGCGCCTACTGCCTGAGCGAAGCGTTCTCTGGCTCGGATGCCGCGGCGCTTCGCTGCGAAGCGAAGAAGGACGGCGATCACTACGTGATGAACGGCGCCAAGCTGTGGATTACCACGGGTAGCGAAGCGGGATTGTTCGTCGTCTTTGCGCGCACGGGCGAGGACCGCGTAAAGGGCATCTCGGCGTTTGTCGTCGAGGGTAGCCTCGAGGGCGTCAGCGTCGGCAAGAAGGAGCGCAAGCTCGGCCTCAAGGGCTCACCGACAACCGAGATCGTGCTCGAAAACGTGCGCGTGCCGGCCGATTGCCTGCTCGGCAAGGAAGGCGAAGGTTTCACGATCGCGCTCGACACGCTTGACGGTGGCCGCCTCGGCATCGCGTCGCAGGCGCTTGGCGTTGCCCGCGCATCCGTGGATCTGATCAAGGAGCACCTCGGCAAGCAGGTGGACCACAAGGGCCGCCCAACGGCGTCGCAGCCGGACCAGTGGACGCTGGCGGACCTGGCTGCCGACCTCGATGCCTACCGCATGCTGACCTGGCGCGCCGCCACGATGCGGGACCGCGGCGTGCGCTGCGGCACGGAGTCGGCGATGGCGAAGTCGTGCACGTCGCGCCTCGCAAACCGCGCTTCCCGCGCGGCCGTTTCGATCCTGGGACAGCATGGCGCCAGCGGCGCATCGGCAGCAGAGCGCCTGCTGCGCGACGCACGCATCACCGAGATCTATGAGGGCGCGACCGACATCCAACGCCTCGTCATCGCCCGCGGCCTGCTGGCGTAACTACTACTTGGCCTAACGCATGTCGTCCTTGCCGCCCTCAGATAGCTCCGGACCTCCCGGCAGCCCGCCGCCGACTCCTCCAGGCGTCCCGCCGCAGCAGCCGCGCTGGGCCGGCGGGCCGCAGCCGCCTGCGCGCGAATCCAAGGGCGTGGCGTTCTTTGTCGCGGTGTTCCTCGGCATCCTGCTGTTGGTGTCGGCCGGCCTCAACGTGCTGCTGCTGCTGCTGGGCGTCGGTAGCTTTGCGAGTGGTGGCCTCGGCGACCCTAGCAACGCCAACTACGACGAGGTCTTTGTCGCCGGCTCGCGCAGCGGCGAAGCCAAGGTCCTGCAGATTGCCGTGCGCGGTGCGATCGCCGAAGGCGCCAACCCGCTGATGGGTGCGTCCGGCGGCACGGTGAGCGCCGTGCAGCGGGCGCTGCGCTACGCGTCGCGCGAACAGGTCGATGGCCTGTTGCTCTACATCGATTCGCCCGGCGGGGGCGTCACCGATTCGGACCGCATCTACCAGATGCTGCGCAGCTACCGTGACGCCAACCCCGGCGTGCCCGTCGCGGCACTGTTTGGCGACATGTGCGCTTCCGGCGGTTACTACATCGCCGTCGCGGCCGAGCACGTTATTTCGCGACGGACCTCAATCAGCGGCAGCATTGGCGTGATCATGTCGGCCTGGAACTTCTCGCAGCTCGCAGAGCAGTGGGGCATCCAGCAGATCGCGATCAAGTCGGACCGCACGCCCTTCAAGGACATGCTGTCGCCGACGCGCGAGATGCGGCCCGAAGAGAAGCGCATGCTGACCAGCATCGTCGACGAGCTGTATGACCAGTTTGTTGCGGTGGTGATGGAAGGCCGAGGGCTCTCCCGCGAGGTCGTCGAGCGCGCCGCGAACGGCGGCATCTACACCGCCCAGCAGGCGCAAGAGCTTCAGCTGGTCGACGAGATCGGCGGCTACACGGCCGCTTTGAAGTGGTTCGAGCAGCGGCTCGGCAGCGACGTGCGCGTGGTCGAGCGCCGGCGGCGTCCAGGTTTCAGCGACCTGCTTTTTGGCGGCCAAGCTGCGGGCCCTGGCCGCAACGCACTCCCCACGGCAGCGGGCTCCGGCATCGGCTCAGGACTTGAGCAACTGCTGTTGGGCTCGACCGGCCCGCGCTTCCTCTACTTTTGGCAGGGTGGCCGCTAGGCCGCCTTCGCTGCGAGCCGCGCCTCCGCGAGACGCATGACTACGAGATACTGATATGCACAACCTGCAACTAACCGAAGACCAGGAAATGGTCGTCGATACCGTGCGCAAGCTGGTCGCCGACGCCGTCGCTCCCAAGGTGCAAGAACTCGACGAACACCGCACGTTCGTGCGCGACTGGTTTGATGGACTTGCCGAGCTCGGCGTCTACGGCCTGTCGCTGACCGAGGACAAAGGCGGTGCTGGCATGGGGCTCTTGCCGTTCACGGCTGCACTCGAGTCGATCGGCGAACACAGCTCGTCGCTGGCGCGGCTCTGGATTGGCCAGGCTCAGTGTGCGCTCGCTCTTGAGGCTGCCGACGGCGGCGGCGGCGATGGCCTTCTCGATGAGTTTGCCGCCGGCGGCAAGCTCGGGGTGTTCGTCGGGCCTGAGCACGGCCTGACGTTTGCCGAGGGCAAGCTCGATGGCGAAGCGGAGCTGGTGCCTGCGGCGATGCAGGCCGACGTTCTGCTCGTGGCGGCGCGTCAAGGCGACGAGGACGTGCTCGTATCGGTTGCTGCTGCGGACTGCAGCCGCACCGAGCTGCAGTCGCTGGGCCTCAACAGTGCTGGCTGTGGGCGGGTTACCTGCTCCGCTGTTGCCGGCACCCTTGTCGCCACGGGCGAGCCGGCAACGCGGGCGATCCAGCGCGCGGAGCTCGTCGGTTGGCTCGGCGTTGCGGCGACTGCGGTTGGCGGTGGTGTGGGCGCCCACGCGATGGCCAAGCGCCACGCCGGCGAGCGCATCGCGTTTGGCAAACCGCTGCTGGTGCAGCAGGCCGTGCAGCGCAAGCTCGTCGAATGCAGCCGCGCCATCGAAGCGGCGCGACAGCTCACGTGGCACGCCGCCCGTGTCGCGGACCTTGGCCAAGACTCCGTCGATGCCGCCATCCAAGCGCGCATTGCCGCGGTCGACGCGATGGTGCTGAGCGCAGATGAGTCGATCCAGATCCTCGGCGGCTTTGGCTACACGGTCGAATACCACGTCGAGCGCCACTACCGGGACGGCAAGACTCTCGAAGTGCTGGACCACGGCAGCAACCGCCTGCGCGACCGTCTCGCAGCGATGCAGTTCGCGTAGAGCGATGCTGCTGGATGGGCGAGCCGGCGCGGCGGCCCGCGGCTCGGCCGTTCGGGCCGGCTGCTGATACCGGCCTCGTGACGCGGGCCGGCTGCGTGGCCCGGATGTTGGCATTCTCCGCGGTCGCCTGAGGGACTGCCCCAGCTTGAGACGTACGGCTGGCAGAAACGCGCAATCGCCCAGTCTCCGGGTTCTCACGGACCGATTTTACGGGGATCCCCGTAATCTTAGCTGCGGTTGCCCAATAGCTGTTCGCCGGGCTTCTTGCCGTCGGCTTCGTCTGTCGCCAACCGCTTTTTGGTCGATACCTCACGCTTCCGTCGTGGGTCAGACGTGACTCGCCAAGTGGATAGATGATGGAAGATCTGCATGTTCCTGGGCCGTCCATGCGTGCAGCGATCATGGACCGTCTCGCCGCGGACCAGCTCGCTGATGGGCTTGAGCCGCTGACGGCCTACTTGGACGTCTTCCCTGGG
This sequence comes from Planctomycetota bacterium, assembly GCA_045105235.1. Taxonomy (GTDB): domain Bacteria; phylum Planctomycetota; class UBA1135; order UBA1135; family UBA2386. The sequence continues at coordinate 7,884 of JBGCDH010000017.1, read as the reverse complement.
CAGGAAGCCGATGTCCGCGACGTTTATGCGGCGTTCAAGTCGTCCGAAGCAGCCGCGGAGACGATCTTGTCGGCACCGCGCCGCATTGGGGCTTACGAGATCCTCCGTCAGCTAGGCCGAGGCGCTCAGGGAACGGTTCACCTCGCCCGCGAAGACGCAACCAAGCGGCTGGTGGCGATCAAGGTGCTCGACGCTTGGCACGCGTTCGAGGCGGAGCGGCTCGCGCGTTTTCGCCGGGAGGCCCGCATGGTCGCGGCGCTGCATGATCAGGGTATCTGCCGCTACTACCAGGTCGGGGAGGAGGCTGGCCGGCCGTTTCTCGTGATGGAGTATGTGCGGGGCGAGAGCTTTGCCAAGCTGATTGAGGGCGGGGCGAAGGTCGAGTCGCAGGTCGCTCAGGTTGTTGCCTGGGGTGCCGCGCTCGCGCGCTCGCTGCATCATGCGCATGCCGCTGGCGTGATGCACCGGGATGTGAAACCGGCAAACATCATCGTGCGCCCCAACGGCCAGCCGGTTCTGCTCGACTTTGGTCTCGCTCGTCGATTCGATGCCGACGCTTCACGCGTGACGATGACGGGAGTTGAGGTGGGCACGCCGGCCTACATGGCGCCCGAGCGCTTTGAGCCGGATCCGCCTCCGGCGGATCCGCGCGCCGACGTCTACGCGCTCGGTGTGCTGCTGTTCGAGGCGCTCGCCGGCAAGCGCCCGTTTGAAGGTGGTGGAGACTACAGCGAACGAATCGCCAGCATTCGGCGTGGCCGCTTTCGGCGTCTCAGTGACTGTGCGCCGTCCTGTTCGCGCGATCTTGAGCTGGTCGTGCACAAGGCGATGGATCGCGATCCGGAGCGGCGCTATCAGACGGCTGCCGCGTTTCAGGCGGACCTTGAGCGAATCATCAAGTCCGCGCCGGTCTCCGCGCAGGCCGTGCCGTTCGGGGTGCGGGTTCAGCGTTTTGCTGCCGATCATCCAATGGCGGCCGTGGCCTTCGTTTGCTTGAGCATCGCTCTTGCCGTGTCGCTGTATTCGCTCGACACGGCCCGCGCGCAGACGCGCCTGGCCGACCGTCGTCTGTCGGAGAACCAGGAGTTGATCGCTTCGATCAACGCGCAGTCGCTGCTGCGATCCACAGATCCAGATTTGTGGCGGACACACCCGGAGACCATCGCGCTCAAAGAAGGCTGGCTGCAGGCCGCCGCCGATCTGGTGACCGCGCGCGGCCGTTTCGAAGCGCAGATGCAGGCATTGCGTCAGCGTGGGCAGCGCGTGGTGGCGGCTCATGCGATCGAGGCCACGGCGCCGCGGCTGGCAGCGATCGCAAGGGAGGTCGCGGCCCGCCCGGAGGGTGACCCCGAGCTCGACACGCTGCGGCAGATGCTGCGGGATCTGAAGCGCGCCAGCCAAGGCCGCGGCCGCGCCGAGTCTCGTTGGTCCTTTGCGGATACTCGTGACCAGTGGCGTCATGACCAGCTCGTCGAGCTGTTGGCCACGCTCGATTCGATCGAGGACGTGGAGCGCGCGGCGATCACCCCTGCTGCCGTGCGCCGCCAGCTGGAGCGGTCTCGCACGATTGCTGCGGAGACCGTTGCGGCCTACGAGGATGCCTGGCAGCGCTGCCTGGAGTCGTTGCGAGGCGATTCGCGGTTCGCAGCGTTGGCGCTGGCTCCGGTTCTTGGCCTTGTCCCGCTTGGTGCGGATCCACAATCGCATCTGCAGGAGTTTGCGATCGCGGCGAGCGGTGTGGTTCCCGAGCGCGGCGGCGACGGTTGCCTCGTGCTTTCGGAAGAGTCTGCCGCCGTCTTGGTCCTCGTGCCGGGTGGCCGTTTCGTTGTCGGCGAAAGCGCCGCCGAAGAAACGCTGCGTGAAGTGGACCTGCTGCCGTTTCTTATCGGCAAGCATGAGGTGACGCAGGCTCAGTGGCGTCTTGCGATGTCTGGCAACCCGTCGGTCTACCATTGGGGTCATGCGACCATCCCAGTGACCAAGCGCCACCCGGTCGAAAACGTAAGTTGGCGGGCCGCGGACCTTCTTGCCAAGCGCTTCGGCTGTCTGCTGCCGACGGAGGCGCAGTGGGAATACGCCGCTCTGGCCGGCAGTCAGGGGCGCTATGCGTGGCCTTGCGAAGCGCTTGAGGACATCCGACGACGCGAGAACCTCGGCGACAGCAGTCTGGACGGTCGTCCTGGCGAGTGGAGCGATGGCTTTCCTACAACCGCTCCGGTTGGCACGTTCACGGCAAACGCTTTCGGGCTTTTCGATGTGCACGGCAACGTGTGCGAATGGTGCCGTGATCCCTACGAGCTCGGCAGCCCGCTGCGCCGTCTAACGGTGCGTGGCGATGGCCTGTCGCCCACGGCAATGGGGGATCGCCGCGTCTTCAAGGGCGGGAGTTGGTATCTCGAAGTGACCCACGCGCATGCCCGGATGCGGCACCGGCTCGCTGTCGACGGCTCCAACTCCAATCTTGGATTGCGACTCGTGCATATGTGGCCATTGAGAGACTAGGTCACGGATCCCGATGCATGGATCGATGACTCTCCAACAAAACGGCCCATCCAACTCTTCTACGCAGCTCGCCACTGCGCCATCGACCGACTTTGTCGTTCCTGATGTCACCGGGATGCCGGTCTTCCAGGCGGTGCCTGTTTTGCAATCGGTGTTGCAGGCATACTCCGTTGCAACGGAGATCCAGCTCAACGGTTCGGATATCGACCTGTCGGTGCAGACCGATTTGCGCAGCGTGACCAATCAAAGCCCCGTTCACACTGGGCAGCCGGTGCAGGCCGTCGACATATCGCTTACGGCCGTGGTCGACGACCCCGATCACGACAAGATCTACATGCCCAACCTTGTCGGGCTGACGGCTACGGCCGCTGTTGCGGCGCTGGCTGCTCTGCGCGCCATTGCGCTGGCGCTGTACGACGGCGTTGGCTTTGACGTCGAGACGCGTGACGAAAGCGGCGACCCGGTGCTGCCGCCGTTTGGCCCCAACCAGCGGGTGCGGACAACGATTCCAGCAGAAGACGGTCTGGTGCGGCCGGGCGACACCGTCGCCGTGATCGTGTTTGACATCGGCGGCTAGTGTCGTGCCTCTGATATCGGGGGCATTCTGCGGGCGCGACACGAGACACCGTGGTCGGTCCGGTCGGTCACGGCGTGGCCAAGTCCTCGAAGACCGAAGACGGCAGGCGGTCGCGCAATTTCGTGAGCGATCGGTGATAGACCACCGCCACGTGAGACGCCGTCATGCCGAGGATCTCGGCTGCTTCTTCGTTGTTGGCCTGCTCGATGCCGCGCAGGATCAATACTCTGCGGTCTCGTTCGCTGAGGTTCTCAAGGCAGCGAAGCACGGTTTCAAACTCCTCACTGCGGCAGGCGCGGTCGAGCGCTGCCGTGCTGGAAGCTGCCAACAGATGGTCTTCGACGGGGCGATCCATGGGCTTGCCGTGCACAAACTTCTGCAGCAGCGTGCCGTAGCGGTTGACCAGCACCTCGCTCAAGAAGCGCAGCAGCACCGGGGTCATTCGTCCATTGCGCGGGCGTAGCTCGGCCAGCTTTGGCAGCGTGATCAACCAAACGTCCTGGACCAAATCCTCCGCGTCATACTTACCTGACAGGTGCCGCTTGAGGCGGTGGCGAGCTTGCGCAAGCAGCAGCGGTGTAAACCGTTCGACGAGCCACTGCAGGCTGGCCTGCTGGCCACTCAGGGCGTCGCGCACAGCCAGCGTTGTTTGGTCGCCATTGCTCATCGGCGCCCTACGATATCTCGTCATTGTGCCTGCTTGCACAATGTCCGAAGCAAAAACGAAAAGTCCGGCCCACGACGAATGCGCAGGCCGGGCCAGCCCCGGCGCTCTGGGGCCGAATCTTCGGGCCGCTACTGCGGTGTGTCGAAACCCATCGCCGCGCGGTAGTTGACCGCCGCGAGCCGCATACCGAGCTGCGCGTTGACCTCGTCGATCTGTGCGTCGGCAAGCTTTGCTTCCTGGATCTGCACGCGCAGCAGGTCGCTGCGGCCAAGGTCGAACTTGCGCTGCTCAAAGCGCACCATCGCGGCGGAGTTCTCGACGTTGATGCGCGCATTGAGCAGCTGGTTGCCGGCCGCCTGGATGGCCGATCGGGCGTCGAGGATTTCGTTGGTGATGCGGTCTTTCTGAAAGCGCTGTTTGAACTGTAGCTTGGTGAGCTTGGCCGTCGCTTGGCGCAGCTTACCGCGCGCCTTGCGTCGCTGCAGCGGCAGCTTGAGTTCGCCGCCGACGAATAGCTCGATGTCTTCGCGATCTTTGTAGGGCGCGCTGTTCAGCGGCGTTGCCACGTCGACGATCAGGTCGAGGTTGGGCAGCATCTGGTTTTCGGCAAGATCGCGGTCGGCTTCGATGCGTTCGATCTCGAGCTGTAGCGCGACCAGATCCGGGCGCTGCCGCACGGCAAGTGCGACGTCCTCGGTCAGGCTCCGCGCCAGCATGCGTTCGGCCTCGGCCGCTGACGCGGCGGCTTCTTCGGCGGCCGCAGCTTGCTCGGCTTCGGTGCCGGCGGCATCGGCAGTGGGGGGCGCTACCGCCACCACGGCCTCCGGCAGGTTGGCTTCGCTGACGACAATGGGGTCGTCGTGTTCGTCACGTAAGAACAGCGACAGCTGCAGCGCGGCGACCTGGAAGTCGCGTTCGGCCTTGATGACGTAGATGCGGCGCTTGGCGATGAGACGCGTGTTGTCGGTCAAGACCAACGGCGCCAAGAACTGGCGATCGACGCCGCGCTGTAGGCCAGCCTGCCTCGCCTCCGCCAGGTCCAACAGCTGGCGCGCGATCTGCAGCTTGCGGCCGGTCGCGGTCCACTTGTGGTAGGACTGGCTCGCCTTCTGCACGTAGCCGATGCGGGCCGCGTCGATTTCGGGTTCGGCCAGTGCCGCGTCGATTTGCGCGACGCGCACGTCGCGTCGGCGGCCATCCATGCCGCGGTTGCGCAGCAGGGGGAAGCGCCCGCCGAAGAACAGGCGGCCGTCGTCCTGGGTGCGATCCTTGTAGTAGTCGGGCAGGAAGCCGTCCGAGATCCGGTAGCCGCCGTAGATCGTGTCGCCGGTAGCGAGCGGCTGTTCGAGTCCAGCCTGGCCAACGGTCGACTCATAGAATCCGTCGAGTTGGCCGCCGAGCTTGCCGGCCAGCTTTGTGTCGAATTGCCCCATGGCTTCCTCGACGCGGCCCGATGCGATGTCGCGCTCCAGCAGCTTGGCCAGATAGAGCGGGAAGCGGCTCGTTACGGAATCGACGACGGCCGCAAGCTTGAGTTTCTCGCTGTAGGCCGGGCTCTCGTCGATCTCCTGCGAGGCGCGCGCAATCTCACCGTCGACGCCCTCGCGCGGGTTTGCCGAAGAAGCTTCCGTGCCGCTGCCGTCGCCGTCGCCGAGCTTGCCGCCTGCACGGTAGCGACGATCCAGCGAGCCGGATCCCCCCGGCAGAATCATGTCGTAGTCGATGGCGCGCGGTTGAAAGCGCGCCGGCTGGCAACTCGCCAGCACGAGCGATACCGCTGTCGCCATCAGCGCGTTGGCGCGGATCTTCGCGGAGCTGCGGGTGGCCACGATCACTTGTCTCCCTTGGACTTGCCCTTGTCGCCGCTGGGCTTGGGCCGATCGACCGTGGGCGGGAAGCCGTTGAGCTGACGCCAGACTTCGAAGCCCAGCGAGACTTCGTCGAGCACGATCCAGCCCTTCACGCGGACGCCTTGGCGCAAGAAGGGGTCGCCGGGCCACGCGTGCGGATTCGCGCCCTCTGGCTGATCGTCGCGCGCGTGTACGTTGCCATACGTCAAGATGCCGCGCAGCCAGTCGACGACCGGGCCTTCGGGTTCGACAAACGGGCGCTCGTCCGGCAGGACGACGACGCGGAAGGTGCCGGTGCCGGCGCTATCAAAGCGGTCGATGAACGCGACCTTGCCGCCGAACGTGCCGATCGCGGCCGACGGCCAGCCAACCCATTGGATTGCGGGCCAACCTTCGAACTGCAGGCGCACGTGGCGGCCGACGTCGACAAACGTGATGTCGTTGCCGTCGATGAAGAGCTCAACCGCAAGCTGGCTCGTTTTGGGAACGAGCATGGCGAGGGTGTCGCCCTCTTTGACGAAGCCGCCGCCCTGGCCGTTGGCGGTTACGTCCTGGACGTAGCCGTCGGTCGGTGCCACCAGCTGCTGGCGCAGCTGCCGGTCGTAGTCGCGCTTCAGTTTCGGCAGCGAGCCTTCGGCGACCGCGATGTCGCCCTCGGCCGTGTTGCGCTTGGCCTTGGTCTCCTGCACCTTGACCTGCTCCGAGCGCTCGACCTGTCGGCGCTTGCTCCTCTTGGCGCGAAGATCCGCCTTGGCGCCGATGACTTCGGCTGCCTTGGCGAGCACGTCGAGGTCGGCGACGTTGTTTTCCTGGCGAGCCTTCTGCAGCTCGAAGCCGGCTGCGATCTTGTCTGCGACGAGGCCTTCGACCATCTCAAACGCAAACTTCGTCAGCTGCTGCTTTTGCTTCGCGGCTTCCTCAGCCTGCTTCTTGACCGCGACCTTTTGGATGGCCGCCGCGATCTCATCATCGGCGAACTGCATGGCGGCTTCGCGCGCCTCTTCGGCTTGCTTGACCTGCGTTGTGAGGTCGTCCCGCTTGCGCTGCGCTGCGGACAGCTTGCGTTCGGCTGCCTCGATCTGCTCCTTCAGTCGCGCCAGGATGTTCGGGTCGTTGTCGGCAAGGTCGACGATCGGATCGCCCTTCTTGACGTACTGCCCCTCGCGAACGTGCCAGCGCATCAGGATGCCCTTGGTGCGCGCCTGGATCGGCATCGGCCGGTTGGTCGGGTCAAACTCGATCAGTCGGCCCTGGCCGGGCAGGTTTTGCTGCCACGGCGCGAACGCCAGCACGATCGGCGTCAGGATCAGCACGATGAGCATGATCCGGCCAAAGGTGCGCGTGACGCGGCGGCGGCCCGCGCGCTGGATGGCCGGGAGCTCGGTGGCTGGGTAGCGCGGTGCGCCGGTTGAATGGCTATTGCTCACGACAGTTCCTCCCCGTCTTTCGTGGCGTCGTTTGGCGGGCCGAAATCGACGCGGCAGCTGCCGTCCTCGCAGTCAAGCGTGCGGTCGCATGCGGCGATCACATCGGCTTGGTTGGTGGCAATCAACACGGTCCACTTGTGGCGATCATCGAACAAGCGTGCGAGCGCCTGGCGGCGCAGTGAAGGCGTGAGCGAGTCCAGGGCGCCGTCTAGCAGCAACAGCCGCGGTTCGCTGAGGATCGCGCGCGCCAGCATCAGCCGGCGAGCCTGTGACTGCGTCAGCGGCCTGCCGCCGGTTGTCAGGTCCGTATCGAGGCCGTTCTCGAGCGCCATGACTTCGTCCCATAAGCCGACATCGCGCAGCGCATCGCGGACTTCGACGGGGCCGATGTCTTTGCGGCCAAAGCGCAGGTTGTCGAGCAAGCTGCCTTCCACGATCTCGGTGCCGTGCACGAGCGCAAACGCGTTGCGCGTTTCGTCGAGACGAAGCTGTCGGAGATCCAGTCCGTCGACCGTCACGCTGCCGGACTGTGGTTCGCGCCGGCCGTAGAGCACGTCGAGCAGCAGCGTCGCGCTGCCGCCAGCAGCGCCGGTCAGCGCGATGCGTTCGCCCGGCTGCACATCGAGTGTGAAGTCGTCCAGGTTGCCATCTTCGCCGTCAATCGAGCACGCGACGTTGGCCAGCTGAACGGAAGCACCCTGGCTGCGGTCTCCGGCGCGTTTGCCGCCGCCGATCGAGTCGCCTGTTTGGCGTTCGAGCGGTAGGTCAAGCAGGTGGCCGAGCTTGTCGCTGGCGGCGCCGACGTCGTACCAACTTTCGAGCCCGCTGCTCAGCTTGGTGATGTTGGCGACGACCGCCGTC
>JBGCDH010000016.1:0-195433 GCA_045105235.1 Planctomycetota bacterium | reverse complement strand
CCCCAAACCAAGCGCTTTCCCTGCTCGCGGCAGCCTCCCTGACCGGGCTTCTCTCGGCGCAATCGGTGGACGTTGTGCCGGATGAGTTCACCAATGTGGACGCAATTCGCATGCTGCACGTGCCGGGGATCTCGGGTGAGTGGCGGCATCAGATTCTGATAGGTGCGCAGCACCTCAACGCCATGCTGGGACACCAGATCACGGCGCTTGAGTATCGGCGGTCCAAGTCGACCTACGCTCTGCCTGCGACGAGCGGCAACGCGACCGTTGCCCTTTCGATCGCGCCAAGCTCACCGATCGCGTGCTCGGCGCAATTCGCGGTCAACGCGGGCACGACGCCGACGCAGGTGTTTCAGGGTACGGTGCTGGCGCCAGCCTCGCCGGCGGAGCCAGGGCCCAACATTGCGTGGGACGCGGACAACACGGTTCGCATCCAGTTTCAGCAGTCGTTTGTCTATGCGGGCGGAACCCTGTGCATCGACATCACCGGCGCGAACCTGCCGGGCCAGGAGCCCAAGTGGTGGCCGATCGATGCGACGCTCGAAGACTTGCCGGGCACGACGACCGATCTCGGCGGCGGCTGCGGCATCTACGGCGGACAAACCTCGGCATGGAGCCATGTGGAAGCGCGCTCGCTCGTGCCAGGCGGCAACGCCGACATGCACGCCAACGGCACGCCGGGCTCGCTGGCGATCTGCGCGATCGGCACACCCAACGCGGCGGGCGGCGTTTCGCTCGCGATGCTCGGCTTCCCGGCCCCGGCAGGCTGCGAACTCAAGCTCGCGACGATGGACCTGCTGTTCGCGACGACCTTCGTGCCGGCGACGCACCCGCTTTTTGCCGCTGCTGGCGGACGCGCGGATGTCTCCATACCGCTTCCGGCGATTCCCGAGGCCATCGGCTTTTCGCTGGCGACGCAGTGGCTGGACTGGAGCCAGAGCGCCAGCAGCAACGCCATCGAGTGGACGGTTGCGTCAGCCATCCCAAGCCTGGACATGGCGATCGTCGAAGGCCACCCGAGCGAGGCAAGCGGCAACCGCTACGTCTACATGGCGCCGGTCCTGCGATTCGAGCATCAGTAGCGCCGGGCTGCGAAACGGGGCGGGCGCCACTTCGACGGCGCGCACCGCGACCCGCTGACGCCCGCCCTGGCCCGCCGCCCGCTACCATGTCGGCATGAACCGACTGCACCTGCTGTTCGCAATGGCGCTTGGCGCCGGCGCTGCAAACGCCCAACAGACCTGGACCGTTGGACCGAACGGACAGTTTTCGGACCTGCCGCCCGCAGTGGCTGCGGCGAGTGCTGGCGACACGATCATGATCGAGGCGAACGTCAACATGACGTATACGCCGACGACGATCCAGAAGGGCCTGCACCTAGCGGGATCGGGGTTTGGCACCAACGTTCGCTCCCTGGTGATATCTGGCGTCCCCAGCGACGAACGTGTCATCGTTCAGGATCTGACCGTTCTACACATTCCAGTTACCCCCTTCTTTACGGAGCCGGCACTGGTGATCGAGAATTGCCCTGGGCTGGTTTCGATCGACAACTGCACGCAAAGCGGCGTGGGGAAGTTTGCGCTGTCCATCGTCAACAGCGACTTCGTTGTGCTTCGCGAATGCTTCGTGTCGGCAGCAGCGAAATCGCACGAGTTGATCAACAGCACGATCTCTGCTGCGGACACCCAGATCTATCGAAGCGTCACCACCACAACCGACGCTGCCATGGAGATGCACGACAGCGAACTCACCTTGACGCGCTGCCGCGTTGAAGCGATTGCCTCGCTCTTCACCGCCATGCACGCGATCCGGGTCGACAACAGCACCGTGCGACTCGTCTCTAGCAGCCTCGTCGCCACGACGCTGCCGCAGGTCGCGGCCATCATCGGCGAATGCCCGGCGCCCTCGCGTGTGCTCCAGGCCAGCAACTCTCCGTCCACGGGCGTCAGCTTGAGCGGCTGCGTGACCGCCACAACCCAGCAAACGCCAACACTCGCGCTCAGCGATGTTGCTGTTGGGAGCACCAGCGACCTCGAAGTCTTCGGGGACGCTGGCGCAACGGCGCTTGTCTTTGTCGGCGCTCCGGCGAACACGCTGCAAACAACGCCGCTAGGCCAGCTCGCGCTTTCACCGACCAACTCCATCCTGGTTGCGAGCGCCACGGTGCCAGCACTCGCTCCCGCGACGATCGCGTTTCCGAACGTTCCGTCGACGATTCCAGTAGGCACGCTGATCGCACTGCAGGCCGTGTCGATCTCAGGACAGCAGGTGATGCTGTCGACGCCGACGATCGCCGCGGTGCGCTAGCCTGCGGCCGGCTGCTGCCGGCCTCAGCCGACATCAGCCGACATCAGCCGAAGCGGCGCTCAACGCTTGCCGCCGCCGGCCTCTTTTTGCGCCGCCTTTTCGCGCGCCTCAGCCGCCCGCTTCAGCCGGCGCTCTGCTGCGGCACGCTGTAGCCGCTTTTGCTGTGCGGGCGGCAGCTCTTCGACGATCTGCAGGCCGCCAAACGCGTCTACCGCCTCATTCTTGCGGCCGCCCATTCGCGGCGAATCCGCAAAGACGACCTCTTTGAGATCGGGGAACAGAAGCCGAAGCTCAGCCTCCAGGTCGTCCAGCGGCTCACGGAATGGACGCGACATCACGAACTTCCGCAGCGGCATGCCAGCCAGATCCGCCAGGCGCTTTGGTCCAATGTGCGGCGCCAGCGAAACGTCGAGTTCGCGCAGGGAGCCTAGATCCTTGAGGCGGCGCCAAAGCTCCGGCGGCGCGGTCCAGTGGTGCAGAAGCGTCGTCGCGCCGCCAAACCCGAGACTGCGCAGCTCGCTCATCCGCAGCAGGTTTTCGAGGTCTTGTTGGCCCACGCTGCCGCCGTAGCCGAGCTGCAGGCTTCGCCAGCGCGGCTCGGCAAACAGCGGCGACATCTGGCCAGGCGCCGTGACGTTGCCGGCAACGAGACGAAGCTCCACGATGGAGCGCTGCGAGGCGATCGCCTCGACCAGCTTGCTGTCGACGTAGCAATCCCAAAGCGCGAGCGAGGTCAGCCGCTCAAGCGGTGCGAGCATTGCCACCAAGTGCTCGGGATCGATATCCACGGTTGCGTCGAGACGCAGTCGACGCAGCCCGACAAGCCTGCGGATCGGCTCCAGGTCCGCGGCGGCGAGACGGCCCGCATCCACCTCCAGCGTCTCGAGAGCCGTCAGCTGCGCCAGGCCAGCCAGGTGGCCGCTCCACGAACCGCCGACAAGCTCCAGCCGCCGCAGGTTGGGCACAACGGCCAGCGCGCCGAGATCCGTGCCCGGTGACGCACTCGAACGCTCGAGGCGCACATGCAGCAGCTTGGGCAAGCGCTGCACCATCGCCAGCGCTTCCTCGGCATCAAACAAGGGGGCCGCATCCACCTCGGCGCCCGCGCAGCCGAGGTGCAAGACGCGCAGCTCGCGCAGCCTAGCGAGATCGTCGGGCGCAAACGTCGGCGTGCGCCAGTGCAGGGACCGACAAGCCGCCGGCACGCTGCGCAGCTCCTCCAGCGAAGCAACGACCACCGGCTCGGGCGGTGGCCCCTGCGGCACGAACGCTTCGCCATGCCCAAGGACAGCTGGGCTCGCGGATGTGCTCTGTCCCTCGACGTCCGCAGAAGCTTTCGCAACGGCCCACACCACGCTCACGCCAACGGCAAGCACAGCTGCAACCAACGCGCGCTGGGGCCAACGCAAAGCGCGAGCAGGACCCGCCGGACGACGCGCCAGCTGCTCGCGCACGCGGCCTCGTAGGTCCGGTGCGACGTCGCCATGAAGCGCCTGCAGTTCGAGGTCAACCAGACGATCGGCGACGGCATCTTGGATAGATGGCTTGTTCACGACTTCTCTCCGTTGTTGGTTTGCGGGTTCTGTGGGCAGCGCTCCATGCAGCGCGCCAGCGCTGCGCGCGCGCGCTGTAGCAGGGACTTGACCCCATGCGCTGAGATCTTCATGCGGGCCGCGGTCTCTTCACGGCTCAGGCCCCACTCGTAGAAGCAGCGCACGCCCTCACGCGCTCGCTGGCCCAGTGCGGCCGTGCATTCACGCAATCGCTCGAGCCGCGCATCGGGCTGCCGCAGCTGCTGCCAGGTTTCGTCGACGGCCTCGACCCATTCTGGCAGCTGCACACCTCGAACCTGCGTGCGCCGCCAGTTGAGAAACAGGTTGCGAGCCGTGCTGCGCAAGAAGGAGAACTCGGCTCCAGGGGCGACGCCCGGACCGCGACGAAGCAGGACCACGAATGCGTCTTGTGCGAGGTCTGCGGCGCTTTCGCGATCGCAGCCCAGGTGCCGGAGGTAGCGCCAGAGCGCCTGCTGATGACGTTCGACAACGGCATCGCAGGCATCCTGGTCACAACCTGTCGCGAGGTCCTCGCGCAAAGCCTGCACGCTGACAAGCGGCCGGCTCTGACCGACGGCCGACATCGGACGAGACGCGAAAGGCGGACCAAGACGCGGGGCGTCCGAGAGATCCGGAAGGGGGAAAGAACTCATGGTGCATGGATGTCCGCACGGCGCGGCAAGGGGTGCACGCATTCACGAGATCGGAGGGCTGCACGTTCGCTTACCGGGAAAATTGGGTGTGTCCGAGCAGCCAGATACCGCCGTCCCAACCGGGTGAACCGCAAACGGCCGAACGACGATTGCACGAAATGGTGGAGTCGTTGGACCAAAGTGAGCATCCGCAGCCGCCCAGGACGGCCTAAACTTTCGCCTCGGCAGCAACGAGCCGGCTTCTTCCTCACGAACTACAGCATGCACACAGACTTCTCGGTCGACATCGCCGCCTGGCCCCACGGTGGCCCGATCCCCGCTCGCTTTGCTTTCGGCAAGCCCGGCACCGACGGCCCCTTCGCCACAAGCGACAACGTCAGCCCGCACATTTGCTGGTCGGGCGCGCCCGCCGGCACCCGTTCATTCGCAATCATCTGCCGCGACCCCGACGTGCCGTCGTCCGGCGAAGACGTCAATCAGGAAGGCCGCACGGTGCCCGCTGATCTGCCGCGCGTGGACTTCTTCCACTGGCTGCTCGTCGACATCCCGGCCACCACCACGGAGCTGGCAGAAGGCGTGGCGTCCAACGGCGTGACGCCGCGCGGCAAGCCGCCGGGCCCGACCGCGCATGGCCACACCGGCAAAAACGACTACACGGGCTGGTTTGCCGGCGACGCGGACATGGCGGGCGACTACGGCAGCTACGACGGGCCATGCCCACCGTGGAACGACAGCATCGTGCACCACTATCACTTTGAGGTCCTTGCGCTCGACGTCGAGCGCCTTGATGTGCCAACCGGCTTCACGGGCGCAGAAGCAGTGGCGGCTCTCGAAGGGCACGTTCTGGCTCGGGCCACGCACACCGGCACCTATTCTATGAACCCGGCCGTGCCGCATTAGAACGAGACCCTGAAGGCGAGTCCTGTTTGTGCTCCGCATCCCAGAAGACTTCAAGGGTCCGCCGCGTCTCGCGGCCATTCTCGGCGGGCGGCCCCCGCGGCAGTTCTCAACGACCTTGCCCGGCGGTTTCCTTGCGCAAAGCATCTGCCCACATATCGCGCCAGGCCGCGACAGAAGCGCGCACATGCTGCTCCGCAGGCAGACGGATCCCGTATGCCTGGAGACCTACGGGGCCGTCAAAATTCATCTCCTCGAGCTGTCGCAGCAGCATGCTGGTGTCAAAATCTCCCCGGCCGAGCGGCTGGATCAACGTGTCCCAGTCGCCGCCGTCGCGATCTGCGCCACAGATGGTCACAGCAAGCAAGCGCTTCCCGCAGCGTCGCAGTAGCGAACGGGGGTCGCTCTCTTCGTGTGCACGAAGGTAGTGGCACAGGTTGAAGCAAACGCCGATCGACAGATCTGCATTCGACGCACGTTGCGCGGATTCCGCGTCTACTTGTTCACACAATGCCAGCGCGTGCTCGGTGGTCTCGAGCCAGAAGCCATGGTGAGGGTACAGCGCGATTTCGACCCCCGTTTTCATGGCATTCTTGAGCAGCTCGCGCAGCCAGCTCGCGGCTTCCTTGTCACCATCGGGAGAACGAGGGGCGTGGGACTTGTTTTGCAAGCCGACCCAAAGCATGCCTGGGCCATCGGCGAGCTTGTCCATCGCCACCTGCGCGCGCTGCAAGGCCTGCGCGCGATCGCCGCCGAGGTCGACGACCAGGTAGGCGGATCGCACATCGAGATCTCGCTCTTCGCACGCGGTCCGGATGCGGCCCAGACCCGTATCGGTCCACGCCACCCCATCAAACCCCATGCTGGCGGCACGCGCGACGCGCTCGTCGAGCGTGCCTTTGCCGGTCGCATTGTGCAGCGCCACGAAGGCGGGCCGCCTCGGTGTAGCCTCCTTGCCGGGCGTGCGAAGCACCACGTGCCAGCGACCGACGTCGTCACACGCGAGAGCGAGCCGATCCGCCAGCGGGTGCTTGCCGCGATCCCCTGCCCCCCGCCGCAGTTCGACGGATAGCGTACCGCTGGGGCCTGCGCGCAGCTCAAAGCGGTCGGTTGCCGCAATCCCGGAGTCTTGCCCGTCGCGGCTGCTGGCAAGCCATGCCGTGAGACGATTGTCTGGCGCAGCACTGGCTGCCGTCGTTCTGGCTGCCGTCGTTCTGGCCGCCGTCGTTCTGGCCGCCGCCACGTAGCCAGCCGCCACGCGCTTCTCGCCAGCCGAACGCGCCGAAGCCGCAGCTCGCAGGAAGCCGCGCAGCAGTTCCTCCGCTTCGAAGCGAGGGCCCGGATCCTCGGCAGCAACAAACGCCATGGCGTGTTGCCATGGCAGGTCGTCGCATTCGGACGCAAACGCAAAACCGAGCGCCGCCATTTCCCGGACGACCTGCGCCTTGCTCATCTTGTGCTCGGGCTTGATCGGCACAGCCGGATCTTCTTCACGAAATTCGACGAGCACGACGCGGCCGTTTGGACGCAGCGACTCCCGCACCCGACGCATCACCCGAACAGGGTGCGACAGTTCGTGGTAGACGTCGACCAAGAGCACGAGATCGCATGAGCGCTGGGGCAGCTTGGGATCGTCGACGGTCGCCTCAATGCAGACCACGTTGTCGATGTTTTGCTCGTCCATCCTCATCTCGAGCAGCTGCAGCATCTGCGGCTGCAGATCGACCGCGAAGACATCTCCGTCCGGCCCCACCGCGCGCGCCATCGGCAGCGTGTGGTAGCCATT
Source organism: Planctomycetota bacterium (assembly GCA_045105235.1). Classification (GTDB taxonomy): domain Bacteria; phylum Planctomycetota; class UBA1135; order UBA1135; family UBA2386. The sequence goes on along the minus strand of JBGCDH010000016.1, from coordinate 188,237 downwards.
GCCACAACCGAGATCGCAAACGCCTTGGCCGCCTTGCACGTTGAGCCAGCGGCGCAGCAAGACTCCGTTCTCCTCTTTCTCGCGCGTCGCGCGGAGCAACCACCCCGCGCCGGCCCAGTGCATCGTGTGGGCAACTTCGCGACCGAGGAACCTCTCACGGCCAAAAGGGCTCTCCTCCGGGTCCTGCTGCGGGTCTGCCGCGTCGGCCTGCATGAGAGCCGGTGCGGCGGCGGCGGCGGCGGAGACCGCAGCGACGGCAGGAGCCGGTAGCAGCGCGAGGGCCAAGGCAAATACGCGCGCAGCCTCGAAGACGCGCCCGGCGGGGCGAAGGGGATTCAGCATCGTCAGTTGTCGGGTGGGTGAGACGGCAGGGTCGTTCGCCGACTGCGTGGCCTGAGATTCGCCGAGATCGCGTCCACCTCGATCGCCCAGGACGGCTGGGTTGCCCCAGCAGCAAGGGCCTAGCAGGCCCGCTCCTCGTCGCGCAAGCCAGCCCAATCCAGCAACCTTGCAGTGACGGGCTAGAGAGACTCCGCCGCTGCGGTATCTTGCCGCTGCCGTGCCAGCCGACGATCCAGCCCCGACCCCACGCCCCAAAGACGCCATCGCCGGCGGCGCCGCCGAGGACACGCATCGCTACGAGCTGTCCCGCATGCACAGCGAGGGCGGGCTCGGCCGTGTCTGGCTAGCGCAGGACCCAGCAATCGGGCGTGACATCGCGCTGAAGGAGCTGCTTTCGGAGCAGTCCCTCGATCCGAATGCACGAGCGCGCTTCGTCAGCGAAGCGCAGATCACGGGGCAGCTCGAACATCCGAACATCGTGCCGGTCTATGACGTGGGCGAGCGCGGCCACGATGGCCGACCGTTTTATACAATGCGTTTTGTGCGCGGCCCCACGCTTGCGGACGCAATCCACGAGGAGATCCAAAAGGCCAACGGGAAGCGGTCCTGGTCACGACGACGCGCTCGCCTGGTGCGCGCCGTCTGCGCCATCGGCAACGCCATCTCGCACGCCCACGAACGCGGCATCATCCACCGCGACCTGAAGCCGGAAAACGTCGTGCTCGGCCCGCACGGCGAGTTGATCGTGCTGGACTGGGGTTTGGCGAAGCGCATCCAGGATGCTGCCGCGGACAGCGACAGCAAACAGCCGACGCCGACGCCGCCAGAACTCTCACAAACAGCGGCGGGCTCGGTCATGGGCACCATTGCCTATATGTCGCCAGAGCAAGCCGCCGGAGGCCGACCCGACGAACGCACGGATGTCTACGGACTCGGCGCGATCCTCTTCGAAGTGCTGACCGGACGCGCTCCTCACGATGGCGATGACGTCGTCGACGTGCTGCGCCGCATTGCTGCCTGCGACTCGCCGCGCGCCCGCACGCTTGCGCCGGAGGTCCCCGCGCAGCTCGATGCCATCTGCGGCAAGGCGATGGCGAAAGCTCCTGGGGATCGCTACCCAACCGCCGACGCGTTCTTGGAAGACGTCGAACGCTGGCTCGCCGACGAACCGGTAGAAGCACTGCCCGACACGGTCCTGCGAGGGCTCGCGCGCTGGATCCGGCGCCATCAGGTGCTGGTATCCATGGGCACCGCGGCCGCGCTCCTGATCGGAATCGTCGCAACTCTTGCCGCGATCCAGCTCGGCGCCGCCGCCGAACGTGAGCGCAGCCTGCGGGAGCGGAGCATCCAGGTATCGGCGCGACTCGCCGCGCGCGCGCTGGGCAGCGAGATCGACGTTCGCTGGAGCGCGTTGAATACGGCGGCGCGGAGCAGCGAGCTACGCGATGCGCTCCGCAACGCCCAACGGCCCGAGGCCAACGGCGACCAAGCGCTTCAGCAATGGGTCGCGGCGCGCTTCGACGAATTTCAGCCAACGACGGACGCTGTGAGCTGGTTTGTCCAGGATCGGCAGGGCGTGCAGCGGGCGCGTGCTCCCTACAGCAGCGCCTCCGTGGGCAAGAGCTACGCCTTTCGCGACTACTTCAACGGACGCGGCAAGGACCTACCGGCGACGACCACCAACATCCTGCCAATCGAGGCTCCGCACCTGTCCGCCGTCTTCGAGAGCGAGGCGACGCACAACTTGATGGTCGCGTTCACCGTCCCGATCCGCGCTGGCAAGGACGCAGATGTCATCGGCGTGCTCGGCATGACGGTCGAGCTCGGTCATGGCCTGTTTCGCTGCCTCAAAGAACTCGGCCTGGACGACAACCAAGTGGCCGTGCTGGTCGAAACGCGGGAGGACTGGACCAAAACGCCGGGTCTCGTGCTCCAGCACCCCGAACTCGTGCGCAGCGGCAAGTCGACGGCTGGACATGTGCCGCTCGAATACGTCGAGCACTTTCGAACGGAGCGTGCCGGCATGCTGCGCAACTACCATGACGCCATCGGCGATCGCTATGCCGACACCTGGCTTGCGGCCTATGAGATGGTCAGCCCACGCCGCTTCGATCGCGATCAAACCGGCTGGGTTGTTGTGATCCAAGAACGCGACAGCGCGCCGTAGCGCCCGCCCGAAAGGCCACGGACGCACGCCGCAGCCCGGCGCGCCGAACACGCAGCCTTTTTCGCAACTACGGTTCGCGTTTTGCCCACCCGCGGGAACTCCTTCTACGTGATGCATGGCTTCCAGATCGACCCAGCGGACCTGACGTGGCTCAGCAAGCTCGCCCGCGCGCTCTTGCGCGAACCGCATGCGGCCGACGACTTGGTGCAGGACACCGTGCTCGCAGCGCTGAAAGGCGCGCCGCCCGCCGGCACGCAGCGTCGTTCTTGGCTCGCCGGCGTTGCAAAGCGACTGGCAGCTCGCCGCATCCGCAGCGAAACGAGGCGTAGACGGCGCGAAGCCCACGCTGCGAGCGCCGACAGCTTGCCGGCATCGGCGGATCTCGCCGCCCGCGCGGAGCTCGCCGAGCACCTGGCCGCTGCCGCCCGACGTCTCCCCGAACCGTTTCGCCGAACCATCCTGCTGCGCTTCCTAGAAGGGCTAAGCAACCGAGATATTGCTCAGCGCGACGGCGATGCCATCGACACGGTGCGCGCACGCGTCCGTCGCGGGCTCGCCCTCTTGCGGCACGATCTCGAGCAACAGCACGGCAGCTGGGAAGCGTGCGGCGCCTGGCTGTTGCCGCTTTCACGATCCAACCGAGGAGGCGACGCGGCGAACGCATCAACCTCCATCGACCTATCGAATTGGCCCTTGCCCGCGTGGATTGCGATGAAAACAAAATGGATCTCACTGGCGGCCGGCGCCGCGCTCCTTGGCTGCGGTGCATGGGCACTCTTTGGGCAACGCGCTGATGAGACGCGGGGGCGGTCAGACGCCACGCACGTCATCGCCGCAACGCAACGAGCAGCTTCCGCGCGCCCCAAACGTGCGGACTCCCAGATTCCCGCCGGAGAGCGAACGGCAGTGCCCCAAACGACGACGCCCGTATCGATCGAACTCGCACCGCCTGCCGAAACGCTGCGCGTTGTGGTTGTCGACGAGTCCGATACGCCCATTGCCAATGCGACCGGCTATCTGCTTGCAGCCAGTGACGCCGACGATGAGGCAAGCGAGGCGCTGCAGGTGCGCGACACAAAGCAGGACGGCGCCATCGCCTTCCGCCGCCCAGAAGCAGCCGAAGCACCCGAAACGCTAGAGCTGCGGATTGTTGCCAACGGCTACCGTCGCCACGTCGAGGAACTGTCTCGCAGCAGCCGAGACATTCGCGTTGTGCTCCAGCGCGGACGCACGCTGCGCGGTCGAGTTGTCGATGCCGCGACGGGGCGCGGCATTCCCGGCCTTCAGCTCCTGGCACACTCTGCAACAAAGAGCCTTGCGCACGTCAGCCCGAGCCAGGTTCTCATGCGCGGCACGCGGACCCTGCTGCGCACGCCTCGATCGGCTTCGTACGAACAGAACCGGGCGACCACCGACCCTACCGGCAACGTCGTGTTCTCTGGCTTGCTCCAAGAAGCCGTCGCGGTGCGCAGTGTCGATCCCGGCTGGAGGATCGAAGGGCCCGGAAACTGCGGCTCCGACGACAACGACGTAACGTGGAAAGCAAATCGTCGCCTCGGCGTCGTGGTAGCGATCGCCGCCCCCGCGAAACAGCAGAAGCCCGAGGTGCTGTCCGCGTCCTTTCGGGTCGAGCTGACGTTTGCGAATGGCGAGACGCGCGACTATGGCCAATGGGTGGGCCGCGGCGTCGGCCAGGCAAGCTTCGCCTTTGGACCGGGAGCGTTCCTGCCGTCGTTCGACGGGCGCACGATCACCCGCGCGCTCTTCTACGGCGAAGCCGGCACCAACGAAGCGAATCGGACCAAATGGCGAGCCAACGCACTGGAGAATTCCATGGGCGCGTCGGGAGTTGCCCGCGCCCGCGTCGTGCTCCCCGAACGCACCACACCGAGAGAGAGCCTCGAACCGCTGCCGACATGCACCGTCGAACTGGACGTTCAATACGAGGACGGAAATCCCTACAGCGAACCCCTACGCATCGCGTGGCGAGGTGAGGCCGTCGGCGGCAGAGCGCACAAAGGTGCACAAACCGTGTCCTCGCTAGGCGGCGGCCGCTACCGCCTCCGCGTTCCGGCGGGCACGATCCAACTCAACGTCGACGAAAGCAACGCGTCCGGCAGCCTGCCCGGGTGGAGTGGCCAAGTCTACGGATACCCTGGCCGCGTCGCAGCAGCGAGCGCCACGCTCACGCGCGGCGCCACGGTCTGCATCACGAGGCCAAACGGCTGGTCCGGCGATTGGTTTCTGCACGCGTCGTGGCGCCCCACCAAAACCTCAGCGTGGCGAGGCAGCTGGAACTACAGCACGGCAGAAGAGGAACTCGTGCTCAACGCAGTCCGCGCCGCAGAATGGCGCTTCCAGCTTCGCCAGCGCCCTTCGCAAGAGCCAGCGGATCAAACCCGCATCGCACGCGTCACGCAGGGCCAAATGATCCGCGTTGACAAGTGATGCGCCGCCGCGCACCGGCTACCTGTGCTCTCGGCGCTTGAGCTTGGCAAGAAGCGGATTGTCACGCTCGGTCACCAGGTTGACGACAACACCCTTGCGCCCTGCACGTGCGGTCCGCCCCACGCGGTGCAGGTAGTTGTCGACATCCTTCGGCAGGTGCACGTTGACGACGCGATCGATGCGCTCGATGTCGAGGCCGCGGCCGCCGAGGTCGGTTGTCAGCAGCACCGAAACCTCGCCCTCACGGAACCGTGCAAGGTTTCGCCGCCGTTCGGCGCGGTCCATCTCGCCCATGTAGCGCACATACGAAATGCCGTCTTCATCGAGCCACTCGGCGACCGTCCCACACTGGGCACGCGTGTTCGCAAACAGCACCGTGCCCGTCTCCGAGCGCTCGCCCAGTACTTTGCGAAGCACGTCGTTGCGACGGCCGTGCTCGACATAGCGGTTGTCGGTGCGCAGCGTCGGCACGGTGCGCTGGCTACCGCGCGTCTCCAGCTGCAGTGGCTTCTCGCCGTAGAGGTCCTTGATGACGGCGCGCAGCGTTTCGGGCATCGTCGCGGAAAACATCGCGAGTTGGGTCTTCTCCGGGCAGTAGCGCGCGACCTTCGAGGCAATGGGCAGGAAGCCTCGGTCGAGCAACTGGTCGGCCTCGTCCAACACGAGCATGCGCACGTCGCGCAGGCTGACGCGTCGCTGCTTCAGCAGCTTTTCGAGGCGGCCGGGCGTCGCGACCAAAACCTCAAACTGGCTACCGATGTTTTGCCGTGCGACCTGCTTTTCTGTGCCGCCAATCGCGTAGCGAACGCGGACGCGCGTGCCGTGCGTCAAGCCTTTGAAAACTCGCCCGACCTGCTCACCCAGCTCCCGGCCCGGAACCAAGACAACTCCGCGCGGCTGACTGGGTTCATCAATCGGCTCCTCGGCACACTCCAGTTCTTTGACGATGTGCAGCATCGGCAGCACATAGGCGAGCGTCTTGCCGCTCCCGGTCTCTGCGACCCCCACGAGCGAACGCTGCTTGAGAAGCTCAGGAATTGCGCGCGCCTGGATGTCCGTTGGAGTCGACAGGTCCTGTTCGGCAAGACTGGCTTTGAGGGACGGCAGAAGCGAGAAGTCGGAAAACGACGGCAAGGAACTCTCAGGGCGATGGGTTGCGGACAGCCACGCGCCTGGGCGGTGGCGATAAGACGTCCAGGATACTGCCGCGGCCGCGGCAAACAGCCACATTCGGCCAGCGCTCCGCCGGAAGCGCAAAGGAACCACCGAAACGCCGATGCCACTGCGCTTCGGACCCGGCGGCGGCGACGGCGGCGCTACGAACGCACGCCAGTTTCCGCCGGCAGCAGCCCGCGGACCAAGCGGAGCAAATCGCCGGCCGCGAACGGCTTCTGCAGGTAGGTGGCGTCATGCCCCGGATCGACCGGCAAGCCACTCATCACGATAGCTGGCAGGCCTATGCCCTGGGCACGGAGGGCCGCCAGCGCCTCCAAGCCCGTCATTTTCGGCATATCCACGTCGAGGATCAGCAGATCGAACCCCTCAGGATTCGCCGCAACCCGCGCCACGACATCCTCTCCGTCATGACAGCCAACGATCTTGCAGCCCGCCCTACCGAGGTGCTGCTCCACCGTTTTTCGAACCGTTGCATTGTCCTCCGCACACAGAACGGTCCGCCCAGCAAGCGACGCGCTCGATACTGGTGGGGACGCCGAAGCGGTACCGCGTGCACCAGCCGTCGGAAGCTTGATGCGCACGGTGGTTCCTTGCCCCTCCTGCGAATCCACCTCGATCGCACCGCCGTGCGACGCTACGACGCCGTGCACAACAGTCATTCCAAGCCCGGTTCCTTGGCCGCGTTCTTTGGTTGTGAAAAACGGTTCGAAGATGCGATCGAGCACCTCATCGGTCATCCCGGAACCATCATCGCTGATGCGCAGCTTGGCCTCACCCGCCTCGTCATCGACACCAAGTTCGATCACAATCTGCTTCGCTCCGGCGTCGCGCGCGTTGATGGCGAGGTTCAAAAGCACTTGCTGAAGCCTGCCTTCGTCGCCGCGACTCCAAACAAGATCACTGGGCAGGACTTCCACGATCTCGATCGACTTCGATAGCGCACTACGGATGAAACTCGCACTGCTCTGGATGCACGCCACGAGGTCGATCACTTCGATTTCGTCGGCAAGCCGGGGCGTCAGCATCATCATGCTCTTGGTCGTGCTGCTCGCGGCAGTCGCTGCCTGCCGAATGCCGTCAATGCTCTCCAGGACCAGCGGATTGCTCGCGTCCTCTTCGGCAAGCCCCGCGAATCCAAGGATGGCCGTCAGGCTGTTGTTGAAGTCGTGCGCGACTCCGACCGCCAGCGTGCCGACGGTCTCCAAGCGCTGCGCCCGCTCCAACTTGACGCGCAATTCTACGTTCTTGCGCTGCTCTTCTTCGCGACGACGAACCTCCTCGCGAAACGCTTTGAGGCTGCGGTGCTTGACCCGATAGCGCCAGGTCATCAGCGCCAACACGGCACCCGCAGCAGCGGCAAACAGCACCAGTCGATCCCGCGAAAATTCGCGCTGCTCGGCGAGCATCTGCTCACGAGCACCTCGCCGCTTGAGATCCATTTGCAGAGCATCGAACGTCATTCGCTGCATCTGCTCCGTCGCCTCGATTGCTTCTTGGGCTGCTCGCACCTCCCCCATGCGACGCACCTCTTCCGCCTCAGCCAGTTGCCCGAACTCGTCGTAGACGTTGGCCAGACGCGCGTATTCGTTCGCCGGCAGCATTCCGGACTGGAAAACTCGTTGCGCAATCTCATCGACGTCGTCGACACGCCTGCCTAGGCGCGAGCGGAGATAGGCGATCTCGAGATCGAAACGATCGAGGTCGATGGAGTTTCCGTTGTCCTTGTGAATGGCGCGCGCCCGAAGCATGGCCTGCATACCTGCTTCGACGCGGCCCGTTTTGACGAATAGCTCGCCGAGCATGCGCAAATGATGCGCCTTGCGAGAGACCGTGTGCGCGTTGTTGGGCAACGCATCAATGGCCTTCAGTTGACGGCGAAGGCGCCGCTCTTGCTCATCAACCGAAAGCTGCGATGCCAGCAGGCTGCGGGTCAGGGCCGTCTCCACGCCCAAACTGTGTAGCTCCTTCGCATATGACGCCGCCACCTGCTCCAGCTCTGGCGACATTTGCAGCGTCAAGGTAACGCGCAACAGACACGGAATGCGCACCGACAGGTCGCCAGTATGATCTGCCAGCGCGAGCCCGCGGAAGGCCATCTCTCGTGCGCGTAGACGCTGCCCTTTGAACGCATGCAGCTCCGCTGCGCGTTCGTATGCCAAGGCGCGGAGATGGTCCTGCGCAAACTCGCCGGCTACGTAGGCTGCTTCGACGAGATCTTGCCGGCCCTCGTCGATTTCGGACTGCCACTTGCCTCGAATGTGCCCGCGGAAAAAATGGTATTCCGCCGCAGCCACGGAGTGCGTCGGCCCGCATAGCTCTCTGCTGCGCTCGAGCTTTCGCTCCCAGTCGTTGCGCCAAACGCCGAAGTAGATTTCCGTATAGGCAAGGCGAGCGAGCGCTCGAGACTTGATGGCAGGATCGCCCATGTCTCGCCCCATTTCGAGCAGCTCTTCCGCGACCGCGCGGGCCGCCTCGTAGGAGTCAAGGAGTGCGGCCCAGTAGCGCAAGACAACCGCATCGACCCGCGCCGCACCCCGGTCCTCGCGGGCTCCGCATGCCCCGCACAACTGCAGCCCAAACAGATGCAGACCCGCCAGCGCAGCCAGCAAGGCGGGTCTACTGGAGCCGGAGTAGGCAGCGCGCGTCATGGTTGTCGATTCTCAGACGGGGAGACTTCCGCAGCTGGCTTTTGGCTGCTGCCGCCCGGCAACTGGCGAGCGCCCGGCACGCCTACAGCCGTCCCTGCAACGGATACTACCGCCTTGCGAAATGCACGAACAGCCCGCTGCTGCCGCGAACGGCGCGCGGCCTCGCGACTGGACTTGCCGTGCTGGCAAAAGGCATCGTCCCGCAGGGCCGCCGCGGCGCCGACATGCCGCGCCGGCCATCAGGCTGCTGGCGATCCGGATGTTGGCGATCGGGATGCTGGCCAACGATTTCGTTGCGCGTCGCAACGCGTGTCCTATCAGGTCGCCAAATGGTAAAAGCAGTCTGGCAAGGCACAGTAATCGCCGAGAGCGACGACACTGTCATCGTGGACGGAAATCACTACTTCCCGTCCGACTCCCTCGTCCAAGAGCACTTTCGAAGCTCCGCCAATACTTCGGTCTGCCCTTGGAAGGGCACCGCAAACTACTACGACATCACCGTTGGGGATGCCGTCAATGAAGGCGCAGCGTGGTACTACTCCACCCCCAAGCCCAAAGCCGAAGAGCTCAAGGACCGGGTCGCATTCTGGCGCGGCGTCACGGTTTCCTAGATCCGTCTGGCTCCCAGGTCCATCTGGGACGCCTACGCACAGGCGTAGCAGGGCACCCAAATTGGACACCGGCGCGAAGTCGGGCGGCAAGAACACTTGCCCACGCTCTACGTTGCTGGAATGAGCGATGCGCCAACTCCGCGACAGGCCGCCCCACCAGCCAGCTCGGGCAAGCCATCTGGAGCACTTCGACAGATGCTGCGCCGACTCGCATCCTGGCCGGGGCGGACGTGGCGACGCCTGCGCCCGAGCCCACCTGTGCGTCGGGCATCCGGCTTTGCATGCATCGCCGTCGCGGCCGCCTACGGCGCCCATGTTGGCAGCCGATTGGAAAGCGGGCTCGGCTTCTGGCCGGACATTGTGATTGCACTCACCGCAACGCTGCTGCTGGTGCTGCTGCTTCCTTCCGCTCTGCGATTCTCGCAGGCTCTCGGGAAGGTTGCCGAGGATGCATTCGGCGCGCTGGGAACATCCGCGCTGCTGACTACGTTCTTGCTGCTCACGGCAACGGCCTTCTCCCCGCAGATCGCCCTCTATTTGATCGCACTTGTTGCACTGCCTCTCAGCATGCTGGCGGGCGGCACCGTATCCGCAAGCCGCGGCGATTTCGGAAAACGTCGCAAGCTCGTCAAGGTGTGCATCTTCAGCATCACGTTCGCGGGCCTGGCCGGCGCCGGCATAGCCGCCTGGTGGCTGACGAGCGATGGCTCCAGCTCCCACCTTGCACAAAAGCCGGATGTCGCGACTTCGAACGACGCTCCCGAACTGTTCGCGATGCCCTCTCCCGGCGCAGCCGGCCCGCTAACATATCAGATCGTCCGCTACGGATCGGGGCAGGATCAACACCGAGATGAGTTCGGCGCCAACGTCGAGATCCGCACCGAACCGGTCAACGCGCGGCCCTTCGTCAAAATGCCAAAGGGTTGGCGGGGTAGGCTGCGGAAACAGCATCTTGGCTATGACGCTGGTGCTCTGCCGCTCAATGGCACCGCATGGGTCCCGCAGGGCGCCGGCCCTTTTCCATTGGTCCTATGCGTACACGGCAATCACCGTATGCACGACGCCTCCGACCCAGGCTACGCCTACCTGGGAGAGCTTCTAGCGAGCCGCGGTTTCCTGTTTGTCTCCGTTGATCAGAACTTCCTCAACAGCGGCGGCCTCCTGCACGGCAGCATGCGCGGCGAAAACGACGCACGCGCTTGGCTGCTGCTCGAACACATGGCCCAGTGGCGTCGCTGGAACAACCAGCCCAACCATCGGCTTCATGGCCTGGCAAACCTCAAGAACGTCGCGCTGATTGGGCATTCACGCGGCGGCGAAGCGGTGTGCATAGCAACGCTATTCAATCGCCTACGTCACTATCCGGACGATGCCTCGGTGTCGTTCGATTATGGCTTCGGCATTCAAAGCGTGGTGAGCATCGCGCCCGTAGACGGCCAATATCAACCCGCGGATCACCGCACCGCGATGCGTGACACCAGCTTCCTCACCATGCACGGAGGACACGACGCTGACGTCACCAGCTTTCACGGCGACCGGCTCTATTCGCGTCTTCAATTCAGCGCCAATGGCACGGACTGCTTCAAATCAGCTATCTGGATCTACCGAGCCAACCACGGGCAATTCAATACAACCTGGGGCGGGCTGGACTCCCCGCCACCGAGAGCATGGCTCCTCAACGATGCCGCGCTGATGCCGGGGCATGAACAACGCACCGTTGCGCGGGTCTTTGTCGGCGCCTTCCTCGAAGCCACACTGCATGACGAAGCCGGCTTCCACGCGATCTTCCGCGACACACGCGTCGCGCGCGACCTGCTGCCGGCAGCGGCAACCGTCATCAGTCAATACGAGGACGCAACGTTTCGCGTGCTTGCCGACTACGAAGAGGATGTGGACGTCGTCAGCGCCACAGCGGAACACTGCGCCATTCAGGCGACCGGATTCGAAGTCTGGCGCGAGAAGGACATCCCGATGCGCGGCAAGAGCAAGCGACGCAACCACGGGGTCGAGCTCGGCTGGAACCGCAGCGACGAAAGCGACGCGCCACTTCCGTCCTACGAGCTGAGCCTCAGCGAACGTTTCACGATCGAAACGCCCCTGACAATCGAGTCTGTACTGACCTTTGCCATTGCCGCCAGCGACGCCGAACCGCGGGCACAGGACTATGCCTCTGCCGACGCCAAAGCCGACGACACGGCCCAGCCAGAAGCGGACGACAACGATGGCGTCGACCAAGATCCGATCACACTCTCCGTAGAGATCGAAGACAGCAACGGCCGCGCCCGGCGACGGCCCCTGCATCAGTTCGGCACCTTGCGGGCACCACTCCAGGTCGCCGCCATACGCACGGGCCTTTCTTCATCTAGCTGGGAGAAGACCTTCGAGCCGATTCTGCAGACGTTCCGCTGCCCCCTTCGCGCGTTCGCGACAGAGAACTTTGAGCCCAGCCAGATTCGCGCGATTCGACTGATCTTCGACCAGACCAAGAAGGGCACCGTGTTTGTCGATCGAATCGGGTTCGCAAGATAGGCCGACGAGCGAAGCCACGCACCCGCTATCGGCGCGCGCCGATCGCACTGATCTCGAAGCGGCCACCGAAGAGCAGCGGCCCCGAACCGATGAACGCTCGCACGGGATACTCGCGCACGAAGAACGTCGCGTAGACGTCGTTGAACGTCTCATACAGGCTGAGGTCCGAGCAGTAGACCTGAACCGAAACCAAGTCGTCCATCGTAAGTCCCGCCAGCGCGAGCTTGGCTTGCACGCCCTCCAACGCCAACCGCGCCTCGTCGGCGGCGTCCTCCGGCGGCAGGCCCGTATCGGCACTGCGACCGATGGTCCCGGCGACATAGACCGTATCGCCGCTCTGCACTACGTGGTGGTAGGGCCGGCTGTCGGTGCGGCCCGGCAGGTCCAGCGAGCGCCGCCCGGACTCGGCACAGCAAGCACCAAAGGCGCATCCAACAACGGACGATAGGCAGAGGCGGTACAGGGCTCTTCGCATGGCCCCAGCTTTGCGCCTAGCGCGTGCCTGCGCCAGGAACCTGCGCTGCATCTCCCGTCATTTGCCAGTGCAGCAGCGATACAGGGATCAAACCGCCAGCATTCATTTCGTCGTAGAACTCGCGAAGTGCGAAGCGCTCCGCGCGCGCTGCTTTGCCCTGTGCATATGCGGCGAGCATCCGCTCGATCATGTATTTACCCGTTACGTAGCTCGTGCCGTAGCCCGGTTGCCGCAGGTATAGATGCTGCTCGAACCGAAGCAGGTCCGGCTCTCGCTTCATCCAGCCTCTAGGCGTCCAATCCACATGGATCGTGCCGGCTTCCGCCATCGTCATATCGTTGGCGTGCGCATATAGCGACCCAAGGCCGCGCGCGGCACGCTGAGCAAGCATGATCCAGACGATCTCTCGAGACCGCGGCGAATCTTCATAGAGCCCGGCATGAAGAAACATTTCTTCTACACCCGTCGCTAGCCCTTCCGCACGACTGTCGAAGATGTTGTAGAGCAGGGGCCCCTTGCGCACCGGGCTTTGATGCGGCGTATCCCGCATTCGGGCTAGATCCCACCAGTGATAGAAGTGCGTGTAGAGCGGGACCGGATCGTAGTGAGCCGCAATCCAAAAGAAGTTGCGCTGCCCTTCTGGAACGAAAGCGCCAAGGTGCTCACGCAAGGCCGGCTCCATATTGGACGTTACCGTGAGCACGTCCTCCTTGGCGACAAACCCCATCAGGCGCTGCACCGCTTTGTCGGCACGAGCGTCATACTCCGCCGGTGTTGACGCTGACGTTAGCTGCGGCACGTTCCGGTTGCGGTGCTCTTCGAGTCGCAGGCTGCTCCAAGCGCGGTCCAGTTCGCGCTGCAGCAGGCGCACTTCGTCTTCCCACGTCATCGGGATCAGGTGCACATTCTGCAGATACCAAGTGTAGTTCTCCTTACCGACACCCGACGGACCGCCCTTTGATGGCGCTTGCTCCATCAGCCACGCGACGAACTGCTGGGTCGCCTTTCGGGCGTCCACAACGGCCTTTCGGACCGGTGAACCCGCACCCTCGCCGACCTGGGCCCCCAGCACGCGGAGCGCGGTAACCTGCTGACGCATCGTCCGCGCCCCTGCAAGCCAGAGATCCTGCGCGTCGCCGGTCAGGTTCTCCTGTGCCTGCTTCAGCAGCGGCGGAATGGCGGCGAGCTCCCGCGCAAGCCGCTGCTCACCGCGATCTGACAAAGGAAAGCTGTAGGTCCAGAGTTCGACCAGCGCATGGTTGGTCGGTCCCTCGTGCGCGGGCGTATCGCTCTGGTAGGTCCAGATCTGCTGATAGAATGCGGGATCCCGCGCCCATGGCTTCAACACGCGGTAGTTGAAGTCAAATCCGTTCAGCTCAGCCCGAACCAAATGCCAGTCCACGCGGTGTTCGATGGTCCACTCGCTGTGATCCATCGCGTGCAGGCGAGACTTTAGGCGGGCCCATTCTGAGCGTGCCTTCGCCATGCGAGCTACGCCGTAGTCGGGAGCCCCATCCCGCACCGGAGGCTTCTCAAGAGCACGCCACTCTGCGAACAATTCGAGCAGGTCTCCGTGCGTTGCGTGCACGACATGCCCCGGCCCAGCCGAAGCCTCAGACTGCGCAATGGCGCCCCGCGAGATGCTTGCACCGACGGCGAAGAATCCAAGGAGCAACATCAGCCGCATCCAGAGAACAGACCCAGCCCAGACAGCACGCATATGCATGCAGACTTTCTAGCGCTTTCGCCCCACTTCCGCGTTACCTGATCGGTGTCGCTTCAGCAGATCGCTACGCGACAACTACGACCTGGCGATGGGGCCAAACCGCTTCGAGGCAACGCACTCCCCCAGAGGCCGGAAACGCGACCTAAGCACGCAGCCTCTGCTTTCGACTAGACTGCTGACCCTAGAACCACCGGAAAGTTGAGCAAGCCCGAGAAGACCAACGAAAACGACGAGCTGCTGGAGCTCGTCTACCACGAGCTCCGATCCCGCGCCAAGCAGTCCATCCGACACCTGCCGCCCGGCCAGACGCTGCAGGCGACCGCACTCGTTCATGAGGCATGGGCACGACTGTCCAACAAGGAGGGCGAGCGCAGGTGGGAGAGCAAGCAGCACTTCCTGTCGGTCGCAACGCTTGCCATACGCAGCATCGTGGCCGACCGCGTCCGAGCGAAACAACGACTGAAGCGCGGCGGCGGCAACCGTCCTGTCACCCTTACGGACGACATTCCGTTGGAGCTGCCAGAGGTCACAGACGAGATCAAGCTCGCCATTGGGGAAGCGCTTGACGAGCTGCGCAGGATCGACAAACGCGTTGCGGACACCGTCGCATTCCGCTTCTTCCTCGGCATGACCGAACCCGAATGCGCGGAAGCCCTCAACGTGTCCGAGCGCACCGTTCGCCGCGACTGGACCTACGCACGAGCGTGGCTGACCGACCGGCTTGGCGATCTCGGGCAGCCCTGGCAAGCGGACTAGACGAATCCGCTACGCGGCCATGGCAGTCGGTAGCCGCTTACTTGGCGCGCGTAGCCGGAAACTCCATGCCGCCTTGGTGCAACACGAACGCCGAGCCGTCCAGTTCGAAGACGATCCGCACCTTGCTGTCGAAGCTTGCACAGAACTCGCCGTCGCCCTGGTAGAGCAAGCCGAACTCTGACTGCCCCGCGCGGCTCCCCTTGGCCCACAGCTTGCCGCCCTTCTCGAACACGCGAATATCCATTCCCGCCTTCGGCACGCTGTAGGAACCAACCAGAGCAGCGCGCAGCTCCTTGGCAAGAGGCTTCTGACGCTCTTCCGGCCTCTTCAAGTCCAAGAGCTCGTAGGTCAACTCTTCGGCCACGGACTCAGCGCTCAGACCGCAGTTGCTGATGACCGCTACGTAGAAGTCTTGCTCCGGCAGCCAATGCAGCTGTGAGTTGAAACCAAAGATCCCACCCCCATGGCCAACCGACTTCTGGCCATCGATCTCACCGGGGATCAGGCCGAAGCCGTATTGGGTATCGCGACCATTCGGCAACACGGTGCTCTTGACCATCGCCGCATAGGACTCCTGGGAGACAACCTCGCCCGAAGCCAGCAGCTGCGCCCATCGCACCAGGTCACCGCCGGTCGAGATGATTCCGCCCGCCCCGCCTGGCTGCTGCATGCCGATCAGTAGGTCGTTTTGCAGCTTGCCATCAACGAGGTCGTATCCCTGCGCACGGTTCTTGATCAGCTCACGATTGCTGTCATAGCGAGTCCGCCCGAGGCCAAGCTCTTGCGCCAAATCTGCCACAACCTCGGCGAAGGGCTTGCCGTGCACGTTTTCGAGCAGCATGCCCAACAGGTAGTAGCCGGTATTGTTGTAGCGCCAGCTCTCACCGGGCTCGAAGTCGAAGTCACGCTCGCGAACAAGATCGAGTAGCTGCTCATGCGTTAGCTCGATCGGCCAGACCTTCTGCCAGTCTTCGCCGATATCTGTGTAGCTTGGGATGCCCGATGTGTGATTCAGCAGCTGCCGCACCGTGACCGTCTTGTCGCCGGTCGCGAACTCCGGCACGTATTGAGTGCTCGCC
Source organism: Planctomycetota bacterium (assembly GCA_045105235.1). Classification (GTDB taxonomy): domain Bacteria; phylum Planctomycetota; class UBA1135; order UBA1135; family UBA2386. The sequence continues at coordinate 172,280 of JBGCDH010000016.1, read as the reverse complement.
GCATCCAAGGCAACCTTGCCTTGCTCAACGAGGCGCATCACCAGCGCTGCCGTCACCTGCTTGGTCACGGAACCGATCCGAAAACTCGTGTCCGCTTGGGCCGCGATTTCGAATTCGGCCTCGGCAAGGCCATACCCCTTGCTCAGCATCTCGCCCTTCCAGAGCACGCCCACGGACAGACCGACGGCATCCGGCTCCTCCAGAAAGCGCGAGACGATTGCGTCCACCTTGGCCGTGTAGCTCGCGGCTTTCGTGCTTTCGATGGTCGCAGAGGCGCTAGGCGGGCCCGCCGCACCCGGCGCCTGCTGCGCCGCCGCGTAGCCCGCCAGAGCGAAGCAGCCAGCCAAACCAAAGCAGCCAGCCAAACCAAAAGAGACGGCAGGCAAAGAGAACGGAGATCGAATCATGGCGTCATGTTGCCGCAGGACCCTTGATCCTGTCGCCGCTTCGTCGTGCGCCCTGTTTTTCCCGCTTTGCCAACGCGCGAGCAGACACGGTGTCCGAGCTACCGAACCGTGAAGTCGACGTAGTCCCAGTAGAGACGCGCCGTATCGCCCGTCGCATGCAGACGGGACAGCATCACATCAATCCTCCGCTTGGGCTGGTGCTTGCGCTGCTTCTTGCCGTTGCACGTGATTGCCACCTTGCGGTCAAAGTCAATGAGCTCAGGGTCTAGCCAAACGCGCAAACGGCCGATCCCTTGTGTCTCGATGCGGATGGCGTTGCCGGCTATGACGCCGTGCAACCGGGCACACTGCCGCTGCACTTCGCGCCACACGACTTGACGCTGCTTGACTGGGTCGCTCGGCCACTTGCCCCGAATCTCGATACGCGATTTTGGATTCCACTCACGCGGCTTTCGCTTCTTGGCCTCCAGCCAGTAGTGAGCGCCATCCGCAATACGATTGAAGCGCTTGGTCACGGTGCGCGGGTGCGCCCGACGCGTCACGATGTCGAGCTTGGTCATCGCTTCGGCGAGCCCCATCAGGCGTAGGCGCGACTCCTCGACCCGCTCGAAGCGGCAGCCCCACTTCTCCAATAGTTTTGCCGCGTAGCGACACGACTCAATACCGTGATCGAACTTCGTGTTGTAGACGGTAAAGACAGACAGGTCCTTGGCGTTCTCGACGAACACCCCGCCGGTCACAGCAAACCCACCTTCGTGGATGAGCCCTCCGTTGCACGGATAGATCCCCGCCCAGAGCCCGCTTCGCATCAGGCCGACATCCCACGCCGCATGGCCACCGCGACCCGACCCGACGAAGTAGAGGCGATTCGGGTCGATCGGGTACTGAAGCAGCAGCTCGCGGATCGCCCCCGTGTGACGCAGGATCTCGTCTGGACCAGGCTTCCACAGGTTGTCGCGTCGCGGGTCCGGAACCAGCAAGACAAAGCGGCGCTGCTCCCAGGCTTCGCGGCGCAGCTCGTGCACGTACGGCTTGGAGTCGAGCGCATCCGGAACGTAGACAACCAAGGGCAAAAGCGAGGAGCCATCAGCTGCAGCAGGAACATCCGTCGCAGGACCAAACAGCAGCGCAGGGTTCGCCGCCTCGAGGTCGTCACTGTCGACAAACCGTCCCGCAACCAGTCGGCCGCGACGGCCGATGGCATCCTGGGACAGGCTGACGAACGCCTTGCTTCGCAACACGTCGACGAGCAGGGCCTCGCGCCCGCGCGCCAACTTCTTGACAGCACCGAGAAGCGACCCAGAAGCGTCCGGATCGGCGAAGAACTCCTGCAGGGCCACCACAAGCTGATCGCGCAGCCCCGGAGCGACCTCTGCGGCAGCCCCCGCTGGCTTTGGCTCGCCGGATTGAGCGGGTAGCAGCGATACCGTCAGCGCAAGTGCCGCCGCCACGACCTTCGCCGCCACGATCTCGGCCAAACGTGCGGCACGTAGGCCCCCTCGATGCAGCTCACCCATGCTCAGAGGATAGCGGGCCGCCAACAAGAGTGGCGCGACGGCGGCCAGAAAGAAACACCTGCGCCCCGGCCTACGCCGGCCACGTTTCCACGTCTCTTGAGCGGCTACGAGACCGGCACTCAAAGAGTGATTCGCCCACCAAACTCGAGCCAAGTTCCGAACGCATCGGTATCGCCGGGACGCCCGATCACGAAGCCGCCGGCCCCAACCATGAGCGCCCATCCGCTGCCGGGCGGCTCGTATTCGAGAGCAAAGCGCACGTTGCCTGCGCCCGTACGCGCATCGCGAAAGCGGCCATCTGCATAGTCCAGACTACCGATCCCGAGGCCAGCCGCAGCTCGCACAAAGAAGCCTCTCGGCGCTTCGCGGATGGGAATGCGCGCATCGGCGTCAAAATAGAACGCGTGCAGGTCGGCATCGCCGCCATCGTCGCCATCCTCACCCGACAACAGCGCACCGTGGTAAAGGATGCCGATGCTTTGATCGATGTTGCCGACAGCAGCACGAACGCCGAGCCCAGCCCCCAGCGAATCGGGCGCCACCGTCTGCGGTGCAAGTCGATCGGCCACGTCGGACCGCAGCCAAATGGCCGGCAGCGCGACGAGTTCGATGGGATAGCGCTCGCCCCAGGCACCTTGCCCCGGGTCGTAGTTCGGCGAATCGTAGCGAGCGTCCTCGCGAGGACGTTGCCCGCGGCCACGATCGCTGCCACTCCCAGCACACGCGGCCGCAAATACCGACAGCAGCATCGCCGCCGCGACCACACCACAGCGACGCCTCGGACGTCGACACGAAGAGAACAGAATCGCCGCCACCCCTACTTCCCTCTCTGACGGGCGCGCATTCGATCCAACTGTCGCTTGATCCTCGCCGTCATGCCAGCCGCGCCTTCACGCGCCGCACGATCGCGAACGCGCTCACCAAAGCGAATCGCCTCGCCGCGGCCTGCGGCGATCAGCATCGCGCGCCACAGAATGTATTGATCCAGAAGCGACGGGGCAGAAACGTCGTTGAGCTGCCGCGCGAGCCGAAGCGCACGCGGGCCATCTCGAAGCTCTGCGCTCGGGGCCTGCGCCAAAAGCGTCGCGAGATTGCGCTGCAGACTCCTATTTTCCGGCGCCTTGCGGTATCCGCGTTCCAGCCAAACCTTGGCATTGGCGAGATCGCCGCGCATACCGTGCATCGCGCCCAGGTTGCTATAGGTGAGCGGGTCATCTGGACGAACCAGCAGTGCCCGATCGTAGTGCTCCTGCGCCCGCTCTATGTCGCCGGTTCGCACAAGGTGGTTGCCAACCGCGTTGTTGGACTCGAAGGCCTCGGGATACGCAGCCAAGGCCAACATGTGATGCTCAAGACCTGCACCCTCCCCATCACGCTGGTCCAGCAGGTTGCCGAGGTTGCTCTGCGCAAGCCAGGCCGTTGGCTCCGCTGCGATCGTCGCCCGCCAAAGCGTTTCCAGGTCCCTATAGATTTCGGCACGTTGCCACGTCGACCACGACAATAGGCCGAGCACGACCAGCGCCGCCGCGCGCGCCAGCTGGTTATGCATGAGCAAAGAGGCACTGGCGCCCGCCGCAAGCGCGAGCGGACCAAGGCTCGCGAAGTACTGAAAGTGATCCGCCGCGAACGCGTAGCGCAGATAGAAGAAGTCGACCAGACCACTTACAGGCAGCAGGTTCGCGACATACACCAACAGCGCCAGGGCCGTACACAAGACGCGATTGCGGCGCGCGAAGAGACCTACAACAAGTGCCGCGACAACGCCCAGAGTCGGCGCATACGCGAACAACGTGCCGCTATCGATCGGCCACTTCGGATAGACGAAGCACAGGTTGCCGGGTGCGGGCCACAGCAGCTTGCCAGCGTAGAACACGACGTTTTGACCGAATAGCGCGACACGATCGGCCAGAGTCAGCGACCATTCGTAGCCAACCGCTCCCTCGCCCCGCTCGCGAACAATCGTGATCGCTGCGAAGACGATGGAGAGGCCGACGAACGGCAGCACCCGCCGCACGGCCGCTCGCACCGCACCGGGCTGCCAGCCAGACTCGGCACGACGCTGCTGCCACAGTGCTGCGGCAAAAATCGTTGCCGGCAACATCAACGTCGCGGTCTTTGCCAGCAGCGCCAGGGCAAACCACACGCCCGAACGCCAGATCGCCGGCGCCGGGCCTGGCGGAAGCTCTCCGCCTGCAGCGGGACGAGCCAGAAACGAACGAAGCGCCAGCAAATAGAACAACCCCGACAGCACGTTCTTGCGCTCAACCAGCCAGGCAACCGACTCACTGTGCACAGGGTGCAGCAAGAACAGCAGTGCTCCAAAGACGCAGCCGGCAACCGGCATCGCAAGCCGGCGCAGAACGCTTCCAAACAGCAGCGCATTGGCGGCGTGCAGCAGCACGTTTTCGATGTGCATCGCGCGTGGCGACAGGTCCCAAAGCCAGTGGTCCAGCCACCAGCTGGTATAGGTCAGCGGGTAGTACTGAATGACCGCACCCGGCTCAAACCAGATGCGCCACAGACCGCCTAGCGTGCGCAGCGTTTCGTTGTCGCGGATCCAGTCTTCGTCGTCCCAGACAAAGTCTCCACCGAGCGCCGGCGCATACACAAGCAGAGCGAACGCTGCGAGCACACAGTATTGCAGTACGACGCGACGCATGACTGGTTGAATTTTCTCTAGGTGCAGAGGCTAGCCCTCGGGAGATGCCGCAACCCTCAGGTTAGAGGATCGCATCCAGCGCCTCGATCAGGCGCTGCACTTCGCCGGGGCTGTTGTAGTGCACCATGCTCGCACGCACGACGCCATCGTTGTCGTGCAGGCCGAAGCGCGTGCAGAAACGGTGCGCATAGAAGTGCCCCCACCGAACGGCGACTTTCTGCTCGTCCATGCGGGGCGGAATCGTGCTGGCAGGTTGCTCAAGCGGCACGAATGCGACCGTCGGGGCGCGCCGCGCGTCGGCAACCGCTCGCCCAAGCAAACGGACCCGCGGATGGTCTGCGAGGAACTTGAGCAGCGGCTCGACGAGGAGGCTCTCGTGCTCGGTGATGTGTGCAAATGCGCCATCGAGCGTGCCGCCGCCACCGTGGTGAAGGTCCAGCTCCTTCAAGTAGGCCGGAATCGCCGGCAGCGATGCGCAAAGCTCGTGCGGGACCATCCCCGGCTGCAGCTTGTAGGGGCCCTCGTCATCACCAATGAAAAAGTGGTTCTGCGAAGCAAGCTTCTGGAGCAGTTCCTTGCCAACGTGCAGAGCCGACAGGTGAGGACCGTACACCTTGTAGAGGCTCGCGACGTATAGGTCGGCGCCACAAGTCGCCATATCCACCCGGCGGTGCGGCGCAAGCGCAACACCATCGACATACAGGAGCGCACCAGCCGCATGCACAGCCTCGGCAATCGCCGCGACGTCCTGAATCTCGCCCACCAAGTTGGAGCAGTGGGTGCACGCCACCAACCTCGTACGATCGTTGAGCAGCAGCTTGAGGTCGGCAACTCGCAGCTCGTAGGTCTCGGGATCGCACTGCCATTCACGAACTCGGATGCCGCTGGCTTCGAGGGCACGCCATGCACCGATATTGGCCTCGTGGTCGAGGTCCGTAACAATGATCTCGTCGCCCTCTTGCCAAAGCGGCCGAAATGCCGACGCGACCAGCTTGGTCAGCGCCGTTGAGGAGGTGCCGACGACCACGTCATCCGCGCCGGACCCGAACAGCTCTTCGGCGGCGCGGTGCCCGGCGGCAACCCCGTCCGTCGCGCGCTCCGAAAGTTCATAGCTTGCGCCCAGCTGAACCATGTGCCCGAGCATGTGCCTCTGCACCGCGTCGACGACCGAGCCGAGCGGGACACTGCCACCAGCATTGTCAAACAACGACCATTCTGGGGTCGCAGCGAGGGTCGGAAAGCGCGAGCGAACAAACTCCAAGTCGAGCATGTGGCCAACGTAGCGCACGCGCTGGCTCGCGCAGAAGCGAAACGCCGAAGGCAGCGCGGCGACCGGCTACGCGCCGAAAACTCTGAAAACGAGTGTCACAAGCCAGCTGCTCCTGCGTGGGCCTGGGGACTTTCGGATTCCGCCACATCACGACGGCTTCCATCCCCAGCAATTTTCACGGAGAACATTGATGACCACTGCCATGAGCATGAACCTGACCCACCCCGCACCGGCACAACGCATCGCTACGAGCCAGCTCGTCAGTGTAGACGGCCGTGAACTGCCCTTGCGATCGAGCCGACTGGAGACCGTCGCGGGCGGCGGGCTGGCCCGCACACGCCTTGTCCAGCGCTTCGTCAACACGCATGAAGAGCCACTAACCGTCACCTACCAACTGCCGCTGCCGGCCGACGGCGCAGTTTCGGGATTCGCGTTCACGCTCGGCGAGCGCCGCATCAAAGGCGAGATCGATCGCCGCGCGGCCGCCCGAGCACGTTTCGAACAGGCCATCGTGGCGGGACACACGGCCGCGCTGCTCGAACAGGACCGCTCCAGCCTGTTTCGCCAAGAGATCGGCAACGTGCCGCCGGGCTGCGAAGTCGTCGCCGAGATCGAAGTGGACCAGCCGCTGATCTGGGTCGCCGGCGGCCAGGGCGCCTGGGAGTTTCGTTTCCCAACGACGGTTGCACCGCGTTTTCAGGGCGGTGGCGCGTCGCCAACACCGGCCGACCACGCTCGCCAGGCGGTCGATATCGCCGCAACCCCAACGTCGGTCGAACTGGATATTGCGCTGCGCATCACGGACACGCTTAGCGATCCAGAAAGCCGCCCGGAGTCGCCTTCGCACGCAATCTGCACGGCTGTCAGGGGCGAAGCAACACACGTCGAACTCGCTCGGGAGGAAGGCGCACCGCGCCGACTCGACCGCGACGTCGTGGTGCGCTGGCCGGTTGGCGCCGCAGAAGTTGGCGTGCGCCTCGAGCACGCCGCAGCACCGCCGCAGCTCGAGCTGCCGGAGTCCTTCGCCGGCACCTTTGGCCTGCTGACGATGGTGCCGCCAACACGCGTCGACACCCCCATCGCCCGCGACCTGACGCTGCTGATGGACACCAGTGGCTCCATGTCGGGCCGACCACTTGAGCAGGCCGTAGAAGTCGCGGTCGCGCTGGTGCGATCCTTGACCAAGCGCGACCGGCTTCACATGGTCGAGTTTTCGACGCGCGTTCGAAGCTGGCACCGCAAGCCCAAGGCTGCGAATCCGCGGCGCCGCGACGAAGCGATTGCATGGCTGCGCAAACTCGTCGCCAGCGGTGGCACCGACATGATGCAGGGCGTGGCCACAGCGCTTCAGCCGCTGCGCGAAGACGTGCAGACGCAAGTCGTCTTGGTCACCGACGGCTTGATCGGCTTCGAACGAGAAGTCACCGGCATGCTGTGCCGCGACCTACCGACGAGCAGCCGCTTCCACGTCGTCGGAATCGGCGAATCGGCAAACCGCTCGCTCACCCAAAGCGCAGCGCGCGCAGGCCGCGGCGCGGAAGCCATCGTCGGCGTCGACGATGACGCCATGGTCGCAGCCCGCCGGATCGTTGCCGCCGTCGCAACGCCCGTGGTCGTCAACCTCGAGCTCAGCGGCAGCGCCCTGGTCGAAGCCGCATCCGAGCGCATGCCGGACCTCTTCGGCGGACAGCCGGCTACCGTTTCGGTTCGGCTCAAGCCCGAAGGCGGCACGCTGCGCATCGCCGGGCAAACGGCAGACGGCCCGTTTGTGCGCGAAGTCGAAGTGGCAGCCACAGCAGCCTCCGATGCATCGGCAACGCCCGCACCGACGGGCGCCGGACGCGCAGAGCTCGCAGCGCGCTTTGCCCGCATACGGGTCGAAGATCTCGAACTCGCGGCCGCAGCCAACGCACCGCGCAACGATTCGAAAAGCCACGATGAGGCCATTGAGACGGTCGGGCTGGCGTTTCGGATCGCGACGCGCCGCACGTCCTGGATCGCGGTGAGTGCCGAGGCCACGGTCGACCCGCGCGCACCATCCCGCAAGGAGACCATGCCGCACGAGCTTGCCCACGGCATGTCGGTAGAAGGCGTCGGCCTGCGCCCCGCTTCGGCACAGCTTGGCGCTGCGCCCGCCGGCGCCGTTCGTAGCCGCCTCAGCGCCCCCATGGCTGCGCAAGCTGTGCCTCTGGAAAACGCTCCCGAATCCGCTGCCGCCGGCTACGGCAAGATTGGCGAAATCATGGATGACGAAGTTGCACCGCTCGATGCAATGGCCAGCGACATCGCCGAAGAATCGCTGATCGAGCCGCCGGCCGTTCCGAAACCGGCGGCGCGAGGCGCGAAACACCGCAAGCAGGTCAAGAAGATGGCGCGCCCAGAACGCGACGAACCTGGCGCCGCAAACGGGGGCCGCTTTGGCGCCCGGCGGCCGATGCGAACGGCTACGCTGCGCACCTCGCCGGACGGCTCTGCCTGGATCGAGATCACCCCCAGCGCCGCATCGTGGCCATGGCGTGTTCCGGCGAGCGTGACGGTGCGGTTTGCGGATGGCACGACCATCGAACTGGCGACCGACGCCAGTCGGAGCACAGCGGACGGCACAATCGCCGACGGCGCCCATGCGCGCCTCCTGCTGGCAGCAAGCGCAGCGACAAACGTCGCAAAGCTACGCGCTTGCGGCGACGCTAGCGCGGTGCTGGTGTTCCCCGACGGGCAGGAGCTCACGCTGCTGCTTGCGAACGACTCCAACGAATGAGCGACCTCGACGAACACCTGCCCGCGATCGCCCGCGGCGACGCCGACGCCTTTGCGCGTTGGCTCGCCGCGGCCGAGCCCTCGCTGCGCCGAAGCCTTCGCTCGTTCGCGACGAAGGTCGACATCGAGGCCGTCCTACAGGAAAGCCTGCTCCGCACGTGGCAGGTCGCGGCAGACCATTGCCAGCCGGACGGCAAGCCCAATGGCCTGCTGCGGCTCGCCCTGCGCATCGCGCGCAACCGCGCCATCGACGAAGCCCGTCGCCACCGAACGGCGCACGTCGAGCTTCTCGAACAAGACCTCGCGCAGCACGAGCCCGTGCCCGTCGACCCATCCGTACAGCTGGCGGTGCGCAACTGCCGCGATCGACTGCCGCGCCGGCCCGCGCTCGCGCTGACCGCCCGCATCGACGACGCCGGCCTGCAACCTGACCGAACCCTCGCCGCCAAGCTCGGCATGAAGCCGAACACGTTCTTGCAGAACATCACGCGCGCCCGCCGATTGCTCGCTGCCTGCCTGCGCAAGAGCGGCATCCAGCTGCCCGCCACCGTGACCGTCCACCCGGAGCACCCGTGAACGATCGACAGCGACGCCAACTCATCGAGCAGACGACTACGGCCTGGCGCCCGCGTGACGCCGACGGCGGCGTCCGGTCGCACCCTGCCTTTCACGACCTCGACGAGCCGGCGCGTGAGGTCGCGGCGCGCGAAGCCGAACGGCAGCGCAGCATCGAAGCGGCGCTGGACAGCGACGGCCTGTCGTCAACATCGCGGGCCGTGCTGGCGCGGATTCGCGGCTAGCGCCAGCCGCCCCCCTCCCTGCCCGCCTTCGGCGCGCACCCTTGCAATCTACCTACCAATTGGTAGGCTCCGTGCCGTGAGCGAGCGCAAACAGCAGATCCTGGCCGTGGCAGCGGAGATCTTGGAGAACAAGAGCTTCGCTGCGTTTAGCTACCAGGACCTAGCCGACCGCCTAGGAATCCGTAAGGCGAGTATTCACCATCACTTCCCAAGCAAGGACGAGCTTGGCGTCGAACTGCTGAAGTTCTTCGAAGTGCGCGCCAATACGCTGATGGGCGAGATTGTCGGCGGCGCCAGCTCACCGGGCGAAGCGCTGCGGGCGATCTTTTCCAAGTGCGAGCAGGTGCTACTAGACGGCGAAGCGAAAGTTTGCCCCTCGGCGGCCTTCGAGATCGACGCGAGGAACCTCTCGCCGGCGGTCATCGACCAGCTCCGCAGCTCGTCTGTTTCGTGGCAGAAGCAGCTCGCCCAGCTGCTCGACGAAGCGCGACGCGCCGGCGACATCGCATTTTTGGGCGACGTTCACGATCAGGCGGCAACGATCGCCAACGCGCTCCAAGGCGCCCGCATCAGCGAGGCCATCATGGGTCGCGACCACTTCCGCGGCGTCGTCCGCCAGCTGCAGCGCAGCCTCGGCCTCTAGGCGCGCACTCTCTCCACCGCATTCTCGCGCGCACTTCCTCCCTACTGATAGGTAGCCATGTCAGCCTCCAGCCCCTTCTCCGACCGGCTCTACCGCTACCGCTGGCTTGCCAGCCTGCTGGTACTAGGCGCCATTTTTGCCGTCGCCACCGGTGGCTTCGGCCGCCTCGCAGAGTTCTCGTCCCAGGTCGACAGCCTCCAGGCGGACCCGCCCGAGCAGTCCGAGCCCAAGATGTTCGACGCTCGCTACGACATCTGGTTCGACCCCGACGATCCGGGTCTCAAGCTCTACCAGCAGATCGAAGACCAGTTCAGTGCGGAGGACTTTGTGCTGGTCGCGTTTGAAGAGCCGGACCATCCGCTCGGCGTGTTTGCCCCGGAGACTCTGCGCACGATCGCGGACCTTACCGAGCGCATCGAGAAGGTGCCCTTCGTTCGGCACGTGCGCAGCCTGACCAGCAATCCGTGGATTCGATGGGCAGCGATCGACGGCGACGAAGAAGGCCTTCTGGTCACGGACCTCTTTGAGGATGCGCCAACCGAGTATGGCCGTCAGGAGATCCTCGAGCGCATGATCGCCGTGCTTGGCGCCGAACGTGCGGCCGCCGTCGTCGGCCAGCAGGACGTCACCGCGATTCTCGGCACTGAGCGCAACTTCGACGATGTGATCGGTGAACCCCGACTCATCGGCAACATCGTGAGCGCCAACGCTCGCGTCACGGCGCTTCAGGTGCAGATCCTGCGTCCTCGCGTCGAGACAGCCGCACTGCGTGAGGCGTTTGGCGAAGACCCCACGGCTTGGACCATCGGCGGCGCCATGCACGGCAACCACTCCCAGTGGACCGCACTCGATGCAATCGACGACATCCTGAAAAAGCACGGCGGCGGCCGCGAAATGCACATTGCCGGTATGCCAACCATTGAACAGAACTTCATGGTCACGGGGGAGAGCGACCTCGGCATGGTGCAGTGGATGTTCTTGGTGATGCTCATCGTCATGGTGGTTTTGTTTCGCCGCGTCGTCGGCGTCGCCACCCCCGTGCTCGTCATTGCCGCATCGGTAACCGGCATGATCGGCACGGTTCTGCTGCGCGGCGACTTGCTCAACAACATCACGGCAGGCGCACCGAACATGATTACCGCGGTGTCCATTGCCGACGCCGTGCACCTCGTGGCCTCCTACTTCGCGCTGCGCCCTCAGTACAGCGACAAGCGCAGCCTGATTGTTGAAGTCCTACGCATCAACGCGCTGCCGGTATTCCTGACATCGGTAACTACTGCGATAGGCTTCTACTCGCTGACGGCCGGCAACATCATTCCGCTGCAGATGCTGGGCTACACGGCCGGGCTCGGCACGCTACTCGCCTACCTGACGTCGATGACGCTCGTCCCAGCACTGCTGTCGCTCGCGCCTTTGCCAAAACAGACCGCTGCCGACGGCTCAAAGCCCGTCGCAGCCGGCGCCAACCAAGAGCGCGTCAACTGGGCGACGCGGCTCACGGACGTCGTCATCGCCCGCCGCGCCCCCATTGCGGTGGCAAGCGCCCTCGTCACCGGCTTGGCTCTCTACGGACTGTCGCGCATCGAGCTCGACTCGGACTTCCGCACCATGTTTCCGGATGATAACCGGACCATGGTCGACATGAATTGGATCGACACCAAGCTCGGCGGCTCGGGCGATCTTGAAATCGTCTTTCAAGCACCCGCTCGCGACGAAGATCCAGCAGCAGCGCGCAGCCGCCAAACAAGGCTGGGCGCATTGCGCGCGCAGGAGCTAGCAGCCGCCGCCGGCGAAACCGATCCACTCAGCGTCGATCAGCAGCAAGATCTCCAACATCTCGCCGCCGCCGAACAGGACTATCAGCGCCGACGGATCGCGACGGCGGAGCCGTTTTTGACCGAGCTGCGACGCTTTACGGACCGCTTGCGCATCGAGATGGCCGATCCGACAAGCGACCTCGCAATGATTACCCGCCTCGACAGCGCACTCGACATCTTGCGCAAGATGAACCAGGTGCAGAACGAGGACCAAGCCGCGTTCTACCGACCACCGAACGAAGGCGACGTCAACAAAGACGCGCGCAGCCCGCAGTTCTACCTAGACGACTTCACCGGCGACCTGGAGTTTGTGCCGGGCCAGAACGCCTCGACGCTCGCCGCACAGTACTTCCTTCAATATGAAAACGGCGCCAAGCCCGCGGAGAACCTGGCAACGCTGGTCAGTATCGATCGCCGCACATTCCGCCTGCAGGGCCGGGTCCGACAAGGCCGCAGCGCCCTGCAGTCGGCCGCCTTTGAACGCGTCCGGGAAATTGCGGACAAGGAGTTCCCGCTGCTGACCGGCACTCCGGAACAAGTAGCCGCAGGCGAAGCGCTGGCGTCGATGACGCTTTCTGGCAAGGCTCTCCTCTATGCGGGCATGACCGAGAAGTTCAGCTACAGCTTCATCCTGTCGATGTCGCTGGCGCTTTGCCTAATCTTGATCACCATCATGGTGATCTTTCGATCCGTCGTGCTCGGCCTCGTCAGCATCGTCCCCAACGTGCTGCCGATTGTCGTTCCCATCGGCATGTTTGGGCTGCTTGGACTGCCAGTCGATGGCCCCGCCGTATTTGTGAGCTCGGTTGCACTTGGTGTAGCCACAGATGACACGATCCACTTGCTCACCAAATTTACGAGAGCTCGTCGGCGCGGCCTCGGCACGCATGCAGCCCTGCGCGAAGCGCTGTTCACCATCGGCAACGCGCTGACATTTACGACCACGATCTTGGTGCTCGGTTTCAGCGTCCTGATCTTCAGCGAGTTTGCGCCGAACTCGATGATGGGCAAGCTCGCCGCAGTCATGATCGCACTCGCATGGGTTGCCGACTTCCTGGTAACGCCGGCCATTCTGGCGCTGCTGCCCGACCCGAATCGCACGCCCCAGCCCGACGGCGCAGCCACCTGATCCTCGGCGACGCAACGAAGCATCCGTCACCCGATCCCTGCCACACAAACCTCATCTATCATGCCCGCACTTCGACTCAGCGTCTTCCTCAGCCTTTTGGCTGGGGGCCTTACCGCCCAGGAAAACACTTCTGGCGTCGCCGTTCCCAAGCTGCCGACGTTTGACACCGACGACGCCGGCAAGCACGGGCGCCAGCTCGCCGACTACGCCGATCTCTACGACACCGGCTGGAAGGACAGCTACGCGCGCAGCGAGATGACTCTCTATGCCGCCACAGGCGACAGCGTCACGCGCGACGTAGTGCAGCTACTGATGGAAAAGGTCGATGGCGACAAGTCGATCGTTCGCTTTCTCTCGCCTGCGGAAATCAAGAGCGTCGCAGCTCTGACGCACGAACACCCGGACAGCACCGACGACAACTGGCTCTACTTGCCGGCGACCAAACGCGTTCGCCGCATCTCCGGCGCCAACAAGACCGCCAGCTTCCAGGGAACCGAGTTTACCTATGAGGACCTCTCGAACCGGATCGTAGCGAAGTACGAATGGCGCTTTCTTGAAGAGAGCACGCTCAAAACCGAAGAAGGCGACCAGCCCGTGTATCGCCTTGAGGCCAAGCCGAAATACAGCGACACCGGCTACAGCAAGCTCATCGTGCACCTGCACCGCACGCACTGGCGCCAGGAACGCATCGAGTTCTTCGACAAGGCCGGCCGCCCTCTTAAAGAGCTCAACAACCGCAAGTGGAAGCACCGCCACGGGCGTTTCTGGCGGCCGCAGATTGTCGAGATGCGTAATCTCCAAACGAAGAAGCGAACCGTTATCGAATCGTCCGCGCAACTCATCAACCTGGCGCTGTACGAGAACCCGCGCACGAAGAAGAAGCGGCCGAACCTGACGGACAAACAGTTCACCACCAACGCCCTCACCGGCAAGCGATGATGTCATCTCCTCTTCCTAGGCGCATGCTCGTGCTCGTGGCCACAATGTCGACGGGCCTGACCACGGGCGCTTCGCGCGCCCAGGATCCACTGCAAGGCCTGCCGGGATTTGACGATCCACCTGCGGGCGTCGCAAGCGGCGGCGGCCTGGAGGGTATGGGTGACCCCGAAGGCCTCGACGGCCTCGACGGTGCGGGCACGGCACTACGCACAGCCGACGGGCTGCGGGTCTCGGCGCTGCGCGGCTTCCTCGCCTCGCGTGGACGGTTCTTCCCCAAGGACCGCCGGCGCGGGGATGGGCGCCTCGACGGGCAGTGGATCCAAGAGCTGCAGCTTGAGTTTGACCTTGAGATCGCCGACGGCCTAACCGGCTTCTTTCGCCCCAGGTTTCTGATCGATGCCGTGGACTCGGACCTCGTCCGAACGGAACCGCTCGAGGCCTACGTCACCTGGTCGCTTGGCGATCATGAGCTGCGCGCGGGCCAGCTCGTTGAAAACTGGGGCATCGCAGACACCTTCAACCCCATCGATGTCATCAATCGGCGCGATATCGCCGAAGATCCGCTGGACCCCGTTCGACTGGGAGAACTTGGAGTTCGCTGGCGTTGGTTTCTACCGGAGTGGCTGGGCGGCGATGCCATTGGCGAACCCACGCTTTCGTTCTACGCGCTGCCGGTCTTTCGCCAACAGCTGTTCCCCGCAGAACGCAGCCGGTGGTCGCTTGCGGCCCCGCCAGCGCAACTGCTCGAGGATCAATCAGTACGCCCCGAGGACGAGAACCGCCTGTTCTTTGCGGTTCGCGCCAACAGCACGCTCAACACCGCTCCGGCCAACGCCGATGTGCAGCTGCTCTTCTCACGCGGACCCGAGCGATTCCCGCAGTTCGCTTTCTCGTCGCCCGGCGGGGTCCCCGGCGGCGCGGTCGGCCTCCTACCCATCTACTACGGGCTTACCACGGTCGGCGGCGGCCTGCGCGCTGTGCCCAATTTCGAAGCGCTCGCCGACTACACCATCAAAGCAGAAGTCGTCTACAAGATGCCGTTTCGCTTCGACGGCAACCCGCAGACCCTGGCCGACGACTACCTGCAATATGCTTTCGGCGTCGACCGCATGTTTCCGAACGTCCTGACCGACAAAGACCAGATCACGCTCACCGTCGAGTGGGTCGGCGAAACCGGCGCGGAGGACATCACGGCGCTGTATCGGCCCTTCGACGACGATCTGGTTGTGCGCGCTCTGTGGGAAGCCAACGACTTCGAACGGACTTCGATCGAGTTTCGCGGCTTTGTGGATCCGAACAAAAACGAGTGGCTGCTGGAGGGCGTTTACCAACAGCAGCTGCGAATGATTCACGAAGACCTGCAGTTTGAAATCGGCGCTCGCTGGTTTGACGTCGCCCGCAGCGAACCCGGCTTTTTTCAGATCTTCCCAGACAACTCCAGCGTCTGGGTCGAGCTTCGCTACGACTTCTGAGCGCAGGCGCCGCTACTTCTTGGCGGCACTCTTTTTGACGGCCGCCTTCTTTGCTGGGGCCTTCTTTGCTGGCTTCTTTGCTGCCGTTTTCGCTGGCTTTTTTCCTGGCGCACTGCCAGCGCGACTCGCCTCGTAGGCCGCGATGAAGCGCGGCGACGGCATGCGCTCAAGAGCCTCCGCGAGGACGTCAAGAGCCAGGTCGTCGACCGACTTGAAGCGAATACAGGACTTGCCCATATCCAACTTTTTGCCCGCGGCGAGCCACGCCTTCTCGAACCACGCCACATCGCTGGGGTCCACATAGATCCCAAACAGATAGATCGACATATGGTTCTTTTGCGATGCCAGCGCTGCGTACGGCAGCGGCTGCTTCGGATCGCAGTGGTAGCCGTCGGGGAAGACCTTGTGCGGGACGTGGTAGCCGATCATCCCGTATTGCATGCCTTCGGCGAAGCCGTCGTCCAGCTGCGCCAAGAACACCTTGCGCACCGCCGTGATCGCCTTGCGCCGGTCTTCCGGAAGCTCTTTCAGGTATTGCGCGACCGTTGTCGCTTTCGAAGTCACCATGTCGGAGAGGCTACGCTGTCGACCTGTTTGCCGCGTTAGTGAGAAGGCACAATTTTCACCTCGTCTGTAGCCACGATGCTGCCGTTGATGACCAGCTCCACCCGGTGCAGTCCTGGATAATCGCGACGGGTGGTCACCGGCTTCCACGAGTGGCGCTTTGTAAGCGCACGCTCTTCGCCAACAGCGAGCTTGCACCGCCACCCCTTCCAAGTCTTGGCGCTCGTTGTGCCCGCTTTGCGAACATGATGGACGACGTAGTCGACGACCAGATCCTGCGCCTGCTTCGCGGTGGATCGAAGCACGACCGACAACTCCATTGTCGAACCCAGAGCCGGGCGGCGCGGCGTGATGCGCAAGTCCGCTTCGCCACGCAGAGCTTTCCCCAGCCCCCAAAGCGATAGCACCTTGCGGTCGGCCTTCTTGATCAACGTTCGACTCGCGTGCCGCAAGAGAGCCTCCCGGTTCGCATCCGCCGCCGGCAAGAACCGCGCGACCCAAGCGGCAACGACATCCGGATGGTCCTTCGCAATGTCATTGAGATGATTGGCAACGCTCCGGCGCACGTAAGCACTCGGATCATCCTGCAGGGCCTCCAGCAGCGGCAGCGATGGGCTCGGATCCGCCATCAGCGATTTGAGCTGCATACCCCACGGCAAACGCGGGCGTGTGCCCTCGCTCACCAATCGGCGCACGTGAGGACTTTTGTCCGTCAGCCATTTCTTGAGCTCGCGCATCGTGCGCTCGTTGTGCTCGACCAAAAACGGGCGAATCGCGTATTCGGCCGTGTTGCGCTGGGTCATCAAGCGCAGAGCACGCAGCGCGCGTGCAGGATGCGCGAGGCCATAACGGGCGACGTAGTCGGTCATCGGCCAAATCGCCCAGCCTGCGAGCCCGCCCTCGCTGATTACGAGTTTGCCGAGATCATCATCCGCCCGCGCCGGAGCGAGCGACTTCTCCAACACAGCAACCGATTTTTCAAAGGAGGCCGGCAGAGCTTCGGCCAAGGAATCGGCGACATGCGCCACTCTCGCCTTCAGCTCGAGCGCGTCTAGGCCATGACTCGCACGCTCCACAAACGATCGTTTTGGAAACGCAGGACTCACACGCCGCAAGTGACTCGCCATGGCGACCACGACTTCCTTGCGAATCAAGTTCTTGAAAGGCTCAGCCATCGTCCCTGGATCATGCCGCTCATCGCCGCACGGCGCGCTATGCTGTTGCCTATGAATGCCCTGCGAGCACTATTTTGCCTTATGTTTGCAGCGTCGCTTCTAAGCGCGCAAACCGGCGCCAAAGAACCCACCAACGATGCCCAAGCCGCTCGCAAGAACGCGCCGCACATCGTCATCGAAACGGTCGGCCCCGACGGCTGGCGCGCACGCCTTGGCCCGACAAATATCGGCACGATGCTCGCGTCCGAGGCGGGACGCAAAATCTGGCAGCCGCGCATCGCCCCCGTGCTTTCTGGCTGGCGACGATCGACAGGCAGCGACGACACGTTTGCCGACGCGAGCGCGCGCATGTTTGCGTATGGCGGCACGCTGCGGCTCGCACTGCGGCTCGACCGCAGCATGAATTGGATCCACAATGCGGCCCTGGTGCTTGAACCAGGCCGCGGCGGCGCCGCGGAACTGCAGGCACTGTCCAAGGACATCCGCGCGCTTGTGCTTCAGGGCGGAGGCGACGAGATCGGCACCTTCAAGCTTGGCGAACGCACGCTCTCCGCACGCAAGGAGGGGCGCCTATCGATCTCTGAGCCGTTCGAACGTGACGGCACGCTCGTGATCCTCGCCGGCTATCGGCACTCCCCGAAGACTGAATCTATGGAGACGGCCGAGGCGCTTCTTGAGCACTTGCTCCGCCGCGAACGGCAAATCCAAAGCCCTTCGCCGAACAGCCCAGCCCTCCACGTGCACGTCGACATGCACGACGTCAAGCGCGGACTGATCGGCTTCGGCTTTGGCGAGATCGAGAAGGCCATGGGGCTCGACAACCTAGAGTCCGCGACGTTCGAAATCACAGCTGCGGGTCCGCATGTCAGCGCCAGCCTGGCCGTTTCTACAGAAGCGCCGCGCACGCACCTGCTCGCAGCGCTGATGCCCGTCAGCCAGGGGATCTCTCCGCTAACGCAGCTTCTGCCAGAAGCTTCGGCGACTGCTTGGAAGGTCGGGCGCTTTGACTTGCACGCGCTGGCCAACACATTCTTTGACGTGCTGGACATCACAGGCTTCGCACCCGGCGACGACTCCCGCGCGGCTGCCGAGAAAGAGCTTGGCATCGATCTCAGCGAGGACCTGCTCGCGCATCTAAGCGACGAAGTCATGGTCACTGGCGCACCGCTGTCCAACTTCGATCGTCCCCGGGAAGCGAGCTGGTCGATCACGTTTCGGGTCATGGAACAAGAGCCGTTCCGCAAGGCCTTTGAGACCATGCTGCCAAACTGGAAGCCGTTTTTATCCGTTGCCGAGACCGTCGACGTGGATGGTGTGCAGCTGCGTCGCTTCGCCAACATGATCGGCTACGACGTCTGGATGGCGACCGGCAACGGCCTGTTCTCGATTGGCGTTGGGCGAGATGCCGAAGACGATCTCACCAACCTCTTGCAGCGCGCTGCGGCCAAGCCCTTGGGCGCTGTGAGCAACAAGACGACGCTGTTTGCGGATCTCAGTCGCCACCTTCCAGAGGGCGTGCAGGGCATTGCACAGCTCGACATCAACGAATCGCTGAGCGTCCCGGCCGAATGGTGGCTCGAAGTTATCGAGGAGATCCTCCCCTCTTTGATGAACGGCATGATCAGCGAAGACCAGGCCGAAGAGGAGCAAGAGCAGATGCGCGCTCTATTGAACGAGCACAACCTCAACATCATCCGGACTGCGACCGGATCGAGCGATGGCGGCAAGCGATGGGACTGGCGCCTCTACTGGTAGACACCCCGTGCTGCTATTGCGGGCACTAGCGCGGGCACTAGCGCGGCACTGCCGGCGTCGCAGCCGACAGCTTCTTGGTCGGCCTCATCGCGACGAAGAAATCGAGAATCGCCTGTGAGGCCGGCCATTTGTGCGAGCGCCCAAGACGTTCGACGTCCCCGTCCGGGCTGCCGGGCCAGGCGTGGCTGCCGCCCTGGATGCGGACGACATGCACCGGGAAGATCTCGTCACGACTGCTGCGCGGAACCTCGTAGCGAGCGCGCGAAACGCCATTGAGCGTTTCACTTCGCGGGTAGGCCAACAAATCGTTGCGCGCGACGTAGTAGTCCACGGCGTCCTGCAGCGACGCGATCGGCGCGCTGCGCTTACGTCCGACCAGTCGCCCCTTCTCGCTGCCGTCGATTGGCACGAGTTCGTCGCCATCGCAATGCACCAGCAGCGCCGCACAACCGCTCGTGGCATCTCGCTGCACGTCGTTCATGACGCCCGCAACAACCGCTACGCCGGCGAACACTTGCCCGGCCTCGCGCGCGAGCCGGTGCGCCAGCATGCCGCCGCTGCCGTGACCTGCGACGAACACCCGCCGGCCATCTACGGGCACGCGCTGCTGAACGTCTCGGACCAGCGCCGCCACAAAACCAACGTCATCGGCCTTTTTGCCCGGTTGCCGCACATCGCCGTAGCCGGCATTCCAGACAAGCTGCTTGCCGGGCAGCAATCCCGTGCCGTCCGGGAACGCGACGATGAAACCGGCGGTGCGGCCGAGCTCATGCAAGCGCGACTGCTGACGGATGGCTTCGCCACTGCTGCGCTCACCGTGAAGAACCACCAGCAGCGGCATGCCCGCCTCGTTCTTGTTGTGCGGCGGCACATGCAAATGGTAGCGACGGCGACGACCGTCGTGGCGCAACTCCAGCGTCTCGCTCATGCCGGAGATCGAAGGCGAAAGCACGGCGTCCCGAACGGCCTGCTGCACGGCTCCGAGGTGTCGCAGCACGGGTTCGACACGATCCTGGATCGCCAGTACGCCGCCAACACCAAGATCGAGATCGATCCATGCCGTCCAGCCGAACGCTCCGGGGTTGGAGACGCGCACAAAGGCGCCGTCGTCACGCGTATCGATCCACGAACCGAGTCCGTAGCGCGTGCTTTCAAAGGTATCTGCACCAACGGCAGCACGCACGTCCAAGATCGGACGCACCTGGTCGCGCCACATTTCCGCAATGAGCTTTTCGGACAGCACGACGCGATCGATTGCGATCCCATCTTCGGTGCGGCCTTCGCCGACACGGCCGCCACCCACCAGCATCGCGACAAAGCGTGTGTAGTCTTCGAGGGTGCTGACGGCGCCGCCAGCCACCCATGGAAGCGCAGTTGTGCCCGCCGCGCTGGCGATCGGCCGCAGCGCGCCGAAGCTCGTCTTGCTCATGCCGATCGGACGTGCAATGCGCTCATAAAAGAGCGTGTGCCAGCTCCTCCCCGATGCGCGCACGGCCGCCGCAGCCGCAATTTGAAAACACATCCCGCCGTAGCGAAACTCAGAATTCGGCCGCGCGCGGAGAGGCGCATCCGCGGCTTTCGCCACGAACGTATCCATATCCCAACCGCGCATGCGGCCGCCGACGCGCGCTGCAAAGCCACCCGTGCAGGCTAGGCATTGACGAATGGTGATCAGCCGCTTGTCGTCGCGATCGAACTCCTTCAGGTAGCGAGCTACCGGCAGGTCAAGTTCGAGGGTTCCGTCATCAACCAGCGTGAGGATGGTCGCAACGGCGAGCCACTTGCTCGCGGAGGCGATCGGCACAACCGTGTCCGCTCCCAACCCGCCGTGCGTGCCGAGGTGGATCACCGAATCGGACCAAACGACTCCGAGCCCCGCTGCATCGCTGCCAATTCGCTTGGCCATTTTCTCGACGGCCTCACGAACCAACGGCAGCTCTGGAGTGCCCTGGGAGCGCAGCTGGCCGCCGCCGAACGCTAGCGCAGCCATCAGGGCCGCAGCAGCAAAACACAACTTGTGCATCAACTCGAACATGATGAGTCCCTATCGGCCATAGATCCGGCAGGCACAGAGAACTTCGTAGGTCATCAGCATGGATTCCAGGTGACGCGGAACACGACAGCGAGATTCGCGCTTGGCCGCCCCGCCGCCGGGCACTGCGCCTGGCCACAACCGGAGACCCTCATGTCCTCACAACGAAAGTTCGCCCGTATCCTGATCCTCCTTGCGATCGGCACTTCACTAACCGCATGCCACTTTCACCGACACGGCGGCTGCCGCGGGTTCTCGAGACCGGTCATCAGCTTCTGCCGCTGACAGCAAGAACGCATACGTTAGCCTGTCCACATGCAGGCCGATTCGACGACCTCTTCGCTACGAACGACTTCTGGCCACGCGCGCCTGCCGCTGGCAACCGTTTGCGGAGCGCTGCTTGCAGGCCTAGCGGTCGGCCTCGGCGCGTTTGGAGCACATGCGCTCAAGTCGCACTTCGACGCACCGGCGCTGGCCACGTTTGAGACGGGCGTCCGGTACCAGATGTACCACGCGTTCGCATTGATCCTCAGCGGCCTACTCGGAGCGCTAGGACACCGGACTCGCACCGCAAGCTGGCTGTTCGGAACGGGGATCCTGTTCTTCAGCGGATCGCTCTACGGACTCGCACTGCTCGAGTGGCGCTGGCTCGGCCCGATCACTCCCATCGGCGGCACGCTCTTTCTGAGCGGATGGCTGGCACTCGCGAATGCCGCTCGGAAACGGCGCTGAGCGTTCTATAGTTTGCGGATGCGAATCGAGATCCACTACTGCAAGGTTTGAAACTACCTGCCAACCGCGGCCAGTCTGGCTGCAGCGATTGAAGAAGCCCACCCCGGCACCGAAGTCGAGAGCATCCCGGGCAAGACGGGACAGTTCTTGGTAACAGCCGACGGCAATCCGCTCTGGGACAAGCAGAGCCATCCGGAGCGACGCTTTCCCAAGCACGACGAAGTGCTGAGCCAGCTGTCAAGCTAGCGGCTGGCAAGCTAGCGGCTGGCAAGCTAGCAGCCAGGTGGCGAGCTAGTGAGCCGCTAGCGTTCGACGCGGCGGAAGCGCAGGAAGTAGTTCTCCTCGAAGCCGAGCGGGACCTCCTCGACGCGCTCGAATCCTGCCGCCTCCACCTCCGCAACCACCGTGCTCTTACCGCAGCGCACGTGGTCCATCAGCCAATCGCGCGTCACGCCCGGAATCCGCTCGAAGTCGACGATCACGAACGTGCCATCTGGACGCAGCGCGCGGTGGATCGAAGCCAGCGTTGCACTCGGATACTCAAAGTGGTGGTAGGTATCGCAGGCAAACACCGCGTCAACGCAACCTGCCTCGAGGCCGCAGTCTCGCTCGGAGCACGGCACCACTTCGACCTGACGTAGCCCGCGCTGATCGACTCGCTCGCGCAAGCGCTTGACGAACTCGGGCGAAATCTCGACCGCATAGACGCGACCGTCTGGGCCTACGTCTTTGGCGAAAAAGTCCAAGAACAAGCCCGTCCCAGCCCCAACATCCGCGACCGCATCGCCCTGAGATAGACCCACAGCGCGCGCAATCGCACTTCGCTTGGCGAACACCTCGCGACTTTCCGTTTCGAAGCGCGCGACAAACTTGTCGACGTCGAGGTTTGGATCGAGGAAGTTGGTGTTGATCCCGGGCTTGACCGACTGCTCCTCGGGAACCGATCCACAGCCGGCAGCAACAAGGACCAGGCTCGCGCTCAACAAGAGCGCCGAAGACCACCACCGACGAGATGCGCACGACTCGGAGCGAAGCATGCAGAAAAGCTTAGCCGAACCGCAACGCATCTTGATCGTCACCCCTGCCAAACGCGGCAGCCGTGGCGGCAACCGCACCACGGCGCTTCGCTGGGCTGGCCTCCTGCGAAGCTCCGGCCACCACGTCCGGGTTCGCACCGCCTGGGATGGCCAGGGTTGCGACGTGCTCATCGCCGTGCACGCTGCCAAGACGGCGGCCGCCGTCGCCGAGGCAACGGCAGGCCGGCCGCAGCTGCAAGTCGTCGTCTTGCTTGCGGGAACCGACATCTACCCAACGTTCGCCGACGACCCCGCCACGCGCGCGGCGCTGCTACGTGCCGATGCGCTCGTCGCCCTGCAACCCAACGCTCTCGACCTCCTCCCTGCCGAGATCCGGCCCCGCGCGACTTCGATCGTGCAGTCAGCCACAGCCGCGCCAGCAGCGGGCACGACCCGCGCCGACCGATTCACGGTCGTGATGCTCGCTCACATACGCCCGGTAAAGCAACAGCTCGTCGCGCTGGAAGCGCTCGCTGCCATACCGAACCACCTAGACGTGCGCATGGTTTTTGCCGGCGGCGAACTCGACCGCGACTACAGCCGTAGGTTTCGAGCCGCGGTCGCCGCCAACCCGCGGGCAACCTGGATTGGCGAGTGCTCGCGACAAGACAGCAAGCGTCTGCTCGCCGAAGCGCACCTGTGCCTGGTCCCCTCGTCAGCCGAAGGCGGAGCCAACGTCATCTCAGAATCTCTTGCCGCCGGGACGGCCATCGCCTGTTCGGCAATCCCAGGCAACCTCGGCCTGCTAGGAGAGGATTGGCCCGCGCAGTTTCCGGCCGGCAATGCGCACGCGTTGGCGGAGTTGCTCCAGCGCATCCGCACGGATCGAGCGTTCCTCGACAGCCTGGGTGCCCGCACGCGAGCACTCCAGCCCATGGTGGAGCCAGCCGCGGAGCGCGCCGCCTGGGCGGCGCTGCTCGCCACGCTGCGCAGCCAGCCGCCGCGGAAATAGGGCGCGCGCAAGCACCCGTGCTCCGAATCGGCGCCCCCGTCGGAACACTCCCTCGTGTGAGTCGCTGCAAACTATGCCCAGCGATGCTCGCAAGGAACCCACCGATGACGACAACCTCCCCAACAACCTCTCCGGCGAACTCCCAGACGCCCCTTCAGCCGAAAGAATCCCTGCGCCAGCTTGTCGCGCCCGTCGCCCTGGACTTCTGCGAGCGGCTCCTCGGACGAGGACGCGACGGCCTCCTGACGTTCGAAGACTTCGCCGAAGCCGCCAGCGAACTCATCGCCGATGAACCGGAAGCTGCCAGCATCTACCTCGCCTCGATGATCGCGATCGAAATGCACGACGAAGCGCCGGAAATCATGATGCCGTCGCCGCAGCCGCGCCAGCCGTCGCGCAACTAGTGCTAGTTACTAGCTACTAGCCGGCGGCCACCAGCGCCAAACACGCCGCATCAGGCCAGCAATTCGTGGATTGGCGTCGCGCCTTCGGTGCCGACCAGACGCTGGTCGAGCCCCGCGTGGAAGTAGGCCAGCCGATTGGGATCGAGCCCCATCAGCTGCAGGATCGTCGCGTGCAGCCGCTTGACGTGGAACGGCTTCTCGACGGCGCGGTTGCCGAGCTCGTCGGTCGCTCCAACCGAGACGCCCGGCTTTACGCCGCCGCCCGCAAGCCACATCGTGAAGCCGGCGGAGTTGTGGTCGCGCCCGGTTCCCTGTTGGTATTCGGCCGTTGGCTGTCGGCCGAACTCGCCGCCCCAAACAACGATCGTTGAATCGAGCAGTCCGCGCCGCTTGAGGTCGGCTAGCAATCCCGCGATCGGCTTGTCCGTGGCCTTGGCATGCTTGTTGTGATTGTGCTCAAGATCACCGTGGGCGTCCCAGTTGTGGTCGTTGTGGTTGCCGCCGCTGTAGATCTGAATGAAGCGCACACCGCGCTCGACCATTCGCCGCGCCAGCAGGCATTTGCGGCCAAAGTCCTCGGTACGCTCGTCGTCGAGGCCGTAGAGCGATCGCGTGCCTGCATCCTCTTGGCTGAGATCGATCGCCTCGGGCGCGTGGCTCTGCATGCGATAGGCCAACTCATAGCTTTCGATCCGCGCCGCGAGTTCGCTGTCGGCAGCACGCGCTGCAAGATGCGCTTCATTCTGCTCGCGCAGCGCGTCCAGCAAACGGCGTTGCTCGCGCGCCTTCATGCCGCTGGGAACGTTCAGGTCGAGGATCGGCTCTCCCGTCGGCCGCAGCACCGTGCCCTGGTAGACAGCCGGCATATACCCCGAATGCCAGTTCTTGGCGCCGGAGATCGGTCCGCCAGTCTTGTCAAGCATCACGACGAAGCCCGGCAAGTTTTGGTTGACCGTGCCCAAGCCGTAATTGACCCAGCTGCCTAGGCACGGGGCTCCCGACAGGATCCGGCCGGAGTTCATCATCAGCATGGCGGAGCCGTGCAGTGGCGAATCGGCATACATGCTGTGCACAAATGCAAGGTCATCAGCACAACCGCCAATGTGCGGGAACAGGTCGCTGATCCACTTGCCGCTTTGGCCGTAACGCTGAAACTGCCATTTCGGCCCCACTACGCGCCCCTGCTTCTTGCTGCCGCCGCGCCCCTTGGTCGCAATGTCGATGGTCTTGCCGTCGAGCGGGTACAGGCTTGGCTTGTAGTCGAAGGTATCGACATGGCTAGGACCGCCATACATGAACAGGAAAATGCACGCCTTGGCCTTGGGCGGGTGATGCGGCTGCTTGGGCGTCAACGGGCCGTCGATGAGGCTGCTCGCCCGCGCCGCAAAGAAACCATCACGCGACAGTGCATCGACCAACCCGAGGCTGGTAAAGCCTGCGCCAGCCTGCCACAGAAACTCGCGGCGTGAACGCCCGCACATGTTGCTTGAAAAGCTCATCGGATCTCTTGCGTGGTTGCCCAATGGCGTCAGTCAACAAATAGGAACTCGTTGCAGTTCAGCAAAACGAGGCAGCATCGCTGCAGCGCCTCGCTCTCGCTTCTGCCAAACTCGCGCTGCAGATCGCACGCCAGCACAAACAAGCGCGCCTCATCGGCATCGCGTGGCGGGCGCTGCGAACACAGCTCCAGCCCTCGACGCAGCTGGGCGCGCAGGCCCTTCGCTTCTTGCTGCAACCGCTCCGCAAGTCGCTGCGCCTGCAGGTTGGCGAAGTCGCCATTGACCATCGTCAACGCCTGCGTTGGCTGAACCGTCGCAAACCGAACCGGACAGCTGCTGTCGGTATCGGCACGATCGAAGGCGGCCAACAGTGGCTCAGGCAACGACCGCTTGACGTGCACGAAAAGGCTGCGGCGCGCCGCCTGCTCCGGCGTCGAGCGACCCCATGCGGCATCTGGACGCGAGGCCGTTTGCAGCACGGCAGCTGGCAACGGTGGAAAGACGCTCGGCCCGCCCAACGCTAGATTGACCGTGCCGTTGACTGCGAGGATCGAGTCGCGCACCTCTTCGGCCGTCAAGCGCCGGCGGTTGAACCGCCAGAAGGCGTCGTTCTGCGGATCCTGCGCAAGCTCGCGGGCGCTGGCCTGCGAGGACATCCGATACGTCGAGGACATCACGATCAGCCGGTGCATCGCTTTCCATCGCTGACCGCTAGAAACCACCTCGCAAGCGAGCCAGTCAAGCAGCTTGGGGTGCGTTGGCAGCGCCCCAAGTCGGCCAAAGTCGTTGGACGAGCGCACGATGCCGCGGCCAAAGTGGTGCTGCCAAAGGCGATTGGCAAGAACCCGCCAAGTGAGCCGGTTGTCGGGGCGAACGATCCAGTTGGCCAACGCCAGTCGACGCCCGGTCGACACGGCGGTCGGCGCCGGCCGCTGCAGTTGCTCAGACGACGCCCCCAGCATGCTCGGGACACCAAGCGCAACCTCCGCGCCGCGCGCATGCACGTTGCCGCGCACCCTGACCACCGGCGAACGCCCTTCGCGATCGCGCTCGCGCACAGCTAGCACCGAAACCGTTTGCAGGCGCGGCCGCGATAGATCGCGCCACCGACGAGCGGCTGGCAACTCGGCCAAAGCTACACCGCCGGCCGCGCCCTTCGGCGCCCGAAACGCAAGCGCCATGACCTCGGCCGCGGACAGCTCACAGCGATAGAAGGAAAGCTCATCGATGTCGCCGCGGAAACCGCCCGCGTTCGACGCATCCTTGCCCGGGCGAGATCGACCGATGACGAGATCGTCGGGCGACGTCAGAGGCGCTTTCGTCGCGGCCTTGGTCGCGGCCAATCGCCCGTCGACGTAGAGCGAAATGCGTCCCAGTTCCTGCGAACGGGCGAACGCGACGTGGTGCCAAGCGCCGTCGTGGTAGCCAGGATCCGTCGAAACAATCGTCTCGGGACGCCCCGTCCCAGCGGCGATGACGCCATTGCCAAGCCAGGCAATGCCCCAGTCGTCCACGACACCCGGCACTTCACCGTCCACCAGACCCGAGCCGAGAAACCAGCGCCGGTCACGATCTTGGCCACGACCAGGCTGGTCGCTACGGACGAAGAACGAAACCGTGAACGAACCTTCGACGATGCGCGGAATGCGGCAGTGGTCGTCCCCATCGAAGCGCAGCGCTTTGCCCACCAAGCCATCGACCTGCACGACGTGCCCGTGAACACTGCCGTCGCTCTTGCCGACGTGATCGAACAGCACCTTCGGGCTTGCTCGGTCTCCCGCGTAGAACGCCACGGCTCGGCGCGAGTCGTTGTCATCGGCATCGGCATCGGCATCGGCGCCCGCCGGAGCGCGCCCGAGGAAGTCCTGGATCTGCTCACGACACTCGCGCTCGGCCCGCTCAAAGGTCGCCATGGCACGCTCGAAACGCTCTTTGCCGCCGTCGACCGGGAGCTTTTGGGCGCGCTTGTCGTACGGCGCCACGTTTTCGAAGTGGCCTAGAAACGCGTAGTAGTCCTTTGTCGGCAGGGGGTCCTTCTTGTGGTCGTGGCAACGAGCACAGCCCATCGAAATCGCCAGCGTCGCGCGCGCCGTCGTATCGGCCATGCCGTCATAGGCATCGTAGAGATGCTGTTCACGATCGGTGGGCTCGTCGTCCCAGATCCCGAGGCGATAGAAGCCGGTTGCGACATGGTCTTGCACCCTTGCATCGGGCAGCTCATCGCCAGCCAGCTGCTTGACCAAAAAGTCGCCGTAGGTCATGTCCGCATTCAGCGCGGCCACAACCCAATCGCGATAGCGCCAGACAAACGGCTTCTTGCTGTCTCGCTCGTAGCCGTCCGTCTCCGCATAGCGAACCAGATCCAGCCAGTGCTGCGCCCACTTCACGCCGTATTGCGGCGACGCAAGCAAGCGGTCGACGACTTTTTGATAGGCCTCGGCAGAAGCATCCGAAACAAACTCATCGATTTGCTGCTGCGTTGGCGGCAACCCCGTCAGGTCGTAGGTCACCCGCCGAAGCAATGTGTGCCGATCGGCGGCTGGTGCGGGGGTCAGGCCGCGATCACGCAAGCCGGACAGGACAAACGCATCAATCGGCGAGCGCACCCAGCCACCATCGTCCCCCCGCTTCGTGACGTCGGGAACCGCAGGTCGGAGCAAGGGCTGGTAGGCCCACCAGTTCGCGGCCGAATCGCTGCGTTCCGGCGCGTCCGCACGTTGCGCAACCGCCATGGAGCCCGCCGCGAACGTGGCCACCACCAACCAGGATGCGAGCGAGGCGCGCTGAAGCATGCCGTGACAGTAGGGCGACAGCAATGCAACCGAAAGGCCGCCGCCACAGCAAGCGCCAGCGCGCTACAGTTGGGACAGCGAATACACACATAGCCCGCCGTTGCGTGCGACTCGCCGCCCCCATCAGGAGACCGACCGATGAATCGTTCCCTATGCTATGCCGTGCTGCTGCTGGCTGCCGCGGCGACCGCCGGCTGGTTCCTGCTGCGGTCTCCGGCCGCACCAACCCTACCGCAGGGCCAGTCCACCGGCGGCGAACATGCAGCCGCGCCCGCGCACGGGACACTGCCAAGCATCGGCGATCCGGCGCTGACCAAAGCGAGCGCGGCCATGCCGGAGCGCGCGGCGGCCGCGCTCGGGTCTGCACCGCGCAGCATCACGCCCGGCTTGCTCACGGTGCGCACCCAGTGGCCAGACGGCGCACCTGCGGGCGGCGGCGTCGCGCTTTCGATACGGGGAACCGACCGTTCTTCGGCGTATCGCACGATCGCCAGCGGCGAGACCAATGAGCATGGAATCGCGCAGTTCGAAGGCATACCGGCTGGCCGATGGAGCCTGCGCAGCCACCGCGGCGACCGACTGCGCATCGACGTCACGGGCGAAGAGCAAGATGTCGCCTTCGAACTGGAGGCTGGTGTCGACGTTTCAGGATTCGTGCTGGATGCGAACGCGCGACCTGTGGCCCGCGCTTCGATTTGGCTGCAAACGCGGGACCCGAAATCGGGTGGCGGCAGCGTTGTCGGTGAGAGCAATGGTGAAGGGCAGTTCCACCTCACACATATTCCAATCCACATATCGCTTGGTGCCTTCGCGCCCAACCATGGCCCATCGGCTCTCGTCGACCTCGACGAGATCGACACCACGCAACAACCTGCCACGGTCACGCTCAAGCTGACGTCCCGAGGAGGAACCCTACGTGGACGCGTGACCAACTCCAACGGCGCGCCCATCGCCAACGCGCGCCTTGGCATCGGCAAGGAGTCCGGCCGTATCGACAGGCGTGGCGACCGCGTGATCGAGCGCTGGTCGATCCGCACGACTCGCTCCGACAGCCATGGCCGCTATGCGCTTGAGGGGCTGACGCCGGGCGAACATGCGTTCACAGTATTCTGCGAGGGCTACGGCTTCGCACGCAGCATGTGTGAAGTCCGCGCCAACGAAACATCCGAACACGACGTCGCCATGCAGCGCGCGGGCACGCTTCGAGGCATCGTCACCGACGACGCGGGACAGCCCATGCCGGGTGCAACCGTCCACTGCTACGACGTTGCTCCGCGGCTGGACTACGTGCAAACCGGCCAAATCGACTTCGAGCAGACGTTCGGCTATCTCGCCACCGCTGCCGACCAGCAGGGCCGCTACGCCCTGCACAACGTGACAGCGGGCTCGGCACACGTCTTTGCGCAGCCCGGCGGACGGTTCCAGTGGGGCGAGCCGGTTGCCTATGACCAGACCCATCTCGAGATCACGCCCGACGGCGTCACGACCTGGAATCCGAGCATCGGCGAAGGCCTGACGATCTCTGGCGTCGTGCTGTACCGCGACGGCAACCCCATGCCTCACCACTTCGTCATGCTCACCAACGAAGAGAACGGCAAGCAGCACACGCAGACCAACAACGGCAAGGGTGCCTTTCGCTTCATCCAGCTCGCGAGCGCTACCTACTCGATACGCGTTCAGTACTGGGATGCACCGGACGGAACCCCGCCGCTGCAGCGCGAGGCTCTGGTTCCTGGGCAAGGGCAGATTGAGCTGCGCGCGCCCTTCGACAAGCCGGTCAAGCTACCGCCCGGAGCCGTGCTAGGCCGGATCGATGACGCCGGCCTGCGCATTCGCAACCCCAAGGCGCTACGCGTCTCCCTCTCGTCTGATCAAGGCTGGTTCCACGACAACGGCAAGGTCGTCGACGGCGCGTTCCGCTTCGAAAACATCAAGCCGTGCCGATTTCAGCTCTCGCTGCTCGAAGCGGACACCGTGCTCGCCACCAGCAGCTGGTTTGATCTGCTGCCTGGCGCGGAGCTCGACACCGGCGTCCTGCGCACGGTAGCCGCTGGAACCCTCGACCTGCGCATCGAGCGCGACGAAGGGGCCGAGGCAATCGAGCCTAAGATCTGGCTGCAGCGCGACGGCGCAGGGCGCAGCACACAGGTGCGCCCCGGCCTGCAAGACAGTGTGCAGATCGACAACCTCACGCCCGGCGACTACAACGTGCTCTGCACGGCAAGCGGCACAACTTCTGCAGAAGTCCGGGTCACGATACGCGCCAACTCCAGCGTCGCCGCAAAGGTGATCCTTCGCCCCGGCCAACTGGTGCGCATGACCGCCTGGTTCCCCGAAGAATCGCCGCCGAAGAGCTATCGCTACGTCGTCACCTCTGCGAGCGGAGAGGTGATTCGCGACCGATCAAGCGAGACTCGCACGCAACCAACCCGGCCACTGCAGCTGGCCTGCACGACGCCCAAGGGCAGCTTCCGAGTCGAGCTGTTCGCCGACGGCAAGAAGAGCCACGAGGGCACCTACGTCGTCACGGAGCCGAAGGGAGAGACCGAGATCCTCCTCGATCCGATTGCACGCTGAGGCATGCACCTCTCGGCCCACTACTTGGCAACGAAGTTGACCAGCTTGCCCGGCACGACGATCTCCTTCTTGACGTCCTTGCCTTCGAGCCAGCTGGCTACCGCTTCGCGCGCGGCGGCGAGCACGACGTCCTTGGCAGCACCGGTGGCGACGGTGACGCGAGCGCGCACCTTGCCGAGCACCTGCACCGCAATTTCGACCTCGTCATCAACGAGCTGGCGCTCGTCGACCGTCGGCCACGGCGCATAGCCGAGCAATCCTTCGCCGCCGAGACGCTGCCAAATCTCCTCACAGACGTGCGGCGCTAGCGGCTGCAGAATCTGCGCAAAACGCAGCGCCTGGCTTCGCGACAGCTTGTCGAGAGACTTGGTTGCCTCGTTGACAAAGATCATCATGGCGGCGATCGCGGTGTTGAACGCAAGTCGCTCAATGTCGCCGGTCACCTTGTGGATGGTGCGGTGCAGCGCCTTTTCGAGCGCGGGGTCATCGGCGCGATCTTGGCGCAGCCATTCGTGCACGCTGCCCTTCTCGACAAACTCAGGCACACACAAACGCCAGGCCCGCTGCAAGAAGCGGTGCACGCCCGGCACGTCCTTGGGGTTCCACGGCTTGCTGTCCGCCAGCGGCCCCATGTACATCTCGTAAAGACGCAGCGTGTCGGCGCCAAACTCTTTGACGACGTCGTCGGGATTGACGACGTTGCCGTAGCGCTTCGACATCTTGGTGACGGTTTGCTTCAGCACCTCGCCCGTCTCTTTGTGAACGACGTCGTCGCCGCGCACTTCGGTATCGGCCGTTGGCACAACCGCGCCGCGCTCATTCTGATAGGCGAACGCCTGGATCATGCCTTGGTTGTAGAGCTTGTGAAACGGCTCCTTGACCGCGACGTGGCCCTGATCGTGAAGCACCTTGGTCCAAAAGCGTGAATAGAGCAGGTGCCCGACGGCATGCTCGGTGCCACCAACGTAGAGATCCACCGGCAGCCAGTAGTCGCTGGCTGCTTTGCTGCAGAACTCTCGGTCGTTGTGGGGATCGCAGAAGCGCAGGAAATACCAACTCGAACCAGCCGCGCCGGGCATGGTGTTGATCTCGCGCTGCGCCGGGCGGCCGGCGCTGTCTTTGGTCTGCACCCAATCGGCCGCACGGATCAGCGGCGACTCCGGCTGACCGCCCGGCTTGAAGTCTTCCATCACCGGTAGCTCCACCGGCAGCTGCGCGTCCGCCACCAGCTCGACGCCGTCTTCGGTATGGATCACCGGGAACGGCTCGCCCCAGTAGCGCTGGCGGCTGAACAGCCAGTCGCGCAGCCGGAAGGTCGTCTTCGCCTCGCCGCGCCCTTCGGCAACCAGCCAGTCGATCACCTGACGCTTGCCGTCGGCGAGTGAAAGCCCACCGAGGTCGACCTTGCCGTCTGCGGTCCGACAGTGCGCGGCGTACGGCGCTTCGTCCGTGCAGCACAGCTCGCCGGCTGCGATCTTGGCGTCCGATTCGGCATCGCCCGTCGCCGGCGCAAAGATGCCTGGAATGGCGATGCCAAACTGGTGCGCAAACTCAAAGTCGCGCTCGTCGCCCGCCGGCACCGCCATGATCGCCCCCGTGCCGTAGCTGACGATGACGTAGTCGGCGATCCAGATCGGGATTCGCCCCTTTGGGTCGTCCTTCGCAAACAGCGGATTGTGGGCGTAGGCCCCCGTAAAAACGCCGCTCTTGTCCTTGGCCAGATCCGTGCGCTCGAGCTCCGACTTGGCCGCCGCCGCCTTGATGTAGTCGTCGACGGCGCCCTGCTGGTCGCCGGTCGTGATCTTGGCGACCAGCTCGTGCTCCGGCGCCAGCACCATGAACGACGCGCCAAACAGCGTATCGGGCCGGGTCGTGAAGACGCGCAGCCGCTGGCCGTCATGGCCCTCCACATCAAACTCGACTTCCGCCCCCTCACTGCGCCCGATCCACTCGCGCTGCATCGCCTTGAGCGACGCCGACCAGTCGACCTGATCCAGGTCCTGCAGCAGGCGATCGGCGTAGTCGGTGATCTTCAAAACCCACTGCCGCAGCGGCCGCCGCTCGCAGGGATGGTCGCCGCGCTCGCTGCGACCGTTGATCACTTCGTCATTGGCCAGCACGGTCCCAAGCGCCTCGCACCACCACACCGGTGCATTGGATTCGTAGGCCAAGCCGCGCTCGTGCAGCTGCTTGAAGATCCACTGCGTCCACTTGAAGTAGCTTGGATCGCACGTGCCGAATTCGCGATCCCAGTCGTAGCTGAAGCCAAGCGTTTGCAGCTGCCGACGAAACGTGTCGACGTTTGCTTTGGTCGTCACGGCCGGGTGCGTGTTGGTCTGGATCGCATACTGCTCGGCAGGCAGGCCAAACGCATCCCAACCCATCGGGTGCAGCACGTTGTGGCCGGTCGCCCGCTTGTAGCGCGAAACGATGTCGGTCGCCGTGTAGCCCTCCGGGTGCCCAACGTGCAGACCGGAGCCCGAAGGATAGGGGAACATGTCGAGCGCGTAGAACTTCGGCTGCTTCGCGTCGAAGTCGGGATCGCCCGGATTCTTGGCGCGGAACACCTTGTTCTCGCTCCAAAACTGCTGCCACTTGGGCTCGATCGTGGCCGGGTCGTACGTCTGCTTCTGCTCGGTCATAGCTGGTTCTCGGCGAGCAGTATGCCGTTCGCCCCGCGTCAGCGCAGCAGAACCTGGACGATCCCGCGCGACGGCGGACTTTGCGCCTGCCGGCGGCGAGCCAGAATGCGAGTGCGCACGGCCTCGGGGCCGACGGACCATCGCTGCAGCTCCTCGCGCCATGCGCTTCGCCGCTTCATGGCGCCCAGCGTGCGCTGGGGCGGAGTCTGCTTCAAACGCTCGAGCTCTTGCTGCACAACCGCAAGCATCCGCTCGGCGGCGGCGAGCTCTGCGTCGTCTTGCGCGATTTCCGCCTCAGAAGCCGGCGCCGCCACCGGAGCCTGCTCGACATGGTCCCCGACCAGCAGATCCAGGCCGCCGGCGCCATCCCAATCGCAGAGGGTGAGCCGCAGAGGAGCCAACACGCCCGCCGACTTGCCGACCCGCTCAGCCGCCAGCAAGCCGCCGCCATCGCCGCCGCCGCCGCCGCCGCCCCGCAGGTGCAGCAAGACCGCACCGGCCTCGGCCGTGACCAGGTCGAGCTGGCCATCCCCGTCCCAGTCCACGACCGCAAAGCTCCGGCTCGCGACCCCAAGATTCAGCGGCTTGCTGGCGAACCCTCCGCCGATCGCGCCGCGATGCAGGTGAATACTCGGCGTCGCCACCAGGAAGTCACGCACGCCGTCGCCATCCCAGTCCGCCAGCGCGACCGCGCTCGGCTCGCCGGCCAGATCGAGCGGCTTGCCTTCGCGATCTGCGAGCGCCCTCGCTTCGCCGAACGTGCCATCGCCGGCATTGGCAAACCAAACCGCGCGGATCCGCCGCCACCTGCGGACGCCCGCAAGACTCGGATCGTCGAGCGTCAGCAGGTCCAGATCGCCGTCGTTGTCGACATCGACCAGCCGTGGCTCGCCAGCACTCTCGCAGCTTGGCGACACAGCGCAGCCAAGCGTCAGGTTTTCCGCCGCAAACGTGCGCTTCGGCCCTTCTGTGAGCCCTCGACGCCAGTCAAACCCGCCGTTGCGCCCCATCACCA
This sequence comes from Planctomycetota bacterium, assembly GCA_045105235.1. Taxonomy (GTDB): domain Bacteria; phylum Planctomycetota; class UBA1135; order UBA1135; family UBA2386. The sequence continues at coordinate 137,655 of JBGCDH010000016.1, read as the reverse complement.
GGTCCATAACGTCATCGCCGTCGATATCGCCCAGCGCAGCCGAGACCCGATAGCCGCCCCCTGCCGCCGGCACGGGGACAGGTTCGGCTTTGTATTGCGCAGTCGCAGAGGAACCGGCAGCCGCCATCGCAAGGGTCAGCGATGCGGCGGATACTGCCGAGAAGCGATTCGGGACGGGTTGGGTCATGTGCTCTCCTGAAAAATCCGACGTCTCGACGATACGCCAGGATGAGAACTCCCAGCCCTCCCGTCGCATTCCTGCGACGGGGCGGCCAAACTCGGGGCATGCGCTTTCCCAACGACACCTCGTTCCACCTGCGCATGGCCACGCTGCTGATCGCGTCGTTGTTTCTCGAACACATCGCCAACACGCGCCTGCCCAACTGGTCATCGCCGCAAATCGGCATCATCACCTTCGTGCTCGGGCTCGCCTGGATCGCGATGCTGGCGATGCACCACAGCAAATCGCAGGATGACCGCATCCGCGTGTTGGAGGACAAGCTCGAGCGCACCAACCAGCTCGCCGAGATGCTTGCCGATGAGATCCGCCAGCGGCGATCACTGCCGCCGATGTAGCGCCCGAATAGCTAGAACGAGCGAATCGCGCGCAGCAGTGCCTCGGCACAGCGGTCGGCGGCACCTTCACCGTGGAGCACAAAGAGCTCGGGCTCGATGACCTCAACCTCCATCAGCCACGTGCGCTCGCCAAACACGAAGTCGAGCCGCGCATAGCAGGCCAGCTCCGGCAACATCGCCAGCACCGCGCGGGCCGAAACCAGCTGCGCCGCCGCCGCTTCCACCGCGACTGTCGCACCACCGTGCTCTGCCTGCACGAGGATCGATCCCTGCTCGGGCCGCTTGACGACGGCATGCGAGAACTCCCCGGCAAAGAACGTCAGGGAGGTCTCCCCTAGCGTGCGGATCTCGGCGAGCAGCGGCTGCAGCAGCCCGCCGCCGCCGAGACGCTCGGCCGCTTCGTCCAGGCTGGCCGGATCATCGCGTCGCACGATGGAAAGCCCGCTCGCGCCAGCGCCGAAAAGCGGCTTCACGACGGCCTCCGCGAGCGACAGCTCATCCATCGCGGCGGCGATAGCAGACGCATCGGGCTCCACGCGGCGAGTCGGCGGCAGCGGCGCACCGCGCTTGGCCAGATCGAGCAGGTAGCTCTTGTCGGCGTTCCAGCGCATCAGCCGCGGCTCGTTGACGACCCGAGCGCCCTCCCGGTCCAACCGGTCGAGCCAGGCCAAGAACGCATCCGGCGCCTGCTGGTAGTCCCAGGTCGAACGAACGGCCACCAAGTCCGCTGCCGCGAAGGGCGCAAACGGACCGTTCCAGGCGGCCGCCACGACGCGCGCGCCTCGCTGCTGCAACGCCGCGGCGATGGGAACATCATCGGGCTGCAGGTCGGGCTGCTCGAGACAGGTAGCGAAGACCACCGTTCGCTTTGAGTTCGTGGGCATTGTCACGCGGGATCCGGTCGCAACCTGAAACGCTGCAGAACGCGGCCCAGCGCGCGCGACGACCTCAGGATGCGGACCGCAGCTCGGGGGCGTCAGCTCTGGGGCGTCAGCTCGGGGGCATCAGTTCACGCCGTAGTAGCGCAGCACATAGGCAGGCGGCACGTTGCGCATGCTCGGGCCAAGGCGCTGGAAGTTCGCAAAGCGCTCGGACATCTGGGCGCGGAAATGCTTGGCGGCGCGCATGCGGTAGGCGTGCACATACTGAAACGTGCGGAAGTCGCAGTTGGAGTCCTGCATCGCCCAGACCAGCCCTTTCACGATCTGGTCCTGCACCGGCAGCGGCAGACTCGCAAACGGTAGCCCGCTGAGGATTCGCACCGGACGCGGCAGACCGCGCTCGTTCAGGATGCTCTCGATATCGGCCGCGGAGCCGAGGTGAAAGTCGCGCGTCGGGAAGCGGCTTACGAGCCGTTCGTAGAAGCTCGGCTCGAGCTCGATGCCGAGATACTTCGCGCCCGCGGGCAGCCGCTCATGCACGACTTCGGTCATCGGCCCGGTGCCGGGACCGTATTCGACCACAAGCTCGCCTGGCTGGACTTCGTCGAGCGACCCGACCAGCAGCCGCGACAGGTTGCGCGAGCTCGGCAGCACGGCACCTACCGACGTGGGATTCTTCAAGAACCGGCCGAAGAAGCCGAGGCCATCGCGCAGCGGTCGCGAACCGGTTCGTTCGGGCACTGCGTTTCGCTCTGGCACGGTGTCTGGGTCAGGCACGGTGTCTCGGTCAGGCACTGTGTCTCGGTCAGGCACTGTTTCGGGCTCGGACAAGCGGACACATTGCCCAAAACGGCTCAGTCCGTCAACGCGTCGCCGGCAACGATGACCCGCCCGGCACGAACCCGAGCGGAGCACAGCAGCCGGCAGTGACCTTCGACCCCCATGCGGTCGAGAGTGCCGCGCTCGTCGTCCGACGGCGGCTCCAGGGCCTCGGCGGCAGCCTCGATGCGGTGGGCATCGGTGCCGCACATGCCGCGCGTGCACCCCGTCAAGATATCGACAGAGGCCAGCTCCGCCGCTTTGAGCAGCGTCGTGCCGGGCTCGACGAAAACGGTCTTGTCGACCTCCGCAAAGTGCACCTCGATGAGGTTCATGCCTATGCGATAGCCGCGATCGCGCTCGGATCAAGGATCAAGCTCGTACTGGCGTCCATCGACCCCTGCCCCGAACATCCGTCCCCATGGAGCTCGCAGCACTCGACTGGGCCATCATCGGCGGCTACTTCGCGATCGCGCTCGGCATCGGCCTCTGGTTCAAGAATCGGGCGGGCTCGAGCTTTGTCGAATACTTCGCGTCCGGGCGCAGCCTGCCGTGGTGGATCGCCGGCACCTCGATGGTGGCAACGACGTTTGCAGCGGACACGCCGCTGGCCGTCACCGGGCTGGTCGCCAAGCACGGCCTTGCCGGCAACTGGTTTTGGTGGGCCTGGGCCTTCGGCGGGATGCTGACGGTCTTCGTCTTTGCCAAGCTGTGGCGGCGGGCAGAAGTCCTGACCGACGTCGAGCTGATTGAACTGCGCTACACGGGCCGCGCCGCGGCGTTCTTGCGCGGCTTCCGCGGGCTCTACATCGCGATCATCATGAACTCGATCGTGATTGGCTGGGTGACCAAGGCGATGGCGCAGGTGCTGCAGCAAACGGTGCTGTATGACGCCAGCGCGGCCGCGGCGGATCCGGCGGCGGGCGGCGGCGGCGAATCGACGCAGCTTCTGCTGATCGCGGCAATGCTCGCCATCACCGGCGCCTACTCGATCCTGTCGGGCCTGTGGGGCGTGGCGATCACCGACATGATCCAGTTTGTGCTCGCGATGGGCGGCTGCATCGGACTGGCCGTCGTTGCCGTATCGCATCTCGGCGGCGTCGACGCCATGCAGGAACGACTCAACGAGGTCTACGCCGGCGAAGGCGACCCGCTCGCGTTTGTGCCCGACTTCACGGCGGAAAACGCGGTCATGCCGATCGGCATCTTCGCGGTGCTGGTGCTCTCGCAATGGTGGGCCACCTGGTATCCCGGCAACGAACCCGGCGGCGGCGGCTACATCGTGCAGCGCATGGCCTCGTGCAAAGATGAAAAGCACGCGGTCAAGGCGACGCTGTTTTTCCAGCTCGCGCACTACTGCCTGCGGCCGTGGCCGTGGATCCTGGTTGCGTTTGCAGCGATCGCGCTGCACCCCGAGCTGCGCAACGAAGGCGCCGACGCCGGCAGCGGCTTTCCAATGATGATCCGCGAGCTCGCGCCGACCGGCCTTCGCGGCCTGCTCCTGGTGACGTTTGCGGCGGCATTTATGTCGACCATCAGCACACAGATGAACTGGGGCGCAAGCTACCTGGTCAACGACGTCTACAAGCGCTTCCTCGCGCCGGACGCCGACGACCGCCAGCTGATGCGCGCCTCGCGGATTGCCTCCGGACTGATCCTGGTGCTCGGCGGGGGCGTCGCGTGGTGGATGCTGTCGAGCGGCCTGTCGGTTGACGACGCCTGGGCGTTCTTGGCAGCTCTCGGTGCCGGCGTCGGCGCGGTTTTCATCCTGCGCTGGTTCTGGTGGCGCATCAACGTTTGGAGCGAGATCGTTGCGATGGTCGGCTCGCTGCTGCTGTTCGGCATCCTGACGGCGCTCGAGGCCAACGCGACCGAAGGCTTCTTTGCCGAGCTTCCAGGCGAATACAAGATGCTGATCGTGGCCGTCGGCACCGCGTTCCTGTGGCTGGCGACGACCCTCTTCACCAAAACCGACCCCGAACAGGTCGTGAACTTCTACCGCAAGGTGCGCCCCGACGGCCCCGGCTGGGGTCCGGTCGCGGCCCTCGCCCCAGACGTGCGGCCGGATGGAACCCTGGCGCGCAACCTGGTCTGCGTCGTGCTCGGCACGGCAATCGTCTGGCTGACGCTGCCGGCGGTTGGCGCCGTCATCTTCGGCGACTACGGCAAGGGAGCCGGGCTGCTTGCTGGTGCGGCGGCCTGTGCCATCGCACTGCTGCGCATCGCATCAGGCGCGTCCAGCGCCGGCGACGGCACGGGCGACGGCGCGCCCGCGTAGCCGCGGACCAGAAAGGCGACGCCTACTTCTTCGCGGCGGGCTCGGGCAGCCAGCGCGTGATCGCAAAACCGATCGGCGCGGGCCCCATGTCCGTCCAACGCTGATTGAAGCGCTGCGAGCCGGCGCGCATGCCCGACGCCAGCAGCTCAAACTTGACGAGGTCGTTGGCCTTCTTGTCGAACAACCCTTCGCCGTAGAGCTTCATCTGCAGCGTCCGATTGTCTTGCTCCAGGTTGACCATGCCGCGGTAGACCAGCTTGACCTTGCCGGCCTGGGTGCCGACTCGCTGCACCGTGAGCTCAGCCTTTTGGACCGCGCGCTCCTCCCACGGGTTGGCTTGGCCGCGCACGTTGTCGACGAGCGCGTTGCAAACCAGCCAGCTGACAAAATCTTCATCTACTGACTTGGCGTCTTTGCCGGCCGCGGGCAACAGCGCGCGCCAGTCGGGCGTGTCGTGCCAGTTTTCGTTCCACGCCCACTGCATGAACTCGTCCCAACGGCCACTCAGGTGCTCCCGCGGGCTGAAGCGCATTTGCTTGCGATCGCCGCGCGGCAGATCGCGCGCGTGCACGCGCAGCAAAAACTCCGCCGACGTCAGCTCGTGCGGCAACATCGTCTTGACGAACGGCACCGGCTCGTTGGCGTAGTCCTTCTCCTTGCGCAAGGTTTCCCAGCGCTGCAGCGCCCGCTTGAGCCGGCCGGCCACGTCGTCAGGAGCACCACTGGCCGCAAAGCAGCCCTCGAGATACTCGCCGTCCGGACCGATCATGTAGATGCCCTGCTTGGTGCCTGGATGGTGCCAGTCACCGGGCGGCATCGACTCGCCGAAACGCTTGAAGAACTGATGGTCTTCGTTGTTCTTGACGCGGTTGAGGTTGCCCGCGTCCTCTGGGTAGAGCATGTAGACGCCGTCGGCGACCGAGACGAACTCCCGCGTGAGCTTGCGAATCCTTGGGTTGGACCAGACCAACTGTCTGCCCCGAACACCGTTGTTTCATGTGCAGCCGAGCGGGTGGCCATTCATGGTCCAAAACAGGATCGGGCGGCCGAGCCGCTTTGCCTCTTGCACCGCCGGCCAAAACTCGTTGCGCCAGCCAATCTCACGGTAGGCCTCCTCGTGCCCAGCCGGCTGCACGTAGGTCATCCACTTTTGGAAGTTGCCCTCGTTGGGATCGGGCGCGGGCAACGTGCGTTGCCCCTGATTCTGCGGCAGCAAGGCCGCAATGGTCAGCGTCAGTGCGAGCATACGCGCAAGTATAGCGTCCGAATGGCACCGGGAGCGAAGCGCTCAGCGAGCGTCCCGAATCGCGCCAGCCGCGATGCCACCGGACGGGTGGCCCGTCCGAGGGCCCGCCTGGCGGCCTGCCGGATGACCCGCCAGGATCGGCGGCGCGCTACTCCACCACCTCGAGGAAGTCGACGTGCAGCTGGAAGACGTCGACGCAGTAGCCGTCGAGCACCGTCTCCTTGACGCGCAGCGTGCCAACCAGCTTGAGCGGATCAAAGAGGTAGTCGGTCGTGCGTCTCTCTGGCATGACGCAGCGAACCAGGCCGTTGACGTTGGGGGGCGTGCCGTAGCAACACGACCACAGCGACTCCACCAGCAAGAACTCACGCATGCCTTCGACCTCGGCGATGGGCAGCATGAACCCGAGCATCAGCACCTTGCTGCCGTCGAGATCGCGCACGTCCTGCGGGGCGCCGACGAGCCCTTCTTGATAGTCCCAGGACGCCAGCCGCGAAAACGGCAGCACCCGGTCGATGCCCTGGATGCGCCCCTCGGCAAGCTGCGTACGCAGCCGTTGCTCGGCCGCGAGCATGGCGTCCGCCGAACGCATCGCCGCCAGGTCCGCTGGATCCGCCCCCTTGGGAAGCGGATGGGTCTCGACAGGGGTCTGGCCCGATTCCGGGCCGGATTCGGAGCGGGATTCCGGGGCGGGACCGCTCGCAACGGGCGGAACGACGCCACTCGGATTTGTCGTGCTCTGAGCCGCCACGCGGTCCGGGTTGCCGCTTGGAAGCTCGCGCTCGCGCGTCGCAACGGCGGCCGCGATCAACACGGCGATGCCGAACAGCACCAGGGCGGCGGCAAACATGCGCGGCGTCTGCGGCGCAGCGAAGGGCGGACCAGCAGCCGTCGGACTCGCGGCGGACACCGCAGACGTTGCCCCATGCGATGGGTCTGAGGATCGGCCAGAGGATTGGCCTGCGGATCGGCCTGCGGATCGGTCGGTCTCAACGGCGCGCTGACGTTCTCGCTCGACGCGCGCCAGCACGGCTCGCAGCTGGTCCGGCGGCGCCGCGCGCCCGGCCACTTCGTCGAGCGACTGCTGCAGCAGGCGCGCTTCCAGTTCGGACTCCTGCCCGGCGTCAGCCTGGCTCTCGCTGCCGTGCAAATCATCGCTCATCATTCGGACTCCTGCCGCACGCGGCGGTTGACGCAATCGCGCAATGCCCGGCGAGCACGCGACAGCAGAGACTTGATGCCGTTGGCACCAAGCCCAAGTTCGGCCGCCACGCTTTCACACGAGCGGCCATCGAGGTGGTGGCTGCGCACCGCTTGCGCCATGCGCCCATCGAGCTGCTGGACGCACGCGCGCAGCGCATCGATACGCGCGTCGTCGAGCGCATCCGGCTCGACCGACAGCATCTGCTCGATGGCCTCGCCGAGCGACGCGGCCGGAACCTCGCGGCGAGCACGTCGTCGCGCGGCGATCAGCAGGTTGCGCGCCGTGCCGCGCAGAAACGCCGCGGGATGGAGCACGGGATCCTGCTCGCCCGACATCGCCGGGCCACGACCGCCGAGCCGCTCGGCAAGCACCACAAACGCATCCTGGCTCATATCCGCAGCCTCGTGCTCGGTCGCGCCAAGCAGCCGCAGGTAGCGCCACAGCCGTCCCTGCTCCTCGCGGACCAGCCGCACAAAGGCTCCGTCAGCGATCGCCTCCACGGGAGCAACGACACCCGTCCCGGCAAGCCGAGCGGGCCTGTCTGCATTCCGCTTGGGCTCGCCTTCGGCGGGCTCTCTGGCTTGGCTCCGGCGCACGACGGTCATCTTCGTGTCAGTGCCCCGGCAATGCGCTCGGGGTGCAGATTTCCGCGCAAAAACTTGCCGGCTTAACGACCGGACAACTGCGACGCCTTCGCAACGGCAGGCTCAGCGCCTCTGACCGGTGCCAACGGCGCTACAGAAAAAGCCGATGCTGCCGGAAGCGCTCTTGGATGCCGCCGTCGCCCGGCACGGTGCGCGGCTTCATGCCGTCGCAGATCTGGATCAGCCGCTCGCAAAGCGCCTCCACGGCCTTCGACGTCGCGCAGTCCGGATCGGTGACCACGAGCGGCAGCTGGCCGAGGCGATGCTGCATGACCGAATCGTCGTCCGGGATCTCGCCGAGGTAGCGCAGCTCGACGCCGACGTTCTGGCTGGCCACTTCGGTCAGGCGCTGGAACGCGAGTTCGCCTCGGCCGGGCTCGTTGACGCGATTGACGACAATCAAAAAGCGCGCGTCCTTTTTGACCTGGGCGATGACCTTGATGACCGCGTAGGCGTCGACCAATGCGGCGATCTCCGGCTGCGTCACCAGCACGATCCAGTCTGCGCCGAGCATCGTCAGGACCGTCGCGGGCGCAATGCCGGCGCCGAGATCGAGCACCAGCGCATCTTCGTTCTGCGACAGCGCACCGAGTTCGCGGGCAAACGTCGTCAGATCCTTGTCGGTCGGGGTCGCCATGCGCCGCACGCCGGACGCGCCGGGCAGCAGCCGCGGCCCGCACGGGGTCTGCGCCAGGACCTGCTCGATCGAGCACTGGCCCGCGAGCAGCTGCTGCAGCGTCAGCGTCGGCTTGACGCCGAGCAGCAGGTGATCGCACGCCAGCCCAAAGTCACAGTCGACCAGCACCGTCCGCCGCTCGGCGCGGTGCAGCAGCACCGCCAGCGACGTCGCCAGGAAGGACTTGCCCGTGCCACCTTTGCCGCTCGCAACGGCGATCGAGATGGCCTCCTGCCGCGGCGCCGGGGGCGCGCGCAGGCCTTCGAGAAGACGACCAAACAGCCCGCGCCCACGCGGGCCCAGGGCCCCGCCATTTTGGCGCGCACCGCCATCTTTCTGGCTTTGCAGCCCGCCCACCGGATTCTTTTTTCTGCCGACCACTTCGATGCCCTCCGCCACGTGGGCGCTTCGCGGCTGACCGACCGCGGGCCGACAGTTTCGCAGATTGGCGCCAGCGCGCACCGATTTTTTTCGGTCTGATCGGAGCCCAGCCAGGGCCGCCGGAGCGATATCCGGCGCGACCGGACTCGACAAAAGTCGGCGTGCGCCGGATCCGTCGCGCCGCTACTCGAGCAGCGCCCGCGCGAACCGGATCGGCACCCCCAGGTTGTTGCCGACGAAGTTCCGCTGCACGGCGAAGTTGACGGCGATCACGTCGCCGCGACCGCTAAAGACCGGCCCGCCCGAGCCGCCACCCGTCGTCGACGCGTCGTAGGCGATGATGTTGTTCTCGGCGTTGCTGACCACGCCCTTGGTGATGACCGGCCGGATCTTGTCGGCGGTCGCGAGCTGCGAAATCGCGTCGCTCATCGACGCTGCCGTCTGACGCAACGCGTCGAGAGTATCGCTGTCGGCGCGCGCCAGCAGCGCCCCGAGACCGGTTGGATAGCCAACCACGATCGCGCGCTGGTCGTCGCCTTCGGTGCCGTCCTCGCGCAGCGGCAGGATCGGGATGCCTTCGACCTGATTGGGCTCGAGGCGAACCACCGCTACGTCGAGCGTGTCCTTGCGGCGCCGGATCGTGTCTTGGCCGATGTCGACCGGGGCGCGCCCCGGGAACGTCGCGGTGAAGTGCACGAACTTTGGCTTGGCGCCTGCCTCCACCAGCGTCTTGTCCTGACCGTCTTCCGTCCACGGCAGCGCGACGTGACGGTTGGTCACAATCTGCCCATCGGCGCTGACCAGAAAACCAGAGCCGGTGTACTCCGACTGATAGGGCTTGCCCGGCCTCGCCTCGAACCACGAGCCATCCGGCATTTCCATGCGATAGATGCCGTGGATCAAGCAGACGCCGCGCGACCATTCGCGCTGGACCCGCCGAAAGACGTCGTCGGCCTGCGAAAGCTGCTCGATGCGATTGGCGACCTCCGCCTGCTGCTTGCGCAGCTCGGCAATCTCCTGCATCGCGACATGATCCGCCGTCTCCTGCTCCCGCTGCTGAATCGAACGACTGACGAACCAGCCGCCAAGCCACGCGACCAGCAAAGCCGCGCCCACGACGAGCAGCGGGAAGCCGATCTTGAGCTGCGGCGTCGCCTGAGTGAGCAGGTCCTTGGTCAGCATGCGCGTCGCCGTGCCGGCATCGCTGTGTTCGGCCACGGCCTTCGCGTCCGACAGCATGCGACGAACCGGTTTGCAGACCGCGCCGATCGGCACGTAGATGCGAAACCGCGCCCGCGGGCCACCGACCCCAAACTCGAGCTGGTCGCCATCGCGCAGGTAGACCTCGTCGACCTGCTGGCCGTTGACGAAGACCGGGCCATCGATCCCCTGCAGATGAAAGCGGCAGTCGTCTTCGATCCAGGTGATCTTGGCGTGCTCGTCGGCCACGGCGTCGACGGGGAGCGCGCATTCGCTGCTGCTCGCGCGGCCAATGTGCACCACCGGTTCGCGATAGGTCACGGTGCGCCCGCGCTGGGGTCCGGAAAGGTGCAGCAATTGAGCGCGCATGTGCGCACCATAGGAGCTGTGGTCGACGCCGCCAATGCACCCGTTCTTGTCGAATGCGCTGTCGAATCGCTCGCCGGCGCCTACGCGGCCGTCGTGGGCGGAGCCAACCGCATCGAACTCTGCGCAAACCTCGATGCCGGCGGCCTGACGCCGAGCGTCGGCCTCTGCCAGGCCGTATCGAGCGCAGTCCAGATTCCGGTCTTCGCCATGCTGCGGCCGCGCCCCGGCGACTTTCTCTACGGCGCGGACGAAGTCGACGTGATGGTGCGCGACATCGAAGCGCTGCGCGAAGCGGGCGCCCACGGCTTCGTCGTCGGCGCGCTGACCGCAACCGGGGACATCGACAGCCGCCGCATGGCCGAGTTTGTCGATCTCGCCGACGGCCTGCCCATCACCTGCCACCGGGCATTTGATCTGTGCCGCGACGGCGACGAGGCCATCGAGACGCTGGTAGAACTCGGCGTGGCACGCGTGCTGACTTCGGGACAGGCCAAAAGCGCCTACGACGGTCGACTGCGCCTGCGTGATTTTGTCCGGCGGGCGGACAACCGGATCACGGTCATGGCCGGCGCCGGCGTGCGCGGCGACACCGTCGAACGCCTGGTGGAGCTGACGGGCGTGCGCGAAGTGCATCTTTCGGCCGCCGGCTCGCGAGACAGCCGCATGAAGTTCCGCCGAGAAGGCGTGCCCATGGGTGCAACCGAAGTCCGCGATGAGTATTCGGTGCGCACGACCGAAGACGTCGACGTCGCCCGCGTCGTGGCCGCGTTGCGGCGCAGCTAAATCGCGCCCGGCGCCGTCGCGCCAGCCGGTAGACTGGGGAGCATGGACTCCGCCTCGGAACCGCTGCTGACGAAGCTAGACAGCCTGCTCGAAGCTTCTCCGATCGCCTGGCCCGAAGTGCTCGCCGCGCTCGCCGACCGCTTTTCGTGCCCCGTCGCAACCGCCCACCTGCTCGGCGACGACGGCATGCTGCACTTGGCGGCGCAGCAGGGCCTGCCGCCACCGGTTCTCGACAAGGTGCAGCTCATCCCGATCGGCAAGGGCATGGCCGGCATCGCCGCCGAACGCAAAGAACCCGTGCAGGTCTGCAACCTGCAAACGGACGACAGCGGCGTCGCACGGCCGACGGCAAAGATGACCCAGATGGAAGGCTCGCTCGCGTCACCGATGCTCGATGGCGACCGCCTGCGTGGCGTCTTGGGCATCGCAAAGCCGACCGCCTACGACTTCACGCCGACGGAGACGGGGCTGCTGCTCGAAGTCGGTGCGCGTTTGGCGAAGCACGTGTAGCCCGGCAGAACAACCGCAGCGAAGCCAGATGGGCGCTTCCGACCGCTACACGTCAAAGCCGGCGCGAGCCTCGACATCGAGCAGCGCGTTGGCAGCAGCATCGTCGGTGCGCATCGTGACCGCATCCCACGCGATGCGCTTGCCGGCGGCCGCGCGGTAGGCGACGTTGGCGAGCAGCGCCGCCTCGGTCAGCGGCACCGAATAGGCAAACGAACAGCTCGGCTGGGTGCGATCGGCGCAGCAGTCGAGCCACTCGCGGTGGTGGCCGACGGACTTGGCGATCGTCTGCGGCGGCGGCACCCATTCGGCGGCGCGCGTGTCCGGGCCGAGGATGTGCTTGTCGTAGTTGCTGACCAGCCAGCCATCGTCGCCGACGAAAAGCACGCCGTTGCGCCAGTCTTCGAGCCCGAGCTTTTGGAGCACTTCGCTCGGACGATCCTTGGCCGCGTGCCAGTGCAGCTTCAGCGCTTCGCGCCGGCCGCGGCCGGCGACGTCGCGCGCCGGGTAGTCGTAGACGCAGCGCATGCCGTCCGGCGCGCATTCGGGGTGGGGCGCCGGGCCGTCGGCCTGCAGCGAGGTCGGTGCATCCAGATCCAGCGCCCAAAACGCAAGGTCGCTGTAGTGGCAGGCCATGTCGGCGGTCGTGCCGCCGCCAAACGCCCAGTAGCGGCGCCAGCCTGCCGGGTGGTAGCCAGGCGAAAAGTCGCGCGGCTGCGCCGGGCCGAGCCACGTGTCCCACGCGACGTGCTCGGGCGCATCGGCGGTCTTGGGCAGCTCGCTCGCCGACCAGTTGGTTCCATTGACGAAGACGTAGACGTCGCGCACGCGGCCGACAGCCCCCGCGCGCACGGCTTCCACAACGCGACGAAAGTTGTCGCGCGCGTGGATCTGGATGCCCATCTGCGTTACGCAGCCACGCGCCTGGGCGGCGACCAGCAGCCGGCGCGACTGCGCGATGGTCTGCGTCAGCGGCTTTTCGCAGTAGACGTCGAGCCCCTGCTGGATCGCGAGCATCGCGGGGTGGTAGTGGGTGTGATCCGGCGTGCTGATGACGACTCCATCGAGCTTTTGGCAGCGCGTGGCGTCGGTCAGGACCTCGCGGTAGTCCGTCACGGTCTCCGCCTCTGGAAAGCGCTCCTTCGCCTTCTTGAGGTGTTCGCCGTCGATGTCGCAGAGCACGGCGATGGTCTCATTTTGCACGCCGTTTAGATTCGCTCCGCCGCGGTTGGCAACGCCAATGACCATCAGCCGACGTGGCCGGCGCAAGCCCGCCGGGGACGGGACCTGCTGCGACTCCGAAAGGCTGCCGGAGGCAGCGGCCGTGGCACCGAGACGGGAAGAGGCCGCGGCGGCAGCCGCTGCACCGAGGAACGAACGACGAGACGAGCGCATGCTGGAATCATGGCGCAACGGCCAAAAGCGTGACAGATGCTCGCACTGAACGACGCCAGCCGAGATCATCGCCGCCATGACGCAGAGCCTGCAGGAACAGTACGCACCGGAGAACGCGTGCTTCGGCTGCGGCCCCGCCAACGCCGACGGGCTCGGCATTCGCAGCTTTGTCGAGGGCGACGAAATCGTCTGCGAATGGCAGCCGGCCGAGCGTCACCAGGCGTTTCCGGGCGTGCTAAACGGCGGCATCATCGGCACCTTGCTGGACTGCCATTGCAACTGGGCCGCCGCCTACCACCTGATGCTGGGGCTCGGCAGCGACGTGCCGCCCGCGACGGTGACCGCCGAATACACAATTAAACTTCGGCGTCCAACGCCCATCGATGGCCCGGTCACGCTGCGCGCTCGCTTGACAGAGCGTGAGGGACGACGTGCCAGAATAGCAGGCACTCTGCACGCAAACGGGCGCATCTGCGCGACATGCGACGGCAAGTTCGTTGCGGTCGAAGACGGCCACCCAGCATTCTCGCGCTGGTAGACGGCGTGCCGCATCGTTTGCCGAGCGCATTCTCGCCGCCGTCCTAGCCCGGGCTTTAACTCTGGCGAATACGAGACTACCTTTCTGGTCTCGATGTGTCGGCCCCGACGCAGGTTCGCCTGTGTTCCGCATCAGTCGCCCTTGCACTGAAGCGGTGGAGCTGAGGTTTCTGGTTGCCGTGGCGGTGTGTGCCGCCGCGGGTTGTGTCGAGCTCCAGGAAGCCGATGCATCGGGTTCACCCCACGCCCACCGCGGCCCTAGGGATGAACTTCGAGGATCACGTTCCGCGATCCCTCCCGGTGGCCAAACGCCCGCAACGACCCGATACGAGACCATCTCTCGGGCCATTTCATGGGCCATTCCAACGGGCCATTCCCCGCCGGGCGCCGCGCCCAGATGTGGCAAAGAACGACATGCCGAAGGTCGAACCATTCGCAACTCCATCGCTGGCTGAGATTCAGGACGCACGCCGCAGGCTGGGGACGCGCGTGCGCAAGACGCCCGCCTGGCAATGGCAGGGCCAGCGCATCGAGGCTCGCGCCCCCGCCGGCTCGGAGCTCTGGCTCAAACTCGAGCTGTTCCAGCATGCAGGCTCGTTCAAAGCGCGCGGCGTCTTGCTGACGATGCTGGGGCTCGACGACGAAGCGCGGACGCGTGGCGTTACCGCCGTGAGCGCAGGCAATCATGCGATGGCCGTTGCGTACGCCGCGCGGGAGGTTGGCTGCGACGCCAAAGTCGTGATGCCAAAGACCGCCGACCCGGCCCGCATCGAGGCCTGCCGCGCGCTTGGCGGCACCGTCGAACTCGTCGATGACGTCGCCATCGCATTTGATCGCGCCCAACAAATCGAACGCGACGAAGGCCGGACGTTTGTGCATCCGTTTGAGGGCGAGGCGATGGCTCTCGGCGCCGCCTCCATGGCGCTCGAGTTTTTGCAGCAGGTCGGCCAACTCGATGCGTTGATCGTGCCGATCGGCGGCGGCGGCCTGTGCGGCGGTGTGGCCAGCGCGGTCAAGCAGCTGCAGCCCCGCTGCCACGTGATCGGCGTCGAGCCAACCGGCGCCGACTCCATGTCGCGCAGCTTTGCGGCCGGCGAACCCCAGCGCATCGACAAGGTCCGCACCATCGCCGACAGCCTCGGCGCCCCGATGGCGATGCCGTATTCGTTCGCGCTCTGCCAACGCCACGTCGACGAGCTGGTCCAGGTCGACGATGACGCTCTGTGCCGCGCGATGTGGCTGCTGTTCGCCGACGCCAAGCTCGCGGTCGAGCCCGCCGGGGCCGCGACCGCGGCGGCGATGCTGCAGCTCGCCGAGCCGCTCCAAGGTAAGCGCATCGGCCTGATCGTCTGCGGCGCCAACGTCGGCGCCACAACGTTCGCCGACTGCCTGCAGCGCGGAGCTCCGGCTGCGCCATGAGCGAAACCAGCGCAACGGCACCGAGGGGTTCCGCCGAGAAGCCCGCGGAAAAGCCCACGAAAACGCCCCATGGCCACGGCTCCCGCCGGCGCTGGCGGCGCCGCCTGTTGCTGCTGGCTGCCGCAACGGGCTTTGCCGTGCTGCTTGCGGAGGTCGCGCTGCGAGTGGCGCGGAGCCTTCTGAATCCACCGATCTACACGCTCGATGCGCAGCTCGGCTGGCGCGCCGCCGCCAGCCTTGACCGAGGGCTGGCCAACGAAGCCGGGCAGACGGTTCGCATCGTGAGCGACGCGGCCGGACACCGCATCGGGTTGGCGGACGCCAGCGCAGCGGCAACGCAGCCCCAGGGCGGCGTGCTGTTCCTGGGCGATTCGTTTACGCACGGCACCGAAGTCGCATTCGAAGAGCTGTTCACGACCCGGATCCACCGGACGCTGCCCGAGACCAGCTGCACCAATGCCGGCGTCGGCGGCTACTCGACGGTGCAAGAAGCCCTCGCTCTCGAAGCGCAGCTAGCCCTCTGCCGGCCCCAGCTCGTGGTGCTCGCTGTCTACGAGAACGATCTCGTCGACAATCTGATGCCATACTTCAGCGGCCTCGGTCCTCGCCCGCACGTGCGGCTCACGCCAGGCCCGGACGGCAACCCTGCGGTCGAGCTGGTGCGCGAACTCGCGACCGAGAGCTTCACGCGCTTCCTGCAGCCGGCCCCCGGCGCCTGGTGGCTCTATCGACACTGCGCGCTCTACCAGTCCGTACACAAGAACCTGTTCTTGCCGCGACGCGGCAGCGAGCTAGCGGCCACCGAAGCGCGCGAGCGTGCGGCGGTGCCGATGGCGGGACAGCTGCTGGCGATGCGGTGGGCCCTGCAGCGCATGCAGCAAGCGACGTCGGCCGCGACCCCCGCGCCGGCAAAAGCGACCAAGCTTGTCGTCTTCATGATCCCAACTCGCGAGATGGCCGCAGGCGAAGCCGCCCCGTCACATGCCGCGATGGCCAGCATCTGCGCCGACCTCAAGCTGCCGTTTCTTTCGCTGCTCGAGCCCATGCGGACGAGCGGCGGCGCTGACAACTACTTCGCGACGGACATCCACTGCAACGCCGCTGGGCACCGCCTCATCGCCGCCGAGCTGCTGCCGTTCGTCCAGCGGCACTTGCGCTAGACGCTGCTGTCGACCTCAGCCATCACTTCGTCCATCGCCGCCATCATGTAGCGACACAGCACCTGCACGTTGGGCTCGGTGCACATCGTAAAGTGGTTGCCGGGGCACTCCTGGACTTCGACGCCTTGCGCCACGAACGGCCCCCATCCCAATCGGTCGTCGATGATGTAGCGCGTGCCAAGCTGCTGGTCGGCGGCGCGGAAGAGCCAGACTCGGCCCTCGTAGCGCTGCACCCGGTGCTGCACAAACGCGCGCTCAAACGCGAACTGCACTTCAAAGCCGCGCTTATCCTGCGGCACCGTGCCGCCTTGCTCCCGCGCCTTCTCGCTGTCGCGCGCAGCGGAGCGGCGCTGCAGCTTCATCTTGAGGATGCCGAGCGGATACCCCGGCCCCTTGCGGATCATGCGGCCGACGTGCAGCAAGACCCGTGCGACCTTGCCGCGCTGGGGCATCTGCGGGCACCACGAGTCGATCATGCCGACAAACGCAACGTGCTCGCCGACGGCACGCAGCAGCTGTGCCATCTCATAGGCGATGACGCCACCGCCGCTGTAGCCGC
Source organism: Planctomycetota bacterium (assembly GCA_045105235.1). Classification (GTDB taxonomy): domain Bacteria; phylum Planctomycetota; class UBA1135; order UBA1135; family UBA2386. The sequence goes on along the minus strand of JBGCDH010000016.1, from coordinate 121,021 downwards.
CAAAGTAGTAGGGCCCGCGCGGCTGCACCTCACGGATCTCCGCAAGGTAGGCCTGCGCCATTTCGGCAATCGTCGTATGCGGCGCCTGCTTGCCATCGACGCCGCGCGCCTGCAGACCGAACACTGGCTGGTCCTTGCCGAAGTAGTGCGCGAGATCGCGGAAGCCAAGCACGTTGCCGCCCGCTCCGTGCACCAAGAACAGCGTGGGACGCGTTCCTTCGGTCTGAATCGGCACGACGTGCTGGCCCTTGTGCGCCGCCACCGAGCGCGCCGGCTGGTCCCCCGGCTCGGGCATGCCGAGTTCGCCGCGAACAACCGCCGCCAAGCGGCGCACGCTGCCCGCGCTCAGCAGGTTGGACAGCCCGAGATCGAGGCCAAACTCGCTGTGGATCCGCGCGAACAGGCGCACGGCGAGCAAGGAGTGACCACCTAGCTCAAAGAAGTCTTCGTCGATGTCCGGGTCTTCTACCCCGAGCAGATCGGCAAACGCGGCTGCCAGGCTGCGTTCGAGATCATCCCGGGGCTGCTCACTTGCGCCGCTGTCCGCAGAGCTCGATTCGCCAAAGGACCGTGAGCGGCCCGTATCCGGCGGCAGCGACAGCCATTCGGCCGTTCGGCGCACGTCGAGCGGCGACAGCACCACCCGCGGCGCGCCAGCAAGCAGCGCGCGCTCCAACCCCTGCATGCCTTCGCGCGCAGTGATGCCGCGCGGCAAGATCGTGGCGATGCGACTCGGCGGCAGCGCTGCGGTCGGCGTACCGGCGGATGCTCCCGAGATGGCGAGCGTCTTCGCGTCACCACTCGCAGACAGTGGGAGGTCGGCAGCCACGGCGCCTTCGCCGCGGTCCTCATTGCCCACCCGCCCGGCAAACGCGCCGCGAACACCGTATAGGCACAGCCCCTCCATGCGCACCAGCGCGACACCCTGCGGAGTCATCACGGTCACGTCGAGCGTGCCGATGCCCGTGCGCGCGTCGTAGCCATTGAGTTCGACGTGGCTGAGGATCTCGGCGGGCAGGCGGCCGTGCACGACCACGCGATCGCAGCCAACCGGCACGAAGAGTGCATCTGGCCGGTCACCCGACAGCAGCCGGATCCCGGAGCCAAAAGCCATATCGAGCATCGCCGCGTGCGCCCGATACTCCTCGAGATCTTCGACGAATGCATCGGGCAGCTGCAGCCGCGCCAGCACGCAGTCGTCCCCGACGCGAACCGATTCGATGCACTGCCAGCGTGGCCCGAACGCCACGTGCCGACTCTGGTCGCTTGCCGGCGCCACCTCGGGACCGGCGGTTTCACTGCACACATCGACGTCGAGCGGCATATCCGCGTCGACGACCGGCGCGATCCGTGCCCGCGCAAGCGCATGGGTCGCGCGTTCGTGTTCGGATGCGTGACCGGCCTCACCGCTCGCGACCGTAACGTCGAAGCCATCGCGCACCGCCCGAACCGAAACCACGACGTCACGCGGACGATCGCCCACAAACGCCAGCGGCGTCCGAAACTCGACGTCGTGCAGCGTCACCTGCGCGCGGTTGGCGACGGCCTGCACTGCCGTCGTCATCAGTTCGATGTGGCCGGTGCCCGGCATCACGCAGTCGCCGTCCTTGATGCGGTGCTCGGCCAGCATCCAATGCGTCGCCGGCGACCAGGCGGCGACAAACTCCGTCGCGCCATTGTGCTCGCCGCGCGCCCCAAGCCACTCGGGCACCTGCCGCTCCACGTCGAGGCCATCGACGAGCATGCCGGCGTCTTGCCAAATGCCCCAATCAATCGCCAAGGTCTGACCGGCCCGTGCCCGATTGCGCCAAATCGCGAACGAATCGAGCGCCGCGTTTGCGGCGGCGTAGTCACACTGTCCCGGAATGCCGGCCAAACTACTGGTCGACCCAAAGACGACGAAGACCTCGAGCGCTGCGTCCGCCGTGACCTCGTCGAGCACCTGCGCCCCGAGCACCTTGGGCCTCAGGATACGCGTTGTGCGTTCGAGATCGCGCGTCTGGATCAGGCCATCGTCGAGAACCCCAGCGGTGTGCACGACGCCGTGCAGTTCGCCAAAGCGATCGCGGCTCGCCGCCACCACGGCGCGCATTGCGTCGCGATCGGCCACATCAGCGGCCTGCACCTCGACCTCGGCACCGAGGCGCTCCATGGCGCGGATGCGCTGGATCAAGTCGGCATTGCGGTCGCCTTGGCGCAGCGCGACCCATTCGTCCCACGTTGTTCGCGGCGGCAGGCCGCGGCGCGAGACCAGCACCAGCTTGGCGTGTCGCGTCTGCGCCAGATGTTCTGCGAGCAGCATGCCAATGCCACCAAGGCCGCCCGTGATCAGGTAGACGCCGCGTTCGCGCCACGGCGTCTCGATCAACTCGCGCGACTCGACCGCCTGCAGCTCTTGCACGTAGCGAACGCCATCGCGTATCGCGACCCCCAGCGTCTGCAGGTCCCGCTCAATTTCGCGGCGCAATCGACGCGCCAACATGTCGACATCTGCGGTCGGGTCCGCGTCCACGCAGGTTGTCGACACGCAAAGAAACTCGCGCGGCACAACGCGCAAGAAGCCGGCCACGGCCCCCTGCCAAGGCCGCCGCAGCGGCTCATCGGCAACCGCAGCAGCACCCTGCGTCAGTGCGAGCACGCGCTGGCCGCCATCCGGCTGCACGCGGCCAAACGCCTGGAACATCGCAACCAGCGTGTGCACCAGCCGAGTGGCGTCGTCCTCCGTCAGCGCATGGGCAAACAGGATGCGGTCCGGAACCCCACTGCGCTCGACAGTGGCGGCTAGCGCACGGCCCCAGGCTTCGACGTCGTCAAACGGCAGACGCGTGCGGTCTTGCTCCTCGCGTTCCTGCTCAGAATCGACGAACCACGTCAGCTGGCCGGCGCCAGCCCCGTCCGCGGTTCCATCCTTGACCAACTCGTCGGCAAGCGCATCGACGAGGATGTCCACGGGGCCTTCGCCACCAACAACCAGCCAGTGTGCGCCGGCCATGGCCTGAATTTGCGTCGGCAGCTCGCGCGGTTTGAACGAAGCCGTCTGCAGCCACTCCGACTCCGGCAGCCGCTTGGGAGCCTGCGGCTGATCATCTTCGGCACCAATGCCGTCGTAGCCCGTCGACGTGCCCGGCTCGATCCAGTGGCGCTGCCGCTGGAAGGCGTAGGTCGGCAGCGGCACCCGACGCCGACGCACGCCGCCGTGAAAGGCTTGCCAGTCGATCTCGACGCCACGCTGCCACATCTGACCAAGCGACTGGAGCAAAAACGAGTCCGCCGGCTTGACGTCCTGCGGATGCGGCACCGTCACCAGTGCGGAACTGCCGCGTGCCCGCTCGTGCATGCGCACCAGCGACGTCAGCGCCTTGCCAGGCCCCACCTCGATGAAGACGCGATCGCCACCGTCAAGCAGCGTGGCGACACCGTCTTCGAAGCGCACGGTCCGCCGCAGGTGCTCGACCCAGTATTCGACGTCGGCGGCGCGTTCGGGCTCGATCCAGTCGCCGGTGACGTTGGAGACCCAGCGCGTCGTCGCCGGCTGGGGCGAAAACTGCCGCAGGCCGTCACGAAAGCGGTCGAGCACGCTGTCGAGCAAATGGCTGTGCGCGCCGACACCAATGCGCAACCGCTGGCAATCCACCTGCTGCTCGCGAAGCGTTTGCTCGAGGCGCTCGATGGCGACGGGCGATCCCGCCACGGCCGACAGCTCGGGCGCGTTGGCCGCCGACAGCGACAGCTCGCCATCGCCAAACGCCTGCACCTGGGCCGCCGGCAGCGAAACGCTGAGCACCGCGCCCGCTTCGGATTGCTCCATGCACTCGCCGCGCAGCACCAGCACCGGCAAGACCTGATCGAGGGTCCACGTGCCGCCGAGCGTTGCGGCAACGTATTCGCCCAGGCTGTGCCCAAGCATCGCATCCGGCTTGATGCCAAACGAACGCAGCGTTTGCGCGAGCGCATACTCGACGACAAACAGCGTCGGCAGCAGCAGGCTCGGCCGCTCCATCTCGACGCTGCGATCCGCGTCAGCGTGCGCGGCAATCCCAAACAGAAGCTCGTAGACGCGGGTCCGGGCGCTGTCCGGCAGGGCCGCCAGGCATGCGTCCGCCGCTACGCGGAAGGCCGGCTCGAACTCGTAGAGTTCCTTGGCCATGCCCGGGTATTGGGCGCCACCGCCGGGAAAGAGGAAGACCACCGACGGCGCGCGCTCGGGCGCCTTCTTGACCTGCTGCGAGGTCTCGTCGCTGCGCAGCGACTGCGCCAGCTCTGCCTCGTCGGCGCCGACGGCGAACGTACGGTGCAAGAACGCGCGGCGACCGTGCTGCATCGTCCACGAAACGTCCGCCAGTTCGGCGCGCGCCGGCCCGGTGCGATCGTCCTCGGCTTGCTGGTCTTCGAAATGCTGGGCAAGTCGCACAGCGTTGTCGGTCGCGGCCTGCTGTGCTTTGCCGCTGATCGGCAGCAAGTGGCAGCGCCGTGGATAGACCTGCGTCGGCGCCTGCGGCTGCTCCGTCGCCTCGCGCACGATTGCATGAGCGTTGGTGCCACCGACGCCAAGCGAACTGACGCCGGCCGTGCGCGGGCCATCGACCGGACGTGGCCACTCGGCGCGATCAGCTACGACGCGAAACGGAGATCGCTCAAAGTCGATCAGCGGGTTGGGCTTCTCGTAGTGCAGGCTCGCCGGCAGCTCGCCGTTCTGCATCGAAAGCACCACCTTGAGCAAACCGGCGACACCGGCGGCGGTATCGAGGTGGCCAATGTTGGTCTTGACCGAACCGATGCCGCAGAAGCCGCTCGGCACGCTCGCCGCGGAGTCCGCGGGGTCCGCTCCCGCCGGGGACGCGGCGCGAAACGCCTGGGTCAGGGCCTCGATTTCGATCGGGTCCCCCACCGAGGTGCCCGTGCCGTGCGCTTCGACATACTGCACGCGCTCCGCCGGGACATCGGCGAGCGCCAGCGCTTCAGCGACAACCTCGGCGTAGCCATCGACGCTCGGCGCCAAGAAGCTGACCTTGCGGGCACCGTCATTGTTGACCGCCGTGCCGGAGACGACCGCGTGGATCGTATCGCCGTCGTCCAACGCATCCTGCAGCCGCCGCAGCACCACAACGCCGGCGCCGCTGCCGAAGATCGTGCCCTTGCTGCGCGAGTCAAACGCGCGGCAGTAGCCATCCGAAGACAGCACTTCGCCTTCTTTGTAGAGGTAGCCGCGATCCTGCGGCACGAGGACCGTGACGCCACCGGCCAACGCCATGTCGCACTCGCCGTTGAGCAAGCTCTGCGCCGCCTGGTGCACGGCGACCAGCGACGTCGAACACGCAGTGACGACGTTGACGCTCGGTCCACGCAGGTCGAACTGGTAGCTCGTCCGGGTCGCGAGGAAGTCCTTGTCGTTGCCCGTGTGCCGGATCAAGAACATGCCGATCTGCCGCACCAGATCCGGGTTGCTCAGCACGTTGTGCAGCAGGTAGGTGTCCATGCCGCAGCCGGCAAAAACGCCAACGCGCCCGTCGAACCGATCCGGGACATGTCCCGCGTGCTCAAAAGCCTCCCAGCAGACCTCGAGCCAGAGGCGGTGCTGTGGATCGAACAAAGCGGCGTCGCGCGGCGAAAACCCGAAGAAGCCGGCATCAAACTGATCGATGCCGTCGAGCACCATCGCGGCCCGGACGAAGTCCGGATCCTGCAGGACCTCGTCGGGGACACCGACCGACCGCAGGTGCTCATCGGAAAGCTCGCGGCGCGCATCGCGCCCGTCGCGCAGCATGCGCCAGAAGGCCCCGAGATTTTGCGCTCCGGGCAGTCGGCAACCCATGCCAACGACTGCGATGTCGGTCTCTGCCATCAACGAACGTGCGAGAATCGTGCGATCGACCTATCGACCGATGCCATAGAAGGTAAGCAGCCGTTGCCGAGATTGCGATGGCATTGGCGAATGCAGCACGGGCGCGACGAGGAGAAGCACCGAGCTGGGCGCGGGTTTCCCCGGATCCTGAGCTTCACCCGGACCCTAAGCCGCAATTAGAGCTCTTCGATCCAGCGCCGCCGCACCGCGACGAGCTCCGAGACCTTTGCGACCACCGCTTCGTGCTGCTTCTCGACCAGCCAGATTCGGCTGCGGAGTGCCTCGAGCAGTTCAACCACGTGGGCCTGCTGGTCCAAGTAGCTGCTATGCCGCCCTCTGGTTTCGCGCATCCCCGCCTGCAGCACTTCGTCGATCAAGGGCCCGGGGTCGGGCAGAAGATCCGCGGACACCCCGAGTTGCTCCACGACAGCTCGCTGCGTCGCCAGCCCCTCTTCGAACATGTTGAGGTGCTGAACCGCGCGGCCGAGATACAGACCATGCGGCTTCGGCATCCGGTTGATACGCAGCGCGAGCTTGGCCTCGACCAGCTCGTTCTCCGCCGCGCGTCCGAAGTCGCGCACCGCCCGCAGCGCATCGCGGAGCTCGTAGGCATCGCCGATACAACGTGCCGACTCGTCAAGAGGCTGCCGCAGCTCCGCGCGCTTCTCGCGCAGCCACTCCTCCTTGTCGGCGAGCAGCTGTTCGTATGGGGCCGACTCGGCGCGAAGGCGCGCGACCTCAGCCGCCAACGCATCGTGCTTGGCGAGCCATTCGGAGTGCACAGACTCGATCTCGGCATGGCTTGACCGCGCAGTCTTGAGCTCTGCCTCCAGCTGCTGACGACCCGCGCGCTCGCCGACATGCTTGCCGCCCGCGAGCCGCCCCGCGACCCACTTCCCGAGATGGGCGAAGAGCCCAGATCGGTCGAGATCTTCGAGCTGCTCGGCCGCCTGACCGGCCTTGCGCTCCCACAGCCGCAGCGACTGCTGGCTGCGGAGCACTTCGCCCTCGCATGCGCGCAGCTCAGCTTCGCGCTCCGCGAGCTCACGCCGCCCTGACGCGAACCCAACCAACTCCAGCTGGCGAGCGTCTCCCGGCGAAAAACCCGTCATTTGCCGCAGCCCTGCAAAGCAGGAACCACTGCGTCTTCGCGCAGCAATTCGACGCTCCGACCTTCGTCGTGACGGTCATCAAACACCTCCTGCACGGCTTGATGCAGCTCTTCGGGTTTGCGCACTCGAACCAATCGCTCGCGCGCGGCAACCGGCTCCCGGTGGTACTGCGCATACTTGATGACGTGCATGCGCACCGGCGGCAGCGCCCGCTTTTCGTCGCCATAAAACGGCAGGGCGAGCTGCCAGTGACGCTCGATCGCCGCCCGCTGCTGCGCGCAGGTCGGCCGCTTGGGCGTCTGCCCGGCGAGCAGATCGCGGATCTGGCCAAACACAAACGGATTGCCGATGCAGCCGCGCGCAACCGTGACGCCGTTGACGCCGGTCTCGCGCATCATGTCGAGCACGTCGTAGGGCGAGAACAAATCGCCGCTGCCGAGCACGGTGAAGTCTGGGCCGACCCGCCGGCGCACTTCGGACAAGAACGGCCAACGGCTAGGCCCAACGTACTTTTGCGCAACGGTGCGCGGATGAACCGTGACGGCGGCGATGCCGCGCTCGATGGCGCCTTCGAGGATCGTCCAAAAGCGCGCTTCTGCCTCCGGCGAATCGTCGCTGCCGCGACGCATCTTGACCGTGACCGGAGCATCACCCTGCACGGCATCGAGAACCGACTGGACGATCGCAAGCGCGGTATCGGGATCTTGCAGCAGCCAGCCGCCGCGCCGACGCCCGAGCACCTTGTTGACCGGGCAGCCAAAGTTGATGTCGACGATGTCGTAGCCCGCGCGCACGAGTTCGCGCGCGGCCTGGCCAAACGTCTCGGGCTGGCTGCCCATGAGCTGGCCACCCACCGGGTGGTCGTGCTCGGGCACGGACAAAATGCGCCGCTGTAGCTTGCCCTTCTGCAGCACGAGCGAATCGAGCACGACCTCGTTGATCGCGTAAGCGGCACCGTGCTCGCGCGCGACCGTGCGCATGGCCAAGTCCGAGTAGCCGCTCAACGCAGCCTGCACGGCGCAGAGGCCGATTTCAAAGTCACCGATGCGCAACGGGGCAAACACGCGCGCAGCGTGCCCGATCTGGGCATGGCGCGCCAGTCGCCGCCTGCCTCGCCGATCCGGTCATGCGCAATCAAGAGGTGAAACCGCCCACCCCAATCCGGGTAGACTGTGCAATCGGCTTCGTTTCACAAACCGAGCCGAAACGACCTGCCTGCCCTCTCAGGTCTGCTCCGTCTACCAACATGCGAATCACCACATCCGCCATCCTGGCGGCCGTTGGGCTCTGCGCCCCGTCTCTCGCCCAAGAGCTTCTACCCGTCGAAGGAGCCATCAGCTTTGAAGAGGCGAATCGACGCGCTGCCGAACTGCGCCGCCTCTCGCTCAAATACGGCGATTTTGACACCCGCACGGCCGGCCCCGCCATCCCCGTCGAGCTGCAGAGCCGACCCGGCCAGGACCGCGGCGACTACTTTGTCGTGCAGCTCAGTGGCCCGGTCACCGAAGCCCAGCAGCAAGCGCTGCGCGAGCGTGGCCTCGATGTGCTCGACTACGTGCCGAACCATGCGTTCCTCGTGCGCGGCACGCGCGCGCAGATCGCCGCGAGCAAAACCGCCGAAGAGATCCTCTGGTCGTCGCCGATGCACACCGCATGGCGCATCGATCCGCTGCTGCTCCAGCGCGCACCGGCAGGTCGGCTGACCATCGTCGGATTTGACGGCGTGCCGGCCGCTACCCTGATCCAGCAGCTCGAAGCTGCGGGAGCCGTGGTCGCCGAGCAAAACCAGGTCGAAAGCCGCGCGCTGATCGTCGCACAGGTCGCCCAGAAGGACCTGTTCGCGGTGGCCAAGTGCCACGACGTGCAGTGGATCGAGGCCGAGAGCGTCGTCGCCCCGCGCAACGACGACATGGTCTGGACCGTGCAATCCGGCCAGTCGGGCAACACCCGGATCTGGAACGAAGGCCTGCACGGCGAAGGGCAGATCATCGGCCACATGGACGGTGCCGTAAACGCGTCGTCGTGCTACTTCAACGACACCGCCAACCCGATCGGTCCCAACCACCGCAAGATCGTGTTCCGCTCGGGCAGCACCAATGCAAACCTGCACGGCACGCACACCGCCGGCACGGCTCTCGGCGACGCCCAGCCGGTGACCGGCAGCACCAGCAACCGCGGCCTCGCCTACATGGCGCGTATGGCCACGAGTTCGGACTACTCGGCCAACGTCTGGTACACGCGGGCCACGACGCACAGCAACGCCGGCGCCCGCCTGCACACCAACTCGTGGGGCAACGACGGCACCACGTCCTACAACTCGCACTGCAACGCGATTGACCTGTTCCACTGGAACTTCGAGGAGAACCTCGTGTTCTTCGCCGAAACCAACCAGTCGACGCTGCGCAACCCCGAGAACGCCAAGAACCTCGTCGCGGTCGGCAACGGCCAAAACGGCAACTCCGCCAACTCGAAGTGCGGTGGCGGCGTGGGGCCAACGGCCGATGGCCGCCAAAAGCCGGACCTGTTCACGCCGGGCTGCAGCATCGTCTCGGCGAGCACCAGCGGCTGCGGCACCTCGTCGCTGACCGGCACCAGCATGGCTTGCCCAAGCGCGACAGCCGCTGCCGCCATCGTGCGCCAGTACTTCATGGAGGGCTTTTACCCAACGGGAGTGGCCACGCCCGGCAACACGCTGACGCCCAGCAACGCGCTGATCAAGTCGGTGCTCATCAACACCTCGCGCGACATGACCGGCGTGAGCGGCTACCCGAACAGCACGGAAGGCTGGGGCCGCGTCGTGCTCGACGACTCGCTCTACTTTGCTGGCGATAGCGACGCTCTTTGGGTCGTGGACCAGCGCCGCAGCGGCGGTCTGACCACCGGCCAAACGCGCCAGTTTGCACTCAACGTGCTGAGCAGCTCGCGGCCGCTCGAAGTGACGCTGTGCTTCTCCGACTACGCCGGCACCGTCAACGCATCGAACCCGGTCGTCAACAACCTCGACCTGGTCGCAACCGCGCCCAACGGAACGGTCTACCGCGGCAACATCTTTGCCGGCGGCTGGTCGACAACGGGCGGCATCGCCGACCTCAAGAACAACGTCGAACGCGTTGCCATCGCCTCGCCCCAAGCCGGCACCTGGACGTTTGAAGTCACCGGCGCATCGATCCCCGTGGGCCCGTCTGGCTTTGGCCTGTGCGCGACCGGCGACGTCGATGCCGGCGCTGGCTACGCAACGTTCTTGACGTTTGGCCAAGGCTGCGAAGGCTCGGTCAGCGTGCCGGTGCCGTGCCCGGACCTGAACGCCAACGGCGGCTCTTTGAGCCAGGACACGCGCGACAACGAATACTGCTACCAGGTGCAGAACACCGGCGGGCTGACCGTCAACGCGTTTGATATCTGGACCGCGTCCACCGGCGGCACGGTCAGCGTGGCCGCGCACATCTATCTCGATGCGGGCGGCGCGCCGGCTGCGACGCCATTTGCGAGCACCACGGTCACGGTTGGCCCATCGCAGCAGTTTTACACGGCGACGTTTGGCACGCCGGTTGCGCTGACCGGCACGTTCTACCTCGGCTTGGATACGAGCGGGCAGAACGCCTACATCAACACGCTGACCGGCGGCACCAACGGCATCGGCTTTTGGCGCGATCCGGCCAACGGCCAGCCGAACTGGACGCAATCGACACTCGTGCAGCGCCCGTCATGGCGCGTGAACTGCGCGGCCCAGTCCAACTTCTTGACGCCGGCGATCGCCGCCAGCGGCCTGCCGCAGCTCGGCGCAAGCTACTCGCCAACGGTGCGCGACGCGCTGCCGTCGACCTTTGCCGTGCTGGTCTCAGGCCTGTCCAACCAGACCTCGCAGGGTCAGCCGCTGCCGCTGATGCTGCCGGGCGCGCCTGGCTGCGACCTGCTGGTTTCGACCGACGTGCTCGATCTCGCGATCACGGACGGCAACGGCGACGGCCAATCGAGCATCTCGATTCCCAACGACCAGACCCTGCTGGGCCTCGAGGTCTTCCACCAGTGGGCCATCTGGGAGCCGACGGTCAACAGCCTGTCGATCGTGATGTCGAACGGCGGCACGGCCACCATCGGCAGCTAGCCGGCAGATGCGCCGCCAGCGGCAAACTGCCGCAGGCGCGCATCAAACGTGTCTGGGTTGCGCACGCAGCCCGCTGCGCGCGCCAGCTCGGCGCAGCGCAGGTAGTGCGCATGGTCGCGCGCCTCGTCCTCGCGGTTGACCAACAGGAAGTTCTCCTGCAGCCCGTTGAGCCAGGCCAAAAACGCCAGCCCAGCCTTGTAGTGCTGGGTCGGCTCCTGGAACACAAAGCGACCGAGCTCTTCGCAGCGCTCCATACGCTCGGTGAAACCCGCTCGATCTCCCTGCTTGAGCACCTCGAGAGCGTCACGGGTCGGCGCCGCGATCGCGTCGAAGATGCCAAGCAGCGCATGGCTGAAGTCGCCGAGTGCCACAGTGCGATCCCCGATGCGGGTCGTGCGGGTTGGCGTCTCACTGCCTTCCGCGCCGAGCATGAGCTGGCCGAAGTGGAAGTCATCGCCGGTCAGGACAATCTGCTCGTACGGCAGCAAAGCCCGGCGCGTGCGCTCTTCGAAGCCGCGGTCCAGCAGCGATAGCTTGCAGCCGCGCACGACCGACGGATCGATCGCCATGATGCGTTCAAAGCTACGCCCCGGGAAATAGCCCTCGAGCGACGACAAGAACATGGGGCCAAGCCAGTGCAGGAAGATCGGCCCGCGCACCTGCCGGATGATCGCTTCGTAGACGGCGACGTATTGCTGCTCGTCCGCATCCTGAGCGCAAAGCCAGGGCATCGGCAGGATGACCGGGATGCCGCCATGCGACGTGATGTAGGCGCACTGCTCAACCACGGCATCGACGAGGTCCGTCTGGCCTCGGATGGCGTTGAGCTGGTCGGTGCCAGCGCCCGCGCAAAAGCCGCTGGCGAGCTTCAGGGCCCCCGTCTCGGCGATCAGGCGGCGCGCCGCCGGCCAGCCAATGAAGAACCGCTGCGCCGTGTCCATCGCTTCGGCAATGCCAATGCCAAGACCGTCCATGTCGCGACGCAGCGCCATCGTCGCCGGCCAGTCGAGCGACTCTTCGATCTCGAGCGCATTGCCTGGGGTCGCGAGGCTGTGTCCAGACTCGCGGTATTCCGGGCGCATCACGACGTGCAGCGCACCAAAGCAAAGGCGAAACGTCGGCGAGGTATTGGGCATTTGCGAAGACGAGGGCGAAGGAGCAGCCATCAGGATCCGAAGCGGTCCATCAAATAGATCGTAAGGGACGTCACGATCACGCCGGCGGCCAGCACCAGACCAGCTGTCGCCACGAAGCCGCGCCAGCCGGTCGGGCGGTCGTCGCCAAGGTAGGCACGACTGCGCTGCAGGATCAGGAAGCCGAGGTAGGCGATCGGCAGCATGGCACCGCAAATCACGGTCGTCGGCAGCGCCAAGTAGACGGCCAGATCGCCCCAGAACAGCGGCGCAAGCACGCCTGGCAGCGGCAGCAGCATGCACAGCCTCTGCTTGCGCGAACCGAACGGCAGCCCAAACCACTCCATCGCAACAAACCCGCAGCACACCATGTGCAGCGTGATCGTGCTGAGCGCCATGGCGAGCATGCCCAGGTCAAACAGCAAACGGCCGCTGACAGGGCCGATCACGTCCCCGAGCACGACGGCTAGCTCTGAGACCGCAGCGCCCTTGCCCACGCCGGTGCCGTGCAGCGTGTTGGTTGCCGCAATCACCATCAGCGAACTTGCCAGCGCATACGGCAGCAGCATGCCCGTGCACAAATCGAAGCGGGCCAGGCCGCGGTGCTCACGGCCCCAGCCGCGCGCCTGCAGACTGTATGGGTAGAGCAGCAGCATATTGACGCCGACGGCCGCCGCGATGCCGGCAACGATCACTTCAACCGCGTGCAGGCCGTTGCGATCCTCCGGCACGCTCGGCACAAAGCCGCTCGCGACCGCGCCCCAATCGGTCTGCGTGTTGATGACAACCCAAGCGAGCAAGACGACGATGCCCCAGACGGTGTATTTCAGGAAGCTCTCGTAGAAGCGCACCAGCCCCGAGCTCTTGCCGTAGGTCAGCGACAGCGAAATCGCCCAGAACATCACGACAACGCTCGCCAGCATCGGCGAGATGCTGTCGGCGCCCGTCGCCACTTCGGCCGCATCGACCAGCACGGCGGCGGCCAGGTTGTACTGCGGGAAGTGCCAGACGATCGAGGCGAGCATGGCGGCAACCGCAAAGCCCGCAGCGATCCACTTGCCGGCGTGCGTCGCCATCGCGGGCAGAACGCGCTGCCCGGTCGACAGCGTCTGGTGCGACACGACGCCCATGACGAGGATCCCGAGCACCATGCCGATTGGCGCAACCCACAGCAGCTCGTAGCCGAACACCGCGCCCGCAAACAGGCTGCTCGCGGCCGTGCCGCTGCCGAGCGTCATCGCACTCTGCAGGTAGCCAGGCCCGAGAAACTTCATGTAGCCGAGCCAGCGCCGGCCGACAGGCGCCGACTCGAGTTCGCGCAGCAGGGCCTTCTCCGCCGCGAGCTTCTTCGGATCCGGCGGCGTGGCCATGCGCAGGCCCTGACGAACCTGATCGAGTTCGGCGTCGCTCATTTCGCCGCGCTCCGCAGCTCTTTGATGCGAGCCGCTTCCGGCATCTTTTTGTAGAACGGATCGAGCGGGAAGCAGCCGCTGATCATGCCGTTGCGCGGCCCGGTCGTGCAGTCGGAGAACGTGCGGCAAATGCGCTTTTTCTGCAGATCGTTGCCGGCAATGACGTCGCGCGGCAGATCCGGATAGCTCAGCAGCATGCGTCCGAGCCCGACAAAATCGACGTGGCCCTGTGCGACCTCGTGCTGGCCACAGTGCGCCAACCACTCCTGCAAGTAGGTGTAACCGGTGCCCACGAACTTCAGCTTGGGGAAAGCCCGCTTGGCATCGCGCACCGCGTCGAGGTGCACCTTGACGAATTGCAGCGGGTCCGCTGGCGGCTGGTAGCCATCGCTCGGCGGGTAGGCCGCAGGGCGCTGCAGGTGCGGGTTGTAGTAGGGCGAGCCGAGCGTCACGTTGACGAGTTCGATGCCGAGCTCTTCGTAGCGACGCAGCAGCTGCATCGGCTCCGTCATGTCGAAGCGATCCGGATGCTGCGCATCGACGCCGAAGCCGTGCAGGTAGGGAAGTTCACACGCCATCGGTCGACCCAGGCGCGTCTCGGGATCTTTTTCGAACGGCACCAGATCCGCGAGCGACAGGCGCACGCCAATGTGCAGCCCGGGGCAATCGCGGCGGATGCCGGCGACGATGCGCTCAAACAGCCGGGTGCGGTCCGCAAGCGTCGCACCGCCGTAGCTGCCGTCGCGCTGGCGCGCTCCCAACAGCTCGTGCAGCAGGTAGCCATGGCACGACTTGACGTCGACAAAGTCGAAGCCCGCTTCTTGGGCCAGCTTCGCCGAGCGCACGTAGTTGTCGCCGATCTGCTCGAGTTCGCCGTCGGTCAGCACCGGCGCGTCCGCCGTGTGCGGATACTTGATGGCCAAAACGGGGTGGCGCTGCCCGTTCCGCGGCGCCGGCGGGCCATCGGGCCGCGAGAAACGACCGCTGTGCGTGAGCTGCAGGCCGACAAACGAATCGCTGCCGCCCGCATCGCGCTCGCCTTCGCGCAGGGCCGCGAGCAGCTTGGCCATCGTCGCGCCCGCATCGACGGCCGGATCCAGGTAGAGCTGGCGGTCGTTGGCCCGACCGTCGCGCTGCACGGCAAACGCTTCGCCCCCCCAAACCAGCGCGGCGCCCGAACGGCCAAAGTTGGCCCAGCGCCGCAAGGTCAGGTCCGTCGCTTGACCATCGCCGGTGCCGTCCCAGCCCTCCATCGGATGGCAGGCAAAACGATTGCCGAGCGTTTGACCGTGCACCTCGATCGGCTGCGCGAGTGCGCCACCCGGGCCACCGAGCTCGGCGTCGATCTCCCAGGTCGGATCGATCGTGCGCAGGTGCTGCGCGAACACATCAACGGAACGAAAGTGCCCTGGCGCTTGGATTCTCACGGCAGTTGACTGTCCAGCATGCCGCGCCAGTTGCAAGCGTACGACGGGCCGGCCGATCGCCTATCCAGCGTCTCCCGACGCCGCCACCTGAAGACCATCGACGAGATCCTGCATTTCGGTGCCGTATCCCTTCGCCGCAAGTGCCGACGACGCGTCGATCTGCCCCTCCTCGATGCGCAGCGCCGCCGACGACGAGCCCAGCCGCTGGTAGAGATCCCCGTGGGCCGCCAGCGCCCGTTCGGCGCGCTCCGCGCCAAGATGGTCCAAGCCTCGGAAGTAGTGATGGCCGTTGCGCTCGACGTGCGGGAGCCCGAGCACGCTGGCCGTGACCAGATCCTGCTGCAGCGGCAAGACGCCGACGTTGGTCAGGTCCTCCCCCGTCTGAAAACGCCCTTCCTGCAGCCGACAAAGCCCCGCGTTGCAGAGCGCGCGGAACACTCCCTTGCAGTTTTTGACGGAGATGCCGCGGTAGCCAAGCTCCAGGGCGCGCGGAAACGCGTCGATCGAGACGTCGGCTTCGTCGAGGATCAGCGGGCCAAATTTCGCAACCCGAGAAACAGCCTTGTGCCGCGCGGGCTCAAACGTGACGCCACGGGCCAACGGCTGCTCGATCCACGCCAGTCGCTCTAGGAAGTCGCGCCCAAGCGGATCGCTGTGCACCAATTCGAGCAGCTCCGCGAGCTGCTCCGTGTCCTGATACTGCTCGTTGCCATCGAGGGAGAAGCCGGCCATCGCGAACGCTTCGCCGCCGCCGCCGCCGCCGCCGCCATTCGAGGCGCGTTCCGCAAAGAAGGCGGCAAGGTCGAGCAATCGCTGCCGGTCTGCATCGATCCCGGCACCGATCTTGATCTTGAACCAGCGCAAACCGTAGCGGTCGATGTCCTCCTCCAGCGCCTGCGGCAGTCCGTCCTCGACGCGGGCCGCGGCGTCGATGTCCGCAGCCCGAAGCGAATCGAGCATGCCCACGGTGTGGCGCACGTGGATCTTCGACGACGGCGATTGCGGCAGATCTTGCTGCCACTGCCAATCGCGCAGGGACTCGTGCACGTCGCCGGGTCGGAAGCCAAAGAGGTCTTCGCGAAGAGCCTGGGCGAACGGCATCGCCGCGAGCCGACAAACCGCGTCGAGCACCGCGCGTTCCACCAGGGCTACGCCAAAGCCGCGCACCAGTAGATCGGGCCGGTCGCTGGGCTGACGGCCCACGCGGTCGCCGTAGGTGCTGCGCCAGAGTCCAAAAGCCGTGTCTGCAGACTGCGCGGCGAAGCCATCCGCAGCCTGCTGCGCAGCTTCCGCCAAGGCGTCCGCATCCTGCGACGGCGTCGCGTCATTGTCCTTGCGGAACCAGCGCGGCACGAGCAAGTCGCCCGACCAGCCGGCGACCTCGCGGCCGCCGTCGCCAGCCGCGCGCACGCGCACGCGACAGGTCAGAAACTCCGCTTCGCGCACCGTAACGGCGCCAAAGCGAAACGGCATGCGCGTGGCGGCCGGGGTTCGACCCAGGGCAACCTCAACAACGGAGATCTTCACCCGGCCGATTCTGAACGATCGCGCGGCCCAGGGACAGACGGCAATCGCTGCCGCCGCCGCCCGCTAGTGCAATCGCTCGCAGGATCAGCCTTCGTCGCTCTGCGAGACGCCGCCGACGTAGAGAGGCGCGCTCGTGACCTCGGGCTTCTCGCCGATGGCCGGATCTTCGTAGGGATCGCCAGAAGGCGCCGTGATCGGCGTGCCGTCCAAATCAAAGCCCTGCTCGTTGTAGACCGTCGTCGGATCGCCGACCTGCACCATGCGCTGCTCGCCTTCGAGCTGCTTGATCTTGTAGGTCGATTGCCCGGACGTGATCACCGTGCCGCTCGGAATGTTGAACAACGGGAAGTAGTTGTTCTCTTGCGTGTCTTCTTCGTGCGGAATGCCACCGAGATTCGACCCGTCCCAGTTGAGGTAGAACGACCGGCCGTCAAACGCCGACCCCGTCTCCGAGTGCGTGTAGGTCAAGCGCAGAGGTGCGTCAAACGACACGAAGTTCTCGTCGCTGTCCTTGAGCCCACGGAACTGGTTCCATTCGTTGCCGCCCGTCATCCAGCGGTAGGTCGTGGTCGCCTGCGAAGCCTCGGACAACGAGCTGAGCGCATCAGGGAACAGCGGCCCACAGTGGAAGCCGAAGACGCCGGGGCCCTGCGTGACCTCCACGCCCGTCGCGGTCGTGACGGGATCCGTGCCGATCATCAGGACCAGCGTCTCCTTGTCGAACGTGTAGGCCGTGTTGCCGGAGCTGACGCTGCTCGCATCGGGAAGATACGGCGTCTCACTGTTTTGGTAGTTGGCTTGGTTGCTGGTGATGTTGGCACGCAGCATGTTGAAGTAGCCGTTGAGCGTGAGGTCCCCGTTGGCCATCTCCGCAGAGTTGGCGTTGACGGCCTCATTGCTCCACACGTAGGCATCCGAGCTGTTGGATGCGGACGCCGGCCAAACGATCTCGATCTGGCCGCGCGCCTGACTCCATGCAGAGAGCCACGTGCCCGGCACAAAGTTATCTGAGATGCTCTCTGGTGGGTCGACGGCCTGCCAATTGCTGCCGTCGCGCGTCGCAGTCTTGACCATATTCGTGCCGTCCCAGGCGATGCGCGTATCGTCGCCCGTCACCGGATCGAAATACTCGAGTTCCTCATCGAGGATGTCGCCAAAGGTCACCGTTGAACGCGTGCGCTTCTCCAATCGACCGGGCGCCAAGAACACCGTGTAGGGCGTCGTGGAGTTGTCGACAAAGGAGCGGCGCTGCAGCGTTTGCCCCGCAGTGAGCTCAACGCCTTCCGGAAACCAAATCCCGTAGAAACCGGCCCAGCCGCTGTCGCCGTCCGCCGTCTCCACGGGGAACCCGCCCTGCTGCTCAATGCGAGCCTCCGTCGTGTCGTCGTAAACGGCGTAGCTGTAGACGCGCGTCGTGAAGTCACTGCGGTCGAGCACAGCAAGCGCGTTGCCGTTTTGCACGTCCCGGCGAGCCAGATAGTCCTGGTTGAACTCAATCTGCCATTCGTTGGCCTCCGTGAACTCCGTGCCCTCGTTGCCCTTGAACACGCTCTCGGTGTAGGCACGGCCGCTATCGGTAGTCGGATCACCAATGACGTGCACGCGATCGCGGATCGCATATTCGTTGAGTGCAACAGAACCATCCACGTCACCGTGCGACATGAAGAACTCGACCTCGCTCTGGCCGTCCGTGCGCTCAATGGTGCGCAGGTAGCCTTCGAAGTTCGTGTCGGTGCTCGTCGATGGCTCCGTCGCGACCAGGTTCTTGAAGTAGAGCGTGAACTGACCGAGAGGCTGCTCATCGCTCGACTCTTCAGAAACGGTCAGCCGGCCGTAGATCAGCGACGGGGTCGGGTCGCCCATCGTGTCTTCTTGTTCGAGCCAAAAGCTGACGATCTGCGGCGAGTCGTTGCTGGCGCGCGTCGACGTCACCGTCCACGTCGCATATTCCACCGCGCTGTTGCCGCGCTCGCCACCACCGCCGCTGCTCTCATCTGACACCAGCGCCTTGTAAGCGCCCTCGTTGGTCTGCTCCCAGTAGCGCGTTTGGCGCAGCTGATCGAGGATGCTGTTGACGGTCTCCAATGGCTCCATCGAGGAGTCTCGGATCCAGTAGCGGGTCTGGTCCGTCATGTAGTCGCTACCTTCGACCGCGCGCAGCTCCGGCGAAAGCCGGACCGAACTCGCGGTGCCGCCGGAAGCATCGACGATGCTGACCTGCAGGGGCGCCTGCAGGCTCTGCACGGCGGCAGTGCCGCCGCCTCCAGACGACCCGCCACCACAGGCGGCAAGGGTGAACGCGGCGAAGAGAGAGACCGATGTAGACGACTTCGTCATGGGCATTGCGATAGGAAGCACTCATGGCATCGACGCATCGCGGCGCCGATGGGCTGCCCATGCCATCGGCCATACGGAGCTAAGGGTTGAGACCGTCCAGAACCGAGTGCCCCTAGGGAACCCGCCCGCGGAATGCCCCCGAGGCGGTCGCTTTCGACAGCACTGGATTCAGCGCGCGAACTGCAGGGTCTCTCCCAACAGCGACCGGCCGGCTTCGCTGCCGAAATAATCGAGCAGGTCGCGCGCCTCGTCGCAGCCCTCGCCACGGACGACGAGCTGCAGCGGCAAGCCAAGCGGATAGCACTCCTCCCGGAACGACTGCGCGGTCGGCACCGCCCCGTCTACACGCAGCAGCTTGCCGGCCACCTCGGTCGTGGCGTGAGCGAGGCGTCGGATACGGATCGCATGGCCGGCGGGCGCTGCCGCCTCAGAGGCCGCGCAATCCGCCAGGACACCGCCCGCAGCAAAGGAGTCTGCAGCGAGGCGCGCCTCTTTCGAGCCATCGCTTTGAGCTCCGAACAGGACCCGGCCAAGTCGCCGACGCAAAGCCGTATCCGCCGGCACGCAGGCAACGATGCGGGTCGTCCCTGGAACGCTGCGGGTGTCGACACCGAGTTCGCCCCATGTGCGAAACCGGCCTGAAAACACCGCGCGCACCTGGTCGAGCCGCAGGGATCGCAGCGGCGACTTCGGCGCAACTTCCAGCGCATAGATCTCGGTCGCCAGCGGGTATTCGCGCAGGCCCGCATGCAGCTGGCGTTCGTGCAGCCGCACTGCCGAGACTACGAATGGCACCTGCGCAGCCATCAGCGCACCGAGGGCACGCCGCGGCGATTCCTCGACGCGCTGCAGGCCTACCTGCCCCCGCCAATAGTCGTCGAAGCCACCTGCCAAGCGCAGCGGCAGCATGCCTGCGGCAAGCGGCGTGGCCACCAGCGCCGTTTTTCGCTGACCGGGCTTGAGGCCCGATTCTTTGACACGCTCCATGGCACGGCGAGCGCGCCCACGGGGCATCGACTCCGCAAGCGGCGCGGCCCATTCGCCGGCGCCCGGCTCGCCGCCCGGCAGGCCGGTGTGGGCGTCGGCGCGAACCAGCTGCGCGCGCGCCGACGTCCTAGGCTCCACGCTCTCCACGCCCATGTCGAGCGTTGCAATATCGGGGGGCGCGGGCAAGCCGCACGCAGCAACGAGCAGCCCGCAGCCCGCGAGCAATGCGGCTCGCCGATGACGCGAGGGCCGAACGCTGGGGCGCCTTTGCGGCTGTGTCGAGTGGCTCAGCATGTCCTATTCCGTGTTGGAATATCGAGCATCGAACCTCTCAACCTGTCGCGGCAACGCCAACGCTCGCTGCTACGGGCGTTATCCTGTCGGCATACGCGACGAAAATCTGGACTTTGCGGGGAACCAGCCGCTTCCCGTATCGTTGTGGCCGCTCGCGCCTCCCCCTGCGCTGCACCACACGAGGAAGAAGATGCTGTTGATTGCCGCCGTCTGGATTTTGTCTGCCTTTGCCGCCGCCCACACAGCTGCGCCGGACGTCATCGCTGCGCCGGACGTCATCGCCGCGCCGGACGTCATCCCCCCCGGTTATCGGGGCATCCGCGTCGACCGCGAAACGGACCTCAGCGCTCTGGCCGAGCACTGCTGCGTGCAGCATCGAGTCGCAAAGGGGGAGACCCTGTCAAAGATCGCCAGGGAGCAGCTCGGCGACATCAAGCGCCTGCAGGAGATCGTCGACCTCAACCCCAACCTCGTGCCGGAAAAGCTCGCCATCGGCGCGCGCATTTGGCTGCCGCCACGCGACGCTGCTGCAAAGGCGCCCCTGCGCTTCGCCTTCCACGCCCAGATTCCGAACATGACCATGTTCCGACCACTCGCGCACGGCGACCGGCTCTCTAGCCGGTACGGCAGCTTCCAGATTGCGTTGGTGCCGGCCAACCTCCTCAAGCCGTTCGCAGAGCTGAAAAAACTGGGCTACAAGGCCGCCGAGAAGTGGCTCGAGGATCACAAGAAGACCATCGAGGTCGTGCCAGGCCACAACATCGGGAGCACGGTTCCCAACAACAGCGCCGTGCATCGCATCGAGGAAACGCTGACCGTCTCACGGGACGCTGACGGCAAGTTTGCCGTGAAGAGCCGGTGCGTGGCCTACGACGAAAACGACAAGGCCATTGGCGCCGACAAGAAGAAGGACCAGCGCGCCGCGAGCCTGTGGCTGCTGGCGCTCGCCGGCTTCGGGGCAGCGTTTGTTTGGTGGCGCACACGGGCAGCTGCCGCCCCCATCCGCAGCGCCAGCGGCATCCAGCGCGGCACCCGCAACAGCCTCGAGTCCGCCACGGCCCAGTGAGCGTATTCGGGAGTCGCCCGGCGATCGGCATCGGCCTCGCCCTATGGACGCTGCTCGCCGCGGCACTCGCGACACTTGCCCCGCTGTGGGTCTACGCGGTGTCGCTCGCCGTCTTTGGCCTGCCGCACGTGCTCGTCGAGCTGCGCTACATCGACCTGCGATTCGCCGCCAGAATCCCGCGGTGGGCCCTGCGCTGGCTGCTCGGCGGCCTGCTGCTCGTCGCCCTGCTCCGGCTGGCCGCCTTTCTCGGAATGGGCGGCAGCCTCGTCCGACTCGAGCTCTCACTCGGAATCGGCCTCGTTGCGATCGCCGTTCCGATAGCCATCGCGCGCACGTCCAGAGCAGGCGCAGCCATCGGCTTCGCGGTCGCGGGTTCTCTGCTCGCCGGCGTGGTCTACGCCCCGCTCGAAACGCTGGTGCTGCTGGCACTGCTGCACAACCTGACGCCCGTTGGCTTCCTCGCCGAACGGCTGCGCGGCCACCAGCGACGCTGGGCCATGCTGGCCTGCGCAGCGGCCTTCGCGGTGCTCCCGGCCTGCATCGTTGCGTGGCCGATCGCACCGACACTGCTCGAAGGGCCGCTCGCCACCGGCTCGATCGAACACCACCTGCACGCTTTCGTGCCTGCGGCGCTGCACGGCAGCACGCTCGGCGAACGGCTGTTCGCAGCGGCAGCCTTCCTGCAGGTCATGCACTACACGGTCGTGATCGGCATCTTGCCGCGCCTGCAGGCAGCAGCCAGCGGCACGGCCAAAGTCGCAACCATCGTGCCCTGGCCGCGCGGGACGCGGCTGTTTGCCTCAACCGTCGTCGCGCTCGGCGTCGCCGCAGCACTCAGCTTCGCCCTCGATTTCGGCAAGGCACGCAGCGGCTACGCGGTCTTCGCCGCCGTGCACGCGTGGATTGAAATCCCGATCCTGCTGCTCGCATGCTGCGCGGCGCCTTCGGCCAACACGACAGCGGAGGTCCAGACTGCATGAACTGGCCTACGGCATTCGCTTTGACCGTGCTCATCGAGCTCCCGCTGATCGTCTGGCTACTTGGATCCGGCCGCCGCACGCGAGCAGCTGGCGACGTGCTCGCCGCCAACCTGCTGACCCACCCGCTCGCGTGGTTTCTGGTGCGCCTGCAGGACTGGCCCTGGACGCTGGTCGAGCTGCTGGTGCTCGCTGCTGAGGCCTGCGCCTACCGCAAGCTCCGCCGGATCCCGTGGCGACGCGCCGTGCTGCTGTCCAGCGTGGCAAATGGCGCGACGGCAGCCCTTTCGCTTTTGCTCTAGGACCACCAGGCCGTGACGCTCGGCGAGCCCTGAGGCCCAAGCCGTCACATGATGGTGGCGGTCCGGGCCGCTTTTGCGCAGACTTCGCGCGGTGAGCCACAGCTACGAATACCCCCGTCCGGCCGTCACGGTGGACACGGTGCTCTGCACCGTTGGCGACCGTGGCGATCTCCGGATGCTCCTCATCGAACGTGCACGCGACCCCTTCGCCGGAGCCTGGGCGCTCCCCGGCGGCTTTGTCGACCTGCACGAGGATCTCGAAGTCGCCGCGCGCCGCGAGATGCTCGAGGAGACGCACGTCGAGCTCGGCCCGATGGTGCAGCTCGGTGCCTACGGCACACCCCACCGCGATCCGCGTGGCCACACGGTTGGTGTCGCCTACCTCGCGATTTGCGGGCCGGGTGAGATCGAAGGCGAGGCCGGTGACGATGCTGCGGACTGCCGCTGGTTCTCAATCAGCCGTCCGCCAAAGCTGGCGTTCGACCACCGCGACATCGTTCGCGACGCGCGGCAAGAGTTCGCGCGGCTGGCCACCAAACGCGAAGTATTCCAACGATCGTTCTGCGGCCGCCGCAAACCAAGCTGGCTCGAAAAGGTCCGGCGCGCGGCACGAGGGAGCAAGCAATGAACGTAGACAGTCCAAAACCGGAGCATGACGGCCCGGAGCACGACCACCCGGGGCAAGACGACTTCGCCGCCGCGATGCACGAGGTCGAAAACAACCTCGAGGTCCGGCGACTGATGGTCGTGCTCAGCAACGTGCTGACGCCGGCCTGCGTCATGGCGGTCACCGACGCCATGTCCGGAGCATCGCCGTCGGCTGCGCTGGCGTGGCTGCCACCGCTCGTCTTGCCAATCTGCGGCGCTCTGCTGCTCGCAACCGGCATCTTGGTAACCGGCGTCGTCTCACGCTGCCACTTCGGCCTTGTTGTCAACGGCACCAAGATTCGCAAGGTGCAGACCGGAGAGCTCGCTCTACGCTCGCTCAACTGGTTGGGCGTCGCCACGAACTTCCTCCTGCTCACAGCACTGTCTACGGCACTTGGTGCGGCCGGCCTGGTTGCCGCGTTCGACTTCGGCCACGGCATGTGGACGTGGCTTGCTGCTGGCGCGGCGTTTGTCCTCGTGCTGTCTTGGCTGCCGATTAGCCACATGCGAGCCAACAGCTTGTGCCGCCGCCTCGACGACAGCTGGCAGCACACCAGCGTCAGCAGCACGCTGCGTGCCGAGCATGCACGCAAATCGCTCGACGGAACCAACGCTGACATCGCCGTGGTCGTCGTCATGGCGGTCGCGCTGTTTGCTGGCGTATTCAATTCGCTGACCAACGTTGGCGCGATCCCAGACCAGCTCGCCGTGACGCCACCCCCCGGCACGCTGAAAGTATGGCTACCGCCGGTGCTCCTGGTCTTCGTGCTCGGCTCACTGCTGCTCTCCTGCCGCATCCTGGTGCGGCTGCGGCTCGCTTTTGGGGAGCACTCGCAGACCCTTGCCGAGCTGCGCAACGAGCAAGACCCAACCGCGATGGTCTGGCGGCCGCAAGAACGAACCTACCTGCTGTATGCGATCGTGCTGATGCTGGCCGTCGCGGCGGCACTGATGCTCGGCTACCAGCTGCACGGTCGTGGCGCGGGCCTCATCGCCGGCGGATCGATGCTGCTGCTTGGCGTATTTTGGTATCCGCTCATGCTCCGTCTCGCACGTCGGCGCAAACCGCATCCATAGCGGCAACTGGGGCGAAAGGCGGCCCATGCGCATCCATGCAGCCAGCGTCCTTTTCACCCTGTTTGCCGTATCCTGCGGCTCGCCGGAAGCAAAGCCATCCGGGCAAGAGTCGACCGGACAAGAATCCGCAGCAAAGCTGAAAACCGCCGCCGATCAGACAGCCAAGGCAGGGCAAGCGTCGCAGCCGCCGGCTGATGTCGTAGCCGCGAACGTCGCGAAAGATGGCGTCTACGGACTCACGGCAGCCGGCCTGGGCGGCAGCGAAGCGTCGCTTGCCGACTACAAGGGCAAGGTGACCCTATTCGTCAACGTCGCCAGCGAGTGCGGCTACACACCGCAATATGCAGGCATGCAGAAGCTGCACGAAGAGTTTGCCGACCAGGGCTTCGCCGTGCTCGGTTTCCCATGCAATCAGTTCGGCGGCCAGGAGCCCGGCACCGCCGAGCAGATCAAGGCATTCTGCGACAGCAAGTATGGCGTCACGTTTCCGATGTTCGCCAAGTGCGACGTGAAGGGTGCCGACCAGAGCCCGGTCTACCAGGCGCTGTCGAAGACCACCGGCGAAGAGCCCAAGTGGAACTTCTGCAAGTACCTGGTCGGCAAGGACGGCAAGGCGCTCGCCTTCTACCCGTCGAGCGTCAAGCCCGATGCTGCCGCACTGAAGGCTGCCATCCGCGCGGCGCTCTAGCAGCGCCCTGCGCTGTCGCCGCCGCGGGATCCACCGCGGCGCGCGGACCGCGAGCGGGCCAAGATCAGGCCTGCACGTCGACCTGGCCGCCCTTGCCGGGCTCCGAGGCGCCAGGCGCCGGGCCCGAGGTCGAAATCAGCTTCACAGCTGCCTGGCCCTCCTTGACCTGTTGGTCCTTGACCTTTGAAAGAACACCGACGTCGACGTCGGCACGCAGACTCTGCGCCTTTTGGGCGCTAGCGATTCCAGCAATGTCCATGCGCGCCGCATCGAGAAGGCTCACGCGGATTCTGAAACACGGCTTTAGCTTTGCGATGGCGCCGATCCGTCGCGCATCTGTCCGCAGCCAGAGACAAGCTCCGGCGTGACGTCACGCGAAATGCACCGCATGCTTCGCACGCCCTCGCGCCCGCGCGGCTTGCGGGTTTGCCCGTAGAATCGGCATCGCAAAGGCGCACCTGGGCCGATCAGCAGACGAGCTGGCCGCGCAACGTGGTGACCGCAGCGCCGCGCAGCAGCACGCGTTCGTTATCGGCGACGACAAGCGCAACTTCGCCGCCGCGCGCCGAGGCCTGGAACGCCTTCATGCGGGTCTTGCCGAGCCGCTTGGCCCAATACGGCGCCAAGGCACAGTGCGCCGAGCCGGTCACCGGATCTTCTGGCACTCCAACACGAGGGCCGAAGAATCGGCTAACGAAGTCGTAGCGCTCCTTGGCGCGCGCCGTCACCACAACACCGCGCGCATCGATGCCGGCGACAAGCTGCATGTCGGGAGCGAGGTTGCGCACGATGCGCTCGCTGCCCAGTTCGACGACGAGGTCCTCGGCCACGGCAGCCATGCGCTTGGGCTTTGCGCCGAGCGCCCGCTGCACGACGTCGGCACTCGGAACGGGCGCGTTGGCCAACTCTGGCCGAGCCGGAAAGTCGAGCTCGATGCGCGACGTGCCGTGCCGGCGTGCCGTCAAGGTCCCACTGCGGGTCTGAAAGGCCAGCTCTGCATCTTCGGGCGCCACCCCCTCGGCCCACAGCACGTGCGCCGTCGCCAGCGTCGCGTGGCCGCAGAGGTCCACTTCGGTTGTCGGCGTAAACCACCGCAGCTTGAAGCCGGACTTGAGCGGCGCCACGAACGCGGTTTCCGAGAGGTTCATTTCCGCGGCGACGCTCTGCATCCACGCGGCGGGCCGTGACCGATCGAGCAGGCAAACGGCGGCCGGATTGCCGCGGAACGCGCGAGAAGCGAACGAATCAACCTGGAAGCACGGGACACCCATGCTCGTCTTCTACCGCCCGCGCGCAGCGAACCGAAACGGCAAGCCGCGCAAACAACGGCATCGCTGGCGAAAGAAATCGGTGAGGTGAGCAGCGGCCAGCGAGCAGCGGCCAGCCCGCTGCAGATCGCAGCCACCCTCCCTCGTCCGAATAACTCCCCACGGGGCTGGCGAGTGCAGGCTAGCATGCGACCGTGCGCTGCTTTGTTGCCCTCGACCTTCCGCGCCCGGTGTGCAATCACCTGGCCAACGTCACCGCCCCGCTCGACGAGCGATTCGACCTCAAATGGGTGCCGGTCGACAACATGCACGTCACGCTGCTGTTTGCCGGCGACATCTACGACGACGGCGTCGACGCGCTCTGCGACGTGATCTCGGCCTGCGACGAGCCGCCGCGTGAGTTCACGTTGACGGGCTTCGGCACCTTCCCGCCGAAAGGCATGCCCCACGTGGTCTGGGCCGGGCTGGGCGACGGCGGCGGCGGCGATATCGAAGCCACTCGCTCGCTGCAAAAGGACATCTCAGCGGTGGCCGAGTCGTTTGACGTGCCGCGCGAGAAGCGCCGCTTTTCGCCGCACGTCACGATTGCGCGCACCAAGAGCCAGTTTGGCGCCTTGGCGCTGATCGACCGCCTGAAGGAGCTCAGCAAGGAGCTCAAGCAAAAGCCCTTTCCGATCGAGTCGATCACGGTCTACCAGAGCACGCTGACGCCGCGAGGGCCGCGCTATGACGTGCTGCATCGGCGGTCGCTCGGCTAGTCGGCGCTGGGCTAGGCGGCGGCAGGCACTATTCTGGATCGAGATTGACGAGCACCTTCTGCACATCCAGCGTGCGCGGCGCCTCGAGGATGCGGGCCGCAATGCGCCGACACTCGTCGACCGAGTAGCGCGCTAGCACCTTGGCAATCCCGCGCAGCCGCACCGGTGCGACGCTGAAACTGCGGAAGCCGACGCCCACGTAAAACGGCACGCGCTCCACGTCGCCGGCACTCTCACCGAACAGCACGAGCGGCTTCTTGCGTCGGCTCGCTTCTTTCGCCATCCGCGCCAGGGTCTCAAAGACCGCAGGGTGCACCATTTCGTAGTAGTCGCGAACGCCTGCATTGTCGCGGTCGGCCGCCAACAGGTAGGCCTGCAGGTCATCGATCGCCACCACGGCAAAGTCGCTGTCGGTCAACAGCGGCCCGACCATCATCGCTGCCGCTGGCACTTCGATGATCGGGGCGATCTTGAGGTCGGCTGCGCAGGGCACGCCGGCCTTCATCAATCCGACTCGCTCCTCGACGACGGCGGCCTTGACGCGCTGCAGGTCCGACAGCGTGGTCACGAACGGGACCAGAATCGCAACCGACGGCGCATCCTTGGCGGCGCGCAGGATCGCACGCAGCTGTTTGCGCAGCGTCTCGTGACTGGCAAGCAGGCCGCGCACGCCGCGCCGCCCCATGGCCGGGTTGCGCTCCTGGCGGTTGCCGACCTGGAGCACGGAAGCCGCGACGTCCAGCAGCCGGAACGACACCGGAGCGCCGTCCTGCGCCGCGATGATCGCCGCATAGCTCTCGACCAGAGCGTCTTCGGAAGGCGACTCGTCTTCGGCGAGGAAGTGAAGCTCGGTTCGGTAGACACCAACGCCCGCCATGCCAAACGTCTTGACGAGATCCGCTTCGCCGGCGCTGCCGCACGATCCGAGCAAGCGGATCTTGGTGCCGTCCCGCGTTTGGTGCGATTCAGGCGCATCGACGCCTTCGGCCGCCGCCGCCTGGCTTTCGCGCCACCGCTGCGACTCGGCCGTCGCTTCGGCCAGCGCCGTATCGCTCGGCGCCGTCATGAGCTCGCCGTCGTTGGCGTCGAGCACGACGAGATCGCCGGCACGCAGGTGCTTGATCAGGCCGCGGATGCCGGTCAGCGTCGGGATCCCCATGCCGCGGGCAAGGATCGCGGCGTGCGAACTCATGCCGCCCTCTTCCGCAACGATGCCTTCGACGCGCTCGTTGTCGAGGTTGAAGATGTCGACCGTCGTCAGCTTGCGCGCCGCCAGGATGTAGGGGCCGCTCGGCGCATCATCGGCGCCGCGCACTTCGTCGGCCTCGAGGTTGCGCAGCAAACGGGTCGCGACGTCGCGCAGATCGCTCGCACGGCGGCGCAGCAGATCGCTCTCGACCAGCGAAAGAATCCGATCGTATTTGGCGAAGACGAGCTGCACGGCCTCCCGGGCCGACAGGCGCTCGTTGATCACCTGGGTCTCGATCTCGGTGACGAACATGGCGTCGCCGAGGTAGGCCAGGTGGGCATCGAAAATCCGGAGCTCGGCCTCACCGAGGCTCTCGGCCTGCTTCTCCTTGATCTCCTCGGTCTGTTTCCGGCTTCGATCAAACGACTGACGCAGGCGCATCAGCTCCGTTTCGACCTGGTCGGCGGCGATCCGGGGCCCGGAGCTGGCACTTTCGAACCCCCGTAGATGGACCTGCCCAACGGCAATTCCGGGGGAGACACACTCTCCGCGAAGGACGGTCATGGTCGTGCGCCCCCAAATTGTGGCCAGCGGCCAAGATTCGACAGGCTGACAGGCCCGGGGCCAAAGCGGCCATCTGCGGGTGAGGCAGCCTGAGCGCTTGTCGGGGCCAGGGCGCCGGAGAGTGAGGGGAGCATCGCAGGAACGGTCAACATGCCAGATACGCTTTCATTCGCCTTCGGACAGCAAACCGCCGACGGCACCGGACGCTTACGCTCCGGCTCCGGAAGCAGGCCGGGGTCCAGGGGCAGCGAAGGCTAGCGCCCACCGTGTGCGTAGGGTAGACATTGCCCGGAGCGGCCGTGTTCGGACCGCTATCCGACGAGAAATACATAACTGTCGATGGGCATTCATCCCACCGCGATCATCGCACCTGGTGCCGAACTCGGAACCGAAGTCGATGTAGGTCCCTATTGCGTTGTGGGCGAACACGTTCGCCTCGGGGACCGTACGCGCCTAGTGGCCCACGTGGTCATCGATGGCGACACCTGGGTGGGCGAAGACTGCGAGCTCTACCCGTTTTGCTCGGTCGGCACGACGCCCCAGGACAAGAAGCTCAAGTCGACGGGTGAGCCCGCGCGGCTGCGGATTGGCGCACGCAACAAGATCCGCGAGCACGTCACCATCCACGGCGGCACGCCGTTCGGCGGCGGCACCACGTCGGTGGGCGACAACAACATGCTTTTGGTCGGCGCCCACATCGGGCACGACGCGACCGTTGGCAGCCACATCGTCTTTACCAATGGCGCCATGGCGGCCGGCCACACCGAAATCGGCGACCGGGCGATCCTCGGCGCGATGGTCGGCATCCACCAATTCGCCCGAGTCGGCAAACTCGCGATGGTCGGGGCCGGCGCCATGGTCTCGCACGACGCGCCGCCGTTCGCGATGATCCAGGGGGACCGCGCCAAGCTGGTCGCCGTCAACAAGGTCGGACTCCATCGCAACGGCTACACTGCCGAACAGAAGGCTCTCGTCAAACGCGTGTTCCGACTACTGTTTTGGCGTGCCGGAACCCTGCACCAACGTCTCGAATTCGTTCGCGCCAGCACCCTGCACTCCGACCCGATCTGCCGTGAGATCATCGACTTTGTCGCAGCCAGCAAGCGCGGCATCTGCAGTCCGCGCTCTGGGCTGCGCAATCCACCCGGCGACGACCGCAGGTCCGAAGACTCACGACCAGACGACTCCGGTGCGGATGACGCTGCGGCCAACTAGCGTGCGAGCCAGTCTCACCGCTGGGCTCACCGCTGGGCTCACCGCTGGGCGGACCGCTGGCGTGCGGCGCCCGCGGGCACTCTCGCGGGCACTCTCGCGGGCACTCTCGCGGGCACTCTCGCTGGCACTCTTGCTGGCGGGAGGCCTGTCGGGCCAGCAAGGCGAATCGGGGCAGCGGCCACAGCAGCCGGCGCCGCGCCTGACGCAGAGCTTTACGGCTCCCGACGGCAGCCGCTTCGTGCTCGTGCGTGATCCGACACGCCGCGAGATCCACTGGAGCGTCGCGACCTGGGTCGATGGCCGCGACGACCCCATCGATCTGCCAGGCCTGACGATGGTTGCGATGCGCACGTCGCTCAACGGCACCTGGACCATTGGCTCGGCCGACCCCGACGCAGAGCGCAAGGCCCTAACCGAGCTCGACGCCGCGTGGCAAGAGCAGCTGATCGACCCCAACAGCACCCGCGGTGCGACGCGCGTCGTGCAGCTCGACGAGAAAGCCGCCAAGCTGGGCGACATTCGAACGTATCGACGGCTGCTCGCTGCTGCCCCAGCCGATCGCCCGCGGATCGAGCGACGCGGCCCCGTCAGCGTGCTGACGATGACCACCATCGACTCCGGCATCAGCGAAGTTGCGCGACTGCTCGTCGAGAGAAGAGAACGCCTCGCGCTGCGACGCCTATCGCGAGAGTGGGAACCAGACCTTCGGCTGCGCGCACAGCGTGCCGCGACATCGCCGCAGCGGCACCTGCACGGCGAAGCGCTTGCGCTCCTGCTCCCCGATGCTCCTCTCCGCACGCAGCTCGAGCCGCCACCGTTTCGCGTGCCGACGCGCGCCCAGGCGATGGCGTCCTGGCAAGCCAGTCAGCACCCCACCCGCACCGTGCACGTGCTGCTCGGCGACCTTGAGCTCGCACAAGCAAAGACCATTCTGGAACAGCGCTTTGTGAGCACCGCGCTGCCCACGCCGCAGCCGCTGCGACAACTCGCACACAAGCCGCCAAAGGCGCAGCGACGATCGGTCGTCACCGGCATGCCCGGGCAGAGCACGACCATCGCCTGGGTGCTGCCGCCCCTATCGGAACCCTGGGCAATCAAAGCGGGCGTGCACTGGCTCGCCAACGAGCTCCAGCGTCGCATGCTCCAGACGCGCGGCGGTTTTTCCGTCAAGGGCGAAGCGCCCTGGCCTCGGACAACCAACGGTCGCTCCCTCATGCGACTCGACATCGTCGATCCTTCGGGCAAGCCGGAGATGCTCAAAGAGCTGCTCAAGCTGTGCCGCGACCTTGCCAGCGAAGACCGGCCGAACAGCGCCTTCAACAGCGCCAACCGGGCGATCCAGCGTAGCTGGAACGAAACGACCGGCGATCCCCGCAAGCTCGCCGCCGTCATCGCCGAGCACGCTCTGATCTGGCCGGAAATGGCGCCGATGGCGCAAGCCCCGCGACCACAGCAAAGCGCGCGCATTCTTGCCGTGCTGCAGTCCACCTTCGCCAACTTGCCTGCCATCGTCCAAGGGCGCCGGTAAGCTCGCTCGAACCGATGAGCATCCATCATCCAACGGCGCTTTCACGCGCCGCCGCCGGCCTGTCGATTGGGACGGCCCTTTGGCTCGCAGCGTGCCAGCCATACCCCGATCCCACGCCGGTGATCACGCCCCTCGTCCCGGACTTCGCCGAGCCGGACGAAGACCCGGCCGAGCCCAATCTTCCGCCGCCGGGTGCAAAAGTCGGCGCGCGCCGCCGCGTGGCGCTGCCCAACGGCCTGACAACCTACGTGGAGGTAGCTCCCAACGGTCGCTCCGCACAGATCCAGCTCGGCGTGTTCGCCGGCTCGCTTTTTGGAGCGCCGGGCCTCGCCGACCTGTCGGCCCGCGTCCTGATCGAGTCGTCCAACCCGAGCGCCGGCCAGCCGAGCCTTCGCACGCGAATAGCTCGACTCGGCGGCACGGTCTCTTCCCATATCGGCCTGACCTCGACCTGGTTCGAAATCCGCCTGCCGGCCGGCCAGCTACAGCGCGGTCTCGAGGAGCTGCGCGGTGCGCTCGACTCGACCACGCAATCTCGCAACCAGATCGAGCGCATGCGCAACGAGCTGGTTGCCGAACGCACGCAGCGCATCCTGCGCGACCCGCTCGGCAGCATGACCCGGGCCCTGATGAACGCCGAAGCCGGCACCGGCGACTGGCTCAACGGCCTGCTCGACCTGGACCCGAGCGAAGTCAGCCTGTTCTTGTCGCGACTCTACCGGCCCGAGCGATGCTATCTTGCGATTCGCGCGCCGCGGCGGCTGCAAGAAGTTGCCAACGCCGCGACCGCCAAGGGCCCTCGCAAGATCGCCAACTGGCGTCCCGCGCCGCCGGTACCGGGCGACACCGGCCCGATGGATCGCAAGTTCGAAAGCGGCCTCTACTGGGCAGAAGACGCAGCGATGGGCGATCGCGCCCGCGTGGCCATTGTCATGCGGCTGCCCGACCCGACCGTGCAGACGGCGGCCGAATGGCTACTGATGCACTCCTGCCTGACGCTGGGCGGAACCGGCGGACGCCTCGAGCG
This sequence comes from Planctomycetota bacterium, assembly GCA_045105235.1. Lineage (GTDB taxonomy): Bacteria > Planctomycetota > UBA1135 > UBA1135 > UBA2386. Next base: position 88,538 of record JBGCDH010000016.1, on the reverse strand, counting down.
GCTGCAGGACGAGGCCGGCTTGACCGACATCACGTGGGACACGCGCATTGAGCAATCGCCCGACGTGCTCATCCTCGAAATGTCGGCGGTCGTGCCGGTCGATCAGGTCCAGGAGCTCTGGCGGATCTATCTGAGCGCACGCAACTCACTTGCCGACGTCGCCCCGAGCCCATCCGAACTGCGGCTGGCGCAGCGGCGCGCCCTGCTCAACGCACGACTGCCCGAGCTCGACGAAGGCGCACGCCTGCGGCTGCAGGCCAACCTGTTTATGCGCGGGACCTCACCCGAGCTGCTCGAGGCGCGCATCCGCAAGACGGCCGAGCCGGACACGTGGGACCCTCGCAAAGCGGCAGCGGCGTTTCTCGAGTCACCCGCCTGGATGGTCGCCGTAGGCGCCGCCCCACCTGCCTCGCTGCAGGGCGTGCGCCGCTATGAGCTGCTGCCGCCCGGCTTTTCGCCACCATCGCAAAGCCAGCCAACGGCCGAAGCGCTCAAGAACGCGCGCCCGTGGCTGATCCGAGCGCGCGCCGCGGTGGGCGGCGAGCCGTGGCTCGCGCGACTCAACGGCTTTGAGGCGACCACCAGCGTGACCGCCGACCAGGCGCCCGTCAGCACCAGCACGCTGGCTTGGCGGCAAGACGGCACGCTGATCCGCCGACGCACGGTGCTCGGTACCGAGATCTTGACCGAGATCGAGGGCGACCGCTGGTTTGAGCACCTCGGCGAACTCAAGAAGCGCATCACCCGCCAAGAGGTCGAGCGGCTGCGCCGGACGATGCGGCGTCACCCGCTGATGCTGCTAGCCGCCTACACGAGCGGCGAGCTCAAGTTCCGCCCGATCGCGAGACGGACGCTGGGTGACCGCGAATACATGGTTTTGGAGGCCGTCGATTCGATCTTCGAGCGGTTGCGCATCCACATCGACACCAGCTCGCACCTGATCCGCACCGTCGAATCATGGGAGCTGCTCGACGACGTCAGCCCGGTGCACATCCGCGAGTCGTGGGCCGACTACCGCCAAACCGGCGCGCTGCGTGTCCCCCACCGGCTGCGCACGGTCTGGAACGACGGCCAGCGCGAGAGCGAGACCACGTTCGAAAACTGGTCCGGCGTGCTCCGCGACGGAACCGCGAAGTAGGCCGCGGCTGGCAGAGCCCCACGCGAGGCACGTCAGAGCCCGGCTCGCTACGCTATCGGGATGGGAAGTCAAGAAAATGGGTGCGCGCTCCTGTTGCCGCTCTTGCTAAGCCTGGCTGCGCCGAGCGTGGCGCAAACGCCGGCTGGCGAATTCCGAGGGCGCGTCATCGACGAACGGGGCGAGCCGCTCGCGGGCGTCGCTGTCGGCGCCTATGCGATGAACTCATTCGTCGACACCAACAAGCTGCTGGCATCGGCGCAGGTGGTCACGGGCGAAGACGGCACCTACTCCCTACACGTCGACGAACCGGACCGCTCCTTGTTGATGCTGGCCTGCAAGGGACGGCAAGCCTGTCGGCTGCAGCTATCCGGCACGGCAGCCATTGCCGACACGCTGCTTGCGCCCGGAGGCCAGCTCGTTGGTCGCGTGCGCGACGAGAGCGGCGGCGGCATCGCCGGGGCTCGGGTAAGCGTCGAGAGCGCGGCATTCGACGCTTGGATGCCAAAGAAGCGCGTCGTCTCCGGCGCTCTGTCCAATGACCAGGGCATCTTCGTGGCGCCATGCCTTCCGCGCGCGGGCTTACGGGTAAAGGTCGAAGCGGACGGCTATCGCAGCGTTGCGCAATTGACGAGTCAGGGCTCGCCGCTAGACGTTCGCCTCGTCAGAGCTTCTCTGGCCCGCGGCCGCGTCATCGACAAGCAGGGGCGGGCGATGGCGGGTCTGCAGATAAGCGTCGTGACAATCAGCTCGCATCGAACACCTTCGAGCGCCACGAGCGGGGCAGATGGCCAGTTCGCGATCTCAGTGCCGCCCAAGGGTCCCTACCGCATCGCGGCTTTCGAAGGCGCGCCGCCGCACCGCAGGTTTAGCAGCGCCGTGCTGCGTGGCTGCCCCGAAAACGTCGTCGTGCGGAGATGGGACGCGAGAACGCCCAAGCTGCTGACCGAGGTCCGCGTCGTGGACCGGGAGTCCAAGCAGGCCATCGAGTCGTTTCGCCTGGCGCCCGTACGGACGGACCTGACCAAGCTGCAGCGGGTCGTGCACCAGTCGCGCCCTCAACTGCAGCCGTACGAGCACAAGGCTGAGGTGTTTGCAGAAAACGAGAGAGACAACGTGCGCGGCGTCCTCGTCGAAGCCGATGGCTACGCCTTTGCCGCCGCCGCACTGCCCGAAAAACAGGGCGAGACGCTGGTTGTTGAGCTCGGCCCCGAGGCTGTCTTGACCGGCATTGTCGTGGACGCGGAGACGGGCAAACCGATGGCCGGAGCGGCCGTGCGCGCCCTTCCAACCGGCACAATGCGAGGCTCCGGGGGTCGCGCGGAGGAAGCGGGTCCGCGGACCAACGAGCGAGGCGAGTTTCGGGTCGCGGGCTTGCGGCCTGGGGACTATGGCGTTCAGGTCCACGTCGCAGACCGGCCCGCATCCAAGGTGCGCATCACAACCCTGGCCGAAGGCGACAATCCGCCGCTGCAGCTTCAGGCGCCCAAGAGAATCTGGGTAACCATCGACGTCGAAGGCCCCGTGCCGCCAGGACCGCCGCCACAGCTGCAGGTATTTGCGAGCAACGTCTGGTCCGCCCAGGAACGCGGTCGCTTTGACCACCGCGTTGCGCCACCGCCAGCTGTCTCGCTAGCAAAGCCGGGGCGACTGCGAATCGGGCCGATAGGACGAAAGAAGGCGATCGCTCAGATCTTCGTGCCGTCGCGAACGCGCACCGCAACGGGCACCACGCTTGCTCTCGGAGACGTCACCGACGGCTTCACGATCCGGCTACCGGACCTGAAGAGCGTGCTCGTCCGCGGCCGCATCGAACCGTCGCAGAAATCGCAGAAGCTGCCGACCGAGCGTGTCGCTGTGGTTGCGAACCCGAAATCGGATCGACGCGATCGCCGCTTCGGTCTGGGAAAGCTACGTCCGTGCCTAGCGGGCGTGCGCGGAGATGGATCCTTCGAAATGGACGTGCCGGCCGGGGTCTACACGTTCCAGCTTGCGGACATCGTGACGGGCATCATCTTTCACACCGAAGCCGAGGACATGGAGGTCGGCGATGCGCCACTGGTCATCGCACCGCAGGTGCGCTGGCTCGAGGTCGCAATGGTGCCGACAATCGAAGGCGGAGACGTGCACCTGATGTCGCTCGGCCTTGAGCTCGAGCGGCCGCGCGACGGCGAGCACGCGGCCTTGCTGCGGCAAGGCATGCGGCGCAACAACCGTGAGGTCGGCTGGTCGCGATACTATGACGGCGAGACGACGCAACGCTGGCTCGTGCCCGCGGGAGAGATCCAGATCACCGCCAAGTGGGGCTACGACAAGCTCATCCCGTGGAGCAGCGGATGGAGCAGCGAAGAGGTCGACGCAACGACGATCAACGTCTCCGGGCCAAGCCAGCGCGTGGAGCTTCGGATCCCACCACTCCCGAGCGACGAAGAACTCATGCAGCGAAAGTAGGCGCGGCGGCAAGCACTCGCGGGCTTAGCGCCGCCGACCGCCCAGTCGCAGCACCATGCCGGCATAGACCATGTGCTCGCCGCGCAGGTCGCGGTCGATACGAATCGACGGCCGGTTCTCGTTGTTGAGGAACGAGTAGTAGGCATGGAACGACAGCGCCTCGCTGAAGTGCCAGTAGGTCTCGGCACCGCCGCCCAAGAAGAAGTCCTTGGTCGAGTCGAGCCCGTCCTCGGTGAGCACGCGCGAATACTGCACGTGGGCAAACGGCGACAGCACGATCGACTCGCCGATGTGGAAGCGCAGCCGCAGCTGCACATCCGCCCACTGGTAGCCAAGCGGGCGCTGGCCCTCGATCTGCTGCACGCGGTCCTTTTCGTCGGTGATCCCGCCGTTGGCAAAGACCTCCCAGGTCGCGTTCTCGCCGGCCGGGATGTACCACTCCAGGCGGCCGCGCGCGCGCCAAGCCGCGTTGGGCAGCCGCGTCGAGCTCAACGCGGTGCCAAACGGCTCGTTGGCGTCATTCCACTCGCGCTCGCCGATCAGCGTCAGCACAAAGCCCTGCTGGGGCGTGCCGCGACGCCGATCCATCTGGACCTGGCGCTGCTCGATATACATGCGCCCGCCGTAGGCAGCGTAGTCCTCGGGCAGCGTGTAGGTCACCGGTGTAAAGCGACTGCGCTGGAAGTCGAGCTTGCGATAGAACGGCCCAAACTCAATGTAGAGACCGTCGTTGGCCTCGCGCCCAAAGCCCAGGTAGCCCTCGTAGTCCGAGCCTTCAAAGAAGCCGTTGGGGCGCAGCTCGTCGCTTTCATAAAAGCCGTCGCGGTAGAACATCCACGGGCGAGCATGGAACTCTAGTCGCGTCAGGGTGTTGTCGCCGATCAGCTTGCCGTCGGTAAAGCCGGCAAACACACCGTCCCGGCCGGCATAGGCCTCGAGCGTGCCGTCACGCGAGTAGAAGTCCTCTTCGCGGTAGTAGACGCTGCCGTCCCAGCTGACGTCGTCGTCGAGCCCGCGCAGGACGTTGCGCTCATCCACGCCCTGGGCAAAGGTGCCGATGGCCCCCGCCTCGATCTGCAGGATCGAAGCGAAGGGGCGGACCGGATTCCGCGAATCGATGAGCTGCTGGTAGTTCTGGCCGACGAGCGGCATCGCAAGCGGCCCAGCGAGCAGGACCGACGCAAACAGGAGAAGCGAACGATGGGCGGGGTTCGTTGAGGACACGGCGCTCGGCGGCAAAGGACAGGATCGGCTTTTGGCAGCATGCAAGGCGGGCTTCGACGGCCCCGAGCGCTGTCGACCCCAAATCGTAGGCACGAAATTAGCTCCCATGAACTTCGTCCCGTTTCTTGGCGCGCTCGACGCCCTCCACCACCATCGGGTGGGCCTGGTCGAGCACGATCACCGAATAGGGATGGTCAGCATACTGATTCTCCCGCTCCTCGATTCGTATCACGCCACGATGGCGCAGCTCGTTGATCAGCGCCCGACGCTCCGGGTGCACGAGCCCACTAAAGTGCTGACTCATCGGCCCCTTCAAGAACGGCGATAGCCACACCTCCGAGCTGCCGTGTCGAACCTGCGCTCGTAGGATCAGCTCCACGCACTGCTGCAGGCGCTCGCTCAGATGCACGTCTTGGGGCAGCTCGTCGGTTCGCCAGGTCACCGGGATATGCCCGACGATCGCAGCCTTGTGCTCATCGGACTCCTCGCTGTTCTCGGCCGTAGCCGCCAGCTCCTCCGGCGACGCGGTGCCGTTTGCAGCAACGGCAGCGCCGGGGTCGGCGGGCTCCTTGCGCGGCCCCGCGCCGTCGCGCTCTTCAATCAAGTCGAGAGCATTCCAGAAGCGCTCCTTGCCGACCCGCATGCGCAGGTCGCCACTTGTGCTATCGGGGATCGCAACGACTCGCAGCTCGCGGTTTTCTTCAAGCACCTGACGAGCGATAGGGATGAAGTCCCGGTCGCCGCTCACGATCACGATCGCGTCGATGTCGGGGCGTCGGTAGAGAACACGGCAGACGTCACACGCGAGCTGAACGTCGGCGGAGTTTTTGCCGGCATGACCGACCAGCACGTACTGAGGGTCGAACCCCATCAGCGCGAGATCGTGCGCGACCTCCATGCCCGGGTAGGTATCAAACGCCGCGTAGCTGCGGCCCAACACCATCGGTGCCTTGTCTTCGCGCAGACGCTCTTTCAGATGTTCGAGGATGCCCAACGACAGCTCGCGAATCCGGAGGCCACTGAGCTCTTCACGGTTCTTGAGGGATAGGAACAGATTCTCAAAATCAACGAAGACAGCTGCATGCATAATAATTCAAACACTGCGTTCAGTATGGACCGATGAGATCCGCTCTTGCCCGCGCAGACAGCACAGCCAGAGCGACCCATCCGTGTGCCTAGCCATTCAGACGGCTAGAACAGTAGGACTACCGTAACCGGCGGGATCCTGCTGTCGCCCAGCGATCGCAGGATCCGAACCGGCAGAACGATCCGACGTCGGCGACGTCAGGTCGATGCGCTCGCGGCTCGGTCTGTCGCGGCCGGCGCGACGACATCGTCTCGCCCAAGCTTGACATCGTCGTCCACCAAGTAGGTGTAGGCCGCGAGTCCTTCTTCGTAGCGACGCATCAGCAGCGCGGACTCCTTCATGTTGACCCTGCGATCGCGCACGGCCTGTTCCAGCCTACGCCGCATTCGCCTCATGAGCTCCTGCTTGTCGTACTGCACGTAGCTCAGCACCTCTTCGATCGAATCGCCTTCGATGACGCGCTCGATCCGGTAGCCGTGGTCCGAGTCCGTCGCAACGTGGATCGCATTGGTATCGCCAAAGAGATTGTGAAGGTCTCCGAGGATTTCCTGGTAGGCCCCCACCAAGAACATCCCGATATAGTATGGACGACCCGGCGCGGTCTCATGGACCTCCAGCACGTTCTTGACGTCGCGGAGATCGATAAACTTGTCGACCTTGCCATCACTGTCGCACGTCAGGTCGACCAAGATCGCCCGGCGTGTCGGCCGCTCATGGAGTCGGTGGATCGGCATGGTCGGGAACAGTTGCTTGACCGCCCAGTGGTCTGGCGCCGACTGGAAAACCGAGAAGTTGCAGTAGTAGGTATCTGCTAGCGAGCGCTCGAGCCCCTGCAGCTCTTCGGGCACGTAGTCGAGCGATTTGACGATCGTGCGCAGTCGATCGCTGATCGCCCAAAACAACGACTCCGCCATCGCCCGCCCCTTGAGGTCGAGGTAGCCCAGCCGGAACAGACTCATCGCCTCCTCTTTCAGCTGCAGCGCGTCGTGGTAGCTCTCCTGAAAGTTCTTCAGGGACAGGTCGCGCAGAATCTGCGCCATGTTGGCGATCGTCGCATTGTCGTGGCCGTCGGCGCCCTCGGGAGCCTGCGTCCGCGGCGACGAGACCCCGAGCACATCGAAAATGAGGATCGCATGATGCGCCGTCAGCGCGCGACCGGATTCACTGACGATGTCGGGGTGCGGGATGCCCTTCTCGTCGCATGCCTGCTGCACTGCGAACACCACGTCGTTGGCATACTCCTGCAGCGAGTAGTTTGCCGAACTGTGAAAATTGGTCTGCGAACCGTCGTAGTCGACGGCGAGGCCGCCACCGACGTCGAGGAACTTCAGGCCGGCCCCCAGCTCGTGCAGCTCTGTGTAAAACCTCGTCGCCTCCTTCAAGGCATCCTTGATGGCTCGAATCGCGGTGATCTGGCTACCAATATGAAAATGCAGGAGCTCAAGGCAGTCGAGCATGTCGAGCGACCGCAGCCGCTCGACCACCTCGAGAAGCTCGGCGGCCGTCAGCCCAAACTTGGATTTGTCGCCGCCAGACTCCTGCCATTTGCCCGCGCCGCGGCTGGCAAGCTTGGCGCGAACGCCGATATGCGGCCGCATCGAGAATCGTTTGCTCACCTCGATGACCGTCTCAAGCTCTTCAAAGCGGTCGACGACGATGATCGTGTGCAGCCCCATCTTTTGCGACAGCACGGCCGTCTCGATGTAGCTGACGTCCTTGTAGCCGTTGCAGATCACCAGCCCATCTGGGTTGGTCATGTGTGCGAGGACCACCAGCAGCTCGGGCTTGCTGCCGGCTTCGAGGCCCAGGGCATGCTTCGAACCGAAGTCGACCAGCTCTTCGACAACGTCACGCTGTTGATTGACCTTGATCGGAAACACCGGCCGATAGCGACCGTTGTATGCACACTCACGAATCGCCGTCGCGAAAGTCGACGACAGCGCCTTGACGCGCATTTCAAGAATGTCGCTGACGCGCAGCAGCACCGGCAGCTCGATGCCGCGACTGCGCAGGTCCTCGACCAGCTCGGGCAGCGAAAACTTGGGACCATTCGGCCCGGCGGGCTGCACGACCAAATCGCCGCGCTCGTTGACCGTGTAGGTGTCGCCACCCCATGCGGCCAACTGATACAGCTCAACGCTATCGCGCGGCGTCCATGCGCGTAGATCCTTGTCCTGTGTGCTCAATGCGGGAGGGTCTCGGTGGTTCAGGTCAGGCAGTCGGCCCTCGGAACCGGAGGGCTCGTGGCGCCAGCATGGCGCGGCCCTGATTGAACACGTCGCGCCCCGCAGCGAGGGCGGTGTCGTAAAAAATTTCGACGCCTGCTCGCGCCAGCAAGCGGGCGGCGACGGTTACGGCAGGCAGACAGGCGGCAGACAGGCTGCGGCCGGCCGGCCACGAGCCACGGAGTCTGGCCCCCACGACGTGGGCCCTCTAAACTCATTCCCCCGTGACCACCCTCGATCCACAGCACAGCTCCCTGCACAAACAAGACGCCGAAGTCGCTGCATGGCTGCAGCGGGAAGATCGGCGCCAAGCCACGACGCTGACGCTCATCGCGTCCGAAAACCACTGCTCACCAGCGGTTCGCGAAGCGACCGCGAGCCGGATTACGGACAAGTATGCCGAAGGCTATCCTTCGCGTCGCTACTACGGTGGCTGCGAGGTCGCCGACGGCATCGAAGAGCTGGCAAAACAGCGCGCCATGAAGCTGTTTGGCGCAAAGCGCGCAAACGTGCAGCCGCACTCAGGCACGACGGCCAACTTGTCGGCGTTGATGGCGCTCGCCGGCCCTCATGGCCGCATTGTTGGAATGAGCCTGAAGGATGGCGGCCACCTGAGCCACGGCCACCCGAAGAGCCATACCGGCATGCTGTTCGACCCCAAGCAGTATGGCGTCGATGACGATGGCCGGATCGATCTCAACCAGGTCCGCGAACTCGTCGCATCGCACCGACCACACGTGCTCATCGCGGGGGGCAGCGCCTACGCCCGCAACATCGACTACGCCGCATTTGCGGAGATCGCGCACGAGTTTGATGCGCTGCTGCTCGCGGACATCGCGCACCCGGCGGGCCTGATCGCCGCGGGCGTCGTGCCGAGCCCCGTTGGCGTCGCCGATGTCGTCACGATGACCACCCACAAGACGCTGCGCGGCCCGCGCGGCGGCATGATCTTGGCGACCGAGGAGGTCGGCAAGAAGATCAATTCATCCGTGTTCCCGGGCTCTCAGGGTGGCCCGCTGGTGCAGCAGATCGCCGGCAAGGCCGTCGCATTCGGCGAGGCTCTCGAGCCAGGTTTCCGCGACTACCAGCAGCGCGTCCAGGTCAACGCCTCGCACCTGGCCAATCGCCTGGCCGGCGCCGGGCTCAAGATCGTCTCTGGCGGCACAGATAACCATATCGTGCTCGTCGACCTGCGCGGCACCGACGTGACCGGCGCCGACGTCGAAGAACGGGCGCTCGCAGCCGGCCTTGCGGTCAACAAGAACGCTGTCCCCAATGACCCGCTGCCACCGATGGTGACGTCCGGCCTGCGCCTTGGCACCCCGGCCGTGACGACGCGCGGCTTCGACACGGCGGGAATCGACCAGCTCGCCGATATTGTCGTTGGCCTGGTCCGAGGGGAAGACCCGGAGCGCTACCGCGCTGTGGTAACCTCCCTGTGCGAAGCGCACCCGCTACCCTAGGCCCTGCACGTCGCGCGACTCTCGCGTCTGCTACTCGTCTCGCCCCCATGAAGCCCACCAGCCAACCTGCCGAGGTCCGTAGCGAGGAAATCCTCGACCGCATCCTCGCACGCGAGCAGGACGGGCTAAAGCTCCTGCTTTCGTGCTTTGCCGAAAGTGCGGTGCGGGACCTGCGCATGCGCTATGGCAGCGAAATCGACGAGAGCTTGGTCGACGAGGCCCTGTCGGCTGCCGCGCTGCAGGCGTGGAATGCCGCTACCGACTTTGACCGAGCGACCCACAAGCTTCGCGCCTGGTTTGTCACGATCGTGCGGCACTGCTTCCTCTCCAAAGTCAGCAACCAGCAGCGGCGCCGCTACGTTTCGCTCGACACGCTCCAGGGCGAACGCGCGGCCTGCCCACGCACGGTGCAGGCGCCGGCACAGGAAGGTCTCCTGATGGATATTCATCGCGCCGTCGAGCGACTGGGCGGCCTCGCCCGCAGGGTGCTCAAAGCGGACATCGAAGCCGGCTGCACCGTCGCAGCAATCGAACTCGCCAAGCGCTTCTGCACGACCAGCAATTCGATCTACGTTGCGCGCCGCAAAGGGCGCCGCAAGTTTGCCGAGCTGCTGGAGGAGATGGGCCATGACGAGCATGCGCAGCGTTCTCGCAAGCTTGCAAGCAGCCAGCCTTACGCCGGAGCGACGGCATGAGGAAACCCAGCGAGCGGGGCGCTGCGGCTCGGCAGCCGAACAGAAGCGGACACGATCCGCATCCGCATGATCGCCAGGCCGACCGCATTTGGCATGAGGCGATGCGGGCAACACAGCCGTCGGAGGAGGAGATCCTCGATACGGAGCGATCGCTACGCGCCGCCGACCTTGATTGCGCCCGTCTAGATAGCCGCAGCCGCCATCATGTCTCCGCGGCACGCATCGACAGCATTTTGGCGTCGATTGCTCCCGAGATCCGAACGGCGGAAGCGCCGCCATCCGCCAAACGCGCGCAAAAAGTGCGCATGCCCTACGCGCTAGCCGCTGCGGCCGCAATCCTCGTGACCGCCGTCATTGCCTGGAGAGTTTCAGACAGCATCCCGACACCGACCGAGGCCCAAGCACGCGCATCGGTCCCGCTGACGGCAGCTGCGCCAAACGTAAAACCAGCGAGTCCGAAGGCCGCACATCCGAAAGCCGCGAGCCCAGCAACCCCGGAGCGTGCGCCCCGAGCGACAACGTCGCTTCCGCAGGACGAGTTCCATAGAGTTCGCCCAACGCTCGCAGCCGCACTGCAGACCGTTCAGCAACAAGGCCTGCACACGCGTGACTGGACGCACGCCATGTCGCGGCTCGATCGCAACTGCCGCGATGCCGCCACATTGCTGTCGCACCTTTCGCACCAGATCCGACGTCGCCCACGCGGCATCAGCCCAGACGAGCCCGCGCAGCGACGCGCAGAGGCCGAGCAGATCGTGCACGTCACCACGATAGAAGTCTGCGCCAGACTGTCTGCGGGGATCCAGCCGATCGCCCCCAGTCGGCGCGGAAACAGCGTGGTCGCGATGCCCATGACGTTTGAGATCGCCATGGCCGACGCCGCCGATCCAACTGTCGAGCCAGAACGGCGGGCCGCAGCGCTGCTACGCCTAGAGCGCTGCGTCACCGACTCACTGGAGGCGATGCGCACAACGCCCGTCGTCGGCGGACGCGAAAGCAAGCTCAAGGCATTCTACATCGGACGCCTGCAGCAGGCCGTGCAGCAGCTCTCCCCGCTGTAGCGGGAGCACGGCATAACTCGGTGCCGGCATCGCTGGCGGCGCCGGCATCGCTAACGGCGCAGAAGCCCGTAGCGGCGCAGGGGTCGCGGGCAAGGTCAAGGACTCGCCCAGCGCGGAGAACGTCGCCGCGCCCCACGGCTGGACAAGCCACTTCGCCGTGCCATTGCCCTGCGCATCGAGTGTGATCACCAGGGTCTGCTCGATCGGCGGAGTGTCGTCGCTGAGGATGACGACCGTGACCACGCCATTGGGCTTTGTGGGATCACTCACGGTCACGTCAACCTTCTGCCCGTGCTCCAGGATGTCTGAGCTGACTTCAAGAGACTGCTGTGCGTTGAGGCAAGCAGCGGACATCAGGAAAAGAACGGCGGCCCTAAGGGCCGCAGATTGGTGCTTCGAGATCATGACTTCCTTCTTCCCGCCGGCACATGCCGGCAATGGGAGAAGTCATGATCTCACTTTTTCGAACGACGTGAACGGACACCGACGATCAGACGGGGGCGCGTGCAATACATTTTTCATATCGCATGCCGAGGCGAAACCGAGGCCACAGCCGCCCTAGGCCAGCAAATGTAAATGTAACCGAAACCACCAATATCCGCTCCGACCAGACACCAACAAACAAGTCGTTAGCGCACGCTTTGCAAGGCTTTGCGCACCGCCGCGACGCGCGCATCGAAGACCTCTTGGGCGGCCGCAAACTCGACGACACGCACACAGTCTCCGACGTCCCAAACCGCCACCAAATAGCCAACTGGGCCATCGTCAGAATCCGCGCGCAGCTGCAGCCAACGCCCTTTTTGACCGTGGTGGTCGTCAACCTCGCCAGCGTCGACAACGAGATGCCCGCGCTGCTCCACAAAATCACGGCGCAGGCTCTCGATCCAAAAGTCGACGCCTCCGTCCGTCGGCTCATACAAATCGCGCAGCCAGAGCCGCGCATCGTCGCTCGTTACGGCCCGGAACCCTGCGTTCTCCCCCCGCATATCACGCAGCTCCACGAATCCGGCCGGCAACTCCATCGGGGCGTGGCACGCGCCGAGCGCAGCGAGCATCCATCCGGCGGCCGCCGCGGCCGCAGCGTTTCGAAAACGGTGACGCACTAGAACGCCTCCATCAATACCGAAGGACCAACGCGGTTGACCCACTGAAACCGACTGAGCCGCCGTTTGCGTCGAACGCCTTCTTTGACGGTCGGAGCGATCGCTGCGAAACCAACCTCCAACGTCGCCAACGCAACGCGATCGCGGAGATACTTGAGCCGCCCCTCCATCCGCTCGATTTCCGCCGTCAGGCGGCGCAGTTCGCGCTCGACGCGCAGGATGTCCTCGACCTTCTCCGCCTTCTCCAGAACCTGAAGCAATCGCTCCCGCGATCGCCGGGCCGTGTCGACACGGATGCCAAGATCGACAAACTCCTCGGTGACATCGTTCGTCTCGCGGCGCTCGGAAAGCACGCGACCGGCAGCGCGAACGGAGGCCAGTGCCTCCTCAAACTTCGCGGCTGGAACGCGCACGGTCAGATCCGCTCCTACCTGCTTCTGCAGATAGCCTCCCCACAGCTTGACGCGCTCGACGAACGCCGCCGCGGCTTCCTCGGCGCGCGCCACCTCAACGCGGATTTGGCCTTGGTAGACCAACATTCGGGGCGGCGCGGCGGCGTCCCCGACATCCGAACCGGGCACCCCTGCCTTCGTAGCCGGGGACGCGCCACCCGCCACACGCATGTCGGGCAGGCCATCGTCGTCGGTATCCGCAAAGCGAGCCTTGCCTACGCCATCGTCGCCAAAGCCACTCTCAGACCGAGCAGCAGGGGCCTGCATCGGGCCCTCCGCAGAATACTGCGCAGAATCCTCCATCGACTCCAAACGCAGCCCCGGAGCCGTCCCGTAGGCAGCGCCTTGCTGACACGAAACAAGCGAAAGCAAGCCGACTACAGCCCACGACAAGCGCGTTCGCGCAGGGTTCCATCTCATTCTGACCTCCATGACTAGCGAGACTCCATCCATGTTGTAGCCAGCTGCCGTAGAATCGCGAGCGATGCTGGCTACTACCCTGACTTCCACGCTCTGCCTCGCGCTGCTCCAAGCCCCCCAGGGCACGCCATCGCCGCCGCCGCCGCGGCCCGGAATCGCCTGGCAGCGCAGCCTGGACGACGCGCTCGCAGCGCAAAAGCAAACCGGCCTGCCGCTGCTGATCGCCGTCAACATGAACGGCGAAGTGTTCAACGAACGCTTCGCCGCGACGACCTACCGGGACCCTGCATTCATCGAATCCACGCGCGGCTACATCTGCGTCGTCGCATCGCCGGACCGGCACACCGAGCGCGACTACGACGCCCTCGGCAACCGCATCGAGTGCCCGCGTTTTGGCGGCTGCACCTGCAGCGAGCACCAGCAGATCGAGCCGACTCTCTACGACCGCTACTTCAACGGCCGCCGCAATGCACCGCGACACGTCGGCGTCTCGCCTTCGGGCAAGATCTTGTTCGATCGCTATCTCGACAGCAGCATGCAGACGGCGGTGAATGCGATCGCCAAGAACCGGGGCAAGGCCGACGCGCTTCATCTGGCGCCGAGCACCAAGCTTGCCGAGCTCTTCCAGCGCCGCGACGCGCTCGCCCGCCAGCTCCTCGAACAGCGCTACCGAGCCGCCGACGAAAAGAACCGCAAGCAGCTGCTCACGCGCGCGGCCAAAGCAACCAACGACCCGGTCGACCTGCTGCGCATGGGCCTGCACGACCCCAGCGAGATGCTTCGCGGCACCGCCGCAATGGCGTTGAGCGAGGTCGGCGGCGCCAATGCACTGATCGACATCGAAGACGCGCTGGCTCGCATCACCGACGTCGACATCAAAAAGCGCCTGATCGCGCAGCTGCGACGCATCGGTAAAGACGACCCAGCGGCAGCGCGGCTGGCGTCACACTTCGGCGCCCCGGATGACAAGGTCGCGAAGCCGTGGCGCAACGCCTGGCGTAAGACCCCCCTGCTCGACGGGCGCCAAGGCATCGAGAGCGAACTTGACCGCGTCGAAGCAGCCTTGAAGACCGATCCCAAGAGCCCATTGCTCCGGCTCGATCTCGCGACGGCTCAGGCGGCTTTCGCTCTGCAGCTCATGGCGGAAGGCGGCACGGGCATTGAGCTGTGGTTTGCCGACGCCCAGCGCAACGCCAAGCGTGTTCGCACAGAAGCACTCGAGCCAGAGGCGCGCGCCCTTGAAGCGATCACCGCCTGGTTCCTCAACGAGCCAGAGGCCGCTCAGAAGGCCGCGACCGAATCCATGGCGCGCGCCGACAGCGACCGCAGCCCAGCCGACTGGCTCGCCAGCAACCTGCTGGATGTCGTGCTTCAGATGACCGCGCAGACCGCATTCGCTCGCGGCCAGCAGGACGAAACGGCCAGCGTCAGCGCCGAACTGTCCCGCACCCGCTCGGTATTGGCGTTGCTCACCGAGCGCAGCGCCGGCGGCGAGCGCGCCAACCTCACCGCCATCAGCCTGCTCGAATACGCCGGTTTGCGCGCCGAAGCGAGGCTGCGGCTCGCCGATGCCGCCATCCGCTTCCCGCTCTCGACGGCCGTACACGAACGCTGGCGCAACCGGATGCTGGTCGACCTTGGCGCCGAGCGCATGCGCGCGGACTACGCCAACTACGCCAATCGCGCGCCGGACAAGGCCACGGCTCAGTGGTTCGCCGGCTACGCCGCCCTCGTGGCCGCCGAACGCCACACGGCCGACTCGCGCTGGATCGAAGCACGCAATGCCTACGATGACTCGATCGAGCGCTTCCTCGACAGCTGCAAGCGGAACGACGCCTACCGCGACACCGCAGAACACTACGCCGTACTCGGTCTGACCGGACGAGCTTGGGTGCGCCACCAGCGCGGCGAAGCCAAGGGCGCTGTCGCAGACATCGAGCGCGCGGCCGGACTTCGTCCCGCCAGTCTCGACGAAGACGACGGGCTGGCGCGCAAACCCCGCGGCATCGGCGACCGAATCCGTCGCGCCCTGGAAGGCGCCGGAAAGACGGAGCTTGCGCAGCGGCTCGCCGCTATTCTTTGACGCAGGCCGAGCAACCAGAGCCACTGACGAACCCGTGCTTACCTATCCACTCAATCGCAACGTCGTGTTGCGTGCCCCGCGCGAGCTGGTGTTCGCCTGGTGGACGGACTCGGAGCGCTTTTCACGCTGGTGGGGTAAGGACTCCTACACCGCGGACGAAGTCGGCGGCGAGATCTGCATTCGTCATCGGGGCGGCGCCATTGCACGCGGCAAGATCACGGAGATCCAGGCCGCCCAGCGAATCTCCTTTACCTACGGCTACGAAAACAGCCATCTCGAACTTCCGCCTGAGAGTTCAACCGTAGACATCGAACTGCACAGCGACGCCCAGGGCACCTGCCTGGAGCTTCGCCACACGCTGCCAACCAAGTCGATGCGCGAAGTGCATGTTGGCGGCTGGCGCTACCACCTCGGCACGCTCGCCAATGCGGTCGCCGACGAGCACCACAAAGATGCGAGCGTGATCATCGATACGTGGTTCGAAGCGTGGGCCGAGACCGATGACGAGCGCCGCCGCAATCTGCTCGCAGACTGCGTGATCGAATCGGTATCGCTGCACGATGCGTTCGCGAGCCTGGCCGGCATCGACGACCTCAGCAGCCACATGCGCAGCACCCACAACCACCTGCCGGGTGTGCGACTGCGCCGCACCAGCGAGCCTCGTCACTGCCAAGGCATGGTCCTCGTCGATTGGCAGGCAGAAGGCCCCGAAGGCCCGATGGCGATGCAGGGCACCAACGTGATGTCGTTCGCGCTCGACGGCAAGATCCGCAGCATCACCGGCCTACATTAGAGCCGGGCGAAAGGCTCGGATCCGGCGGACGAACCAGTTGTTCTTCGGGCTCGTGTCGTGCATCTGATATCGGGGGCATTCTGTGGGCACGAAGACGCCCGTCACGGCGTTGCTGCTTCTCGGCAGAAGGGCTCCTCGACAGAAAGTAGGGAACATGCATTCGTCGCAGCGCCTTGCGACGAACGCCTTCGCATCCCGGATCATGCCCCGTCTTCCAGATGCACTACACTAGGAGCGCTACGGCCGTATGCTCCCGGCAACGCCATGCTCGAACGGTTTTCCGACAACACGAAAAAGATGATGCAGGGGGCGCAGGTAGCCGCCCGGCGACATCGCTCCGACACCCTCGACGCCGAACACCTGCTGATTGGTATACTGGAGGTCGAAGGCTCGACCGCCGAACGCATGCTGTCCGACGTTGGCGTCGACATCACGGACCTGCTGACGGCGCTTGAGACCATGCTTCCGCCGGGCGGACAGGACTCTCCCAGCGCGCTGCCGTTTTCGCCTGCATGCAAGGCGATCCTCGAACTCGCGATGCGCGAAGCGGCCGAGCGCCGCAGCAACCACATCGCCAGCCAACACCTGCTGCTCGCCGTCGCCAAGCATGGTGAGAACGACGCCGCCAACGTGCTGGCCAAGGTAGGCGCAACGGCCGAGGCGCTCACCGAAGTCACGACGGAGTCGCTGCCGAGCCGCGAACGCGCACGCTTGCGGCTGCTCCTCGTCAGCAACTCCACCATGCACGGCGGCGGCTACCTCGCCCACTGCAAAGCAGAGGTCGAGAACTTCCTCGGCGAACGCAAGACCGTGCTGTTCGTGCCGTATGCACTCGCCGACCACAACGGCTACGAAGCCAAGGCGCAGGCCGCCTTCCGCGCGATGGGCTACGAGCTGACTTCGATCCACCACCACAAGAAGAAGGCAGAGGCCGTCGACGCAGCCGAAGCGGTCTTCATCGGCGGCGGCAACACCTTTCGCTTGCTGGCGACGCTCGACCACCACGGCCTGCTGACGGCGATCCGCTCACGAGCCTTGGCCGGCATGCCCTACATGGGCAGCAGCGCCGGCACCAACGTCGCGACGCGCTCGATCCGCACCACCAACGATATGCCGATCGTGCAGCCGCCGTCTTTCACGGCGCTGCAGCTCGTGCCGTTCCAAATCAACCCGCACTACCTCGACCCGGATCCGGCCAGCAGCCACATGGGCGAGACCCGCGAAGAGCGCATCCTCCAGTTCCACGAAGAGCACGAAACCCCGGTGCTCGGACTTCGCGAGGGCTGCATGCTCCGCGTCGAAGGCGAACGTATGGAGCTGCGCGGCACGACCGCGGCGCGGCTGTTCCGACGCGGCGAGAAACCCGTCGAATATGCTCCTCCTTGCGATCTGTCGTTCTTGATGGAGGACTGATTTCTTGGGGGCCTCGCGGGTCTCTTTGCAGGCATCGCCGGCGACACCTCGCCAGACAGAGTCTCCAGAACGCGCTGAGTCTCCCGAACGCGCACAGTCTCTCCAACGCGCAAACATGATGAAGAAGCTCACTAGCCCATTCCGCACGGCGGCGCTCGCGTCGCTCGGACTCCTCGCATCCGGCTGCAGCAGCACCGATGCATCGGTGACCCGAGCCGAGCAAATGATCTCGCCCAGCGTGCTAAAAACGCACGTCGCGTTTCTCAGCGATGACGCCCTCGAAGGGCGCGGCGTTGGCACCAAGGGCGACGCATTGGCCCGCAGCTACATCCAAAGCCATCTCGAAGCGGCCGGCTGTGAGCCGGGCGGCGCGGATGGTTCATGGATGCAGCCGGTGCCGATCCGCGGCATCCAGTCGACGGTGACCACGCCGCTGAAAGCGCGCGGCAGCAGCGGCACGGCCTCGTTTGAAGCGCCGACGGACTACACCGCGGTAGCGGGCAGCCCGGCCGCCAGCGCCGCCTGGGACGAGGCCGAGCTGGTCTTTGTCGGCTACGGCATCGATGCACCAGAGCAGGGCTGGGACGACTATCAGGACTACGACGTGCGCGGCAAGGTGCTGCTCGTCATGAACAACGACCCGGCCGACGACCCCGAGCGCTTCGCCGGCAAGACGCGCCTCTACTACGGACGCTGGTCCTACAAATACGAAGAGGCCGCGCGCCGCGGCGCTGCCGGCGTCATCGTCATCCACACGACCGAGTCGGCCGGCTATCCGTTCCAGGTGATCCAGGCCAGCCACGGCCGCGAGAACTTTTGGCTGCCCTTCAAGCAGGATCAGCTGACGCTGGCGATTCGCTCGTGGTGCTCCGAGACGGCCGCCGACACGCTTTGTCGCCTCGGTGGCCACAACCTCGACGAGCTGCGCGCCCGCGCCGAAACCGGCAACCAGCGGCCCGTGCCGCTCGGCGTCAAGGTCGACCTCGCCATCGACAACAAGGTGCGTGAGATGGAGTCAGCCAACGTGCTCGGCGTGCTCCCAGGCACGGACCCAAAGCTGAAGGACGAATACGTCGTGCTGACGGCGCACTTCGACCACCTCGGCATTGGCAAGCCCCGCGGCGACGACGAGATCTACAACGGCGCGGTCGACAACGCCTCGGGCTGCGCCGGGCTGCTGGCGCTCGCGCGTGCCGCCGGTGCCCTCAAGACCCGCCGCCGCAGCATGCTGTTCTTGGCCGTTACCGCCGAAGAATCCGGGCTGCTCGGCTCCAAGTTCTACGCCGAGAATCCGACGGTCGACAAGAAGCAGCTGATCGCCAACGTCAACGTCGACGGCCTCAACGTTTGGGGCCCGACCGAAGACATCGAGTTTGTCGGCTACGGCAAGAACAGCCTCAGCGACACCGCCGCCCGCATTGCCAGAAAGCGCGGCCGCAAGATCGAGCCGGACAGCCATCCGGACCGCGGCTACTTCTACCGCAGCGACCACTTCAACTTCGCGCGGATCGGCGTTCCCGCTGCCTACTTCAAGGCCGGCAAGGAATTCCTCGACCAGCCCGCCAACCGCAAGCGCATGAAGGCGAGCTACACGACCGTGCACTACCACCAGCCGACCGACGAGCTGGCAAAGTGGTGGAACTTCAAGGGCGCGGCCGACGACATGCAGATCCTGTTCGAGCTGCTGGTGGAGACCGCGAATGCGGACGCGGCACCGACGTGGACGCCCGGCGACGAGTTCGCCAAGCTCCGCTAGCGGCGGCGGCTTCGGCTTCGGCATCGGCGCCTGGTCCTGCGCGCCGTATCGACGTGTAGCTGGCATCGAGATCGGGGCGAAGAGCTCTTGACCGATGCCGGGGCCGCCGAGTCGGAGGGCGCGAGGATTGCCGGCCGCATCCCCCGGCCGAAACCGCGGCATCCTCGCGGCAGCGCGTGGAGTCCGCCCGACGCGGAGGAGCAACGCCGTGACGGGCGTCTTCGTGTCCGCAGTCTAGCCCTCGCCGCCCCGAGCGCGAAGCGGCGGTTGCGATGCAAAGCGGAATCACGATAGGGCAAACGCGTGTTTCGACACGTGCCCCGCTCGATCCTACGATGCAGCCCCTATGGCTGCCGACCGACCACATCGCCGCGCACGGCGCATCCCAAAGATCGCCCAAGTCTGGCTAGCCACCGCGAGCCTGCTGTTTGCAGCCTGCGCCACGAGCTCCGTCGAGGAACGTATCGTCTCGCCGCGCACCTTTGCCGCGCAAGAAACCGTGACGGCGTTCGCATTCGAAGAAATCAGCGAGCGCACCAAGGTGCTGCTCGAGCGGCTGGCATTGCCAACCGACGACTTCGTTGCCAGCGCCGCGGGACTCGCTGCACCTCAGCAGGGCATTGAGGATCGAGAACGGCTGCTTGCCCAAGCCGAGGTGCTGTTCGCGCTTGGCGCGAAGGAAGACGGCCTTGCTGCGGCCCAGCACTTCGCCGACGCCGGCTGCGCCGCAACGCGAGCACTCGCTGCCGGCACCGCCGCCCCCGCCGAGCACGGTGCCACCAGCATCGACTTGACCGCGCACCGCGCGCTGGCCGCCGCCACGCGGGCCACCGTGCACTTCTTGTCGACCTGCATCGACGCGACATCCAACCCGCGCGAGTTGACCGAACTGCTACGGTCACAGTTTGAGGTCGAGGTCGTCTTCGACGTCGACGGCCCGTGGCAGCTCGACGACTTCGACAACTGGATTTGCGCCGACACTCTCGTGTTTGAAGGCATCCGCCATCGCCATCGCCGTCCCGGCGCCGGCGCCGCACTCGTGCTCGAACGCAGCCCGCAGCTGGGCATCCATGTGCCACTCACTCCCGAAGCGGTGTGCCGACCAGCCACCGCGGTGATCCAGCCCAGCGCACAGCCCGGCGCACCGACACAGCTACGGCTGCTCAACCCACGCACGCGAACCAGCGTGGAGCTGCTGCCGGGCGTGCGGGCACCGCTCGCGGCCGACTTCACCGCGCCGTTTGCCCACCTGACCAGCAAAGCCAACCTGCAGTCTTTTGAGGACCGCAGCTTCTTTTCCGCCAGCGTCGATGGCCACGAAGGCATCTACCTGCTCGAGGACTACGACCCCGACCGGCAACCGTTGATCATGGTTCACGGTCTGTGGTCCAGCCCCCTGACATGGCGCGATCTGACCAACGACATCCTCGGCGACGAAACGCTTCACAACCGCTACCAGGTCTGGCACTTCATGTATGCGACGGGTGCCCCGCTGCTCGAGAACGCACGGCTGCTGCGCCAGACCATCGACATCGTGCGACAGCGACTCGATCCCGAACTCGACGACCTTGCATCCCGCATGGGCCCGGTCCTGATCGGCCACAGCATGGGCGGACTGCTTTCGCGCATCGTGCTGACCGCCAGCGGGGACAAGATGTGGCAGACGCTGTTCGAAGGCGCCCTCGACGATGTCCGCGACAAGCTCAGTGAAGACGAACTTGCGCTTGCCGAAGGGCTCTTCTTTTGGGAGCCGCTCAGCTATGTGCCGCGCGCCATTTTCATCGCCGCGCCGCATCGAGGCAGCGGTATGGCGGACGGCATGATCGGATGGCTAGGCTCATCCATGGTCACGGTGCCGCAGCGGCTTCGCAGCCTGGTCGACCACCTGAGGCAGCACGCAACAGTTCGCGTCGAAGTGCCAAACAGCGTCGATGAGCTGTCCGAACAACATCCCGTGCTGCGCACGCTCGCGACGTTTCCGCTGCGTGCAGGCCTGATCTACCACAGCATCATGGGCAACCTCAGCGACAACGAGGACCCCAACACCTGGAGCGATGGCATCGTGCCCTACCGAAGCTCGCATCTGAGTGGCGCAGCCAGTGAGCTGATCGTGCCGGGGGCCGATCACAGCGTGCACTTCGACCTGCGCGCTTCCGCGGAGGTGCGCCGCATTCTTCGCGAGGCCCCGGCGCTGCCGATCGGGCGCTGACCGGCGGCCGCGAACCGCGCCCGAATCGTTCGCATGCGGCGTCAGATCTTGGCGGCTTCGCCGCCGAACGGCCGTTTTCCTTCGCTAAGCCCGGACATGGCGACGACTGGTTGCTGTCGGTCGGCGGGCTATGAGGATGCCTCGCCCGCGCTCAAATGACGGGCGAAGGACGAGCGCTATTTCCAGACCGCCAGATTCGCCTTGCGGCCAATCAGTAGACCTTCGGTCGCACTGAAGAACTCAGCACCAACAACCTCTGTTCCGATCGAGGACTTTGGCGTAGAGAATGTCGAGCCCTGCAAGCGCACGACCTGACCGAGATCCCCGGTAAAGAACCAATCGGCAGTTCCTGGAACCGGCTCACAGTCAAACACCCGGTCTCCAAGCTGGTCCGCAGTGACACCGGTCACAGCAACCATCGACTGGCTTCCTAGGTCAAACTTGTAGAGACCGCCCGCTGCATCACCAACGTAGAAGTCCGCATGCGAACGCACGCCGATGCAGGTTGTCGCGGCACCAGCCGGCACGGTCAGTTCCACCAGTGCGTTGCTGATCGAGGTGAGCACGGACGCGATGTAGATGCGCTTGTTCGCGGTCAAGTAGTAGAAATAGTTGCCATCGAAAGCGATGTCCTCGACGCGCGAGGAAACAGCCGCACCATTGAATGTAAGATCGAGCGGAACGAAGGCAGTCGCGCCACCGTCAATACTGAGGTAGAGGACAGACTTGTTGGTGAACTGAATAGTCCCACCAACAAATGTCTGCGTTTTCTCAATCGCACCACCGGCGAGCATGACCTGACCGTTTCCAATCGCCAGGCAAGACGTGAACGCCGGCTCAACGTCCCAAGCCCCGACCGATCGATCCGTCCAGATCCCGCCCGAATCGCGAACATAGAGGCGCCCACGATCACCGCAAGCTATAGCTCGATGGCCATCAGAGCCAATTCCGACATCCTGTATGTCGCCGCCCGCACCGCTTTGAATTGCTGGAGCTAGGTCGAGGCTGAAGTTCTCCCCGCCGTCGACCGTCGAGAAGACCCTGTATCTCTGCCCACCGATGATCCCAACCGTCGGATCCGAAAACGCCCCGCAGCTAATCCGACCGCGGTGCAGTCCGTTGGTCTCGGCCCAGGTCACACCTTGGTCTTCGGAGACTCGCAGCGTGCCAAAGTCGCCCACCAAGAAGCTGCGTTGGTTGGATGACGAAGCGCAAACATCGCGCACGAACAGCTCCGATTGGTCATCGTACGGGTCTACCACCGAGTTCTGGTCGGAGTCACAAACCGTCTGGATCCAACTCTTACCGACAGAGTTACACACTGCGCACTGGTCAGGGGCACTCGCCAGTCCTGAGGCGCCACCGACAAGGCAAAAAGACGAGTAGCCAACAACGGCGCCGCCGTCCGGGTCGTCGAATAGCTCAACGCCATAGAGGGTCGGCGGGGTTTTCGTGGAGCTGCTCGGATTGAGGTATTCAAAGCAGGGCGAATCCAACGACCAAGTTTCGCCACGATCTTCCGTTCGGAAGATGTATCCATCGTTGTTGCCGACCCCACCTACGGCGACACCAATATCGCCGACGAAGTCCACGGCGTAGATCTCTAGATCCCATGGCATCGAGGCCACCTCGGGCAAATAGCACCACAGATCTTGCCCTATGGTCTGCGCGTGATAGTTGCCGTCGTAACGCAGCACCCAGCCACCATTCGCAACCGTTATCCAATCACCATTGCTGAAACCATGAATCTGGTACCACTTCGGATTGCCCGCCGAGACGTGCCCGGCCGGCGCAATGTCGATCCAATTCTGGCCGCCGTCGACCGTCTCTTGCACCGTGTGGTCGAAACCAATCACATAGCCATGCAGGCGATCTTGAAACCAGCAATCCCACAGCTCTGGCGCAATGTTCGGTGAGGTGCCGTGGGTTGCCGAGGTCACCACCACGGTCTTTTGTGTCCACGTGACACCAGCGTCAGCTGAGAACAGCACGACTCCGTCATCGCCAACGCAGTAGCCATAAGTTCCTTGCGCGTCCCGAGACATATGGATGCCGCGCAGCGTGCCGCGAACATTGTCCGGGACAGCTGCGTTGTGCAGGACCAGTTCCCCAGCCACTTCTTCCGTGTAGCGGATGACACCGCCCGTGAAGCTGAACCAAGCTTTGTCTTCGGCCAGTGCCTCACAACGAAACCCGACGCCACCGTGCACGTAGTCGAATGCCTGGGAACGGACGAGCGAAGAGCTGGCTAGAAGAGCACTTACAGCGAAGACGCTGCGCAGAACAAGTTTCTTAGTCATGATGTTGATCACGCCGACAGGTGGTGTCGACACCCGCTCATGCCGCCGAGAGTGCGCACGCCTCAGAAATCTCGCCAACAGTGAAACTACTGGCTCACGCATGCCCACCTAGCCCGTCTAAGCGCGAGTGCGAACAACCTTGTGGGCGCCGACCGGCGGCGGCCGACCGCGTCGATGCACGGCCAGGCAAGGGCTCGCGCTCTGACTAGCCCGCACAACCGCCTCACTACGGCGAGACTCGCGTCGCCGCTCGGCTGCTGCTTGCATCACACTCTTCGGCTCAAAGGGCGCAGCAATCGCGAACGTGTATTTCGTAATGACGATCTCGAGCTGCGACCTCGCGGCTAACGAGTTCGGTTGCGCCGGATCGACGCCGAGCATATTTTCATTCAGCCACGGAGCCTTTCATGGAAGGCGGCAAGCTGGTGGACGAGTAGCACCGGGATGCGGTAGGCGCGACGGCCGCAGGGCATATCACGGCAAAGTACACCGCTGGGCGCGCCTAGCGGCGCCACGCTCCAGCGGCACTGGCCCCTCAGCGCCGCTTCGGCTTTGAGTAGGCCTCGAGATCGGTGGCGAGGATCTTGAGCTCCTCTTCGCTGACAAGATCGCCGGAGCTCTTGCGCAGCATCTCGACAAACCAAGCGCACTCCCAGTCGGAGCGCGGGCCGCCGATGTTGTCGCCGTTGTGTTTTCCGTCTTCCGCGTTGGAGCTGACGATCTCCTTGCCGTCGGCATCGAGGATGACCATCCAGGGCAGGCCACCGCTGCGCTTGCCCTTGAGGCGCTCGTTGATCTCTTTGCCGTTTGTGTCGCGGTCTACGTCAATCATGACGTCGACCCAGCCCTTGCTGTAGATGGGGCTGGTCACCGGTCGCCCGAGGAACTCCTCGAGCACTTTGCACCAGCCTCACCAAGGTGCGTCAAAGCGCACGAGGATCTTGCGACCCGACTTCTTTGCAGCGGCCATCGCGTCCGTCAGCTTTTGCTGTGCGTCGACGGGCGGGCAAAAGTGTGGCTTCCACGCCGCCATCAACTCTTCGGCGCGCACCGTGCCGCCCTCGACAAATGTCGCCGCGCTCATGCGGCCGAGCTCTTTGCCGTCGTTCGTGAGGATTGTCAGCGCTGCGGTGCCGTCGTCGGCCAGCCACTTCTTGGCCATTTCGCCACCGGCATCCGCGACGATCTGCACGGCTTCGAACTCGTACTGCAGGCCACGCGAGACCGCGCGGACCTTCTTCAGCGTCGCCAGCAGATCGACTCCGGCTGGGCAGCCGATCACGAGCACGCGCTTGTTGTGCACTGCGGCCCGCGTCTTGGCAGCAGCCAGCAGCGAATCCGTCGGGCTCGTCGCGATCGGGGCGGTGTTCGCCTTGGGGGGGACCTGCTCGCCTTCCTGCTGCGCACCGACGAGCGGTGCAAGCAGCAAGAGGCTCGGAAGCAGCCAGGGTGGGGTTTGTCTCGTCATATGGACCTCTACGCAACAGCATAGAGCCCCGGCCCTCCGATCGTCAGAACCAGTGCCCCGAGTGGCCCGCACGAGACCCCTTCGACGACTACCGCCGCGCCAGCTATCCCAGCGGCAGTTCCAGCACGAAGCATGCCCCACCGTCCGGCTGCACCTGCAGGCTTAGCTCACCACCGAGATCGCGGGCCAAACCGCGCGCCAACGGCAGGCCGAGACCGACCCCCGGCACGTCGTTGCTGCTGGTGCGAACGGAGCCACGGTCAAACGGCACAAAAACTCGCTCGTGAAGAGCCTGCGACACGCCCGGCCCCCGGTCACAAACCATCAGCTGCACGCGCGAGCCGCTCCGCTCCGCCGACAGCGTGACGCGGCGGTCGACCGCCTCGCTGGCGTATTTCGCGGCGTTGTCCACCAGGTTGAACAGGATCTGCCCGACAGCTTCTTCATCGGTATCCAGCACCGCGTCGCGGACCTCCGAGCTGGCGCGAACGGATAGCTCAAGCTCCGCTTCGCCAAGCCGCTGCTCCAGCACGGGCTCGAAACGCGACAACAGGCCGCCGATCGCCACACGCTCGCGACGCGCCGTGAAGCGCCCGTCTTCGAGGCGCGACCACGCCAGTACGTTTTCGACAACACGGGCCAGACGGTCCGACTCGCGCTGGAGCGTGCGCAGGTACTCCTGCTGCGCCTTGGGCTCGGTGACGATGCCGTCGGCGAGCATTTCGCTATACATCCGGAACGTCGTCAGCGGCGTGCGCAGCTCGTGCGTGACCGCCGAAGCAAAGCGCGCGCGGCGCTCGCCGAAGCCAATCGCCGTGCGCAGTGTGAAGCCGAGCACCACCAGACCGAGCAGCGTGACGCCCCACGTCGTCCAGAGAATCGTCGAGATCGGCAGGTCCGCCGAAACGACGGGACCGTGATACGTGGCCACGAGTCGCGCGGGCACCGACGCCAGCATCGAGGGCTGCTCTTCCGGAGTTGGGCTCTCGCAGCGAACAAGCTCAGCAGCACCGTCCTCAAACAGGTCTTCGAGAAGCGCCAGCATCTCTTGCTGCAAACGCGGCCAGTCGACCAGAACGACCTGCAGCCGATCGCCCGAGCGGCTTCGCCCACCGCCGCTGCGGCGCACTCGACGCGCAAAGACGAGCTCCGGCGTCTTGCCATCGACCCAAACCGGCACCAGCGGCCCGACCTCTTCGCCGACGGTCGCCAGCCAGCTACCCGGATTGATCGCCGCCGACGGATAGGCGCCGGAGTCGATCTGCACGTTGTTGAGGAAGTTGCGCTGCCGGTTGTCGAGCTCCTGCACGCTCTGCTTCACCTGCACGGTCTGCTCCGAGCGAGCGGCGGCTACCGTATTGAGGTCAACCGGCTCGAGCGCGATGGTGTTGCACCCTAGCGACGGCAGCTGCGCCACGGCCCCCAGCACCTTTTGTTCGAGCTGATCGAGCGGCAGCTCCTTTTGCACCCGCAACAGCTGTTGACGCGACCGGTCGAGCACGTCGGCAGACATGCCGTTTGCCTCGGCAAAGTCGCGCTCGTTGCCCATCGGCACCTGCGGGCTGCGCACGCTGGCGGCCTCGACCTCAAAGTGCAGCGGAAACAGCGGCGATTCGGCTCCGAGAAGCGGCGACTGCACCATGA
Source organism: Planctomycetota bacterium (assembly GCA_045105235.1). Classification (GTDB taxonomy): domain Bacteria; phylum Planctomycetota; class UBA1135; order UBA1135; family UBA2386. Next base: position 61,556 of record JBGCDH010000016.1, on the reverse strand, counting down.
CTTCGCCCGCCGCAATCTTGCTGAAGCCGCGGGTCCAGGCCGTGGGCGCCACCGGAAACGCGCGGTAGTCCTGCGGCGGACGCAGCGACTCACGCGCGAGCTGCGGCGACAGCCAGCTGTCCATGCGCCAAAGCGCTAGCCGCATGCGTTCTTGCACGATGGTCTCTCGGCGAGCAATGCGCTCATCGCGCTCGAGGCGCAGCAGCGCCACCGTCAGCCAGCCGAGGACCAGCAGCATCACGCCCGCCACGACAGCAAACCACATCCGCGCCTGAGATCGCGGCGACGTCACTGCGCTTCCCCCTGGTCCGCAGCCGCCATCATGTAGCCCTTGCCGCGCACCGTCAGCACGACCTGAGGAGCATCGGAAGGATCGGCGAGCTTGCCGCGCAGGTTGACGATGTGCATATCGACGGCGCGCGTTGACGAATCGCCACCAGTGGGCAGACCCCAGACTCGCTCGAGCAGCTCGATGCGCGCGATGGCGCGACCGCGGTTGCGCACCAGGTAGCGAAGCAACTCGACTTCGCGTTCGGAGAGCTGCACGCGGCTTTGGTCGGGGCGCTCGACCTCGCGGCGTTCAAAGTCGATCGTCCGGCCCGCCACGTCAATCCGGGCAACGTCACTTGGCCGCTCGGCACTTCGCCGCAGCACCGCGCCAACGCGTGCGAGCAGCTCCTTTGACGAGAACGGTTTGACGACGTAGTCATCCGCGCCCGTTTGCAGACCGTGCACCCGATCCTGCTCGGCGCCGCGTGCGGTGACCAAGATCACCGGCAGCTGCGGCCGGGCGCGGCGCACGTCCTCTAGGATCTCAAAGCCGTCGGCGCCAGGCAGCATCACGTCGAGCACGCACAGATCGAGTTCGGCCGACAGCGCAATCTGCCGGCCCTCGTCACCATGGCCGGACTCGATCACTTCGTAGCCGCCAAACTTCAGGGCATCGACAAGACCACGCCGGATCGCGGCGTCGTCCTCCACGACGAGCACGGTCTTGTTCATGGTTGACCTAGCGTAGCGGTTGACGCGGCGGAAGAACGATCTCTAGCTGGACCTGCTTCTCCCCAGCGACCGGAGGAGCTTCTTTCGGCTTTGGAGCAGGCTTCTGCTCAGCGCCTGCGGGCTTGGGCGCTGGCTTGCGCTCAAACCCACGTGCCGCAGCCTGGGCGCGCACAGACCGCAGCATCGCCTTCTCGAAGCTATTCTGATTGGACTCGCCAAGCCGATGCTGCTCCTTGATGACGAACAGCTTGCGCTTGCGGCCGATGTCCGCCACCTGCTTCTGGATGCCGGCACGCTTCTTCGTCATGCGCGCGATATGGGCCTTCTGCTCGGCAACGGACTTGCCGCGCAGAACCTCCGGAAGCTCCGCCACTGCGATCTTCGTCAGGTCAAACTTGACGTCCTTGCACGCATCCACCAAGTCGTACGAAGGGTTGAAGTAGAGCGCCGATCCCTTGGTCTGGCAGCGAAGCGCCGCCGCCGCCGTGTTGAGGTGGCTTGCATTCGAGTCCTGCAGCACTTGGTTGGACGCCCATTGCGTGCGCGAACGGCCGTAGACAAGGTAGGTGCCGTTGAGCTCTTTGCTCAGCGACGCAAGCTGCGCGTCGAACGGCGTCTCAATGACCGCGAGCTGCGCGGACTCAATCGCCATGAACTGGCCGTCGGCGCGCTGCGCCACTGCGCGCCAGCCCTCTGCGACGGGCGTTTGCTTGCCGCCACAAAAGACCGTGTTGATCAGGATGCCGCGCTCAATGGCCTGCTTGGCCACCTCCTCCACCGGATGCGCAGGATCCTGCGTAGCCGCTTCGTTGCCGGCCACCACAATCATCTTGAGCGCGTTCGGATCGTCGGACCACTTCAGCGAGGTCAGCGACGTCAGCACGGCACGCGCGACGTATTCCTGGCCGCCGTTGGTCTTGAGTTCGAACAGCCGTTGCGACACGAGGTCGAGATCCCCCGTCAGCTCGGTCGCCACGCGGACAAAGCCCTGAGCGGAGCCATAAGCTGGCGAGCCATAGGCAAGCAGCGCAACGCGCAATTCCGGCTGTGGCTTCAGCGTGGCCATCTCGTTGACAATCGACCAAAGGTGCTGGCGGGCCGACTGGATCAGATTGTCCATGCTGTTGCTGGTATCGAGACACAGCACCAGATCGATGGCACGCGTCTCGCTCGACGCGATAGGAACAACGGGCGCAACCGCTGGCGCTGGCGCTGGCGCTGGCGCCGGCGCCGGGCGAACCATTCGAATCGGCACGTGCGGGATCGGGGCCTGCGCCAGCGTTGCGCCCATCAAGGCGCTAGACATCAGTAGGGTTTGAATGGTCATCAGCGGATCTCCTTCGGGTTCTTCTTGGCGCTCTGGCCGTGTTTCGTTGGGGTGTTCTGTTGAGGGGCTGCGGCCGGAACCGGGCGCTGCTGCGATGCCGGCTGGACCAGCAGGTTTTTGCCGTCGACTGCGAGCAAGATCTCGCCGGGCAGCGACAAGAGCGCGCCCCGCCCCTGCGACCGCAGCGATGTCTTGAGGGCTTCAAACGCGGGGCTGCCAAAGGCGATGACTTCGTCGTGCCCGAGCTTCTGCGCCAGCACGCTCGCGCTGTCAAACCAGCGGTTGCCGCGCCGGAAGAACGCCCGGTCGCACAGCTGCTGCACGGCGCCGCCCTCAACAACCTTCAGTTCGTCGTTGACGTAGCAGTTGCGCGGATTGGCAAACGTCTGCCCCTTTTGAAACCACAGGTTCTGCGCCTGGTTCACGGCGCTAGCGCCAACGCGCGTCGTCACGGCGCGCCCGCTGAGGTTTTGCTGGCAAGCGATTTGAAGTGCGCTCCAGTTGTCGAGCTGGCTGCCTTCCGTCGCCAAAAACGACGTGTATTCACCGAGCACGCCATAGCGCGTCGACAGGCGCAGGATCTCATCGCGCAGTTCGCGCAGGCGCGGGTCGGCAAACGGATCGCGACGCTGCGAGCTCCACCGGGCGCCATGGTCTCCGCCCTGCTGCCGCAGCTCGTCGACCAAGAACGCAATCTGTCGACTCGCCCACAACCGCGGCACAAACGCATGTGCAGTCGTAGCCGACGTCACCGGCAGCTCAAACCGATAGGCCTTCGGGCCGCTCGGCGTGCGCCCTGATAGCTCGAAGCGCAGGTTGTCTTCGCCACGATACTGACCGAGCACGACCAGCTGGTCGCCCGCGAACAGATCCGCAAGCCGACGCGGCAGCACTTCGGCCGTGCGCGCAGCGAGCTCGCCGTCGGCATCGACCGTGCGCAGCTCGGGCGATGCGAGAACCGGGTGGTCCAGTCGCGCAAACGTTCGCGCGACCTTGACCTCGACGTCTTCTTCGGGCTGCACGTAGGTCGTGACCGCTCGGGTCGCGTCGGCGATGCGGTCGAGCAGCGGCACGTTGACGTCGTTGCCAACGCCAAAGCAATACACGCGCCGCTTGGCGGCGTTGCCCTTTTCGATCAGAGCAAACAGGTCGCGTTCACTGGTCGGCCCCACCGTCGGCAGGCCATCGGTCAGGAACAGCACCAGCGGCAGCGTTCCTGCCATCGCCTTTGGCCGCAGCGACTCGAGCAGCGCATCGTGGATGTTGGTGCCGCCGTGGGGACGGATGCCGGACACAAACGCGCGCGCCTTGGCCATCGACTCCGCGCTCTTCGCAACGGGCTGCGCAAATGCTTTGCCGACGTCGTTGCCGTAGTGAATGACCTGGATGCCCTCGCCGTCCGCAAGCCCTTCGAGCACCTGCAGGGCGGCCGCCTTGGCCTGCGCCAGCTTGCGACCTGCCATGCTGCCCGAACGGTCCAGCACGATCGTGACCTCGCGGCGCAGAGCTTCTGCGCGCTCGATCTTGGGGGAATGGGCCAACAGCAGGAAGTAGCCGCCACCGATCGTCGGATCCGGATAGGTGAACAGCGCCGCGGTAGGCTCGGCGGCGTTGGCCGCAGTCGTAAAGCAGAACCGGAAGGCCCCGGGGTCACCCTGGCTGCGCTTGGTAACGGCCAGCGACATCCGCTTTTGGCCGCGCCGCTGCTGGTTCAGTTCGTGGCTCGGCGAATAGGCCAGGCCGAGCGTGGTGCGCGCGGTAACATCGACCTCGATCTGCCACGGCACGCCTTGCGCCAGCATCTCGCTGCGCGGCAGCAAGTAGTCGACGCGCGCGCCATCCGATTTGAGCACGTGGTCGTAGGTCAGGCGGATCTTTTGCCGGCCGTTGGCGGGCACCGGAAAGACACTGCTGCGCAAGCAGCCGTAGCCGGCAAACTCGAGCAGTGCCGGATCCTGCAGCCGGGCGGTGATCTGGTCGTAGAGGCGGCGCGCTTCGTCACGGGGCAGGATCTTCGCGGTCGGCTCGGACGCAGCCCCGTCAAAGGCGAACTGCGAGACCGCCGCGCCATCGGGAACGGGCAACAGCAGCACCGCTTCTTGAGCACGAGACGCGACGGGGTTGTGCAGCTCGAACTCGAGCGTCGTGGTCGCGGCCCGGTCGCGGATCGTGATCTTGGCGCGCGCCGCCGTGACGCGCACGGGCGGGGTCGCGTAGCCACGCGGCGTCAGCACCGCGCGACTCGGAACGATCCACTGATGCTGACCCCCTAGCTGCGCCGGCAACGGCCCATGTGGCCGAAACTGCGCCGGCAACGCCTCGACGGTCGCGCTGCAGAAAGCCATTGCCGCCATCACGGTCGACAGCAAATTCGTAGCGAGTCGCCCTGGCCGGGCACTCGGTCGGGCCACCTTCGGGCCCCCTGTCTGCAGCAGCATGTTCATTGCGTTCCTCACGGTTCTTCGTTCGGACAACTAGACGAGCAACTGAGGGCTCTTCGGGTAAGCGCTCGGTAAGGGCAGTTGACGGAGCCCTGCGATCGCCTACTTTCTGACACAAAGCCCAACAGGAAGAAGCCAATGGAACTCCGCGACGCGATCGACCAGATCACGAGGATCCGCAGCCATCTGGCCGCGACCGAACACTTGAAGAGCCTGCGCGCCATCCCGGTCGCCGTCTCTGGCTTGCTTGCCATCATGGCGGCGCTCGCGCAGACCCTTTGGCTTGAGGACCCTCTCGCCTACCCGCGCCGCTATCTGCTGATCTGGTGTGGCGCCGCACTCGTCAGCACGGCACTCGCGTCGGTCGTCGTCGCGCGCCGCACGCTGCGCTGCCCCGGCGAACTCAGCGCCGCCAACGCCTGGCTCGCGGTCCGGCAGTTTGCGCCGTGTCTCGTCGTCGGCGCCGTCGTGACGACATTTGTCGTGTCGCAGCTGCCCGAACTGCTGTGGGTGCTGCCCGGCATGTGGCAGCTGCTCTTTGGACTCGCCAACCTCGCGGCCCATCGACTGCTGCCCGCGCCGTCGTATTTGGTTGGCGTCGCGTTTATCGCGACCGGCACGTGCTGCCTGTGGTTCGGCGAGCGCGCGCTGGAGCCGTGGGCCATGGGCCTGCCGTTTGCAGCCGGCCAGCTGGCCCTCGCCGCCATTCTTTGGTGGCACCACGAGCGCCATGAGATGACAAGCCCATCCTCGGAGGCACGATGAGCGAGCAACCAAGCAACGCAGGGCCTGACGCAAAAGACGATGGCGCCAAAGACGACGGACGCTACGCGTACGAAGGGCTCGACCGGGTGCTGCACGAGAAGGCGCGGCTCGGCATCCTGACGTCACTCGCCGCCCGTGCCGACGGGCTGCTCTTTACCGACCTCAAGTCGCTCTGTCACCTGACGGACGGCAACCTGTCGCGGCACCTGACGGTGCTGCAGGAGGCCGGCATCGTCGAGATCCAGAAGGGCTACAAGGGCAAGCGTCCGCAGACGCTTTGCCGACTCAGCGACGATGGCCGCAAGCGGTATCTCGCCTACATCGCCGTGCTGGAGTCCGTGCTCGACGACGCGGTCGAAGCATCGCGCGCCGCCAAGAAGGCGCGGGGCACGCTGCCGGACGGATTCAGTCCGGCGTGAGCAGGTGGCTCTAGCGACGCTTGCGCGTTCGCTAGGCCACGCAACACTTGGCGCCTAGCGGCGCGTGGCGGACTCGCCGGCGGTCTCGAGAGCCGACAGAATCGTGTCGACCTCCACCATGTCCGGCTTGTAGTGGACGGTGATGTCCTGGTTGCCGCTCTCGATGTCTACGCCGTAGACACCGTCTACTCGATCAAGGGCACCACGCACGGTGGTGACACAGCCCATTCAAGGGCTCTTGTCGAGGCGCAGGTTCACACCTACGGCTTCGGCCGGGATGTCGCGAGCAGGCGCCGAGTTTTGGCAACCAGCAAGGACGAACGCGAGAGCCGCAGCTCCCGCCAGGGAAAGTCGCTGGATCATTCGCCTGCCACCTTTGCGGTCTTCTCACCAGCCGCCTGGAGAGCCTTGACGAGCGCGTCAGGCTTCACCTTCTTGCTGTCGTAGTGGACGACGAAGCCGTCGGGCCCCTGCTCGATCTCAACCTTGCCGACACCGTCGACTTTGGACATTGCACCACGCACGGTGGTGACACATCCGCCTCAAATAGGCTGGCCGAGCTCGAGCTTGCAGGAGGCGTCGGTTGCCACGGCGTTGGCCGTTGGGTTGGTACCGCCGGTATCACCGGCAGGCTCACCCTGGCAAGCGACCAAGAACAGGGCGAGGGCGCCCGTCAGGATCAGTCGAATCATTCGATTTGGGTTGGTTGCTGCCCCCGGGATATCCGAGGGCGGCAACATCCTACGGCAACAGTGCCCGGCGGATCCGCGGATTCGCGGCGGCCAGGAGATTCTGAGCCGCCGCAAATTGTTCGGCCCATGTCCTAGCCGCGGGGATCGCCGAACGTCGCGCCGATCGGCATCGCTCTCACGGTGCTGTGCAGCACCTGGAAGTGCGGTCGCCCCTGGGCGTCGGGCCCACGGAAGATCAGCGTCGCAGCAGCGCCTTGCGGCACCACGCGGCCGAGCATGCGCGCGAGCGCGTTGGGCCGGCGAACCGGGGTATCGGCGCCCTCGTGCTGCGGAACCAGCAGCACCGCCCGCCCGCCGAAGCGCGGCACGTGGCTCTGCAGCTCCGCCTCGAGGCGGGCAACGTGCGCTTCGTCATCACCGGTCGCATCGCCGGCGGCGACGCCGACCAAGACCATGGGAGGAATGGCTTCGTCGTGGCGCGCCAGGAGCGAAACCAGCTCTCCTGCGGGCACTGCAGGACGGGCCGTGCTCGCGCTGGCGGATGCGGCAGCAGCCGGGGTTTCGGCTGCCGCTGCATCTGGGGCAGCAGCCGTTGCAGGCTCTGCCGATGGCGAAGACGCTTCGGCCGCCGCCGCTGCTGCTGCAAGCCCCGCCTGCGGCGAGTGCTTGGGAGCGGGTTTGGCTGCTGCGGCGGGTTTCTCGGCTGGCTTCTCCGCTGGCTTCTCCGCTGGCAACTCCGGATGCAGCTGCACTGGCTCGCCGTCGCCACCACCATCGAGCAGGATCTTGCTCGCCTTCTTGCCGCGCAGCGCGTCGACAATCGCCGCCACCGCGGCGTCGCCGGCCGCCGCCTTGGGCCACGCAATCGTCGCGGTCTTGCCGGCCATCAGGCCGGCGCGCTTGATCACGCCGGCGATCTCACGGTCGACCATACGGGCATCCATGGCCGCGTCGCCGGTCGGATCGATCACCAGACGCAGGCCGCCCTTGCCCTTCTCGACTTCCTCGAAAATCGGCGGGTGCAGCCGGATCGAATCCGCGCCATCGAGCACAACGCTCGACGCGCCCTGCGCCATCGCGTGCTCGGCAACGTCGTTCGCACACGAAGCGCTGGCGATGGTCACCGACTTGAGCGCCATGTCGACGCCGTCGAGTTCACGCGCGATCGCACGCTTTTGCTGCGACTCATCGCGGCCGTCGACCATGGCGGAGATCGACAGCCCCGACTTCGAATCGGTCACGGCCAGCATTGGCGGCAGCAGCACATCGACGTCGCCGCCCTCGGCAAGCTCCAGCCGGACCGCGCCCGCTTCGGCAACGCGCGTGCACAGGTCGTTTTTGACCGTGCGGGACACGGCGGCGTCGCCGGCAATCTCGATGCAGACGACCTTGCCCTTGCAGCTCGCGAGCTGCGCCGGCAGCCGTCGCTCGATCGCGCGGCCGAGTTCCTTGGGCTTGCCGGACTCACTGTCGACGCGAAAGACCTGGCGATCGCCATCGGGGTAGACCTCGACCGGCGCCGGCACAAACGGCTCGCGGCGATCGCCCGCCACCGTGCAGCACAGTCGCTTGCTCGCCAGCGTCTTGGCCCAGCCCGCGACAGCCTTGTCGACCTCGTCGTCGACGGCAAAGTCCTGCGGCCAGTCGATCACGACGTGCTTGCCGGCCGTCAGCTCGTGGTGCAGCGCGCACTCGCGGCCAAGCGCCGCAATCACGGCAGCCCGCGAACGGCCGTTGGCGGTCAGTCGCAGCACGACTTCGCGGCCTTCGTGCACGCTGACGAGCGGCGGCCAAACGATGTCGAAATCGTCCTGGCCACCCACCTCGACGAGCGTGGCGCCCGCGTTGCGGGCGAAGTCGACGCAGAAATCCTGCACCGTCGCCGACTCGCGCGCGAACTGGTAGCGCACGTTTTTGCCGTCGAACTTGTCGGCGTGTGTCGGCAGCACCAGGGACAGCGCATCGACAACCGTCGCGTCGTCATCGGTCAACGAAACGGCCACGGTCGCGCGGCTGCCGCTCACCGAGCAGCGAACCTTGTCCTCAAGGTCGCGGTCAAAGAGCACGCGCGCGCCGATCGACGCGCTGCGGGCGCCAGCTTCGCGCAGCGCCATCGACAGCGCGTCGCGCATCGTGGCGTCCGGCTTGGCCGAACCCTTGAACTTCATCAGCAAGCGCGCGCCCGAGGCGTTGCTGGTCAGCTCGGCAATCTGTGGCTCCATCGCGACCGGCAGATCCTCTGGATCGCACGAGCCCGTATCGACCTGCACCTTGGTGATGCCGTCCGCGACCTCGCGACGGACTTCAACCTTGGGCAGCTCGCCGGCGAGCACTTCCTCATCGCCGTAGCCGCGGCGGACCACGGCGCGCAGCGGCTTGCACGCGGCGAGTTGCTCCTTGACGAGATCTTTGATGGCGCTGCCGATCAGGCCTTCGCCGGCGAAGCGAACCAGCACGCGCTTGTGGCGAAGCTGGGCCGAAGCCTTGGCAACGGCAAAGGCGAGCGGTGGCTCAAGGTGTTCGGCGACTTCCTTCTTGGGCATGTCCGGCACCTCGGCCAGCAGCTCAAAGTCGAAGTCCGCGTCGTCAGAAGTGTCGCAGGCAACCGAGATCGGCCCCTCGGGGGCCAATTCTTCGATCGCCTCGAGCACCGGCAGGTCGTCGACGTCGACAGTGTCCGCGTCCTCGATCAGCTCGAGTTCGGGCAACACTTCGTCGATCTCGTCCTTGGCGGAGCGACCTGGTCGCTTGCGGGGCAGCCCGTGGCCGTGCTTGGTCATATTTGCTGTCGGTCGAAGGGAGAGGGTCCCCCACGGTAGCAGCGCAGCGGCCGACGCCAAGAGCGACGTCGGCTACATGCGGCAGAACGACAGCGCCTGCCGCCCCTTGGGGCCGGCGAGTCCCTCAGTTCCAGGTCACGCGCACCAGGTTGGTGCGGCCGAGAAAGCGACCGTCGGCGGCAAAAGAGACCGCGACAAAATCCCAGGTCTCCCCGGCAAACGACAGCAGGGTCAGCGGCGGCAGCGTGATCGCAGGCGGCAGCGAGCCACCGTGGGCGAGCAGGCCCGCCGGCTGGAGGTTGAAGCCGAGGATCGCCAGCGTCAAAAAATCGGGGAACAGGCCGAAGAACGGCCCGGTGTCGGCCGGCAGGATCGTGGCGCGTGACGGCAGCAGGTAGCCAAACGCGAAGCCCTGCGGCGCGTTCTCGATTTCGATGTAGGCGCCGAGCACGCCGGCGGTCTCGACGGTCAGGCGGTAGGGCGTGGTGGTGCCGCCGACCACGGCCAAGCCCTGCGGCTGGACCGACGAGGAGTTGATCGACCAAGCTATCGAGCCGACGAACGTCGGTAGCTGGCCACCGACCGGCACGGCCCCGGTGTTGGGCAACGTGTAGATTGCGCCACTCGACGTCAGGAGTGCGAAATCACCGTTCTGGTCGAACGCGATATTGCGCAGGCTCGGCCCAAAGTTCAGCGTCGACAGCGTGCCAAAGTAGTCCTCGTTGGGGGCCGCCGGATTGCTGAAGTCGATGCGGCCGAACCGCGTGGACGAGGCGTAGTAGAGCTTGTCGCTCGAGCTATCGATGACGAGTTCGCCGCCGGGCACGCCCGCGCGAACAAACGAAGCGCCGCCCGAGCCGCTGGCAACCCGGTAGAGGTCCGCATTCGCGTCGTTGACGTAGATGTCACCCGTGTCAAGATCGACCGCCATGCCGACGGCGTTGCCCCAGGGAGCCGCGCCGTTGAGCACCGGCTGGACCGAACCGGAAACCGTATCCACCCGCCAAAGGCGGTTGCTGAAGTCCAGGATCACGACATCGCGGCCGTTCTGATCCCAGCGCATGTCGTCAACGCCATCGAACGTGCCCGTGCCGGCGATCAACGTGGTGATGAACGTCGTCGGGCTCGTAAAGGTTCGCCGCACGATCGAGCCGTTGGTCGAGCTGCTCGACCCATCAGTCTGCGAATTGATGAACGAGTCAGGCTGGCTCGGATCCCAGAGCATGCGCGAGGCCGTGGCGCTGCCAGGGAGATAGTCGGTCGAAACCTGGCCGCTGGCGCTCAGCTGGCCAATACGAACGCTCGCGCCGACAAAGTAGTCGCCGGTGTTGAGGAACTGCTGCGCCGAGGAGGCACCAGCGAGAAGGGAAGCCGCGCAGGCGGCGAGGACGTTGGTTCGGAATGACATGGTGGGGATTGCGGCAGCGGAGCACTTGCTCGCCGCCGCCACCCCACAGAAGGATGGACCGCTCGCTGCGTGACAGCTTGCGACAAAAAGTTCGTCACCCCGTCACGGTCACGGCTTCTCGATGCGCTCGCGCTCTTCTGCTGACGGAGCCTGAAGCGGACGCACCACGCGAAAGCCGACGTGCTGGCCGTCCGTGAGGTACCACCAGCTCTTGGGAATCTGCGGATCGCGATCGTTCCACATCGACTCGGAGGCGAGGCGCGCCGCGCTGCGCACGTCTTTGGCCGCGCTCTGCCAGCTGCCGCCGCGGGCGACGTTTGGATAGCGCTTGAGCCGACCGCGCTTGTTGCGCAACAGCCCCATCATCGGGTCCGTGCGCGGCGGCTTGCCGTGCGCTTCGCCATAGGCGTCCGCGTGGTAGCTGTCCATCACCCATTCGGCGACGTTGCCATGCATGTCATGGAGCCCAAACGCATTCGGCAGCAGCTGGCCGACCGGGTGGTAGGCCGGCTCCGGCGACGCGCCGTCCTGCAGCACGCGGGCGCAATTGCCGGCATACCAGGCAACTTCGGCCAGTTTCGCTTCGCTGTCGCCGTCGACGCTGTAGGCAGCCTGGGAGCCCGCGCGGCACGCATATTCCCATTCGGCCTCGGTTGGCAGTCGGTAGAAGTGGCCCGTCTTTTCGCTCAGCCAGCGGCAGTATTGCCGAGCCGCAACGTGCGACATGCAGATCGCCGGGTAGCCGTCGCGCCCCATGTTGAACGTCATGTCCATGTAGGGCGGCGTCGGGCGCGCCATGCCGTCCGGACGCTTGCTCTGCGGGCGCGAGTCGTCGGTGTTCCAGGTGTCGTATTCCGCCCAAGTGATCTCGCAGCGCGCCATCCAGAAAGGCGAGACCGTCACTTCGATCTGCGGGCCTTCATCATCGCCTCGGCCCGGCTCGTCGGCTGGGCTACCCATTTGGAAGGTCCCGCCAGGCACCGGCACCATGTCGAAGCGGACTCCCGTGTCGCCGATCGACTCGCTGTAGGCGTCGAAGCCGTTCTTGCCGATGGCTGCGGGCCCGTCGGCCGCACCGGCGGCGGGTGCACCGGCGGCGGGTGCATCCGCACTCCCCGCGGCCGCGCCACCATCCCCCCCGCCGCTACCGCCACAGGCTGCCGGCAAGACCAGCGCCGCACACAAGGCAGACAGGAAAACGGCGGGGGGCGAGGTGCGGGACGTAGGCGTGGCAGTCATGAGCGAACAGCAGTCTAGCGGCACCGGCGGCTCTCGCCAGCCGCGCAAATGGCCTGCGAATCGGCCGCTCGACCGCGAAGATCCCGGTTCGCGATCTCGATACCGCGCTGTCCGGCGCCTACAACACTGTCATGTCTAGACCGACCCTCGCCTTCCGCGACCGCCCTGACTGGCGCAAGCTGCGGGTGCTCAAGTGGGTCATCCCCGTGATCGTGCTGATCGCCCTGGTGATGACTACCTATTACACCGTCCCACCTGACTCCCAGGGCGTCGTGCTGCGCTTTGGCAAGCTGAAGTCGATCGAAGAGCCCGGCCTGCACTTCAAGCTGCCGTTTGGCATCGACACGGTCGCCACCGTGCCGGTCAAGCGTCAGCTCAAGCTGGAATTCGGCTTCTCTACGCCGAACTTCACCAACCGGGACCAGGTTGGCCGAGAGGCGCAGAAAGAAAAGAGCATGGTGACCGGCGACCTCAACGCCGCACTGGTCGAGTGGGTTGTGCAGTATCGCATTGACGACCCGGGCGCCTACCTCTTCAAAGTGCGCGAGCCGGGCTCGACCCTGCGCGACCTCAGCGAATGCGTGATGCGCGAGGTCGTCGGCGACCGCACGGTCGATGAAGTCATCACCGTTGGCCGCCAAGAGATCGAAGATACAGCCGTGCAGCGACTGCGCGAAATGGCTACGCAGTACCAGCTCGGCGTCAAAATCGACCAGCTGCAGCTGAAGAACGTCAACCCGCCGCGCAAGGTGCAGGCCTCGTTCAACGAAGTGAACAAGGCGCAGCAGGATAAGGAGCAGATGATCAACGTGGCCAACGGCCAATACAACAAGGTCATCCCGCGCGCCAAGGGCGAAGCCGAGCAGCAAATCAGCGAAGCTGAAGGCTACAAGCTCAAGCGCATCAACGAAGCGCAGGGCGACGCGTCCGCATTTAGCTCCGTCCTGATCGAATACCTAAAGGCGCCCGACGTCACCCGCACGCGCCTCTACCTAGAAACGATGAAGCAGGTTGTGCCCGGCCTCGCCGGCACCTGGATCGTCGATGATTCTGTAACCCAGCTGCTGCCGCTTGCCCCAGGCATTGCAGGAGGCTCCAAGTGAAGATCCTTCCCGTCATCATCGGCGCAGTCCTGCTTATCGGCGCCATCGTGCTCGGCGGCGCATTCTACACCGTCCACGAAACCGACACCGTCATCCTGACGCAGTTCGGCCGGCCCGTTGGCGAGCCCATTACCGAACCGGGGCTGCACTGGAAGACCCCCTTTGTGCAAGAGGTCAACCGGCTCGAAAAGCGCATCCTCGAATGGGACGGCCTGCCGACCGAAATGCCGACCAAGGACAAGACCTACATCAGCGTCGACACGTTCGCACGCTGGCGCATCGGCGATCCAGGCCAGTTTTTCGTCAAGCTGCGCGACGAGCGCAGCGCGCAGTCGCGCCTCGAAGACATCATCGGCAGTGAGGTCCGCACGGCCGTCGCAGGACACGAGCTGATCGAAGTCGTGCGCAGCGACAAGAGCCGCGAGCTGCCGCCGGCGCTGATGGCCGAGGGCACTGCGGCCTCGGTGCTGCCCAAGGCGCAGCGCGGGCGGCTGGAGCTGCAAAAGGACATCCTGGCGGCGGCGGCGCCAAAGCTCGCCGACCTTGGCATCGAGCTGCTGGACGTGCGTTTCAAGCGCGTCAACTACAACGCCGACGTCGTCGAGAACATCTACCGCCGCATGATCAGTGAGCGCGAGCAGATCGCACAGCGCTTCCGCAGTGAAGGCGAAGGCGAAGCCGCCATCATCAACGGCCGCCGCGAGCGCGACCTGCAAGAGGTCAAGTCCGAGGCCTACAAGAACGTGCAGGTGCTGCGCGGCGAGGCCGACGCGGAGGCGACCCGCATCTACGCGGCCGCCTACGATCAAAGCCCCGAGGCGCGTGACTTTTACGGCTTCTTGAAGACACTGGATACCTACCAAGACATCCTCGGTTCGCGCACCAACGTGATCCTGTCGACGGACAGCGACCTGTTCCGCCTGCTGGAAAGCACGCGTCGCTAACGTAGAAACCGAAAGCTAGACGAACATGGATCGACGCAGATTCCTCGCCGCCGGAGCGACCGCCGCAGCCGTAGGTGCAACGAGCGCCGCGGCCGGCGCGCATTCACAGCAAGACCCGAAGAAAGCGCCAAAGGCGGCCCCGATAACGGAGACCCCGATCGCGGAAACCCCGAAAGCGAAGTCCCCTGCCGGCAAGCAGGATCCAGCAGCAAAGGCACCGGGCGAGCCGAAAGCCGGCGCGCAATCGCCGACGCCCAGCACCGCAGAAGCGGCCAAGAAGACGCCTGACGCCAAGCCGTTTCAGCTGCGCTACGCACCGCACTTCGGCATGTTCTCCAATCACGCCAAGTCGCTCGACGACCAGCTGCAGTTTGCAGCGGACGAGGGCTTCGAGGCGTGGGAAGACAACGGCATGGCGCGGCGCGACGAAGCCACCCAGCGGCGCCTCGCCGACAAGATGCAGCAGTGCGGCATCCAAATGGGCGTGTTTGTGGCGCACGCGGACTTCAGCAAGCCGACCTTCGCATCCGGCAAGAAGGACTTCCGCGATCGCGTGCTCGCCGACATCGACAAGGCCTGCACGGTCGCGGGCCGCGTCAACGCACAGTGGTGCACGGTGGTGCCGGGCACGGTCGATCCCCGCAAGGACGAGGGCTACCAGTTCAGCAACACGGTCGACCTGCTGAAGCGCTGCTGCGACAAGATCGAAAAGAACAAGAGCGAGCTCGTCATGGTGCTCGAGCCGCTCAATTTCCGCGACCACCCGAGGCTGCTGCTCACCAAGGTTGCGCAGGCTTTCGCAATCTGCCGCGCCGTCGGCAGCGAGCACTGCAAGATCCTCGACGATCTCTACCACCAGCAGATCACCGAAGGGAACCTGATCCCGAACATCGACGATGCCTGGTCCGAAATTGCCTACTTCCAAGTGGGCGACAACCCGGGCCGCAACGAACCCGACACGGGCGAGATCCACTTCCGCAACGTCTTCCGCCACATCCACGGCAAGAAGTTCGCGGGCATCGTCGGCATGGAGCACGGCAAGTCGCAGGGCGGCAAGGAAGGCGAGCGCAAGCTGATCGCCGCCTACCGCAACGCGGACTCGTTCTAGCTGCTCGAAGCAGCGGTCTACAGGCGCATGCGCGGCCCGCGACGACGCTCGCGGGACTCACGCAGAAGCCTGCATCCGCCTGATGTACACCGCTTGCCTGGCGGCGCCAGCGCAGCGCTCGGGCCAATCCGCCCGATCAGAGCATCAGCCGCGAACAGACTTCGCGGCGAGATACTGCGGCGGGAACGGATAGTCCTCGACGCCACGGCGCACAGCCTCCCGCTGGACCATGTAGGGATCCGCCAAGAAGCCGCGGGCAATCGCGCAAAGATCGGCTCTCCCGGCAGCGACGATCGTGTGGGCGTGATCAAGGCCCTGGATGTTGCCGACGGCCATGACCGGCACTCCTGCCTCGTAGCGAATGCGCTCCGCAAACGGCACCTGATACATCCGGCCATACTGAGGCTTGGACTCGGGCACGTTGCCGGCGGTCGAAACGTCGATCACATCGACACCGGCTTCGGCGAGCCACTTCGCGACCTGCACCGCTTCGTCGGTGGTGAAGCCGCGCCCTTCGTCATCAAACCAATCCGTCGCCGAGATCCGCACGAACAGCGATCGATCGCTCGGCCACGCGGCACGCACGGCGCGGGCAACCTCGAGCGGGTAGCGGGCACGGTTCTCGAGAGACCCACCGTACTCGTCTCCGTCGTCGCGCAGATTCGAAAGCGGCGACAAGAAACTCGACAGCAAATAGCCGTGCGCCATGTGCAGCTCAACCACATCGAAGCCGGCCCGGGCACAGCGCTCCGTAGACGCCACAAAGGCATCGCGCACCCGATCCATCTCGGCGCGCCCCATCGCCTTGGGCACGGGCCAGCCAGGCCGGAAAGGGTCTGCAGATGGCCCAATCGCCTGCCAGGCGTCGTCACCCATCAAAGGCGCATCGCCTTCCCACGGCCGGCTGCACGAGGCCTTGCGGCCGGCGTGGGCGAGCTGCATGCCAATCTTCGCCGCCGAATGCTCATGAGCAAACGCAACGACGCGCCGCCAGGCAGCTTCTTGTTCGTCGTTCCACATGCCGGCACAGCCGTGCGTAATGCGGCCGTCGGCGGACACGTTTGTCATCTCCGTCAGCACAAGCCCGGCACCGCCAACCGCACGGCTGCCGAGGTGCACAAAGTGCCAGTCGCTGGGCACGCCCTCGACGGCCGAGTATTGACACATCGGCGACACCACGACGCGGTTGCACAGCGTGAGGCCCCGCGAGCGGAACGGTAGAAACGCCGGCAATGGCGTCTTGCCTGCTTGGCCCGCTCTACCTGCCTCATCCGCCACGCACGCATCAACAGAGTCGACCAACGCAGGATCACGCTCCTGCAGGTTGTCGTGGGTGATTCGCTTGCTGCGCGTCATCAAATTGAAGACGAAGCGCTCGGGGCTCTGACCGAGATAGCGCGCGCTGTTCTCAAACCACTCGAGGCTCGTCTGGGCGGCGCGCTGCGTCTTGAGCACGTCCAATCGACGCGCATCTTCGTAAGCAGCCAGAGCGGCTGGAATATCGCCGGGGCTGGCAACAACCGCGTCGGCGAGCGCAATGGCATCCTCCATCGCGAGCTTGGTCCCCGAACCAATCGAGAAGTGGGCGGTGTGCGCCGCATCGCCCACAAGGACGACGTTCTCGTGCCGCCACGACTCACAGCGAACGGTCGGAAACGAGCGCCAAATCGAACGATTGGTCAGCAGCTCTTCGCCGTCTAGATGCTCCGCAAACAGCTTTTTACAGAATGCGGCCGACTCCTCTTCCGTCAGCTTGTCCAGCCCAGCTTTGCGCCAGGTGTCTTCGTGGCATTCCACGATCCACGTCCCGCGACCATCCTCCCACGGGTAGGCGTGGACCTGAAACAGCCCCCACTCCGTCTCCTGAAAGACGAACGTGAAAGCCGTCATCTCCTTGGTCGTACCAAACCATGCAAACTTGCAGTGACGCCAGTCGAGCGTCGGCTGAAACTTGTCGGCGTAGTGTGACCGCACGCGCGAGTTGACGCCGTCTGCCGCAATCACAAGGTCGTTGGTTGCGGCCAGCTCCTCGATGTTCTCCACCGTCATTTCGAAGTGCAGCTGGACGCCAAACTCGCGGGCTCGCTCCTGCAGGATCAGCAGCAGCTGCTTGCGAGCGAGGCCGCAGAAGCCGTGGCCGGTGCTCGTGACCTTCTTGCCGCCGTAGAACGTATCGATGTCCGTCCAGTAGGCGAAGTTGTCGCGAATGCGCGCGTAGCTCTCTGGATCCGCCTGCTCAAAGTTGCCGAGCGTCTCGTCCGAAAACACGACTCCCCAGCCAAACGTGTCGTCGGCCCGGTTTTGCTCACAGACGTGGATCTCCGACTCGGGCAGCCGCTGCTTCAAGAGAATCGAGAAGTAGAGTGCTGCGGGGCCACCACCGATGCAGGCGATTTTCATGCGGCCCGTATGCTATGCCGCTTGCCGCGCAACAAAAGGCATTCGCGGCGCTCCTGCTCGAAGCGCGCCGCCTAACCGCGGAGCAGGGATCAGTTGACGCCGTACGCCGGGCCGCCGACCTGAATCGGAAGCAGACGACGAATCCAAAGCTCGACCCAGTTGCCGACTTCGGCGATGGATGAGGTCTGGCAATACACAACGTCGCCGGGCAGCAGCAAGAAGTCCGGCTGCTCGTCGTAGAGCACGTCCGTCATATTGACACGGAAGGTCCGCTGCGTGCCGTCTTCGTTGATCCGCAGAATGCGGATGTCGTTGTGCTTGACGGTGATGTCGAAGCTGCCGGCCTCCGAAATCGCCTGCATCATCGTCATGCCCGGGCGGTAGACAATCGCGCCAGGAGTCCCGACTTCGCCCGCGACGTAGATGGACTGCACGGCCGCCTCACTCAAATGCACTCCGATCCGCACGTCCTTGAACTCGCGACGATACGCCTCGAGCACCAGCGTGCGGACTTCGCTCATCGACTTGCCGGAAACCTGCAGCGGCCCACTGAGACGACGCAGGTCGATAGTGCCCGTCGGTGAGACCACGATTTCCTGCACGTTGTCCGGCTGCTCCGAAGCTCCCGAGTTTGTCACCGGCAGGTCGACGCGCACCGAGAGGCGGTCTCCAGATCGCACAATGTAGTCGCGCTGCATGTAGGCAGCCCACTCCATCGCAACGGCCCGAGCGTCAAACGGGGGCGCCGAGGCGCACGAAGCCAGCAGGAACGCAGCCAGCAAGCCGAACAGGATTCGCAGTTGGTTCGTCTTCACAAGTTGTCGCAGGGTATGGCCGCTGCCTCGGTCAGACCAGCATGCGGCGGGCCGCGTCACGGTGGACACAGGAGCCAGACCGTGAGATCTTCGGCAGGAAGCCCACGTGGACTGAAGCTCCGACGCCATCGAAGAGACGACCGCGAAAGAATCGGATCAAGCCGCACCCGGCTTGCTGCCGAGCAATGCAAGATAGGGCAAGAGCCATCGCCACTCCCCCGCAACCGAAGCCAGCAGCGAAGTGATCGAGACACTGCTTATCGAGACACGGATTCAGGACCCGACGCCAGCTCAGGCAGGATCGGACTTCGGCGGCGAGACCGAACTGCACGCAGTCGGCCTGGCGGCGCTGGGCGTGCTGACGCTGATGGCCCTGATCTTGCCGCGGCGCTGGTCGGCGCTGCCGATCATCCTGATGCTCTGCTTCATCCCGGCCGGCCAGCGCGTCGTCCTGCTCACGGTGGACTTCACGTTCATTCGGCTGCTGATGATCGCCGCCTGGTTCCGCGTCTTGGCACGACGCGAAATCGTGCCCATCGTCAACAACTCGCTGGACCGCGCCATGGTGGCCTGGGCCGTCATTTCGGTCATTACCGGGACCCTGCAGGGTTGGAACGTCGGAATCCTGCTGAATCGCCTCGGCACGTCGATCGACGCGATGATGGTCTACTTCTTCTTCCGGATGATGATCCGGAGACACCAGGACCTCGCCGCACTCTCGCTTCAGTTCTTGCTGAGCGGCTTCGCGGTAGCCGCCGTGTTTTTCATCGAGCACAGCACGGGCCGGAACATGTTTTCGGTGTTCGGCGGCGTGCCTGAGTTCACCGACATCCGCGATGGCCGCCTGCGCTGCCAGGGGGCTTTTGCCCACGCCATCCTGGCTGGCTGCTTCTGGGCCTGCCTGATTCCGATCTACGCCATTCGCGGCGTTCTCACCGGGCGCTGGATCCTGGTGGGGTTCGGCACGGCAACTGCCTGCGCCATCATCGTCATGTGTGCCTCGAGCACGCCCGTCATGGCATTTGGCTTTGGCATGATCGGCGCCGCGGCCTTCCTCGTTCGCGGCGCCGTGCGCTGGGTGCGCTGGTTCGTCATCGGCGCACTGCTGGCGCTGCATTTCGTGCTGATGCGGCAGCCTGTATGGCACCTGCTGGCACGTATTGACGTCGTCGGCGGCTCGACCGGCTGGCACCGCTTCCATCTCGTGGATCAGTTTTTCCGGCGCGTCGGCGAATGGTGGCAGGTTGGCACGCCCGGCACCGGCCACTGGGGGTACGGGCTGCACGACGTCACCAACCAGTATGTCGGCGAAGGCGTTCTCGGCGGCATCTTCCGGTTGATCGCATTCGTGATCGTCATCTGGTTTGCGTTCGCCGGCATCTCGCGCAGCCTCCGCCTGCAGGAGGGAGGCCGCGCCTACCAGCTCTGCACCTGGGCGCTTGGCACGGCCCTCTTCATGCACTGCATGAACTTCATTGCCGTCAGCTACTTTGAACAGATCGTTGTGCAGTGGCAGATGCTGCTCGCCGCGATAGGCTCCTTGACGCTCGTTCCAGGCGCTGTGCCAGTACGGCAACTTGCGAGCCTGCGGCCGGCGCACGGAACGTAGTGCTTCCGCTGGCTCCCGGGTCTTTTCTCTATGTCCCGCCGCGCCCCCCGTCCTGAGCTGAGAATCTTAAAATTCCACACTCGCCCCACATACCATCAAGAGTCCATGACAACGGCCATTCCGCGCCGCGAAACGCTCTCCGGACAGAATGATGAGCTAAACTGCGTAGAAATCCCGAGGCGGCAGCAACGGAAAAGCGATTGAATCGTTGTCAGTAGAGGGCACCGATCGACGATGAAGTGGCTGTAACCGCGCGCTTCTTCCGGGCTTTGGCCTGCTCCTCACCACCGCATTCCCACGTAGTCGCCGCCACCTCCTCGCCCGATGCCTCGTTCTGCTCGTCGAATGGCCACAACCATGGCCGACCTACTCTGCGTCCTCGCTGCCCTGAGCGCGGGTGGCCTGTGGGCAGATTCCGGCAAGCTCACGCTGGCAGACAACCTCGCCCAGGCTGCCGGCTTGTGGGGAACTTTCACCATCATCTGGCTGCTGATCGCGCAGCGCCTCGGCGCCAACAGCATCCCGCCGTCGCGCAACCTAGCAATTTCGCTGCGACGCACGCTCGAGACGTGGGCAGCAACCTGGGGCATCGCCGGACTCTTTGCGGTTTCGTTCTCCGACGTTCACCACCTGCGCATGTGGATGGTGCTCGTGGTCGGCGTCGCGCTGCTCACGGCGGTCCGCATTGCCCTGTCGTTCACGCCGAGCAACATCGGACCCGAACGGCTTCGCGCCGTCGTCATTGGAGCCTGCCCGAGCGCGCGCGCCCTGTCATCGAGCCAAGACGTCACGGAATCCGTGCAGCTCATGGGCTTCGTCCCCCTGACGAACGAAGATGACCGCGACATGCCGCACCTGGATCGTCTGGGCTCTATCGATGACCTCGGCGAGATCCTGCGCACGGCCCGCATCAACTTGGCCTTTGTGAGCCCTTCGGACGACGCCATCACCGGCGAAGTCCACCACGCGATCGACACCTGCGAGCACCTCGGCCTGCAGACGCAATACTTCCCGTCATTCCTCGACGTCGACGACATGCGCGTCGGCCTCGCCTGGAGCGCCAACCGCCCAGGCCTCAACGTGCAGGCGATGTCCGAAACGTCGCTCGGCGCGCTGACCAAGCGGGCCATCGACGTCGTCGGAGCCAGCGTCGGCATCCTGATGATGCTGCCGGTGTTCACCATCTGCGCCCTTGCGGTCAAGCTGACCAGCAGCGGCCCTGTGCTCTACCGCCAAACGCGCGTCGGCAAGTCCGGCCGCACGTTTAGCTGCCTCAAGTTCCGCACGATGCGCGTCGGCGCCGAGAAGGAACAAGAGAAGATGCGGGAGCACAGCAAGCAAGATGGCCCGGCGCTGAAGGTCGTCAACGATCCGCGGATCACCTCCGCAGGTCACATTCTGCGCAAGTTCAGCCTGGACGAGCTGCCGCAGCTGTTCAACGTCCTGCTCGGCGACATGAGCCTCGTCGGCCCGCGCCCACCCATCCCGAAGGAAGTCGAGCAATACACCTGGTGGCAGCGCCGCCGCATCTCGATCAAGCCGGGTCTCACCTGCATCTGGCAGGTCTACGGACGCAACCGCGTGTCGTTTAAGCGCTGGGTCGAGATGGACCTCTACTACATCGACAACTGGTCGCTGTGGATGGACATCAAGCTGATCCTGCACACGGTGCGCGTGGTCCTGCGCGGCACCGGCATGTGATCCCCGCCCGCAGTCCCGACCTCTGCGACCTCTGACTCAGGACTGCTGCATCAGCTGCTCGATTTCCGCGACGGTCTTCGGCACAGCCTCCGTCAAGACCTCGGGGCCACGCTTGGTGACCAGCACATCGTCTTCGATGCGCACACCAATGCCGCGCAGCTCCTTCGGCACCGATCGATCGCGAACGCCGAAGTAGAGACCGGGCTCGACGGTCAGCATGCAGCCGGCGAGCAGCGGCTCCGGCGCACCGAGTTCATCCGTATAGCCGCCGACGTCGTGCACATCTCGCCCCAGCCAGTGGCTGGTGCCGTGCATATACCACGGACGGCAGGCATGGGCCTTGAGCAGCGCTGGCAACTTGCCGCGCAACACGCCTAGCTCGACCAGGCCGCGCGTCAACTCGCGCATACACGCATGGTGCGCGGCATCCCACGGCGCTCCGACCTTGCAGGCGCGAATCCCCGCTAGCTGCGCCCGCAACACAACATTGTAGACGGCTGCTTGCGGCGGCCGAAACGTGCCGTCGACCGGCCACGTGCGCGTCACATCGGCGGTGACCCCCAGGTGCTCGGCGCCGGCGTCGATCAGCATCAGGTCTCCGCGACGCGTCCGGCGACTGTTTTCGTGGTAGTGCAGAACGCATGCGTTCGGGCCACTGGCAACGATCGATGGATAGCCGTTGCGTGGGCTCCCCGCCGCCCGGAACTCCGCCTCCAACAGAGCCTGCGCCTCATACTCGTGCATGCCGGCCGCCATGCCCCGCATCGCCGCACGATGGCCAGCGCAGGTGATCTCCGCCGCACGGCGAAGCAACGCGACCTCCTGCCGATCCTTGATCAGGCGCAGCCGATCGAGTTCGGGCTTCGGATCGACGATCGCCGGATGTCGCGCGAGGAGGCGCCGCCGATGGAGCGCCGCATGCTTGCGGTAGGAACCGAGGAGATTGCGATCAAAGGACTCGTCGAGCCCGAGAGTGCAAAACAGCCGGTCGGACGGATCGACGAGCTCAGGCAGCACGGACCAGAAGGACTCCACCGAACGCGCCTCATCCAATCCGAAGCTCTTGACCGCGCCCTTGGTGCCGTAGCGAGGACCATCCCAGATCTCCCGCTCGCGGTTGCGCTCGCGCACAAACAGCATCGCGTGGTGGCTCTTGCGATCGAGCCGTCGCGCGACAAGCAGCGCCTCCGGCTCCGGAAAGCCCGTCAAGAAGTGAAAGTCGGAACCCGGCCGAAACTCGTGCTGCACGTCGCCATTGCGCGTGGCATGGGTCGCGGTCGGGACCACCAGAACACCGTCGCCCAGCACGTTGAGGAGGCGCTGTCGACGCGTTCGGTGAAGATCAGGATCCAGGTGTACGTCGCGACTCACATCGCGAGTTTGCCGCGCATCCGCGCGGAGGCCAAGGGCACAGTCCCGGGCCGCACGGAAACCCGCTGAGCCGCCATCACTCGCACTCGCACTCACGGCAAGATTCCGACAGATGCCGGCCTGTGCGCGAATCCGCCCGCGGTAGCTTTCGGCTTCACACCATTAGCTGGACATGCTGTCAACCAGCGACGACTGCACTCCGGTGCCGCCGCCCTTCTTGGTCACCATCAAGAACTCCACGGAGAAGGTCTCGTCGCCTACCGTGAACGGTGCGTGAAAGCAGAGGTCGTTCGAAACCGTGCGCCGGCTCAGGTCGTCCCCGATGTAGACACTCGGCACCGAGATGTCGAACAGTGGCGCTTTCTCAAAGAGCTCCGTCTTGATGCAGCCGCCGATCATGTTGGTGACTTCACCAATCGCATCGATCATGTCTTCGCCCGATAGTTCATCGGCGGAATCTATCATCAGCAGGGCACAGACGGCCTTGTTGGCAATCGAGCGCGGCAAGAACACCGAGATCGAACCGGTCAGAAATCCGGCCACGCCGACGCTGCCAATCACCTCGGCCTTGCGCACCTGAGCCTTCTCGATGGCGACCTCGCCGGGTGTCGCCTTCAGGTTCATCATCGTCCGGAAGACGCCCGTCGTCGCCTTCACGATGCAACGCCCCATGTCTTTGTCGAGAGAGAAGCCCGGCTGGTTCTCCTTGTATTCCTCGATCAGCTTCTCGATTCTCGATGTCAGCTGCTCCGTGCCCTGGCTCTTGCACAGCACGAGGCTGGCCCCTGCATTCATACACGTCTTGGCGGTCTCCTCGTCCTCCATCGCCGTAAACACGACGATGGGCAAGGCAGACTGCGCTTTCTTGCTGCGAAATGTTTGGATGACCTCCAACCCATCTCGATCGCCCAAGACTAGATCCGTGAGGATCAGATCGACGTCGTTGCGGATGTACGCCTCGTAGGCGCTGAGCACGTCAGCTACCGCAATGACGCGGTAGTCCAACTTTGTAAAGTGAGACGACAACACCTTGGTCAGGGTCGACGAATCATTGACTAGCAGAATTGTATCCAAGCCTGGGTCCTCTCCTCCGGCGGTTGCAGGACCTATCGGCGCCCGACTCTGCGTCCTTGACCGGGAATCGCGCTGCTACGTCTCCGCTCGTAGGGGGTGCCCCGCAAGCCCCACCCCCCCGCGCGCGGCCGCGGCCCGCTAGAAGGGAACTTCGACAAAAACATCTGGCTCGTCCCAACTCACCGGCACTTCCACGATGACCGTCTGGAAGCCGATCGCGGAGATCTCGAGAACCACAAGCGCTTCATCCTCATCGAAATCAGACGACAGAATCGCCGCGCCGTTCTGATCGCGGATGAAGCCGACCTGCTGGTCTGCCAACAGAAACTCGTCCAGCAGCACCTGGCCAAACTGGTCGGTCAGAAACTCGTCCTGGAACGGGCTGACACAGGTGCATCCCGACCACTCTTGATCCGCCTCCAAAACGCGGACGGACACACCTTCCCATGCGAGATTGGTGTTCGGGTCAAACACCTCCACCAAGATCGAGGTCAAGCGGGGCTGCTCGACAACGATGCGGCCTGATTGGCGGCCGCGGCTGCAGGATGCTGCGGTGAGTACGGTGAGCAGGAGGACGAGAGTTTGTAGGCGCATGGTGCGAGTCCAGGGCGGTTGGGAGTGCTGCAGAGTTCGTCAGCAAGCGTTCGGTAGCAACATTCGTCAGCAAGCGGTGTGCCAGCCGGCAAATGGGCCTGGTTTGCCCTCATGGGCTAGGTTCGCCGCCCGAGCTGGGCTGGATGTCGCGGATGCGAGACACCTGGCGCAGCCTCCTGACGACAAGGCCTCCACCAGCGCAGACAGGATACCCGCGTGGCAACACAGCCTGCCGCGGCGCGGGGGATACGAAGCTACGCCCGCCCAGACACTTCGGCGCCATTGCCGCCCGGCTCGCCCGGCCTGTAGGCGACGGATCGGTGCGATCGGTCGTTTGCTTCCGCCTCGCCCCGATAGCGCTCCAGCAGCTCGCGCACGACCTCCATGGCCTTGCCGTGAAAATGGTTGTTGGCAACCACAATCGCCTCGCTCGCGGACGCACGGATCCGCTGCAAACGGGCCCAGATTTGGTCGGTCTCGAAATCAGAATACCGCCAGTCGTAGACCTCATCGCGCCCGGCAGCTTTGTCAAACCAGGAACGATTCCGCCCATGCAGCCGGAAGTAGGCGACCCCCGCAGCACGAACCGTCGAGACGTCCCGCGAAAAGCCCCCCACCATTCCCGGGTAGTCGAGTTCGAGCACCCCCACACCGCTGGCGGCGAGCCGCGCAAGCGCATCCGCCGCATTCCACGAGCGATGGCGGAGCTCGACAAAGAGCGACACGCCGAGCGGTGCAAACGCATCGACGAGCCGCGCAACGCGCTCGAACGAACGTTCGACAGCCTCGAAGCGGTAGTCGAACTGTGCAAGCAAACCGCAGAGTCGACCCGAAGCAGCAAGCGGGGCAAAGCCAGCCCGAGATGCCTCGATCTCCGCTTGGCCAAAGTGCGCCGCGTGCGTGAACTCGCGCGGCAACTTGGCGGTGAAGGCCGTGCCAAGATCTTCGGTGCGTTCGACCCACGAGGCGCAGTTCTTGGCGCTGGGCAAGGCGTAGAACGTGCTGTTGATCTCGATCAGATCGAGCCGCTCCGCCACGGCCCGCAGAGTGTCCTTGCAGCCTCGTGGGTAGACGATGCCTTTCCAATCGGCATAGCTCCAACCGGCCACGCCAAAACGAACCGTGCCCAGCTCGCGACTCACGGCCGGCCGCCGCCGCCGCCGCTGCCGCCGCCGCGCAACCGATCATTTTCCTTCATGCGCTCCGCGATGCGCTGCTCGAAGCCGCGATCGCCCGGGCGGTAGAAGCGCTGCGCCTTCAACTCATCTGGCAAACACGACATTGGCGCGACCCCCGCATCGGTATCGTGCGCATACACGTAGCCATCACCGTGCCCCTCCTGCTTGGCGTATGCGTTGCTGGCATTGCGAAGATGCAGCGGCACCGGATGCTGCGCATCGCTGCGAGCGACACGGAGGGCTTCGCCAATCGCACGATAGGCAGCATTGCTCTTCGGAGCGGCCGCGAGATACACAACCGCTTCCGTCAGCGGCAGCCGTCCCTCCGGCAGCCCCAAAAACTGCAGAGCCTGCACCGCGGCCATCGCAACCTGCAGCGCCATCGGATCGGCCAAACCAACGTCTTCTGCCGCAACCGCCACGAGACGCCTGGCCGCGTGCTGTGGGTCGGCCCCGGCTTCCAGCGCGCGCGCCAACCAGTAGACCGCTGCCTGCACGTCCGAGTTGCGCAGGCTCTTGTGCAGAGCCGAAAGCAGGTCGTAGTGAAGGTCGCCGGACTTGTCGTGCTGCAGAACGCGGTGCTGAAACGCCTCGACGATCATCGACTCGTCGATCTCATCGCCGTCCACGCAAGTCGCCGCGCATGCTTCTATGCAGACCAGCGAACGGCGCGCATCGCCACCGGCAAGACCAGCAAGGCGCCGCACGGCCGCATCGGTGATCGTCAGCCCACGCACGCCAAGCCCCCGGTCTTGGTCTGACAAGGCCTGCCGCACGAGGCCGGCGAGCTGCTCCTGCCCCAACGGCTGGAGCGAGACGACGCGGCATCGAGACAGCAGCGCGCCATTGATGGCATACGAAGGATTCTCGGTGGTCGCGCCAACAAGAACGATGTCGCCGCGCTCCACGTGCGGCAGAAAGGCGTCCTGCTGCGCCTTGTTGAAGCGGTGGATCTCGTCCACAAACAGCAGCGTGCCCACACCATCCTGACGCCGTCGGCGCGCCGCTTCGGCCACGGCCTCGCGAACCTGAGCGACTCCCGACAAGACCGCCGAAAACGGCTGAAAATGCAGACTCGCGTGCTTGGCGATCAGCAGCGCCAGCGTGGTCTTGCCGACTCCGGGCGGCCCGAACAGCACCAGCGAGCCCGCGACCCCCTGCTCAATCGCAGCACGCAGTGCGCGGCCTTCGCCAAGCAGCTCATCCTGGCCGAGGTATTCGTCGAGCGTCGCCGGCCGCATGCGCTCCGCCAACGGCGGCGGCGGCCCTTTGCCGCGCTTCGAATCACCATTCTCCTCGCTTAGATCGCCAAACAACGTCATCACGTCCTCCTACTGCTAGCCGCGTTGACGCTGCGCTTCAAACAACAGCACGCCGGCGGCGACCGCTACGTTGAGGCTTTCGACCGGCGCACGCAGCGGCACATAGACGTGCTGATCCGCCGCCTGACGATAGATTTCTCCGACGCCGGCAGCCTCCGCGCCGACGACCAGCAACGTCGGCTTGCGCAGGTTCGCGGCCGTGTGGCGCGTCTCGCCAGACCCATCGGCTACGACGATTTGCAGGCGGTGGTGCCGGGCAAACTCGATCGTCTCTGCCTCCGTCATGCCGTGCCGAATCGGCAGCCGAAACACCGAGCCCATCGAGCCGCGCACGGCCTTGTCACGGAACGGGTCGGCGCCGCCGCGAATCGTCAGGCAGCCCGTCGCGCCGGCGGCCTCTGCCGTGCGCAGAACGGCACCGAGATTGCCGGGGTCGCG
Source organism: Planctomycetota bacterium (assembly GCA_045105235.1). Lineage (GTDB taxonomy): Bacteria > Planctomycetota > UBA1135 > UBA1135 > UBA2386. The sequence continues at coordinate 33,826 of JBGCDH010000016.1, read as the reverse complement.
CAGGCCCGCGGCGACCACCACCAACGGTACCAGCTCGTCCTGCAGCAAATCCGCGTCTTCCCGCTCCGGCCGCTGAAGGCGAACGGCAACGCCCTGGGGCGTGTCGAGCGCACTCAAACGCGCCAGCAGCGAATCCGAACACTCCAGCACCGACTCCGCGTGCTTGGCGAGCTGGTTGTAGAGCTCATCGTCCTGGAGCTTGGGAGAGACAGCCGCCTCGAGCACGCGCAGGCCGGCACCGACAGCCTCTCGAACCAGGCGAACCCCTTCGGCAACCATCTGGTCTCCGAGCCTGCCGCTCGCAGCGTCGCGAAAACGCTGCACGGCAGGATTGCGGCTCGAGCTAGCAGTGCGTGGCGTTCGCGTCATGCGATCATGATGTCGTCTTCGCTTCGCTGTTGCACGCGTGCGCCTCCGCCGCAGCAAAGCTCGGCGGCGTCCCGCATGGGTTCGCGAGCCCCATCCGGCTATGGTGCCAACGTGCAAACCAACGGCAGGCTCCTGATCGTCGCCAACCGACTGCCGCTCGCCGTCAGCATGACGCCCGACGGCCCCACGATCGAACACAATGCCGGCGGCCTCGCCACGGGCCTGCGCGGGCCACACGAGAGCGGCGAAGGCCTTTGGTTTGGCTGGGCGGGTGCCATGAACGGCATGCGGGCACCTCAGAAAAAACTCGCGCTCGAAATGCTGCGAGAGCAGCGCTTCGTGCCGATCGAATTGAGCAAGACCGAGCTCGACGGCTACTACAACCAGATCAGCAACGGCGTTCTGTGGCCGACGTTTCACTACCTGATCGAGCGCTTTCCGTACGAGGCTCCGGACTGGGCGACCTACCGCGCAATCAACGAGCGCTTCGCCGACGAAGTCGCGAGCGAGTATCGCGACGGCGATACCATTTGGGTGCACGACTTCCACCTGATGCTGCTGCCGCAGATGCTGCGCGAGCGGCTACCCAATGCGCGCATCGGTTTTTTCCTGCACATCCCGTTTCCGTCGTCCGAAGTCTTCCGCGTGCTGCCCTGGCGCGCCGAACTGCTGCGCGGCCTGCTCGGCGCGGACCTGATCGGCTTCCATACGCTCAGCTACCTGCGCCATTTCTCGTCGTCGCTGCTGCGCACGCTGGGCCACGAAGTCGCCATCGACCGCGTCGAACTCGGGCACCGCTCGGCGCGGCTGGTTGCGATGCCGATGGGGATCGACGTCAAGACGTTCGACGCGCTCGCCGACGATCCCGAGGTTCAGCAGGTCGCCGACAGCCTGCGCATGCAGAGCGGCCGCGCCCGGATCGTGCTGGGCATCGACCGGCTTGACTACACCAAGGGCCTGCCGCGCCGCATGCTGGCCTTTGAGCGCCTGCTTGAAATGCGCGGCAATGAAGGGCCACGCGTCCAGCTCGTGCAGGTGGCCGTGACGTCACGCAACAACGTGCTCGAATACAAAAGCCACAAGCGAGCCGTCGACGAGCTTGTCGGCCGCATCAACGGCCGCTTTGGCGCCCCCGACTACACGCCGATTCGCTACGTCAATTCCGGCCAGGATGCGCAGGACGTCACCGCTCTCTACCAAGCCGCAGACGTCATGCTGGTGACGCCCCTGCGCGACGGACTCAACCTCGTCGCGAAGGAGTTTGTCGCAGCGCGCCGCGACGAAGACGGGGTGCTCGTGCTGAGTGAGTTTGCGGGCGTCGCCGCCGAGCTGCCCGAGGCACTGAAGATGTCGCCGTACGACCTGCAGGGCACCGCCGAGGTCATCGCGGCCGCCCTGGCGCTACCGCGCGAGGAGCGCCAGCGTCGTATGCGCGCGATGCGAGCCGCCGTCGCCCAAAGCGACGTGCACGACTGGGTCGACACGTTTCTCACGGAACTGGTCGCAAGCTCAGATCACGCCGCAGAAGTAGGCGATGCCGCAGCGCTCCAAGAAGCGCTTGCGGCGGCTCGCGACGGCGGCCCGATCACGCTGTTTCTCGACTACGACGGCACGCTGGTCGGCTTTCAGCCCCGGCCAGAGTTGGCGGTCCCCGACGAGCGCTTGATGGCGACACTTGAAGAGCTCGCCGCCGACGAGCAGATCGAGCTCCACATCGTCAGCGGTCGCCCGCGCGAGTTCCTCGAGGAGCACTTTGGCCAGCTGCCTATCGGCCTACACGGCGAGCACGGACTCACCTCCCGCGACGCATCCGCCAGAACGTGGACGACGGCTCCGACCGGCAGCGGCCGCTGGCAGCCACGCGTTCTCAGCCTGATGCAGCGATTCGCAGCCCAGGTCCCCGGCTCGATTGTCGAAACCAAGACCCAGTCGGTTGCGTTCCACTACCGTCAGGTCGATCCAGACTTCGTCAACGCCGTCGTCAAGGAGATGCGCGTGCACCTCACCGAGATGCTCGGGGCCTTTGGCGCCGCGGTCATCTCGGGCAACAAGGTGCTCGAAGTCCGCCCAATCGGCGTCGACAAGGGCAACGTCATCCAGCGAGTGCTAGCAGCGGGACGCAGCGGCTCTACCGCGATCGCATTCGGCGACGACCGCACTGACGAAGACATGTTCGGCGCAGCTCCAGGCGACGCCATCACCGTCAAAGTCGGCACCGAGAAAACGAGCGCGCGCTTCCGCATCACGGACTGCAGCGAGACCCACGCGATGCTGCGAGCGCTTCTCGAGCGCCAGAGCATCAAGAGGTAGCCCCGATGAAGCACTGCAACCAATGCGGCGGGCTGCTCGCCGAGCGAGTCCCCAAGGGTGAAGACCGCAAGCGCAAGGTCTGCACGGTTTGCGAACACGTGCACTACCAGAACCCGCTCGTGGTCGTCGGCTGCGTGGTCGAACACGGCGACCAGGTGCTGCTGTGTCGTCGCGCCATCGAGCCCGCCCACGGCAAGTGGACCATTCCGGCCGGATTCCTGGAGCTGGGCGAAACCATGGCCCAGGGCGCTGCGCGCGAAACCTGGGAGGAAGCCTGCGCCAAGGTCGCGATCCAGTCGCCGCACAGCCACCTGGAGCTGACGCACATCGGCCAACTGCACATGACGTATCGCGCGCAGCTAGCCGGCGGCGCGTTCGCCGCGGGCGAAGAGAGCCTCGAGTGCCAGCTATTCCATGAGCACGAGGTGCCGTGGAGCGAGATGGCCTTCCCGGCCGGCATCTTTGCCCTGCGCCTACTGTTCGAGGACCGCAAGCGCGGCACCGCCCACCTGCATCAGGGCGACCTCAAATGGAACGGGGAAGGCTCTCGCTTCGACCCCGCCAACTACCTCGTCGACGGCCATCTGCGCACGCGGCTAGGGTAGCAGCCGCGCACGGCCCTACTTCCGACAGGCCTTCAGCGCGCGGGCGACGTAGATCGGGGCGACTTTGCGGCGCCAGTAGACGTCGAGGTCGGTGTTGTCCATCGTGCGGGCAGGCTTGAGCGCGGCGTTGCCGGCTTCGGCGATCAGCTCGTCGGTGAGCTTGTTGCCGACCAGCAGCTCTTCGCTCTTTGTTGCCGGCATCGCGTAGGAGCCGGCGCCGCCGAGGCGCAGGTTGGCTTTTTCGATGGTGCCGTCTTCGGCAAACCACAGGCACGCGCCAACGCCCAAGACCGGGAAGTCGTATGTGTCGCGGCGCCGCAGCTTCAGGTAGCTCGACTTCCAACCGCCGGCCGCACCGCTGCCCGGTGCCGGCAACGTGATCTTGGTCAGCAGCTCTTCGGGCTTTTTGGTCAGGTACTGGATGCCGTCGTCCTGGTAGAGATCGTCGGCGGCCAGCGTGCGCGTGCCGTCGGCGGAGGCCAACTCGACCTCCGCTTCCATGGCGCAAACGACGGGAACCGAATCGCTGGACTGCACCGCCCAGCAGCGCGGGCTGCCGGGAGCAACCCAGCAGATCGCTTCCTTCTTCGACTTCATGCAGAAGTCGATCGACTCGCGCCACTCGTGCGACTGGTCGTAGTAGGTGCAGCGCGTGTCCAGCAGCAGGTTGCCGCCGATCGTGCCCATGTTGCGCAGCAGCGGCGTCGAGATCTCGCGGATCGCGTGCTGCAGCGCTGGGTAGTGCGCCATCAGGTGCGGGTAGTGCTCAAGCGTCGACAGCTTGACCATCGCGCCGATCTGCAGGCGGCCATCGGTCAGCACTTCCATCGAGTGCAGCTCTTCGACGTCGCGCAGCGAGATCACCTGCTCCGGCGTTTGGTGCCGGCGCTTCATGTTGGGATAGAGGTCCGTGCCACCGGCGACATACATCGCGGCCGGGCCGTGCTCCTGCTGGAGGCGAACGGCTTCGGTCGCGGTCTTTGGCGTGTGGTAGGCGAACGTGGGTAGACGAAGCATCTTCGGGTTCTCCTACTTCTTGGCCTTCTTGGTGCGGTGCGGGTCGTTCGACGCGGTTCCGTCGCCCCCCTGCCACGGCGTCTTGATGTTGAGCGAATCGCCAAAGTCGACGTCCGGCACGCCGGTCTCGTCGTTGGCGGGGCCGTAGCGAGCGTCCTTGCCTTCGCTCTTGTCCTGCAGCGCGGCGAACACCTTCTCAAAGCTGACGGGGTTCTCGTCGACGCGCACGCCGACCGCATCAAAGACCGCGTTGGCGACAGCAGGCATCATCGGCAGCAGCGGCCCCTGGCCAACTTCCTTGGCGCCAAAGGGACCGTTCTTGTCCGGATCTTCGATGACGTAGGTCGTGCAGTCCGGCATCTCGAGCGCGCTCGGGCTCTTGTATTCGAGCATCGACGGGATCTTGTGCAGGAACACGCGCTTGCCCTTGTGCGAGCGATCGCGGTAGGCCATCTCCTCCATCATCGCCTCGCCAAGTCCCATGTAGATCGAGCCTTCGATCTGGCCCATGGCGACTGCAGCGTTGAGTGCGCGACCAATGTCGTGCGCCATCCAGACCTTGGGCACGCGGTAGATGCCGGTCTCCGGATCGACTTCGACCTCGACGACGGCCGCCGAGTAGCTGTAGCTCGGGCTCGGGCCAACACCACCGCCGCGGAAGCGCGCCGGCGACTTTGGCGGGCTGTAGCTGCCCACGGTGCCAATCGTGCCGAACTTTGCTTCGGTCGCGCAGATGGCTTCCTGGAACGTCATCCCCGTCTCCGGGTTTTCGGAGTCGAACACGCGGCCGCCGTGGAACACCAGCCGTCCGGCCGGGATCTCGAGTTTGGCGGCGACGCCCTTTGCCAGGATGTCGCGCGCGCGCTCGGCTGCCTGCATCGCGGCGTTGCCGGTCATGACCGTCACGCGCGAGCTGTAGCTGCCAAGGTCGACGGGCGTCAGGTCGGTGTCGGACGTCACGACCTTGATGCCGAGCGGATCGATGCCGAGCACTTCGCCGATAATCCAGCCGAGCACGCTGTCGCTGCCCTGACCGATGTCGGTGCTGCCGCAGAACGCGGTCACCAGCCCCGATCGATCGAGCTGCACCTGCACGCCGGAGTGCGGCATGCCGTTCCAATAGATCGGCAGTCCAGCACCCGACAGGTAGCTCGCACAGGCGAGGCCGAGGCCGCGCACCCAGCCGTCTTCGGTGACTTCCTGCTTGCCGCGACGCTCCTTCCAGCCGGAGCCTTCGACCACCTTTTCGATGCAGGCGCCAAGCCCCATCGAGCCAATGCGCAAGAAGTTCGCGGTCAGCGAATCACGCGGTGCCAGGTTGTCGAGACGAAGCTGCGCCGGATCCAGCTTGAGGTCGCACGCGATCTTGTCGAGCTGCACCTCAAGGGCGAAACGTGGCTGCGGCGTGCCGTGGCCACGCTTCGGACCGCACGGAGCCTTGTTGGTGAAGAACCGCGCACCGCGGAAGTGGTAGTTCTCAACCGGGTAGGTCACGGTCTGCAGCGCACCGGTATAAAACGTGCTCGCCGTGCCGTAGCTGCCGTAGGCGCCGCCGTCGAGGTAGCTTTCGAAGTCGAGCGCGGTGATGCGCCCGGTCTTGGTGACGCCGATCTTGCTGCGCATCAGCACCGGGTGACGGCCGCGGTGGCACCAAAACACCTCTTCGCGCGTCAGAGCGACCTTGACCGGGCGGCCGGTCTTCATCGACATCTTCGCCGCGCAGATCTCGTGGTTGAACGGATCCGACTTGCCGCCGAAACCACCGCCGTTCGGGCAGGCGATGACGCGGATCTTGTGCGCCGGCAGCGGCGCCAAGACGCGCGCCAGGGCTCGGTGCAGGTAGTGCGGAGTCTGCGTCGACGACCAGACGGTCAGCTTGCCGTCCTTGTCGAAGTGCGCGAGGGTCGCATGCTGCTCCATCGGCAGGTGCGTATTGCCCTCAAACCAGAACGTGTCTTCGCGCACGTGGTCGGCGCGCTCGAAACCGTCCTTCAGGTCGCCAAACTCAAGGTTCTCGAGTCGGTGGATGTTGCCGCGCACGCCGTAGTCGTGCAGGCGTGGCTCGTCGGTCTTGGCGGCTTCGTGCACGCCGCCGACGGTCTGCAGCTCGCGGTATTCGACGTCGACGAGTCGGCACGCATCCCAGGCGATCTCCTCTTCGGTCGCAGCGATCGCCACAATCGGGTCGCCGACAAAGCGAACCTTGTCGGGGCACAGCGCATGCTCGTCCTGGCTGACCGGCAGGATCCCGAACGGCGTCGGCATGTCTTTGCCCGTCAACACGCCCACCACGCCGGGCATCTCTTCAGCTCTCGTGGCGTCGATCGAAACCAGCTCCGCGTGGGCCATCGTGCTGCGCAGCAGCTTCATGTGCACCATGCGCGGCATGGTCAGGTCATCGGCGAACTGCGTCAGGCCCGAGACCTTGCTGCGCGCGTCGACCTTGCGGATCGGCTTGCCAATGTGCTCGAGCTCATCGGTCTTTTTGTCGTGCTGCCAGGGCGCGTCTTCGCGCGCCTGCGCATCGGTGCCGCCGCCAGCTTCGCCAGCGCGCCCCTTGGGATCATCAAGCACCATAGATCGACTCCTTGCTCGGCTGAGCGTCTTCGCCGCGCATGCGCGCAGCGGCGAGTTCGACGGCTTCAAAGATCTTCAGGTAGCCGGTGCAGCGGCACAGGTTGCCGGCGAGCGCTTCCTTGATCTCATCGCGCGTCGGACTCTGGTTGTCCTTCAGCAGCTGATCCGCAGCCATCAAGATGCCCGGCGTGCAGTAGCCGCACTGCGCGGCTCCGAGGTCGGCCATGCAGTCCTGCAGCGGCGCCAGGTCGCTGCCGCAGGCAAGGCCTTCGACCGTTCGAACTTCGTGGCCAACGGCGTCGACGGCTAGCACCAGGCAGCTGAGCACCGGCTGGCCGTCGATTTGCACCGTGCAGGTGCCGCACTCGCCGAGTTCGCAACCGTGCTTGGTGCCGGTCAGCGTCATCTCCTCGCGGAGCACCTCGAGCAGCGTCTTGTGAGGAGCAAACGCGACCTCCTGCGGCTCGCCGTTGACGTCAAACGTCGCGAGCATCTTCTTGGGCTGGGTCATGAGGGCGAGCAGAATAGCGGCGCACCCCCGCGCGATGAAGCAAAGCCTGCCGACGAACGGCGGCCGACTTGTCCGAGACAGCCGGCGCATCGCCTTCTCAGTTCATGGCTTACGTCATGGGATAAAACGACTTGTGCCGAGCAAGCAAGCCGGATTGGAGGCCTCCGAGAACGCCACAAGTCGACCGAGCTTGGGCACTGACGAGCGACAATCGAGGCGCTAGTCTCCGCCTGAATGAGCCAAAGCCGCCATCACGGCACGCGATCACCGGAGCCAAGTGTGCTCGACCTGGCCCGCAGCCTGCCGGACGCGCCCCGCGACGTCCTGGATCTGGCGGCCGGCAGCGGCCGCAACACCCTGCCCTTCTTGGCCCGCGGTGACCGCGTCGTGGCGGTCGATCGCGACGCAGGCGCCCTGCAAGAGCTCAGCACGCGGGCCGCATCCGAAGCCATCGGCCAGCTTGAATGCCGGAACGCCGACCTCGAAAACGCGCCCTGGCCGCTCGCGGAACGACGCTTCGACGTCATCGTGGTCATCAACTATCTGTGGCGGCCACTGCTCCCCGCCATCACCGACAGCCTCGCCCCCGGCGGCGTGCTCCTCTACGAGACGTTCGCCATCGGCAACGAGCAGTATGGCCGGCCGCGGAATCCGGACTTTCTGCTGCAGACCGACGAGCTGCGAGTGTTTGCAAGCAGCCGGCCAGAACTGCAAGAGCTTGAGTTTTGGCAGGGCACGGTCGGCGAACCCGTCCGCGCCGTCCGGCAGCGCCTACGGGTTCGCAGATCCTGACGCACCAAGCCGAGCCAGCTCAGTCGGACTTGCTTGGACCCGGCCACTCGATCTCAGGCAGCCGATCCGGATCGCCCTCGCGCAGCGGACGCTCGTACCACGCGACATCGCACCAGCGGCCAAACTTGAAGCCGATGCGCCTGTAGACGCCGACCGAGGTGAATCCCATGCGCTCGTGAAAAGCGACGGACGGGTCATTCGGCAGCGTCACGCCGGCCACCGCATTGCAGTAGCCCAGCTCATTGAGACGCACAAACAGGCGCTCGTAGAGCTGCGCGCCAAGCCCCTTGCCGCGGGCGCGATCGGCAAGATACGCCGACACCTCGGCCGTGTAGCGATAGGCCTCGCGGGAGCGATGGGCGCCGCCGTAGGCATAGCCGAGGATGCCGGCATCGTCTTCAGCAACCAGCCACGCGTGGCGCTCCTGCGACGCCGCAACACGCTGGGCAAACTCCGCCACCGATGGCACCTCAAGCTCAAACGACGTCGTCGCCTGCTCGATGAAGGGCCGGTAGATCTCGATCAGGTCTGGGACATCCGACTCGCGTGCCGGACGGATCTTGCAGGGATAGAGCTCGCTCATATCCCGCCGCAACATACCGAGCCCGAACGGACCGGCATAGCCTTCGACATTCTTGAACGCGTTCAGATTTTTCGAAAGTCGGCGGTGGCGGCGCTGTTATTGAACACGTTCAAGAACGTGATCAACGGCGCATCGCGCCCCTCCGCAAGGATAGAAACATGAACGCAACCCTCTACGCCTACCTCTCCTACGTCGTCCTCAGCGTGGCACTGACGATCTGGGTCGCGCGCACCCTGCGCAAGAACGGCCGGGCGTTCTTGATCGACGTCTTTCACGAGCGGGAAGACCTCGCAGATTCGGTCAATCACCTGCTCGTCGTTGGCTTCTACCTGATCAACCTGGGCTACATCAGCCTCGCGCTGAAGCTCGCGAACCGCGTTGCCAACGCAACCGAGGCCTTCGAAGCCGTCAGCCACAAGGTTGGCTTGGTGCTGGTCGTGCTCGGCGGCATGCACTTCTTCAACCTGCTGGTGTTTAGCCGCATTCGCCAGAACAAGACCATCGCCGACGCTCCGCGCCCGGTGCCGCCCGACGGCATGCTGCAGGCAGATGGCTCCTTCGCGAGCCTGCCGCAGCCTGCCTTTCCCGGCGCCCAGCCCAACCAAGCACCAAACGAGGAGTGAGCGATGCCCGTCCCCACAAGACAACCAACGCTTGAGCTGACGGTCTGGTTCGACGGCGACTGCGGCCTCTGCAAACGGATCGCTGGCTGGCTGCGCAAGCAGCCGAAATACGTGACGATTCACTGCGTGCCGGCGCAGCACGCAGCAACCGACCAGGGTTGCCCGCTCGACACGAAGGCGCTGCTCGACAACGTGACGGTTGTAGCTAGCGACGGCGCCGTCTATCGCGGCACCAACGCCTGGCTGACGGTGCTGTGGGCGCTGCGCAACTACCGCCGCTGGTCCCTGCGGATGTCGAAGGACCGCTGGCGCCCGTGGGCCGAAGACCTGTTTGCGTCGATCAGCGGACTGGCGCGATGGACGAAGTCCAAACGGCCGGTCGCTCCGAAAAGAGCGAGCAAGTAGCCTCGCGATATGGCGTCAAGCAAGGCCCAACGCACCAGAGAACGCATCGTGCAGGCGGCCCTCGAGCTGTTTCGTGAACGCGGCTACGAGGCGACCACGATGCGCATGGTGGCGGAGAAGGCCGACGTCTCGGTCGGCAACGCCTACTACTACTTCGCGAGCAAGGACCTGCTGCTGCAGGCCTTTTATCGCGAGGTTCACGATGCCCACGTCGCCGCGGCGACGCCGCTGCTCGACACCGAGCGCACGCTGCTCAACCGGCTGCGGGCGACGATGCTGGCCAAGCTGGAGGTCATCGAGCCCTACCACCGATTTAGCGCGCTGATGTTTCGCAGCGCGGCCGACCCCGAGAGCCCGCTCAATCCGTTCCATCCGGCCGGCGAAGACATCCGGCGCGAAGGCGAGCAGCTGTTTGCCGACGTGCTGACCGGCTCAACAACCAAGGTGCCGAAGGCCCTGCTGAAGGAGCTGCCGCGGCTGCTGTGGACCTACAGCATGGGCGTCGTGCTCTACTGGATCCACGATCGCAGCGACGGCCGCAGCGCCACGCGCCAGCTGACCGAGCGCAGCGTCGACCTGATCGCAACCGCGATCAAGCTGTCGAGCAACCCGCTGCTGCGGCCGTTTCAGCGCAAGGTGCTGGCGCTGGTCCGTGAGCTGACGCCAGCCGCGCCAGGCTCGATCACGCCGGGATAGCGACGCGCGCGATCGAACTAATCAGCATCGCCAAGCAAGGCCTGCACCAGAGGCTTCGCCGCGCGCGCGACCGCTGCGTCATTCGGCACAAGCTCAACGAACGGAACAAACGCATCGAGCAGCAGGTCCCGCCGCAACTCGAGGCACAGCGTGCGGCCCGGATAGCGCCGTGCGTATTCGTAGGCGGACGTGGACGCGTGCAGCGCGTAGGTGCCGTTGCGCGCACAGGGAAAGCCGGCGGCCGCAAACTCTCGTTCGGCGCGCGCGGCGAGCCCGACGTCGGCGAGCTCTTGCCCCTGCTCGTCGTGCGTGATCAGGTCCACTTCGGCTCGCAACGGCCACGACTCAATCCGGTCGGGCGCATAGGCCGCCCGCAGGCTCTTGCCGATGTCCTCGTCGACGTCTACCTGCAGGCTCCGCGGCGCATAGGTGTGCACACACAAAGCGCGGCCGGTGCGAACGTCTTGCGAACGCTCGGCGGATGATTCGGCGGATGATTCAGAACCGCATACCAAAGCGAACGCGGCGGCCACGACTTCTTGGTAGGCAAAGTAGCGGCTGAGCAGCAGCTCGCGGTCGCCGTCAGCCACCACCCACGGCGGCAAACCCGGCGTCATCTCGCCAGCTTTGGACGCCGCGCCCACCGCGTTGCGATCGATGACGCGGTTGGTGTCGATCAGCGTGCGCGGCAGATCGCAGCAGATCACCAGAGCCGACGACGACGGCCGGGCCGCGACCAGCTCACGCGCCGACTGCCGCGCAAGTTCGGGGGCCCCCACATCGGTGTTGACGAAGAAGAAGTCGCGCAACCCCGCGCCATAGTCGCCGCACAGCTCCTCGCACAACGAATCAAAGTGGTGTGCGCGCGTAGCGCCGTGCGGCACCTCAAACAGGTAGTCCGGGACGGCATCCGCCGGTGCGCTTTTGCCGCGAACCAGCTCAACGCGACAGACCCGATCGATCGAACGCACAAGATCATTCATCTGCGCGTTCTACTCGCCACGGGCCCGCCAAACACGCAGCGGTTTCCTGGCAAAACGCTTCGAACCAAAACCCGTCAGCGGCCGCCGGACGTGTCCCCCGCATCGGGATCTTCGCGCACGACGAGCGGCTCATCCGCTGACAGGATGAACGCATCCGAACTCTTGCCGCCGTCGGCCCATTGCAGCAAGAAGCGTTCGTCGGCCCCATCCACAAAAACGAACGGCACCGCGATGACGCCCTTGTCGTCGGAGCGAAGATTCGTCCAGGACACAAACGAGCTGCGCTGTAGCCCCTGCAGGATCGACGGCAGCGGAGAGTCCGTGCCGCGGAGCTGCCGCCCCCGCGAAATCAGGCGAGCACCCGCCACCGGCTCGCCCCGGCGATCGACAACCGTCACGCGCGAGATCGCAAACGGCGCCATTTCGAGCGACAGCTCGGCAGCGGCCCCCTCAATTTCGAAAGCACGACCACCGAAGCCGCCTGACGTAATCGCAACCACAACCCACGCGCCAACCGGCAGCCGCAGGGTCGCAGCGCCGCGCTCATCGAGAGGCACGCGAACCATCGAATTGCGCATCAGCACGCCCTGGCGTTCCGCCGAGGCGACGATCGCGACTCCGCCGCGCGCCGGCGTGCCGGCCGGCTCGGTAACCGAGACCGTGAACCTACCGAGCTCCGGCGGCTCGCCTGCTTGTGCACCGAGCACTTCCGGCAACTTGCGATCCCGCTCCGACGGAAAGATCGGCGCCGACCAGGTTGTGTGCCCCTCGTCAACTGGCGGCAAAGCGGTGGACGGTCCGACCAACAGCCGACACGAATGCAGCGACTCCGGGACATGCTCGAACGAAAACTCGCCGTTCGCCGCCACCTCGGCAAGGAAGTGGCGCGGGTCATGCAGGTAGCCGCCCCGGTCCTGCATATAGAGCTTGCAGGTCGCCGAAAGCTGCACCTTGCTGCCGGCCGGCAGGCCCGGCAGCACGCCACGCAGCGGCTCGACCTTAGGGCAGACAAACAGCAGCTCCTCGGCATCGAACTTCGGGATGCACTGATCGTTTTGGTAGAAGTTCGAACGCCAGCGCCCGCCGGCGACTGCAGGCCGGTCCCCCGCTTGGGCGAACAACAGCAGATCGGTTCGCCCCTCGCCAAAGACCTCGCCGTCACTCGGCACAACCAGCTCGCAGCGGCCGTCGGCATCCGTTTGCCCACAAACCCGATTGCGAGCCTCGCCGGAGGCTCGCAGGCTATCGACGTCGAATCCGGGCAGTCTGGTGACGCGATGCAGCAGTTGCGCTTCGGCAAGCGGCTGCTGCTGCGCATCGACAACACGCACCTTCAGCCGGATCGGTGGCGGCACGCGGATCTCTTCGGCTCTTTGCCAGAGCTGCACACTCCACAGCGGCGACCCGTCGGGAAGGCGGACCTCAAGCAGTCGATAGGCAGGGGGTGGCCGGACCACCTCACCGTCTTCGTTCAGCTCAAGCTCTTTGGCGACACCGGGCTGCGACGTCATCGCGTGCACGCTCAGCTTGGGCGAGACGTCCGCAGCTGCTCCAGCCGCTGTCGCAGCCGCGCGTAGATGTTCTTGCCAGGCGTCGAGGCCAGCTACGCGCACTCGCAGCGAGCCGAGAACCGGCTCGAGCCGTAGATCCAGCATCGCGCCAGCAGCAAACCAGCCCAGCACAGGCGATGCCGTCGGCAGCCGCGACGGCGGGGCCGCGCCTTCTGCTTCTTCGGCCCAGGCGACGTAGCAGAGACCGGGCTGGAGCTTGGCGATGACGCGGCCGCGACGGCCCGCGAGCACGCGCACGACATCAACGTCCTGCAGCTCCCGGACCAAGTCAGGCCGGCAGCCGACCATGGTAACCTGCGCCCCAACGGCAGGCGCGCCCGACGAGTCGAAGACCCGGGCGAAGGTCGGTCGACGAGGAGCCTGCGCCCACGCGCTGGCGCCGACGAGCAGGATGCCGAGGGCCGCCGCCAAAACGCCGCCGACATGATCTCGCACCCGCGTTCGCAGCTCCGCCATAGCCGTCAGTATGCCAAATCAGCAGTTCGCCATCAGGAGCGATTGGCCAACAGTCTCAGCGCGAGACATGCCGATGGCACCGACATGTCGACCCGCAGAATGCGAACACAGGCCCTGCCAGCGCTGCTGGCAGCTCTCTCGTTCTCAGCTTGCAGCAGCGAAGACCGCGCTCCGGAGCTGGCCTGCGACGCCTTCTCGTCTTTTCAGAGGGCGCTGCTCGAGGGCCAACGCAGCATGTGCCGGGATTTGCTGACCGTAGAGTCGCAGCAAGCCCTGGAAAACATCCCGTGGCAAACGGTCGGCCAACGCAAACCGCTGGCCGTGCTGGGGGCCGAACGCGGCGGCGGCAACGCCCACACGTTTTACGTTGATGTCGTAGACCCCAACGAGGACGACGCGCCGGGGCGCTACGTGGTGGTTCGCGAACACGGCAAGATGGTTGTCGACCTGGTGGCAACGGCCGGCCTGACTGCAAAATTTGTGCAGGCGAGCGAGGCCAGCGCTTCCCGCGAGGAGTTTGTGCCGCGCGAGCTGACGCCCGCCGACTTTGACCGGATCCGCGCCCACGAGCTGGCACAGCCCAAAAAGCGCTGACGCGCATTTGGAGAGTTCGGTTGAGTGCATCGCAAACCGCCCGGCTGGCCCACTTGGCCAAAAGCCGGTGGGAACTGATGCCGTATCGCTCGTAGCAGCGCTACGCTCCGGCCATCGACCATGACTGAAACTCGCAAGACGCTGATCCTCGGCTCCGGCCCGGCCGGCTACACGGCCGCCATTTACGCCGCTCGTGCCAACCTCGAACCGCTGCTGCTCGCGGGCAACCAGCCCGGTGGTCAGCTGACGATCACCAACGACGTCGAGAACTATCCGGGCTACCCCAAGGGCATCATGGGGCCGGAGATGATGGAGATGTTTCGCGAACAGGCCGAACGGTTCGGAACCGAGGTCAAGAACGTGATGGGCACGAAGGTCGACATGTCCCAGCGCCCCTTCACGGTCGAGACCGAAGGCGGCGAGGTCTACAAGGCCGAAACGCTGATCATCTCAACCGGTGCCAGCGCGCTCTACCTGGGGCTGCCCAATGAGACCAAGCTGCAGGGCCGCGGTGTATCGGCGTGTGCCACCTGCGACGGCTTCTTCTTCAAGGACAAGAACGTCTACGTCGTCGGCGGTGGCGACACGGCCTGCGAAGAAGCGACGTTTTTGACCAAGTACGCCAGCAAGGTGACGCTCGTGGTGCGCCGCAACGAGATGCGCGCTTCGAAGATCATGCAGGACCGCGTCCACAAGAGCGACAAGATCGAAGTGCTCTGGGAGCATCAGGTCACCGACGTGCTCGGCGTCGACGACGGCAAGGTCACCGGACTGGAGTTGACCCACAGCAAGACGGGCGAAAAGAAGACGGCGCCCGCGGACGGGCTCTTCTTGGCGATCGGACACAAGCCGAATACCGAGATGTTCAAGGGCGTGCTCGACATGGACGACGTCGGCTACCTCAAGACCGTGCCCGGCAAAACCGCGACCAACATCGACGGCGTGTTCGCCGCCGGAGACTGCCAGGACAGCTACTACCGCCAAGCGGTCACGGCTGCGGGCACGGGCTGCATGGCAGCCATCGAAGCCGAACGCTGGCTCGAAGATCAGCACGGCTAGTCGGGGGAATCAGCGACCGCCGGACACCGCTCGCAAGTCGGCCGACCGGTCGTCAGCTGGCCCAAGTCGTCAGCTGGCCGAAAGGGGATCCGCGGCCGCTGCTGCGATCGCCCGACAGGCTTGCTGCACGTCGTCGATCGAAAACGGCTTGGTGAGCATCCGCAGCGGATGGATCTGGGCGGCGGCATCTGCGACTCGATCGCTGGCATGGCCGCTCATCAGGACGATGATGGGATCGCGACAGACCGCCGCAGCTCGGCTGCTGTCGTAGGACCGTCGAGGCCCGGCATGCTGACGTCCAGCAGCGCAGCGACGCGCTCGCCCGAGGACAGCTGCGCCACGGCCGCGAGCAGTTCCTTGCCGCTGGGCAGCCCCTGCGCCGCGATGCCGACGCGCGCGAGAATCCTGACCAAAAGTGCTCGGATCTGTTCGTCGTCATCGACAACGAAAAGGCGGACAGCCGGCGGCCATGCTGGCTCGCGAATGGCGGATGCAAGCTGCTCACGCGGCAGTAGATCCAGCTGGGTTCGTGCGATCTGACGCGCCAATCCCCCCCCACGGCGGATTCGCGGGCAGCCCGACATCCGGCATCGCCGCATCCGGCGGCATCGCGGCGGGCACCCCGACCCGCGGCAGGTAGACGCGGAACGTGGTGCCCTTGCCGACCACGGACGAAACGAGCACGCGACCACCGTGGCGACGGACGCTGCCGAAAACGACCGCGAGGCCTAGGCCTCGCCCTGGAAACTTGGTGGTGAAGAACGGGTCGAAGATGCGGTCCACGACGCTGCGCTCCATACCCCGGCCGTCGTCCTGACACTCCAAGCAAACCGCAGGCGCCGCCGGATCATCTGCCGGATCATCTGCCGGATCGCCGCGATCGCCGCCGCTTTCCGCGGCTGGCTCGCCCACGGCGACCAAGGGACGAGATCCTCCTGAAGGCATCAATGCTTCAAAAACTCGCAGGCGAACGGTCGTCGCGTCCGACTCCGCCGCATTTTGAACCAGGTTGAGCAAGGTCTGCTCCAGCTGCGAGCGATCCGCATCGATCGTGCTCCGCCTCGAATCCGCAGCCATCACCACGGACACGCTGTGCTTCGTCGAGGCCATCAGCAACGGCAGCATCTCTTCGCACAGTTCCTGCAGGTCCAGGGCAACCGGCTCAAACGCAGCGGCGCCGTTGTAGGTCTTCAACTGCCGACAGAGGCGCTCGCCCTGACGTCCCGCCGTCAACACCAGGTCCGTGAGCTCTTCTCGCTCTTGCTGTGATTCGGCGACGCGCAGCAGCTGCGCGCCAACGAGGATGCCGGTCAGCAGGTTGTTGAAGTCGTGAGCCACGCCGGCAGCGATCCGCCCGATGCCTTCGCTCCGCTCCGCATCGCGTAGCCGCCGCTCAAGCTTGGCCTGCTGCTGGCGTGCCTCTTCCGCTGCTTCGACCTGCTCAGCGAGCGCTTTGTTGACACGGCCCAGCCGTCGACGGACAAACCAAGACACCCCCAGCAGGGACATCAGGAGCAGCGTCCCCGCCACGGCTGCAACCATCCAGCCCGTTCGCAGCTTCTCAGAAAACCTCAGCCGCGCGGCTTGCAGCTGCACGTCGACCGCTTCTTTCTCCGCCTCCGCCTCGAGCAGCTGCTGGTAGTCGACCAACCCCTGGTAGGAGCTCTTGTCTCGTTCGAGGTCCCACTTCTCCATGCGAATCGAAAGCTGCTCCGCCAGCACGGCGTCGTGCTCGGCCAGCGCCAGCTCGAAGCGCGTTGCGACGACGTTGAACTCAAGGCTGCGCCAGCCGCGCCCGACGATGCGCGCATTGAGTTCATCGATGCGGCGGTGGGCTTCGTCAAAGCGGCGCTCCTTGACGGCGATCTCCGCGAGCATGTCGTTCATGACGCTCGCCATCAGGCTGTCACCCTGCTGCAGATGAAGGCGGGCCGCGGACTCGAACAGCGGCGCAGATGATTCATCGTCGCCGCTGTTGTGAAACGCATAGGCCTTCATGCCGGCCGTACCCGCCACGAGTCGTGCGAGCCCCAGCTCTTTCGCGCGCTCCGAGATATCGTCCAGCTCTTCGTGCACATCCGCGCCCGAGACGTCGCCAAAGCGCTGGCGAAGCTTCTCAAGCCGAAACTGCAGCCCAAAGCGCTCTACAACCTCGGTCTCTCCCGCCGCCCTCGCAGCATCGAGCAGCTGCCGAACTCGAACCGCTCCGCGCCCCGGCAGCTCAGACGCCATCAGGATCGCAATGCCTAGCTTGCGCCCCCAGTCCGTTCCTTTCGCCAGAGCATCCCGGGCCTGCCGCAGCAGCCGCATCTCCGCCACGTGATCGCCGCGAAAATGATGATGAATGGCACGCTGGAGGCACCAGTCCGCCTCAACGGAGCCCATCGCCTGAGCATGCTCATCCGCGGATGCGAGCATCGCCGTTTCATCCGGCTGCCGCGCCGGGAAGGACTCACCCGAGCGATCGCTCCAAGGTGCCGCCGCAGAGACTCCAGCGATTCGGTTCAAGCAGTCGGCGGCATGTGCTGCTGCTGCTTGGGCCACCTCGCGTTGACCGCCCTGCCGCGAGTCCGCCCAAAGGGCTTGTGCCTCATCCGCCGCCGCGCGCAGGTCGAAGCGACGGGCTGCGCCGACGATGTCCAGTCGCACCAGATAGGCCGAGAGTTCGTGCTTTGGCAGCGCGGCAAGCCTCTGACGCAAAGCGGCGACCAGAGCTTGCTGGGCCACGCAGGCACCGGCACAGAAAACGATGCCCGCAGCCGCAAACATTCCCTGCAGTACGCGCAGCCCCCGCTGTCTTCCCAACAGGACCATTGTCACGGCACTATAGACAGCTGCCATTGAAAGAGCACGCTTCTCCATCGAACCGCACCGATTCTGGCCTGTGCAACCGACGCGCCTCGCAGGGCAAGCAACGCAAGACGCTGCGCCCGGGACGTTAAGGCTCTACATTAGCCACCGGTAATCGGCCCGGAGGCGGATGCCTTGCACAAGAACAGGATCGCAAAGCAGGTCGCGTCCAGCTGCAGCGTGCTGGCGTGCGTGCTGCGGAAGGCGCCGCTCTTTTGCTGAGATCTGAGGAGCTGCAGCCCGCCTTCGTAGTACCAGTCACGCCCATCGAGCCTCGCGATGTCGTCGAGTTCGCAGCAGCGCTCGAGGCAGTAGAGCCAATACGACCAGTGGTTGTCGGCGCGCTCGGCGTCGCCAGGATTGCAGCGCACGGAGAACTTTGCCGACAGCCAGGCGAAGCCGTCGCCGCACGACTTGTTGATTTGCGCAAGCAGCGCTCGGTTGCGGCCTTTCGACGAAGAATCGGCCGCGGCTTCTGCAAGCAGGCCGTCGCGAACCAGCAGCAGGCCACTAATGCCGGCGCTGGTCATGGATCCGAACGGCGGCTCGCTCGCATCACGGTAGGCAAAACCGCGCAGCCGACCCGCGGCAACCCGCGGCCGCAGGGCCTGCTCCGCGCTCGCCAGCCGCACGTCTTCGTAGCTGGCGCGCGTCCATCGATAGCTGGATCCTGCCGACTGCTGCACGTCGAGCAGGTGCCGGCCCGCGGCAGCGAAGGCGCCTTTGGGAATGACGAGCTGCAGAACGCCAGCAGCGCGCAGGCCAAGCAGGCCATACTGCTGCAGCGACGTGTCGTAGCGGGGACCGGCCGTGTAGTTAAAGCGCAGGCGCTGTTCGCGTTCGCCGCGCGGGTCCGTGCAGGACAGCAGCTTGGTAAGCCATCGACTCGCGAGCTTGCGATCCCGCTCCTTGAGCGACGTGCGGCGACTCAAGGCCGCCATCGCCATCAGGGACGCCGCCAGCGAATAGGCGTCTTCCATGCGTCGCCCACGCAAGTCGGCAAAGCCTCGCTGGATCGCCTTGTCGGTCGCCGGCACGTGGGCGTGCAGCATCGCGAGCAAAGCCAGCGCCAACCGGCCGCTGCCGTAGTGCCGTTCGCCGGCACGCGACGCAGCCGGGCGCAGATACGACCGCTGCTCAAGAACGGACGAACGCAGCCAGTCGGCGCCGCTGCGGATGGCCGCCGCAACGCGCTTGCGGAAGTCAAAGTCCTGGTTGTCGCGCACAGCGAGTAGCTGCCAGCCGTCGCGGATGACCAACCGTCGATGCTCGCTTGCTCCCTCCTGCACGACGAGCTCGAGCTCTGCGCCAAAGCTGACGACATGTCCGCGCTCCAAGTCGACGTGGCGCTCGATGCGCAGCCCGCCGCGCGCGCCAGCCACGCACAGCGCGGCGAGTCGCGCGGTGCGCTGCTTCGACTCCTTGCCCACCCGCTTGGGTGGACGTGCCGTGACGGTAGCGACCAGCCGCTGCGCCCCCGCTTCATCGGCGCGCGACCAGCTGCCGCGCACGCCGACATCTCCATACGGCAGGAGCCGCGGAAACCGGGCCGATGCGGCCGTGCGCCCGGACAGATTGCACGCCAGAGCCCGGATCACGTCGCGAAGGTCCGCAATCTGCCCCACGAGCCCCTGCTGTTTGTCGTCGAGTTCGCCTTGACACACGACCGGCGCCGGCGGCAGCGACGGCAGATAGCGACGCGGTACGGCCTGTGACAGTGCGGCTTCTTGGGCGGCCCGGCGCGTGCGGCAAACCGGGCTCGCACGCTCCTTTAGGGTGCGCTCGTATTCGACGGCGCCAGCGGCCGGGATCTGCCAGGCGACGGCCTGCGTTCTGGCGACCGTACAGGTTGTCCCCATGGTGGTCACAAGCGCAATGGCCGCTGTCATATGGAACGCTCCCATGACGCTCGAGTTGCCCTTCTTCATGATCTGAAGTAGCACCAAGGGGGGCGCAGCATTGCGAACGAGGGCCTGCGTCGCTCCGATACCAACATGATCGCCCACCTGACTCCCCTTGAAGCCCCGATCGTCTGGTTCGCGTTTGCCGCAGGTATCGCGCTCGGCGCAGTCGGCATGTGGCTGACGCTGTCGATGCGCAAGCCAATGCAGGACAAGCAGCGGAGCTGAGCGAAGATGGCCACGGACGCAGACGTCGCAGGCGCACCTGGCGCCGGCTACAGCGAGCACGAACGCAAGCTGCTAGCCAACTACTTCTCGGTCGTCGATGGACCGGATCACGGCGATATCTACCTGGTCCGCAACCTGCCGGCCGAAGTCGCCGCGACCCTCAACGGCGTCTACTCGCGCTCGAGCAAGTCGATGCGCGACCAGTTTCTCGATCGCTTGCGCAAGGGCCTCGAAGCCCAGGACCGCAAGCTCGAGGACGTGCCGGTGCCAGAAGCTCAGGTCGACGCGTTGTCCGCCGTCATGGCCGACAAATCCGGACAGTTCCTCAAGACCTACGCCATCGACCATGGCCACAACTCGTTGCGCGAAGGCTCCGTCGTGCACCTGGCCGTCGAACGCGTCTCGCAGCTGGTCACGCGCTTCATCCAGCGCGAGCGTCGCTGCAGCTTTGAGGAGTCCTCGACGCGCTACATTCCGTTTACGGCCGAAACGCACTACCGCGATCCGGATGTCGTAGCAGCAGGTGGCGACCTGCTCGCCGACTACGAAGCGGTGCTCGCCGACACGTTTGCGCTCTACACGCGCGCAACCGAAGTGCTGTTGGAGCACCTCAAAAAGATGCGGCCGCTCGGCGACGGCGAGAAGCAGGGCCCGTGGCTGCGCACGATCAAGGCCGAAGCCTTCGACGCGGCTCGCTACCTGCTGACACCCGCGATCTACACCAAGTGGGGCATGGTCGCCGACGCGCGCACGCTCAGCGACGTCATCACCGAGCTGCTCAGCCACCCGCTGGCTGAGTTCCGCATTGTCGGCGAACGCATCAAGGAGCAGGCCGAAAGCCAGCTGCCCACGTTGCTGACACACGCACGCCCCAATGCGTATCTGCAGTCGCAGTATGCAGAATTTCCCAAGCTGGCGGCGGAGTTGGGCGTCGCGCAATCGCCGCACGGTCGGTCTGGCGAAGCGTCCGGCCCGTCCAGCGAAGGCTCCGGAGCCGCAGAAGGCGGCACCGAATTGCTGTCCTACGATCGCGACCTCGATGAGCGGCTGCTCGCATCGCTGCTCTACGAATCGAGCGAACTGCCGTTCGCCGCGATGGTCGAGCGCCTGCGAGCTCTCTCGGCGCCGGAGCGTGAACGGCTTCTCGATCGTGCCATGCAGGATCGAGGCAGCCATGACGCTTGGCCGATCGGGCTTGAAGGCGCCCAGCCGTTTGAGTTTGAGACCGTGCTCGACTTCGGTGCCTACCGCGACATCGGCCGGCACCGCAAGGGCTTCCAGCAGCAGCAAAAGCTCACGTCACGGCTGGGCTTCGCCGTACCGCCGCTGATGCGCGAGGGCGGACTCGGCGAGGAATACGAACAGGTCATGCAGCGGACGGCCGAGCGCCAGCAGCGCATCGCCGAACGCTTTCCGCACGCCGCCGCCTACGTGACGCCGTTCGGCTTCCTGCAGCGCGTCCGCCTGCAGTTCGATCCGCGCCAGACCGCCTACTTTGTCGAGCTGCGCAGCGGCCCGGAAGGCCACTTCTCCTACCGCAAAGTCGCTCTCGACATGTTTGCGCACGTGCGGCGCGTGGCGCCGCTGTTCGCAAAGTTCGTGCGCGCCAAGGAAGGCGACGCGTTTCTCGGCAGACTCGACAGCGAGATGACTGCGGACGATCGCCGCAAGCGCCGCATGGAAGCGGCCGGCGACGCGTAGACGCTTGCCCAGCAGCTTCGACTGGGGCCGGCGTGGCCTCAGCGGAGCAGGATATCGCAGGGATTGGTCGGCTCGCCGGTCGGCGACCACTCGTAGTCCCAGATGAACGCGGCCATCGTCAGCTGCAGCCCGTTGAGCAGCTGCGGCAGCGGCGCGGCGAACGAGTAGTCGAGCGTGCAGCTCGCATCGCCGTTGGCGTCGAGGAAGCCCAAGAAGCCGCTGTAGTAGGGCAGAGTGCTCCCCGCCGAAGCGACGAACAACCAGTCGTCTTCGGCCGGAACAAACGAGTTGAGGTAGGGCGTGGCCGGTGCGCTGCCGCTTAGCCCGACAACGACGAAGTAGGGATCGTCAGCATGCTGGGCGCCTCCCCGAATCGTGGCCTGCACCGGATCCGCCGTTGCCAGCAGCATCGACTGGCGAGAGACCACGAGGTCCGGCGTGCGCTGTTGCAGCGGCAGCTCGAGCACCGACTGGTGGCCGAGCTTGACGGCGACCTGGTAGTCATCAAACAGCGGCGCGCAGGCGAGCGTTTGCGCCATCGGCGCCTCGCGCAGGTAGAGATTGCGCAGACGCAGACGAACGATCGAACCAGCCGGCAGCGTCGCCGCGGTCGGCGCCAGCAGGATCTCGCGCAGTTCGGCGATGGCCGGCACGCTGGTCCGGGACCCCGTCGCGCCGTGCGTCAGCATCGTTTCCGAGCCGCCGCCGGGAGCTTCAACCGTCAGCAGCGCAGCCACCATCCACGAGGGGTGATCGGCCGCGAGCTCGAGTTCCAACCGACAGGTGCCGACCAACTCAAACTCCTGCGGGATCGTGTAGCTCCAAACCAGCTCGTCGAGCGGTGCGGCTGCGAGCACGCTGCTGGTCGCGCGCACGCTGGGATCATCAAAGTAGTTCGCCGGCGTAAACTGCGCCGCAGCGGGGTCGACGATGTGATCGATGATCGGGTCGCTCGCCGGAGGACTTGGCTGGATCGACTGCAGGGAATAGTCCTCGTGCAGATAGAGGCGCTCGGCACCGAGCGTCGGCACCAGCGTCGTCGCAGTGGAACGCGACCACGCGTGGCTAGGGTCGTCGCGTAGCGCACCCTCAAGCGGCAGCTGCGACAGCACGTTGGGGACTTCGGCGTCCACTTCGTTGTGCTGATCCCACAGCCACCGATGCAGCCAGCGCAGCTGCAGGTTGTCGCTCGCGTCGCGTTCGAGCAGGTTGTCTGGCGTGCCGTGACCGAGTGTGCCGAGCAGCACGCGCGTCGGCCCCATCATCGTGGCGGCGTTGCGCACCCCGAGGCCGGGCGCGCTGACGTTGTCGAAGTAGGCGTGGTCGTAAAGCAGCGGCACGCTGGAGCTGGCCAAGAGCGCTTCGATGTCACGGCCGTCGGCCAGCCATGCGGCCGACAGCGACGCCGGATCCTGTTGGATGAAGGCGTCCCGAGCGGCCTGCACAAACGCCGGGTCGAACGGCAGTGCCGCATAGCTCGCCGAAGCCGCCTCCAAGAACCACGTGCTAAACAGCGCTTCTTCGCGCACCCAGTCCTGAGCCGTGTTGCCAACGAGATCGCGCGCGATGGCGCAGGCAACCGTTGGAAATACGATCGGCGATCGGGTCGGCAGCGACAGCGGCTGCCCGGACAGCGCCGCCGCAGCCCAGGCATGGCCACCACCCTGGCTGGTGCCCAGCACGCCAAGGCGGGTCGTATCAATGACACCGGCCCACTGTGGTTCGTTCGCCACGAACGCCACTTGCTCGGCGAGATCGTATCGTTCGACCGGCCCCCACAGCGCACTGCCACGCATCGGGTGCGTCAGGTTGAGCGCATCGGCCTGGCCCTGACCACGCACGTCGTAGGCCCAAACGGCGTAGCCCTGCTGCGCGATGGCGATCTGCAGGCTCGACTCGTCGCCCCGCGAGCCGCCGAGCGGATGAACGTAGACGACAAGCGGCCAGCCACAGGATGGGGCCGGCGCCGTCGGCATCAGCAGCGAGCTGAACGTCTGATAGCCGTCGCTGTAGACCACCGGAATGGCAGGCTGCAGGTCATAGGACAGCCCGGCGGCGGGCGGCGTCGGCCGGGGGCATTGCGACGCGAGTGCTCCAGCCGCGATGGTTCCTGCGATGAGACCGATCCAAAACGACGAGACGACTTGC
Source organism: Planctomycetota bacterium (assembly GCA_045105235.1). Classification (GTDB taxonomy): domain Bacteria; phylum Planctomycetota; class UBA1135; order UBA1135; family UBA2386. Next base: position 9,847 of record JBGCDH010000016.1, on the reverse strand, counting down.
ATGCGGCGGAAGAGCATATCGATTCGCCTCTTCGGCGTCGCACGCTGCATCGACGCGATGGATCGAGGTTCTTGCGCGATGGGCGCGATTCCTTTGGCGCGATCGTCCGCGCAGCCGCGTTCGCGCATCCGTAACACCGATGCCATCGACCGTTCGCGTCACTCGGAAACCGACAAACGCGCGAGCACCCCGGCAACATCTTGCCCAATGTGCACGCTGCCTTCGGCGGCCCCGCACGACAGCGCGACCTTCTCCCCGTCGCCGTCATCGACGAAAATGCCGGCACAGGCCTGCAGCGAAGCGAAGATCAGATCGGCGCGATTGCGCACGTCGCTTGCGCTGGGCCCACGGCGCCAGAAACCCGCCGGCGTGCAGCACCACCGGCAGCGCTCCGGATCTTGCCAGTCGCTGCAGCTGGCACCGCTTCGATCGACACGGTCGCCGCGGGCGCAGGTCAGCTCGGCGGTCTTCACGATGGCAAACGTGGGGCTGCCCATGCGCTCGGCAATCCAGCCGACGTTGGGCGTGCCGCGCGCACCCAGCCCAACGTGCAAGACCGTCGCACCTGGCAGGTCGCGCAGCGCCCTGGTCAGCGCAACCTCCACCGGGATGCCCGCAGCATTCTCGGCCACCCGGGTATAGCCGCGTGTCGGTCGGCGAAACTCCTCGATGGTGCGGCCAGCAGCACGCGCCGCTGCCAATGCCGTATCCGCATCCGCCGACGTATCGGTCGGGAGCAGCAGCGGCGGGCTGTGGTCATCAACCTCGGCGAGCCAGCGCAGCGCGACCTGCGCTTCGTGGCCCGCTTCTGCTGCCCAAGCAGGAACCGCGCGCACCAGTTCGCCCGCACGGGCTGTGCTCCAGTGAGGGTCGCCTCCCTCGCCGGCGGCGCTAACGACAACAAGCTGCACGCCCACACGCTACGACAATCCGATCGACCATCCACGACTCGACGCCTATTGTCGTGCGCCCTGGGCCACCTCGGCCCCTATGGCATGGAATTCCACAGTGCGCTGGCTGAGTCGTCCGACCTCGAAGAGGCCTGCGATGCGATCGCGAGCGAGATCCGTCGCGCCCTGGGCACGCAACCGCTCGACCTGCTGTGCGTCTTTGCGTCGGCTAGCTACGGCAGTGCACTCGATCGGCTACCGGTGATGCTGCACGAACGAATCGCCGTGCGCACGCTCGTTGGCAGCACCGCGTTGGAGCACGGCACCGCCGAACAGCAGCAGGGGCAGGGAGAACCACAAAGCTGCCCGGCGCTCAGCGTGCTCGCCGGCCGGCTGGACGATGGCGCCGAAGTCGCCGCAACGGTCGTGAGCAACGGCGATTTGCCGCATCCGGACGCCCCGCCGTCGGCCTGGCGCGCGCTACTCCCCGAGTCGTCAGCGCGGCTCGGATCCCCGCTGCCTCGCGACGAAAGCACCGATGCCTCACGCGACGTGCGCGGCGTGCTCGTTTGGACCGAACCGTTCCATACCGACATCGCCGGCCTGCTGACGGGCCTCGACTACGCGCTGCCCGTTGCGCCAAAGGTCGGCGGTCTCGCGAGCGGCAGCAACCACCCACACGGCAACGCGCTGTTCTGCGGTCGCCGCCGCACCAATCAGGGCGCCGTGCTGCTGACGTTTCGCGGCGCGGTGGACGTGCAGCCCGTGGTATCGCAAGGCTGCCGACCGATCGGCCGCGTCGGCCGTATCACCGAGGCCAACAACAACCGTCTGGTTGGCGTCGACAACAAGCCGATCAAGTCGTTCTTGACGGAGCAACTCCAAGAGCTGGGATCGGCCGACCTGGAAATCGCTCAGGGCAGCCCGCTGTTCTTGGGCATCGCGAGCGACCCGTTTGCGGTGGCAGCCCCGGATGCGGGCGAGTTCTTGGTCCGCAACGTGCTTGGCATCGACCAGCAGGACCACCTGGTTGTTGGCGAACGGCTGGCCGTCGGGCGCTCGGTCCAGCTGCACTTACGCGATGCAACTTCCGGGGTCGAAGACCTCGATCAGCGCCTCCGCCACGAGCGCGCGGCCGACGCGTGTGCGGCACTGATGTTTCGCTGCATCGGCCGCAACAGCGAGGACCACGGCCGGTTCGCGTCGCTAGCACCCGATGTGCCGCTGCTCGGCGGCACCTGCAACGGCGAGATCGGACCGGTCGGCGCCGTCACCCACCTGCACGGCTACACCGCGAGCTGCGTGCTGCTGCGACCCGCCTCGGTCGCCGACGGCAGCACACCCGTAGACACAGATACTTCGAGCCCCAACGCATGACGCAAACGCCCGCAGCGAATCCGGCCGCCCTTCCACGCAGCAGGGTGCGCAGCAGCGTGCAAATCCGCGCGCTGGTCAAGACTTGGCTGGTGCTCGACTTCTTTGGCGACTCCCGCCGCGCAGGCGGCGACAGCGGCAGCAGCTTGACGACGACGATCATGTGGCAGGCGCTGCTGTCGTTCGTGTTCGCGATGCTGCTCTATCCGGATACCCCGCCGGTGCCCTTCGTGGCGGCCAATCTGTGCCTGTCGACTCTGCTGATCGCGATCGGCGCACTCGGCGATGAAGATCGACCGCTGCGCCTGCAGGCTGATGCAACGCTGCTCGCCGGAGCGCCCGTAGCGCGCACCACCGTTGTGCTGGCACGCAGCCTCCATGCGTCGATCCAGCTTGCGCTGGTGACGATCGGCATGGCGTTGCCGCCGGCGCTGCTGCTGGCGCACCTGACGGACTCATGGCTCCAGGCGCTTCTCTACGTTGTCGCCGCGACGGCATGCACGGGGCTGGCCGCAGGCGGTCTCGCCACCCTTCGCACCGTGCTCGCCCGGGCCTTCGGCACTCTGCGTGCAACGCTGCTGCTAGGCACCGTCAAAGCCGGCCTGCTCGGTGCGGGCTTTGTGCTGTTCGCGCTCTCGCTCCGCCAGCTGACGGGCACGGCCGACGACCTGCCGATTCGCCGCTTTGGCGCGGAGCTGCTGCCGCCTTACCACGCCGCCAGACTGTTGGCGACGCCGCACGACGACGCATGGCGCATCTGGCCATGGCTGGCCGTTGTCGCAGGCATGCTGCTGGTGACGGTGCTGTTTGCCACCAACGAAGCGAACGCCGCATCTCGGGTTGGCCGCAGGCGCACCTTGCTGAGCCTGCTGGGACGGATCAGCGGACGCGGACCGCGACGCGGCATCGCCGAGTTTGTGGCGCTGTCGATGTGGCGCAGCCCCGGCTTTCGCGCGCGCGTGCTGCCGCTGTTTGGCCTGCCGGCCGGGATGGTCTTTCTGACCATGAGCGGCGGCGAAGCGGGCGATGAGGGCGGTGGCTTTCCGCTTCTGTGCGTGCTGCTGCAGCTGCCGGCGATCTACCTGCCATTTTTGGTGGCGTTCTTGCCGCGGGCGGACCAGGCGCGCACCGGCTGGGTTTTCGAACACGCGCCGGGCCTGACCCAAGAACTGGTGCGCGACGCCACGTGGCGAGCGCTGGTGACACACGTGCTCGTTCCGATCCACTTGCTCGGCTTGCTGCTGGTCGTGGGCCTCGGCCCTGACCGGGCGGATCGCGCCGCGGCCGCCCTGTTCGCGTTCGGCATCGCGGTGCTGACCGCACGCGTGCAGGTGCACCTCGATCGGGTGCCGTTTACGGACGATCGAGAGGAAGATCGTGGCCTTGAGCTCGGTGGCCTGATGGGCGGGGCGCTGGTGCTCGCGGCGATGGGCGCGGGCTTTGGTGGAGCCCTGCCCGAGGTCTGGCGCTGGCCGGTCGCCGGCGCGGTTGCGGCCATGGCGATCGCAGGCCTCTTGCGGCAGCCAAGCGGCGACTCCGGCGCCACTACGCCGGTCCGCATGCAAGACCAGGGCTCGGCGGCTGGCACAACGCCCCAAAACGCCGCAAAAGAATATGCAGAAGCAACATCAGCGGCTTCGGCATCAACTCAGGCGGCATCGCCCGCAGGCAAGCCGCCGGCGCCCGCGACGCTAGGCCGAGAGCTGCGCGCCGTCGCAGTTCTCTATGTGGTGCTTTGCGTTCTGCCGTTGCTGGCAGGATCCATGTTTGGCCCGTAGCACGGAGCAACTAGCCGCCAACCAGGGCCCGCCTTAGCCTATGGAGCCGTCCTGCACGCCAAGGTTGCCCATGGATCAAGCCGAACGAAGCCTTCTCGAACGCAACCTTCGCGAACGTAGTGTCGCCGCACGTGGAGCCGCCGCCGCATCGGCAGCCGCAGAGTCGTGCGCGGATGCGCTGCCCGCAGGCGCAAACGCGAACGCACCCGCTTTGCCCAAGCGGTCGCAATGGGTCCGCACCAGCGTCGACCCGATGCGAGCAACCGACAGATACCGACTCGCGCAGCCTAGCTCCGACTTTTTGTAGCGCGGTCGGAGCCCGTGAGCGAAGCATCCCGGTCGGCACAGGGAGCCGCGGTTGCGGCATCGGTTCGGTTGGAACCCGGCGGACGTGTGACTCCGGCCGACGGAGCGCTTGCACTAGGAAGGCGAAACGAGCGGCACAAGCTCGGCAAACTCGCGCGGCAAAGGCGCCTCGATGGTCACCTCGCGCTTCTTCCGCGGGTGGAAAAACGTCAGGGCATGCGAGTGCAAGGCATGGCGATCGAGCACGAGCGCGTCGCGTGACTCTTGGTCAAGCTCGCCGGCGATGCCCTGGAGAAAGAGCTTTTCGTTGTCGCCGTAGAGCTTGTCGCCGACCAGTGGACAGCCAACGGCTGCCATGTGCACCCGGATCTGGTGCGTGCGACCCGTCTCAGGTCGCACCTCGACGAGCGCGAACCGCTCGTTGTGCCGAACGACCCGGTAGTTGGTGCGGGCCGAGAGACCTTGCCCCGCTTCGTCCGTGGTCGTGAGCTTGAGCCGCACCGCGGACTTTTTGTCGGGCACGATGCTGAGGTCGATACGCCCTTCGAGCGGATCTGGGCAACCGTGAACGACGGCGAGATAGGTCTTGTGGACCAGCCGGTCCTCGAACTGTTTGCGAACCTGATGATGGAAGTGCTCGTCGAGCCCGACGGCCACAACCCCCGACGTCTCGATATCGATCCGATGCAGAAGCCGCGGCACGACGTCGTATTCGGGCTCGTCGGGGCGCCGGTAGCGCGCGTGCAATTCGTGGATCAAAGTCCCGTGCAGGTGCCGACCCGACGGGTGGACCGCCATACCAGGCGGCTTGTCGACGGCGACCATGCACTCATCCTCGTAGAGAATCGGCAGGTCGAACGGCGCGTCGCTGCGTGGCTGCGGCACCGGATCCTGAGGAACGTCGATCTCGACGGTGTCGCCAACACGAACTTTGCGCGAGGGCGGCACCACGCGCCCCTCGAGACGGACCATGCCGCGCTCGATCATCCGCGCGATGTTGGAGCGCGATCGCCACGTCAGGATCGCGGTCAGTGCTAGGTCCAAACGCTGGCCGGCGGTGCGGGCGTCGATGAGGACGCGCACCTGCTCTAGCGGCTTGCTCAGGTCGCGAGGGCCTTCGCCCGGATAGCGTGGCAAACTCACGACAAATGCGGCGGAGAGGGAAGCGGAGGAGGCGACTTGCCGACAAAGCGACTCATCGTCACGACCGCTCCGCTCTTACAGCTCCGGGCGTATGGCGTTCCGTCCTACGACTCGCTCGGAGCGGCCGGTGCAGTCGAAGCAGCATTGAGTGCCGCTGCCGCGTCCGTGGCCGTCGCCGGGACCAAGTTGCCAGCCTCGGTGGCTGCCTTGTGGTCGAGCGTCGTGTCTGCGGTCAACGGATCGAAGTCCGGTTGATCGTTGCGGCGCTCCTTGCCCTTGCCGCCGCGCGTGCGACGCTTCTTGTTGGAGCGACCACCCGACGTGCCGTTGCGCTTGCGCTCGGCCATCATGATGTTGCGCAGCCGCTCGCGATCCTCACGACGCTTCTTGTCGCTCGACTTCTCGTGGTAGGCGTGCTTCTTGGCGAGGCGGAAGATGCCGGCGTAGTTGCACTGGCGCTTGAAGCGGCGCAGTGCAGCTTCCAGCGGTTCGTTCGGGCGGACCTGGACGCGAATCATGCGGTTGGGAGCAGGGAGGTAAGGGCGTTGCAGCGGGATCGCCTGCCGAGTGCGGAGAGCGTCGATGGCGTCGACATCAGGGCTGGCGTATCGTGCCAACCCCGTTCCCCGACGGGCGAAAGGGCGCAACACCGTAGCGGATCAGAGCCGCAAGACAATGCGGGTTCGCCTTCGAGTGCATGACGAAACCCGGCGATCGCAGCGAAGTAGCCCTCGAGGGCACCATCCAACGCTTCACATTCCGCAATCCAGACAGCGGATGGGCCGTCGTGCGCCTGACCGAAGATGCTACAGGCGAACTGGTTACGGCGACTGGGCCGCTCGCACAGCTGAAAGAAGGGCAGCGGCTGCGGGTCCGCGGGGACCGAGAAAGTCATCCAAAGTTTGGCGTGCAGGTGAAGGTCGACTCCTTCGAAGCGATCGCCCCATCGAGCGTGGCGGGCATCGAGGCCTACCTTGCCTCCAGCCTCGTGCGCGGCATCGGGCCGGCGACAGCCAAGAAGATCGTCGCGACGTTTGGTGCGACAACGCTGCAAATCATCGAAGAAGACCCCGACCAACTGCGACGCATTCGCGGCCTCGGCGAAAAGAAGATCGCGGAACTCTCAGACGCGGTGAAGGCTCAGAAGGACGTGCAGAACGTGCTCGTATTCTTGCGCACGCACGGGCTCGGCGCAGGTCTCGCCGCGCGGATCACCAAGCGCTACGGAGGGAACGCCTCGGCGTTGATCGAGGCCAATCCCTATCGGCTTGCCGACGACGTCATTGGGGTCGGTTTTCGCACGGCGGACCGGCTTGCCGGCCAGATGGGCATGGAGCCGCAGGCGCCCGAGCGACTCGACGCGGCGATCGAGTTTGTGCTCGGTCAAGCCGCGCGCGAAGGACACTGCTATCTACCGGAGCAGGTCCTCGCAGATCGTACCGCCGAACTGATCAACTGCGAAGCCGAAGCGATTCGGCTGCGCCTGCCGGAAGTCGCCAAGAGCGGCCGGATCGCGCGCCAACTGCCGCCGGGCCCGGTGCTCCTGCACGACGACCCATCGCCCATCGTCTATCCGGCTGCGCTGGTCGAAGCCGAGGATGGAGTGGCGCGGGCCCTGGATACGCTGGTCCGGCAAAAGCGCAGCCGGCTTCCCGTTCATGCCGAAGCCGCTGTCCAGTGGTTTGCGCAGGTGTCGGGGATGGAGCTGGCCGACGCGCAAAGCAATGCCATCGTGCACGCGTTGGAAGAGCCGGTCACGGTCATCACTGGCGGGCCCGGCGTCGGCAAGACCACAATCGTGCGCGCCCTGGTTCATATCCTCGAGCAAAAGCAGCTCAAGCTGCAGCTCGCGGCGCCGACGGGGCGCGCGGCCAAGCGCCTAGAAGAATCCACGGGGCACTCCGCCTCGACGCTGCATCGCTTGCTTGAGTTCACGCCTGGCGTGGGTCGCTTTGCGCGAGACGAGAACAACCCGCTAGAAGGCGACATGCTGGTAGTCGACGAAGTGTCGATGCTCGACGTGCAGCTGGCGTTTTCGCTGCTACGCGCCATTCCTCCGACGATGGCTCTGGTCTTGGTTGGGGACCAGAACCAGCTGCCTTCCGTAGGCCCCGGCAACGTGCTCGCCGACGTTCTGGCCAGTGGCCGCGTGCGGGTGACGGCGCTGACGCGCATCTTTCGCCAACAGAACGACTCGCGCATCGTGCGCGTCGCGCACGATCTTTTGTCGGGCGAGATCCCGAGCAGCGGCGACCAGCAGGAGGACTTCTTCTTTGTCGAAGCGGATGATCCGCGCCGTGCCCGGACGCTGCTGCGCGAAATGGTTGGTTCGCGCATTCCGCGCCGCTTTGGCCTCGATCCCCTCCGCGACGTGCAGGTGCTCTGCCCGATGTATCGGGGCGACGTCGGCGCCGACGCGCTCAATCGTGATTTGCAGGACCTGCTGAACCCCGGCGAAATCGAGGTGGAGCGCAACGGCAAGCGCTATCGCGTCGGCGACAAGGTCATGCAGATCCGCAATGACTACGACCGCGAAGTCTGGAACGGCGACGTTGGGCAGCTGAGCGCGATCGACACCAACTCGGCAAAACTCGCCGTGCGCTTTCCGGAGCGGGAGCACGAGTATGGCTTCGAAGAACTTGGCGATCTGCTGCCGGCGTATGCAATCTCCGTGCACCGCTCACAGGGCAGCGAGTATCCCGCGGTGGTTGTGCCGCTCACGACCGAACACTTCCTCTTGCTGAAGCGCTCGCTGCTCTACACCGCGATCACGCGCGGCAAGCGACTGGTCGTGCTTGTGGGTTCGCGCAAGGCGCTCGAGATGGCGGCGCGCAACGACGATGACGGTCGTCGCTGGTCAGGGATGTGCGAACGACTGCGGGACCTCGCTCGCGGCGACGGAGTGCAGCCCACTCGCACGCTGTAGTAGCGGTTTGGGGTTCGCGGTTCGCCGCGAGCGCTGCGCATGGACAGCGGAGGCCGGAGGGCGGTGCCAAGCTGCTGAGGATTGGGGGCTTGCGGCTGACGGCTCGTGCTTCCAGGCTTCTGGCTGCCTGTCGTCGCGGGTCGGCCACGCCGGGTCGGTCGCGGGCCACGCCGGGCCACGGACCGTAGAGCAGGTTAGAGGCCCAAGGCGGCGTGCACGGCCAGCGTCGCGGACGAGCGGTTCAGCGTGTAGAAGTGCAGGCCTGGTGCGCCTTGCTCGAGCAAGGCGCGTCCCTGGTCAACGGCCCACTGCACACCCGTTGCCACCACTGCTGCTGGATCACTTTCGACGATCCGTAGTCGGCGGTAGAGCTCCTGCGGGATCCGAGCGCCACACATCTTGGTGAAACGCTCGACCTGTGTCGCATTGGTGACCGGCATGAGCCCCGGAACGACCGGGATGGTGACACCACAGGAACGCGCCCTTCGCACAAAGGCGCGATAGTCCTCATTGTCGAAGAAGAGCTGTGAGACCAGGAAGTCCGCGCCGGCCTCGACCTTCTCGACCAGGTGTTTCAGGTCCACTTCGAGACCGGACGCTTCGACGTGCCCCTCCGGGTAGCAGGCAGCCCCGACGCAGAAGTCGAGATCCTGTTCCTTGATGAACGCAACCAGTTCGGTGGCAAACCGGAACCCGCCATCAACCGCCTGAAACTCAGTCTCGCCCTTGGGTGGATCCCCACGCAGGGCCAAGACGTTGCGAATGCCCGATTCGTGCAGCCGTTTGAGGGTGTCTCGAATCTCGTCTTTGGTGCTCCCCACACAGGTGAGGTGCGCCATCGTAGTGATGCCAAGATCACGCTGGATGCGAGCCACGAGGTCAAGCGTGCGGTCACGCGTACTGCCACCGGCGCCGTAGGTCACCGAAACGAAGGACGGACGGCAGGGGCGCAGAGCCTTCACCGTGCCGTACAGCGTCTCGACTCCTTCCTCCGTCTTGGGAGGGAAGAACTCGAACGAGATGACCGGCTCGGCGGCCTGAAACAGCTCTACGATCCGTTGCGTCACGTTGAATACCTTCTGGGGTGGGAGCGTGGTTGGCCCGGCCTCGCGCGTAAGCAAAGCAGAACAAGCAGTCCGACAACAGCCTGCAGACTCACGACAACGTGCACACGCACATCGATCTTTCCGAAACGGTCAGATGCTGGCTACGTGATCCAAACAACTGCCGAAACACGCTGTTGAAGCTGCCGAAAACAGCCTGTTGAAACGAAAACAGCCCCGCCATTCGAGTGGTGATCCACTCAAGTGACGGAGCTGTTGAATAATAACCCGGCGCTAACCTACTTTCGCGCATAGCACTATCATCGGCCCAGACTGCTTGACTGCCGTGTTCGGAAAGGGAACGGGTATTTCCAGTCGGGTATGGGC
>JBGCDH010000015.1:0-85165 GCA_045105235.1 Planctomycetota bacterium | reverse complement strand
ACGTATTCGCGCGCCGCTTCGAAGGGCAGTCCAGCGCCCTTGACGATGCGGCTAACGCGTTCAAGCGTCAGGAATGCCGCGTGGCCCTCATTCATATGGTAGACCGCCGGCCGCACGTCCATCGCCCGCAGCATGCGCACGCCACCCCGCCCCAGCAGGATCTCCTGCTGGATGCGCGTCTCGCTGTCGCCACCGTAGAGGTTGCGGGTGATGTCACGATCTTCTTCGGAGTTGCTCGGCACGTTGGCATCGAGCAAGAAGAGCCGCACCCGCCCGACCATCGCGCACCAGGCCCGCAGCGTCACGTCGCGCCCCGGCATCGGCACGTGCACTTCGAGCGCGCTGCCGTCGGCATTTCGCACGAGCTCAACCGCCAGCTTGCCCGGGCGGTTCTCACGATCTGCGGCGATTTGGCTACCATCCGCAGCCAGCTGCTGCTGCATGTAGCCGAAGCGGTAGAACAACCCCACGCCGACCAGCGGCAGGCCAAGATCGCTTGCCGACTTTAGGTGGTCGCCGGCCAAGATGCCGAGCCCGCCCGAATACACCGGCAGCGACTGGTGCACCCCAAACTCCGCCGAGAAGTATGCGATCGGGTGCTCGGCATCGAGCGCCGCGCCCGAATCGGCAACCAGCAGGCGCGACTCCGTCTGCATGTAGGCGTCAAACGCCTCCAGCACGCGCGCGACGCGGCGCTGAAACTTGCGGTCCTCGGCGCGCAGCTGCAGCGCCTCCGCCCCGACGCTCTGCAGGAATGCAACCGGGCTTTCGCCGGCGTCCGCAAAGCCGTGGGCGAGGTCTTCAAACAGCGCACGCGCCTGCGGATTCCAAACCCACCAGAAGTTGCGCGCCAGTCGCTCGAGGCCCCGCAGACTCTGGGGCAACGTCGCCGTGGCCTCAAACGACGTCAGCCGCGGGCTTGCACCGGCACCGGCGGAGGGCAAGGGCCGCGGCAGCGCCCGCTTGGGCAGCCGAAACTGCTGCACCCCCGCCTTGCTGCGCCGCTGCACCGCGTCGAGCGCCTGGCCATAGGCCGCGATGTAGTTGTCGTAGAGTTCGCGCCACGCCGTTCGGCCGGCCGCTTCTCGACAGCGCTTGCGCAAGGCATCGGTGAGATCCGGCCCGTCCAGCAGGCCCTCGAGCGCTTCGACGGTAGCCGCCAGAACTTCTTGGTAGGGAACGTTCTCGCGCGGGATCACGGTGATGCCTTGGCGCGGCCCCAGCTTGTTGGCGTTGGCCCAGCGACCGAAACCCGCGAGGTCCGAAGTGATTGTCGGCACGCCAACAGCGAGCGCTTCCTGCGGCGTATAGCCCCACGGCTCATAGAAGGACGGGTAGACGCCAACGTCCATCGCGGCAAGCACCGCCTCGTATTCGCGATGCAGAAAGCCGTCGTCCGGCCGCAGATAGATCGGGATCTGCACGATCTTGACGCGGCTGCCCTTGGCGTTGTCCAGCCCGAGCTTTTTGCAGTGCACGTGCAGCGGATCGACATCTTCATCGAAGAGGTTGTGCGTGCACAGACCAAGCGGCTCGGAGTCTGAATGGTTCTCTGAGTGGACAGCAGGGGTCTCCCCGCCCCCTTCAAGGCGATCCATCAGCTCACCAAGAACTCCCGAGTTTCCCGCAGGCACAAGCACAAACGCGACCACGCGGCGGCCGCGGCCAGGGTTCATCTCGGCCAGCGCATCAAGCAACAGCTCAATGCCCTTGTTGTGAAACTCGTAGCGCCCCGCGAGAGCCACGTAGGCGGCATCCTGCACGTCCTCGCCCAGCAAGGCTCCGGCGATCCGCGACAGTTCTCGGCGTGTCGTGAGCCGACGGGCAGCACCGCGATCCGTTTCCTTGCCGGCCTTGCTCTTGCCGCCGATCTTGCCGCCAGTCTTAGACGGGCCACTGCGTTCGAGTGGGCCTGAGGAAACGAGTTCGTCGACAACATCAAGATCGATCCCGTTCGGCAACAGCGGCTCGGCGCGCCGCGCGTGCAGCCGCTCCACCTCGTCCCCCGTCAACGCGCTGACCGTTGTCAGCACGTCGGCTTTGCGCGCGGCCACACCTTCGAGTGAGTGCTTTGCCTGCACGCCGTGCTGCTCGGCAAGCTGCGCCAAGCCCTCGGCTCCAAGCGTTCCCGGCCCGCCCCGGTCCGGCTGCTCCGGCGCAGCTGCCGCCACGCCAAGCGAAGCGAGCGAACGCCCGAGTACCGTCGCATGGGTCGTAAAGACCGTCCCGATGCTTGGAATGCGATCCTGCAGCTGCAGCAGTGCAGCGCCCGTCATCCACTCGTGCGCATGCACCACGGCCCGGCGATGGAACGGCGCCAAATACTCTTCCCACCAGCGTTCGATGACGCGCGCGGCCGCGATCGAAAACAGCACCGGCTCGACGTAGTCCCAGCCGCCGGCAATGGAATCGACCTGATGCCGCTCCCACAAGCCAGCGAGCAGGCCATCCTTGTCTTCATACAGGCCAGAAAAGCCCACGAGAATGCAGCGCGGCCGCCCCGGGATCCGCCAACGGCCAACCCGCACCGGCACGCCCGCATGTCGGCATGCCGCGACGAAGTCCTCGTGGCCGGGCTCTTCGTCAAACGGCAGCTGCTGGCCGCTGCTATTGCCGCTGCCGCCGCCGCCGCCGCTGTGCAGCTGCGGCCCGACAACCACGTAGTCATCGCCGTAGCGCGCCACCGCGGTCGTAGCCTTGCTCGACAGCACCGTGTGGATGCCGCCAACCTTGTTGCAGACTTCCCAGCTGATCTCAAAGAGTTGGAACGGGCGTTGGGGCATGTTCAAAGAGTCTCGTTCGAAATGGGAGCCGCGGTGGGATCGTCGCCGGCGCCGATCGCACTCGCGGGCGCCGCTCCCAGCAGTCTGTCGACCTGTGCGGCCAAATCATCGATCGCCGTCATGATCGCTACGAACGCCGCATGCGGTGACTCGTGCGGCCGAAAGTAGTCGTGCACCGAAGCGTCACTATGCTGCGCCGTGGCGACGTAGTAGACGTGGTCCGAGGTCGTCAGCTCGCGCCATGCGTGCAGCAGTTCTTGACGCTGCTCCGCCGCACGCAGCACCCGCTCGCGAAGGCCGTAGAGACGCTCGTGCGCGGCACGCTGCATCGGGTTGCCAAGCCACGCCGACAGATCGCGGCCCGCGTCGGCCCACGACACAGCGTCGGGAAAGTCGATTTCCTGCACGGCATCAAACTCCGCCGCAACCTGCGCCGGGGTACGAAAACGCAGCTTGTCGTGCTCGAGCACGTGCTCCGGAAGATGCCGCAAGAACTCGAAGATGCCGGTCTCGGCGCGCTGGTGCTCACCAAAGGTCTCGTAGTCCATAAAGAGACCGATGAACTGCGCCGGTTCCGAGCTATCACAAAGCCAATCCGAGTAGGTGTCCGCGTACAGCGGATGGCAGTCCCATTGGCTGTCTGAAAACCGAAACGCGATGTCATCCGACAGCGAATAGCTGCGCAGCAGCAGGCGAATGCGTTCGCAGCCGCGCGGCCGATACGGCACCTGCGGACTGCGCCAGCCGCCGAGGACGCGATCGGCGCCTTCGCCAAGCACGCAGTCAAAGCCGAGTTCCTCGACGAGCTGACAGATCTCGTTGTTGAGGATCAGCTCAGTGTTCCGGAACGTCGTCGGCGCCCCGAACAAATCCGTAACGGCACGCTGCTGCAGCCGGACCTGTTCACGAAATTCGTCGGCGCAGACAACACCGCTCAGGCTGTGATGGCTGGTCTCACACAAAAACTCGACGCATCCCGTTTCGGCCAACGCCACGAACGAATCGAGAGCTTCCGGCGACCACTGCCGCAGCTGCCGCAGCACCGACCCGGACAGCGAAAAGGCGCATCGCAGCTGGCCATCGGTGCGCTCGATCTGCTCGAGCAGCAAACGGTTGCCGGGCAGGTAGCAGCGATCGACAACCCGCTCGACCACCATGCGATTGAGCGGCTGGTCAAAGTAGTCCAGCCGCCGCATGCGGTCGCGCGGTCGCAGGCCGCGCAGCCGATACGGCTGATGCACCTGAAAGTAGAGAACGACATCCGTCACCGAACGGCTCAGCCTTGCTCCGCTTCGCGACAGATCGCGTAGCTGCGCAGTAGCTCCCCGGTGTTCCAAGCCTGCGCAAACGTGCCGCCGGGCCGATGTGGAAGGTCGCCGTCGAAGACTTCGCTCACGTGGTCGATCCCCGAACGCGCAAGCTCGCGCTGCAGCAGCTGGTCAAGCCAGCCGCGCAGCTCTTTGGCCCGCGCACCGCGCTTGGACGCGGCCACCGCGCGCACCTCCGCTTCGACGTAGAAGCCGGCGAGCCACGGCCAAACCGTACCTTGGTGGTAGGCGCGGTCACGCCCCTCGAGCCCGCCTGAATAGTGCGCGACGTAGTCAGGGTCCGCCGGCGCCAGCGTACGCAATCCGCATGGCGTCACGAGCTGCGCCGCGGCCGCTCGCACAACCCCTAAACGCTGCGCCGTCGACAACGGCGAGCGAGACAGGGCTGCGGCCACCAGCATGTTCGGACGAACCTTGTAGTCGACACTGCCGTCGAGTCCGCAGCGGTCGGCCAGGCACTTGGCGTCGGCGCGCCAAAAACGCTGCAAGAACGCCGCCCCACAACGATCGCGATCGCGGGCATACGAATGCGCATCCGCCGCAGGCTGAGCCTCGCCGCCGGTCTTCTTCGCGGACGTCTTGCGACCGCTCTTGCGACCCTTTCCGCTGGCAACATCCGCAGCATGGCCGCCATCCGACGGCTCATGTTCGGCAAGGAACGCGAGCAGCGCATACCACAGCGCCTGGATCTCGACAGGCAGACCGTTGCGAGGCGTAACCGGCCCCGCCTGCGTCTCGGCATCCATCCAGGTTGCGTTCCACTGTTCGGATCCGGCCTGAAGCAGGCCGTCTTGGGTGACGCTCATCGCAAGGTCGGTGCCAGCTCGATACGCCATCGCGATCGCGCGTAGCGCGGGCAGCAAGCGCTTCGATACCAATTCCGGATCATGGCCGGCATCGGCAAAGCGCATGACCGCCGCCGCAAACCAAAGTGCCGCATCGCAGCTGTTGTAGCGGCTATCGGCCGGCCCCTTGCCGTAGACGTTTGGCAGAAGGCCGCCGCGCAGATACGGCAGGCAACCGGTCAACACGTCCGCGCAAAGGTCCGCGCGCTCGCGCGCCAGGGTCAGCCCGGGTAGCGCCAAGAAGACGTCCCGCCCCCACTCCCAAAACCACGGGTAGCCCGCGAGCACGCCCAAACGGCCCTGTTCATCGCGGTAGAAGAAATCGTCGGCGCCGCTCTCGAGTCGTGCGAGCAGCGACGGCTCGCCAGCCGTCGCCACAGACCCCGGCGAAGCGACCATGCGCGCGTGCTTGCGCTCGGCCTCCAGCGCCACGCTGTCAAAGCACGCGGACGGCTCGCCAAGCGGCTCGTCAAGCGCAAACGACAGCAGCACGTCGGCCCCCGGATGCAGGTCGACTTCGAGCACGCCCGGGCTCCAGCGGTGGCCGATATGGTCGTAGCCCCGCACGCGGTCGTTTTCGAAGTGGAAGTTGCGGTACCAGACGGGCTCCGCACGAAACGAAGCGACGCCGTCGGCCGTCAGCCAAAGCGGCGGCAGGCTGGCATCCGGACGCACGCCCCAGCTGGCACCTCGCGCCATCACCGCGCCATCAAACGACTCGTTGGCCGGCGGCAGATGATCCACGTCGCACCACCCGAGCAGCGGCCGCACCATCAGGCGCAGCGGCTGATCGCCCGTATTGCGGTAGCGCACCAGCAGCGCACTCTCGGTCCCGCGACGGATGCCAACCTCGGGAGCCGAGTCCTCGGGTTCGTTGCGGCCGGCCGGCTGCAGCGCAACGCTGCGTTCGATTGCGCCGAGCCGCGTCGCAAAGCGCCACGTCGGCAGCGGCCAGCGAGCAAACGAAACGTCTGCCTGCGGCGCCGACGGCTCGGGCATGCCCTGCCAGTGCGCGTGCATCAGGTGCACAACATCTTCATCGTTCGGATCGGCTCCGCCCAGCGTGCGCGCCGGCAGCAGCCGCTCGTCGAGTCCCGAGACAACCTGCATGCGTCGGGCATGATGCAACGGCCGCGCAATCCACAGGCCGTGGTAGCGCCGCGTCGGCAGGTCGGCCGCCGTGCCGCAGGCGTAGCCACCCTGGCCATCGGCGAGCAACCACTCGCGCGAGCGCGGATCGGGATCGGCAGAAACGGTGGAAGGGCCGGGTCGCGACGAAGTCGTCTCGACGTCCGGGTGCACGGAATCGTGCGAAGACGCGGCTTGGCGGGCTCTGGACATGCTGGCGATGCGAATCGCAGGCATCAGCGTAGGTGGCGCGCGGCCCGTATCAACGCTGCATCGTGGCAAGGATTCCGGATCGACACTGTCCTAGGGCAGGCGTCGGCGCCATCCTGTGCGGAGGCAGGATGCGCCGCCGTCGCGGTGCGCCCGGCCTTCCTCCGTCCCACTCCGACTCCGCCCACCGCCGCTTCCGCACCGGCACGACGCATGGTTCCGCTAGACCTCAGCAACACCCTCGTCTTCATCCTTGCAGGAGGCGCCGGCAGCCGACTGAAGCCGCTGACGAAAGGACGCGCCAAGCCGGCAGTGCCGTTCGGCGGCAGCTACCGGATCATCGACTTCACCCTCAGCAACTGCATCCATTCGGGTCTGCGCCGCATCCACCTGCTAACGCAGTACCAGGCGCGATCGCTGGAAGAACACATTCGCTTTGGCTGGAACTTTTTGCCGCGCCGCCTGGAGCAGTGGATCACGTGCAGCCCGCCGCACCACGTCTCCGTCGGCAAGTGGTATCGCGGCACGTCGGACGCGATCTACCACAACCGCGACACGATCGCCGACTGGCGCCCGAACAACGTGGTGATCCTGTCCGGCGACCACATCTACCAGATGGACTACCGCGACATGCTGCGCGAGCACGTCGAGCACAAAGCGGCACTGACGATCGGCGCGGTCAAGATTCCGGTCGAGGAAGCGTTTGCGTTTGGCATCCTGCAGGTCGACGCCGAAGGCCGGGTCACCGGTTTCTCCGAGAAGCCCAAGGAAAACGCGCCCGAGATTCCCGGCGAGCCGGGCTGGTGCCTGGCGTCGATGGGCATCTACGTGTTTGAGACCGAAGAGCTGGTCCGCCGCCTGGAGCACGACGGCCAGATGCCGGAGGGCGAAGGCGGCGACTTTGGCCACCACGTCATCCCGCGCATGCTTGGCGAAGTCCCGATCTACGCGCACGCCTACCGGGGTCTGCCAAGCACCGAGGGCAGCCATTCTTCGACGACACCCGACAATCGGCCGTACTGGCGCGACGTCGGCACGATTGAGGCCTACTTCGACGCACACATGGATCTGTGCAACGTCAAGCCGCAGCTCAACCTCTACCGCAAGGACTGGCCGACCTACACGCTCTGGCACAACGACCCGCCCGCCAAAACGGTCTTCAACGAGGACGGCGACGGCCGCCGCGCCGAGGTCGTCGATTCGCTGCTGGCCCCCGGTGTCGTCGTCAGCGGCGGCAAGGTGCGCCGCTCGGTGCTGAGCAACCTCGTCTACGTCGACGAACACGCCGAACTCGACGAGTGCATCGTCATGCGCGGCGCCCAGGTTGGCCGCAACTGCAGGCTCAACCGCACCATCGTCGACAAGTGGAACAAGGTTCCCGACGGCACCGTGATCGGGTTTGACCGCGCCGACGACGAGGCGCGCTTCACGGTGTCCGACTCGGGCATTGTCGTGGTGGCGCAAGACCACAAGAACTGGGGCGAGTAGCCGCCGGGCGCGGGCGCGGGCCCGCGCAGGCTCACAGCTTGTCGGCTGGCATTTCTTGGCCGTCTAGTTCTTGGCCGTCTTCTTCTTGCCAGCCTTCTTCTTCGCCTTCTTAGGCGCTGCCTTCGCCTTGCCTGCCTTGGCCTTGCCCTTCTTGGCCTTGCCCGTCTTGGCCGCGCCGCCCTTCTCGGCCGCTGGCTTCTTGGCAGGCTGCTTCGCCTTGGCAGCACCCGCCTTGGCGGTGCCCTTCTTGGTCACCCCCTTCTTCGCGGCACCTTTCTTGGCGGCGTCCGCGGCCGGCTTGGCCTTGTCCAGAGCCGCCTTTGCGGGCTTCGACGTGGACTTCGAGGCGCCGGCACCGGCAGGCTTCGCAGCCTTCTTGGGCCCTCGCTTGCTGCTGGCAGCAAGCGGCTGAACACCGCGCTTCAGACCAAACGCCTTGACGTTCTTCGCGACCAGCACCGGGCCCAGTCCGGGCACCTGCAGCAGGTCATCGGTCGTCTTCAGCGCGCCGTTCTTCTTGCGGTAGGCGACGATGGCGGCGGCCTTCTTCGGGCCGATGCCTTCGAGAGTCGCGGCGATTTCCGCAGCGGTGGCCTTGTTGATGTCCAGGTTCGTCTTGCTCTGCGAGCTGACGCCGCCGACGAAGAGACATACGACGGTGAGGAGAGTCAGAAGCTGCTTCATGGCAGCCACGCTAGAAGTCCTCGCGACGCAAGGCTCTCAGGAGAACCACGCATTCGCGCTAAGAACCGCCCGGCACGAGGACTCGCTCCGCCTACCCGTCAACCTGACGCCGCTGGTCCCGCATCAACCGCAGGTACTTGCGCTTGGTCATCACCGGGTGCCCCATGTAGTCGCCGGATTCGTCGATATCTTTGAGCACGACCGTGTCGCCGGCGAAGCGGCAGTCGTCGGCGATCTTCAGGTGGCCGGCGATGCCGACCTGCCCCGCCAGCACGCAGCGATCGCCGATCGTGGTCGACCCCGCGACCATTGCGCCGGCCGCCATGACGGTGTCTTTGCCGATGCGGCAGTTGTGCGCGATGTGCACCAGGTTGTCGAGCTTGCTACCGGCGCCGATGACGGTTTCGCCGAGAGTGCCGCGGTCGATCGCCGACGAAGCGCCGAGCTCGACGTCGTCCTCTAAAACGGCGATGCCGAGCTGCGGCACCTTGAGCCACTTTGAGCCGTCGCGCGCGTAGCCAAAGCCGTCGCTGCCGACGATCGAGTTCGAGTGCAGGATGACGCGGTCGCCGATCTTGCAGCCATCAGCGAGCACCGACTGCGGGTGCAGCAGGCAGTCGCGTCCCGTCTTGGCGCCGTCGCCGACATACGCGCCCGCCTTGACTGCCGTACCCGCGCCGACGTGGGCGCGGCCGACGGTGGCGTTGGGCCCGACTTCGACCGGCTGCTCGAGAACGGCCTCGGGATGCACAAATGCCGTCGGGTGGATCGCATGCTCGCGCGCCAGCGGCAGCGGATGAAAGTGCATCGCGAGCTTGGCGTAGGCGAGGTCGACGTTGTCGACGACGATCAGGCTGGCGTTGGTCTCGAACTCCTCGCCCGCGAGCACCGCGCCGGCCGCCGTCTTCTGCGCCATCTCTTGGTAGCGCGGGTGACGGACGAAGCCAATGCGATCGGCGTGTGCCTGGCGGAGATCGCACAAACCAACGATCTTTCGATCGCCGTCACCGACCAAACGACCGGCGACGATTTCGGTGAGCTTTGCGACGGACGCGGCGTGGGTCATGGCCGTCGATTATGCAGAGCGCGGAGCTGAGTTGCCGCATCGACTCTGCGAGATCGTGGCCAGTTCGCCTCGTATTCGACTCGGTCGCCAACGCTCAGCTTGAGAATCTGGCCGGCACTGCGGCGCAAAGCCGGCTCCTCATCGAGCAGCAGTTCGGCGATCAGTCCGTAGCAGCTTGGATCCATCCGCCCCCACAGGGCGCGGACCACCGCCTCGCGCTGGTCTACCGAGCCTGCCTGCAGCAAGCCGCGGAGCGAGGCGACCAGCGTCGACGGCGCCGGCAGGTCGCGGCGCCAGATCGGCAGCAGCTCGAGTTCCCGCTGTTGCCCGGTGCTGGAGCCGCCTGCTGTGGCCTCCGCGAGAACCCGCGCGGCCTCTGCGAGCACGAACGGGTCGGCCAGTTCGCGCAGGGCCAGCTGCTCGTCATCGCGCAGCGCCCGGATCGCGAGCTGCGCGATCAGCGCACGGGCACAGCGACCGCCAAACCGCGCCCGCAGGGCCACGGCCAGCGGCTGCGCGCCCACGCAGCGTCGCACCAAGCGAACGTCGGACGCGACCCGGTGCAGATCCTCGAGATCGCCGCGCGCCTCGGTCGGGCGCGGCAACGGCCGGAAGACCGGCGGCAGTCCGCCAGACGGCTGTGTCCCCTTGTCCGCACGAAACGTGTCCGCGCCAAACGTGCCCGTGCTAGTTGGATCGATCGCGTAGGCACAGCGAACCGCCTGCTGCGGATCGAGCAACGTGACGCCGTCCTCATCGGGCAGCCCGAGCGCAGCCTGCAGCAGGGGGCCGGGCGCGCCAAACGGCAGCATCTCGCGGGCGAGACGGTGCGCGCGATGCCTGCTTTCGGCATCGTCGGCGAGCACCGAAAGGCGTGCGTGGGCGCGACGCAGCGCGGCTCGGCGGCTACGCCAGTGCGCCAGCGTCGACCCAGCCGGCTCATGGGCCGAGACGGCGGCCGGCAGCGGCGGCGCTTCCAGCTGAAGCCAGCGGCCGAGCACAGCGGCTACATCCGGCAGACTGGCGCCGTCGTTGGCATCCGGCCCACTGGCGAGGCCGCCTTTGGACAGGCCGCCACCAACGACACCCGCAGGCGCCGTGCCGGCAGCTAGACCAAGCCGGCCAACCCGCGCCCGCCGCAGATCCGCCAGCCCGCCCAAGTGCGCACGATAGAGCGCCCAGCGAGCCTCCGAATCCGTCTCGGCAGTGGACTGTTGCCAAGCAGTCTCCGCCTGTTTGGCGCTGCCAAAACTCGCCAATACGGCCGCATCGCCGACGACAAACAGCTCGCTGTGGCGGTGTTCTTGGCACGCAGCGGCGAACCATGCTTCGAGCGGCGCGCTAGCCGCCCGGTCGAGGGCCGCGACCTGCAGCACGAGCCCCGAACCGGCGACGCGCCGCAGCTCACGCTGAAACGTCGGCGTCGCCCGGTGCCTGGTGGCCGCGACGCCAAAACAATCGGCGACCAGCAGCACCTGGCGGCTGCCCGCGGCGAGTTCGCCAAGCGTGGCCGCGTGCACCTGCACGCCGCCGCCGCCGCCGCCGTCCGCTGGCTTGGACTGCTGCCGTTCCGGGCTGGGCACGGGCCCGTCGAGCATCAGCCACGACGCCTCGCCGCTCAGGGCCCGAGCGTCGAGGTGGTCGATGACGCTGCAGCCGCGCCGAGCCAGCGAATCCGTGCAGCGCTCCGCGCCGCTGCCGAGCGCCAGAACGCGGTCTCCCGGGCGCACGAAGGCATGCAGAGCCGCGGCCAACAGCGGCGCCTCGTTGCGATCGGGCCCCACCGCAAACGTCGCCTCGCCGGCCACCCGTCGCTGCAGCTCCTGGTCGGCGCGCCGATAGACAATGCGCACATCGCCCGCCGCCCGCCGATACAGTTCGCGCTCGAAGCGGCTGCCGGCAAACACGTCTTGCCGTGGCGCCCAGCCCCAAGCCAGCGCGACGATGGCGAGCGCGGCCCCCACGGCGAGACCAAGCCGATTGGTCGCCAGGGCCGCCAGCCACAGCGAGCCGAATGCGACCGCAACGACACCGACGATCGGTGCGATTCCGCTTCCGTAGACGACGACCGCGCCCACGCCAACAACCAGCAGCAGCAGCCAAACGCAGCCGCGCCAGAAGCCGAGGGGCGTCGGTTCTTCGGCAAACGGTTGGCCGCGCGGGCGCCGTCGCGGCAGCAGGGTCACCAGGGTTGCCAGCAGTGCGAGCACGGCGGCATCGCTGCGCGGCATCGGCATCAGCAAGAGGCAGACGCTGCCCGCCACAACCGCGAGCAGCAGAGCCGCGAAGCCTCCGATCGACCGCAGCCGACGCCAGGCGAGCCCGGGCACCAGGCCAAAAAAAGCGCCAAGCACGACGAGCCGGACCTCTTCTGTAACCAGCGGGTCGAGCCAGCGAGCGGAGCTGGACAAAAAGCCGGCCCCATTGGCCGCAAGGTGGTGCACGGCGAGCAGCGCCACCACCCCGGCAATGGCCAAACGGAGCAGCACCGTGGCGGCCACCGAGAGCGTCATCAGCCGCGCAACGCCAAAGCCAATGCAGCTGGCCGGCAACCAGCCACGCACGGCGTCGAGCCACGAGCGGTCCAGCGCGCCGAGCGCGCCCCTGCTGTGACCGGATTCCATCAGACTGCGGTCGGTTGTGATCAGCGCTGCCGCCAGCGCGCCGAGCGCGCTCCCCAGCATCACGTGGGCGATCAGGGTCGCCGGACGGCTGGGCGCCACGTCGGCTTCGCTCGCAAACGGCTCCGCAGCCGAACCGCGCCGCCGTGGATCGCCGGCGCTGGCGGCCTCAGGATCTGCGGGTTCGGGCGAGAGCATCGCAAGCAGGATACCCGGCTTGGCCAGCGGGTAGGGCGCGCCGTCGTCTGCGGCAGCCCCAGCTGGGTCCGAAGACTCCGCGGCGGCGAGGTTCGGTGGCGGTCGCTTCGCCGCCACGTCGGCCGCGGAATCCATCGATACGGCTGGAAGTATCGAGGCAGGATGCCGGAGAACGCGGTCGTTCTCGCCGCCGCCGCCGCTCCCATCGATCGGGGCCGTCGCGATTCGAGTCTTCGCCGCGGTGCTCTCCCCAGCCGTGCTCTCCCCAGCAAGGACCTCCCGATCCGCGAGGGTCCCTGGAGAACGGTTGCCGCTGGCAGACACGCCTACAAACCTGGCGCGATCAGCGCGCCACGCCCTGCAGTTCCGCAAGCGCCTGGACGGCGTCTTTGGCGGTATGGCACTGCAGCATGCGTTCACGCACCTCGGCTTTTGACAACAACTTAGCGATCTCGGCGAGCGTCTTGATGTGCGCCAGCTTCTTGCTGCGCGGGATCACGAGACCAATCACAATCCGGGCGGGCTCGCCGTCGAGGGTCTCAAACGGAATCCCGGCCGGATTGAGTCCGAGCACGGCCACCAGCTCGTCGATGCCGTCGATGGCGGCATGCGGGATGGCGATGCCGTGCTCCATCCCCGTGGTCATGCTGCGCTCGCGCAGCACCAGGGCCTGCTCGACGGTGGCGACCATATCCTCGGAATAGCACCCAGCGCGCACAGGTACGCGGGCGATTGTGGCAAGAGCTTGCCACTTGTCGGTCGCCTGAAGGGGCACTTCGACGAGCTGTTCTGTGATCAGTTCGGAGAGCTTCATGTCTCGCGTTCCACCACTTACGGGTCACCCCGCGCGATGTCATTCGAATGCAACCGGTGCTGGACGGTCAACGCAATCGGAAAGTCGAAACCGTGCCGCTCTGAGGGCTCGGAATCGCGGTTCCGAGCCGCCTGAGCAGTCGACGACACGGCAGGATTCGACGCAAGACATGCGCTTCCTTCGGGTTCGTGCTGGTTCGACGCGGTCAGCGGAAATAAAAATCGAGCTACTGCAGTCCGAGACAGAATGCGAGGCCCCGCAGTCCGCGGGCCCGCTGCCGAACCGATGATGGCCGAATACGTCCACCACCCACTCTTTCCTTCCACCGCCACTCATCCGACGCCTTGCGGCGCCGCGCTTCGTGAGGTGGCGGCGGTATCGCCCGCGGCTTCGCGGCCGGTAGCCCGCCTTGCGACCGGCTTGGCGGCGATGCTCACGCTCCTGATGTTGATGAGCGGGGCGCTTGCCACGGATTTGTCGGCGCAGCCGCCATCGCAAAATCCCGACGGCCAAGCTCCTGGCGGCCAGGCGACCGGCAACGGCCAGGGCGGTTCCGACACCCCGCGCATGAACGTCGGCGAGGACACGATCACGTTCTCGATGAACGAGAGCAACGGCATGGAGCTGCCGCAGTTCGTCAAGTGGGCCAGCGAGCTGACCAAAAAGCGCTTCGTCTACAACCCGACGGACCTGACCAGCGGCCAGAGCGGTCCCGTCAGCTTCCTCGGCACGTTCACGTTCCAGAAGGAGAGCTTCGATCGCGACTTCTTCTCGTTCTTCCAGACGATGCTCTACATCAAGGGCTACGCGATTGTGCCGCGTGGCGCCGGCAACCTCGAGCTGCTCGAGATCGTCAACATGACGGGCACGCGCGGCCGAGAGACGCAGACCGGCGCGCGCTACGTGCCGCCCGACCAGGTCGTCGAATACCGCTACCAAACCGGCGTGCCGATCCTGACGACGGTGCCGCTCGACAACATCAATGCGCAGCTCGCCAACAACGCGCTGCGGCCGTTCTTTGCCAGCGCGGGTGCCGCAAACGGTGGCGGCCTGCAAATCGGCAACGTCGGCAACAAGTCGGCTCTGCTGCTGATGGGCTTTGGCCCGCAGGTCTACGCCGCGGTCGAACTGCTGCGCCTTGTCGACGTCGCTACCGATGAGCCCAACCTCGTCGTCCAGGTCGTCGTGCTCGACCACCAGGCGCCGGAGGAGATCGAACCGATCCTGACCGAAGTCCTCGAGAGCCGCAGCCAGATCCGTCAGCAGGTGCTGCAAGAGCAAGGCGGCCAGCCGGGCTCCGGCAGCGCCGGCAGCGGCCGCCCGCGCCTCAAGGTTGTCGTGCACAGCTCGCAGAAGGCCCTCGTGCTCAGCGGCACGCAGGACCAGGTGCGCGAAGCCCTCGAGCTGATCGCCCGCCTCGACGTTCCCGGCGAGCCGGTCGACGGCTCGGCCAACGTCATCTACCTCAAGAACGTGCTCGCCGAAGACCTCCAAGAAACGCTGAACCAGTTCATGCGTGAGGAGACACAGGCCGAGCGCAGTGCGACGACCGGCACGCCAGGGGGCCAGCGCGCCACCCAGACGCGCACGACGGTCATCCGCGCCCACAAGGAATCCAACTCGCTGCTGGTATCCGCATCGGGCACCAAGTGGAAGCAAGTGCAGGCTCTGATCGACAAGCTCGACCAGCGTCAGCCGCAGGTGCTGATCGAAGCCGCCCTGGTGGAGCTGACCACGGGTGACCTCGACCGCTTTGGCGTCGAGCTCGGCCTGCTGGATCTGCCGACCGGCGACTCGGACTTCACGCGGGGCTTTGGCTTCACGTCGTTCGGCCAGTCGACGTTCCAGGACACCGACGACGACGGCCTGCCGGACACCCGCCTGCCCGACTTCGACAACCCGCTGCAGGGCGTCACCGGCGGCATCATCTCCGGCGATGGCTTCGCGGTCCCGATCCTGGTCAACGCGCTGTCGACCGACGACAAGGCCAACATCCTGTCGCTGCCAAGCGTGCTGGTGAACAACAACGAAGCTGCGGTGGTGCGCACCGAAGAGTCGCGTCCAACCCAGACGCAGAACCAGGGCACGGCCACCACGCAGTCCGGCGTTGGCGCCCCGCGTTCGGCCGGTATCACGCTCGAGATTTCCCCGACGATCTCGCCCAACAACTACCTTCGCCTCAACATCACGCTCGAAGTCAGCCGCTTCGTCGGCGCCTTCGATCCGAACTCGGTGACCGGTGGCGGCATCACGCTGAGCCGCTTCATCCAGACCCAGGTCACGATGCCAAGCGACTCGACCATGATCATCGGCGGCGTCATCGAAGACTCGGAGTCCGAGTTCGACGGCGGCATCCCGATCTTGAAGGACATCCCGATCCTCGGCGCACTGTTCCGCAGCAGTGAGCACACCACCAACAAGACGAACCTCTACTTCTTCGTCACGCCGACCATCCTCGATGAGGACAGCTTCCAGGACCTCTATCAGGTCAGCCTGCACAAGAAGCTCGAGGCCCAGGACTACATCGGACAGCGTCGCCTGCGCATCATCGACAAGCGCTGGTCCGGTATCGGCAGCGGCCAGGCGCGCACGCTCGAAGACGCGGGCGCCACGCTCGAAGACCTCGACGCGCAGGGCGAATACGAGATGCCGACCTACCGCCGCACGCGCCCGAGCAATCGACGCGCAACGCCCGGGCCGGCCTCGCCGGATCAGCCGCGCTGATCCGGCGCGCCGCCACACCGAGAGCGCCGCCCGCAGACCGACCGCCTACCCGATAGCGAACTTCACCGATGACGGACACCCAGCCCCCGCAGGACCCCACTGCGTCTCCAAAGCCTGCTCCACGCGAGGACCGCATCCGCCAGAGCCTCTTGAAGAAGGCCGGCCTCAACGACGCACAGATCCAGGAGGCGCTGCAGGCCGAGCACGATTCCGATCAGCAGCTCGACCAGATCCTGATCCAGAAGAACATGCTGCCCGAGGCCAAGTGCCTCGAGCTGTTCGCGGACTTGCTGGGCCTCGAATACGTCGATGACCTCGACGGCGTGCAGGTTCCGGACGCGTTCATCCAGGGAGTGCCGGTGCAGTTTGCGCGAACGCACGCGCTGGTCGCGATCGGCGACGAGGACGACCTCGTGCGGGTCGCCACCAACCGACCACTCGACGTGCAGCCAATGGACGACCTGGCGACGCTGATGGGCCGCGAGGTGGAAGCGGTGCTGGCGCCGCGCAGCCAGATCGCCAACCTGATCAACCGCGCCTACCGCCACAAGGCGGACGGCGTCGACGAGGCGCTGCAGGATGTCAAGGACACCGACATCGTCTCGATCGCCGAGAACATCCAGGAGTCGGAAGACCTGCTCGACGCCAACAAGGCGCCGGTCATCAAGCTGGTCAACATGCTGCTGTTCCAGGCGCTCAAGCTGCGCGCTTCGGACATCCACCTGCAGCCCTACGGCGATCGCCTGCAGGTTCGCATGCGCATCGACGGCGTGCTCTACGACATGGAGTCGGTCCCCCGCCGGGCCCAGGAAGCGATCGTTTCCCGCGTCAAGGTGATGGGCAAGATGGACATCGCCGAGCGCCGCCTGCCGCAGGACGGCCGCGCTTCGATTCGCATCGGCGACGGCGACGTCGACGTGCGGATTTCGACGGTGCCGGTCGCGGGCGGCGAGCGCATCGTGTTCCGGATCCTCGACAAGACCACCAAGGTCTATCAGCTCGACGACATCGGCCTCGAAGAGGAAGCCGAGCGCACGATCCGACGCTACATCAACTACAGCCACGGCATCATCTTCGTGACCGGCCCGACGGGCTCCGGCAAGACGACGACGCTGTACGCCTGTCTCGACGCGATCAACGCGCCCGAGCTCAACATCCTGACGATCGAAGACCCGGTCGAATACAACCTCGACGGCATCAGCCAGGTCCAGGTCAACACCAAGAAGGGCCTGACGTTTGCGTCGGGTCTGCGCTCGTTCCTGCGTCAGGACCCCGACGTGATGATGGTCGGTGAGGTTCGCGATGGCGAGACCGCCGACATTGCGATTCGCGCGGCGCTGACGGGCCACCTGGTGTTTTCGACGGTGCACACCAACGACTCCGCCTCGACCGTCTCGCGACTGATCGACATCGGCGTCGAGCCCTACCTGGCGTCGTCTTCGATGCTCTGCGTGATCGCCCAGCGCCTGCTGCGCACGCTCTGCCCCAACTGCAAAGAAGCGGTCGAGCCCAACAAGCAGCAGCGCTTCTTCCTGGAGGACCTGCGGATCACGCCCGACCAGTTCCCCGACGGCAAGCTGATGATTGGCAAGGGCTGCGACGAGTGCTTCCGTTCGGGCTTCGCCGGCCGGACCGCGATCTACGAAGTGATGCCGATCGACACGACCGTGCAGGAGCAGATCATCAACAAGGCGACGGCCAGCGCGATCAAGCGCAGCGCGCTCGAGCGCGGCCTGCGCACCCTGCGGATGGACGGCGTCAACAAGCTGCTCCAAGGCCACACAACGCCCGAAGAGGTGCTGCGCGTCACCCAGCTCGACGTCACCTGAGCGCACGCATCGCTGCCGCGCGCATCTCTGCAGCAAGCGCACAGCAGGCCCCACTCCCCCGCTTCGACTGACGCTGCCCCGCCGCAGCACCCGACTCTGCCCCTATGCCGATCTTCGAATACAAAGCCATCGACGGCGACAACCGCGTCAAGAAGGGCATCATCGATGCCGACACGACGCGCGACGCCCGCGTGAAGCTGAAGAAGGACTCGCTGTTCGTCACGGACATCAAGGAGTCGCGCGGCAAGAAGAAGCGCTCGGTCGCGATCAAGGGCGTGACGGGCGTCGAATCGGTCAACAAGCAGCGCAACGAGCAGGTCGCGGCGGTTACCCGCCAGCTCGCGTCGCTGCTGCAGGCCGGCATCCCGCTGGCCGAAGCGCTGCGCATGATCATCGAGCAGGCGCCCGACAAGAAGATCGAGAGCGTCTTCCGCGACATCCGGGAAAAGGTCACGCAGGGCATGACGTTCGGCGATGCCGTGATGCAGCACCCGGCCTACTTCACCGACCTCTACTCCAACATGGTGCGCGCCGGCGAATCTTCCGGCGCGCTCGACCAGGTGCTCGTGCGGCTGGCGCAGTTCCTGCAAGCGCAGACCCGACTCAAGAACAAGGTCGGCGCAGCCATGATCTATCCGATGATCATGGTGATCGTCGGCATCATCGTCGTCGCGGTGCTGATGACCGTGGTCGTGCCGCGCGTAACGCAATTGATCAAGGGGCGCGGCCAAGACCTACCGCTGCCGACCGAGATCCTGATCACGATCTCGGACTTCCTTGTCGACTACTGGCTCTTGGTCCTCGTCGGCCTCTTGCTGCTGATCATCGCGTTCCAGACATTTGTCAACAGCGACAAGGGTCGGCTGCTCTGGGACCGCTTCAAGCTCAACCTGCCGGTCTTTGGCGACCTTGCCAAAAAGCAGGCGACCGCGCGCTTCTCGATCACGCTATCGACACTGCTGCGCTCCGGCGTGCCGGCGCTGCAGGCGATCCAGGTCACCAAGGCCGTGCTCGACAACCGCGTGCTGCAGAACGCGCTGCAGACCGTTCACGACCGGGTCATCGAAGGCACCGACATCGCCACGCCGATGAAGATGACCGGCGAGTTCCCGTCGACAGTCTCCTACATGATCGGCGTCGGCGAACAGGCCGGCAACCTCGAGGAGATGCTCGAACGCATCTCGGCGACCTACGACGAAGAAGTCGACCTCGCGACCGAAAAGCTGACCAAGGTGCTCGAGCCGTTGATCATCGTCATGCTCGCAATTGTGGTCGCAGGCATCGTCATCGCGATCGTGCTGCCGCTGCTGCAGCTGCAGCGGACGAAATAGCGGCGGCGGCCGGGCCGCACGCTGCATCGATGGCGCACAGGATGCCCACAGTCACGGTGCGTTGCAGCCGAGGTGACGCATCCTTGGCAGCTCGGCATCACGGCGCGACAGCGCAGCCGAACTACGGCGCCGGCTGTTCGAAGAGAGGCTCGAGAAGCCCCAACAGCTCCCCCGCCTCCACGCGATCCCGAACCTTGTGCACGGTCAACGCCAAGACCTCGACCGTCTCACTCGCGGCCTCAAACCGAAACAGCGCGCGGGCCTGCACGTTGCCGGTAACGGGATGCTCCGCCAAGAAGGCGCTGTCGGCGACGAGCCTGCCGCGGCCGGTCTGCCGAAGCGTTCGTCTCGGGTTGAGGGCGACAAACGAGATGGCGCAGTCGTCGCCGTGGTGCGCCAGGTAGTCGCTCGCGATCCAATCCGCGGGCATGTCCTGGCGCTCGAGGCCACCGCCGGCAGCGGCGACCACGGCGGCCTGCTCCCCGCCCTCGAGGTTGATCCAGAACACCGGCCGGTCGGCAGCCGGGACAGACTGTCGGTAGACGACGAGACCGACCTCGCGATACTCGGGACCGCGCATGCATACGGTGTATTGCCCGTCCGCCGTGGTGGTCGGGCCCCGCATGCGCGGTGAGGCCGCGATCTTGACGATGCGATCCCCGAGCGCGTCTGCGATGCTGTCCAACACGGCATCAAGATCGCGCGCCCTGCGGAGGCTGTCAACGGCGTTGCCACCGGCTCACCCGGCCTCTCTCGGCCTGTCCCGTGCACCCCAAAGCACCTGAGCCCAAAGCGACGGAAAACAGGGGCCCACCCCACCGCCGCAATTTCCGGTATGCTTCTGCACATGGGAAGAAGCCTACAGAGGCGCGCGTTGGCCGCGGTTTTGACCGTCGCGAGCGCCGTGACGGGACAGCACGACGCAGGGCACGCGCGGAGCCCCCTGCAGATGTCCTCGCAGATATCCTCGGAGATGTCCTCGCAGATGGTCCCGCAGATGGTCCCGCAGATGTCCCCGCAGATATCCCCGCTGGCGTCTCCGCTGGCACCCCCGCACGGCACCATCGACGGCACTGTCATCAAAGGAATCGTCGTCGACCCGCAGGGCCAGCCCGTCGCCGGAGCCCGCATCGGCACGGCGTGGTGGTTTGACTACGAGCAGCCCAGCGCCTGCGGCGTGCAAAACGTCTGGCCCGCTTCGAGCACGCGCAAAGAGAACGGCTGGGAGTTTGTCGAGACCGACGCCGACGGCTCGTTCGAAGCTGTGACCAAGCCGCAGCTGGGCAAGATCCAGCTCGTCGTGTTCTCCAGCGATAGCGAACAGGCGCTGACGTTTGTCGCGGACGAAGGCGGCGACTTCACCGATCTCAAGCTTGAGCTGCAGCCCGCCGCGCGGCTGCGGGCAAGCGTCGAGTGCACCGACCTCGGCAAGAGCGAGGTTTCGGCAACCGGCTACCTGCGCGCCGACGACCGGCGCCGATACGGCCGATTCAAGGCCGACCAAGGCGTTGTCGACGTTCGGCTTCCGGCCGGCGACTACAGCCTCTACGTCTACGGCACGCTCCGCCAAGAAATCGGCAGGTGCACGACGCCCCTGAAGATTGCGGCCGGCGAGGACGCCAACGGACTGCGCATCGACATCCCGGCCAACGACATCGCGCTAAAGCGCGGCCGCGAGCTGCCGCCCCTGCAGGTCACCGACGCACGCGGGATCGCGCTCGACGACGCCACCATGGAGCACTTCCGTGGCAAGTGGCTGTTCATCGACTTTTGGCAGCGCAACTCGATCACCCCCAAGCGTCTCTACCCTGACCTGATCGACTTCGACGAAACCTGGCGCCACAAGCACCCGGGCCAGGAGCCGCCCTACGCGATCGTGCTGCTGCACTCGCGCGCGGCCAAGTCGATCGCAGAACTCGAGGCCAAGATCGAGGCCGAGGACATGCGCGACATGCTCTGGGACTGCTGCCGGCTGCCGTGGCCGATCTTGATCGACGCAAAAGGCGACACATCCAAGAGCTGGGGGCTCAACTGGCGGCCGACCTCGCTGCTCTTCGACCCAGAGGGCAAGCTCTGGGGCCAGACCAACCACCTCGACGAGCTGCGCAAGATCGGCGCCGGCACCCTCAAGCCGGCCAAGCCCATCGCCCGCCCGACCCGGCGCGAAGCCAGCCGCTAGCACAAGCTTCTCTCGGGCCATTCCCGCGCCCAGCCGGAGCGGCAGGCACAGCGACAGCGGCAGCAGGCACAGGCCCGCCAGGCCGACAACACGAGACCCGCTACGATTCCTTCCTATGGACAGAGCCACCAAACGGTTCGCCGCGGCAGCCATCCTCACCCTCGCCGCCAGCGTCCCGGCGCAGCAGCAGGACGAAGGCATCGCCATCAAGGGCACGGTCGTGGACCGGCAAGGCCAGCCGGTCGCCGAGGCCCGGATCGGCACCGGCTGGTGGTATGACCACAGCCAACTCAGCGCCTACGGCTCGCAATACGTCTGGCCAGCCGACACGACGCGAGAAGCAAACGGCTGGAGCTTCACCAAGACCGCTCCGGATGGCTCGTTCGACGCACGCATCAAGCCACGCAAGGGCAAGGTGCAGCTGATCGTCTTCAGCGCCGACGGCGAAGATGCGACCACGTTCCTCGGCACCGTGGACGACGACCTAACCCAACTCAAACTCCGGCTCGAACCCGTCGCCAGGATGCGCGCGACGATCACCTGCTCCGAGATTGGCGAACGCGAGGTTCCGGCCACGTGCTATTTGCGCTCCGTCGACGGCCGACGCTTGGGCCGCTTCCATGCCAAAATGGGCGTGGTCGACGTTCGCCTGCCGGCTGGCCACTACAGCCTCTACCTCTACGGCGCCTTTGGCCAGGAGATTGGCCGACGCGAGTTCGCCTTCATGGTGACCGCAGGCGAAGACGCCAAGGCGCGCGACATCGACATCCCGGCAAACAACCTCACGCGGATGCGCGGCCGCACGATGCCGCCGTGGCACGCAACCGAAGCACGCGGGATTGCGCTGACCGACGCGAGCATCGAGCACTTCCGCGGCAAGTGGCTGCTGGTGGACGTATGGCACTACCGATCCAGCAGCCCCTCGCGCTTGTATCCCGACCTGATCGAGTTTGACCAATCCTGGCGCGAGCAACACCCAGACCAGGAGCCGCCCTATGCCGTTGTCCTGCTGCATTCCGGCAAGGCCGAATCTCTCGCGGACCTCGATCAAAAGATCGACGCAGCCGGCCTCCGCGAAAAGCACTGGGACGGGCGCCAGCTGCCGTTCCCGATCCTGATCGACCCAGAAGCCAAGACCGCCAAGAGCTGGAAGCTGCGCTGGACCACCAACACGCTGCTCATCGACCCCGAGGGCAAGCTCTGGGGGGAAACAGATCGGCTGCAGGAGCTCACGCAGATCGTGGCCGGCACGCTCGAGCCGGCGACACCGATCCGGCTGCGGCCGAAGCCCAAGATCGGCAAGTAGCCGGCGCGCGAACTCGCGCCGCCCCGTTTCGGCGGCCGCACCTGCCGCCCCCGCGAGCTACTGCAAGAACAGCAGTTCGCGATACTTCGGCAGCGGCCAGTAGGCGTCGTCGGTCATCGTCTCCAGCTGGTCGGCTTGCTCGCGCAGACGGTCCATGGCCGGCCGCACGTCCCGACGATACTTGCGCGCGTGCTCGCCTTCGCTGCCGGCAAACGCCTCGGCCTGCTCAAACTCCGACACGAGCTCATCGATGCAGGTCACGAGCCCTTCGATCAGCAGCGTCATGTCGCGCAGGCGCTCGGATTGCTTGTCGACCGGCAGGCCATGCAGCTTGGCCGACGACAGGCTGTCGGCAACGTCCCGCTGGGTCTTTTGCGCCGCCGGCAGGATCATCGTGCGCGCAATCGAAAGCGCGCTCTGCGCCTCGATCGCAATCGCCTTGCTGTAGGCCTCAAACATGATGTTCATGCGCGATTCACTCTCGCGCGGCGACAGCACGCCCAGCCGATCAAACAGCTCGACGTTCTTTTTCTCGCCGAATGCCGCCAGCGCATCGACCGCGTTTGGCACGTTGGCAAGCCCGCGCTTCTCGGCTTCGGCATGCCACTCTTCGCCGTAGCCGTTGCCGTTGAAGACGATGCGCTGGTGTTCGCGGAACACCTCGCCGACGACTTCCTTGACGGCCGTTTCGAGCGAACCCTTGTTGCGCTTCTCGATCTCCGCGGCGAGATACTCAAGCGAGTCGGCCACGATCGTGTTGAGCACGGTCATCGGCTTGCTCGGCGCCTGCGTCGAGCCGACCGCGCGGAACTCGAACTTGTTGCCCGTGAACGCAAACGGCGAAGTGCGGTTGCGGTCGGTCGCGTCGCGCGGCAGGTCCGGCATCGTCGAGACGCCGAGCTGCATGGTGCCGCCCTTGCGCGACTTGCCGCCGCTGCCGTCGATCAGGCCTTCCATGACCTCGGTCAACTGCTCGCCGAGGTAGATCGACAGGATCGCCGGCGGTGCTTCGTTGGCGCCCAGGCGGTGGTCGTTGCCGGCCGTGCCGATCGACGCGCGCAGGACGTCGGCGTAGCGATCGACCGCACGCAGCACCGCAGCCAGCACCACGATGAAGCGCATGTTCTGCTCCGGCGACTTGCCCGGCTCGAGCAGGTTCTCGCCGGTGTCCGTCGACATCGCCCAGTTGTTGTGCTTGCCGCTGCCGTTGATGCCGGCATACGGCTTCTCGTGCAGACAGCAGTGGAAGCCGTGGCGCTGCGCCACCTGCTTGAGCACTTCCATCGTCAGCATGTTGTGGTCGGAGGCCACCGTCGTGCGCTCGAAGATCGGCGCCAGCTCAAACTGGCTCGGCGCGACCTCGTTGTGACGCGTCTTGACCGGCACGCCCAGCCGCCACAGCTCCTGCTCGGAGTCCTGCATAAAGGCCAAGACCCGGCGCGGGATCGAGCCGAAGTAGTGGTCCTCGAGTTCCTGCCCCTTCGGCGGTCTCGCGCCGAACAGCGTGCGGCCGGTTGCGACCAGGTCGGGACGCAGCACGTAGAGGTCGCGATCGATCAGGAAGTACTCCTGCTCGCAGCCGAGCGTCGGATAGACGTGGCCGGTGCGCTCGTCGCCCATCACCCGCAGCATCTTCAGCGCCGCCTTGTTGAGCGCTTCGGCACTGCGAAGCAGCGGCGTCTTTTCATCGAGCGCCTCGCCGGTCCACGAGCAAAACGCCGTCGGCACGCACAGGGTCGCACCGCCGCGGGTCTCGCGAATAAATGCCGGTGAGGTCGGATCCCAGGCCGTGTAGCCGCGCGCCTCGAACGTCGCCCGCAGGCCACCGCTCGGGAACGAACTCGCGTCCGGCTCGCCCTTGATCAGAGCCTTGCCGCTGAAGTCCATCAGCAGCTTGCCGTCTTCGAAGTCGATAAAACTGTCGTGCTTCTCGGCAGTGGCCCCCGTCATCGGCTGAAACCAGTGCGTGAAGTGCGTGGCGCCGCGTTCGATCGCCCACTGCTTCATCTCGTTGGCGACCAGATCCGCCAAGTCCGCGTCGAGGTTTTGCCCCCGCTCCATGCACGACTTCAGCGCCTGATAGGCGCTGTTCGGCAGGTGCTCGCGCATCTGATCGAGGCCGAACACATTGGCGCCGAACATGTCGGGCACGCTTCCCGAACGCGCCTCCACGGCGTGCGGGGACTTTCGGGCGATGAGATGGATGGCGGCGACGCGCGCTGCGGACGACAAGGCTGATTTCCTCCTAGAAACCGGATATTTCGACCTCAGCGGGACCTGCGCTGTAGGTATCTCGGCGCAAACTACCCGCGCCTTGCGGCGATTGCTCCACGGAAAGTCGCGTGCGCCAGCAGCACGATTGGCGGGCCAATGCCGATCGAGAGCCGAACAGCACGTTGCAGCATTCGCCAGCGTCCGTAGGTTGCCGCTTGTGGCAGCGATACGACAACCAGCGAACCTCTCGCTTTCCCTCCGCGCGCTCCTTCTCGGAGCCGGGGCCGGCCTGATCGTAGCCGGATGCCAATCGGCCGGCGGCCCACCGCCGCTGCCGCCCGGCCTGCCGGCGCTCGCCCCCGCCGTCGACTACCGCGAGCTGCTCGCCGGCGCCGCGGCAGAGCACGGCAGCGGCGACAAGCCGGCGCCGGCTGAGAAACCAACGGAGAACCAGCCAGGCACTCCCGCAGGGACTCCCGCAGGGACTCCCGCAGGCGCCCCGAACCAGCCGTCGTTTGCCTACCGACTGCGCCTCTACGCCGTCAACGAGGCTCCCGGCGGCACGGGCATCGCGACCGCCGCCGCCGCCATCGTGCGCGACGGCGGCATGCCGTTCCGCGGCAAGTCGCAGCTGCCCATCGGCACGCGCTGGCTCGAGCACCAAGAGGTGCAGAACTGGCTCGAAAAGCACCAGGCAGTAGCCCGAACCACGCCATTCACGAGCTCGATCGACATCGGCCATGCGCCACAGGAAACCATCGAGAACCCGGCACAGCTCGGCCGCGACCCCAACCCGACGCACCAGCTGCTCGGCGCCGGCGAAGCCCTGATCGCACCCACCCTCGAGACGCTCGTCGACGTGCCGCAGACCGCCCTGCCGCGGCTTGTGCTGCAGCTGTGCGAGGACGCCCGGCATATCCGCACGACCTTGATCGACCAGCGCACCGACCCCGAAGCCATCGATCTCAGCATGCGGATCGCTCGCCCCCCGGCCGACGCAAAATCCGGCCAAGGCCGTGAGGAGCTGATCCTCGGCTACGACGCGGAGCCGACCGAGTCCCGCGGGCTCTTCTTGCCGGCGAGCAGCGTGCCCACGGAGCCACCGTCGGCGGCCGCCGGCGACGCCGATCGCAACGCCAACGCCAGCGCCGAAGAAGGCGGCGAGAGCACCGCCGCGGTAGGCGAAGAAGTCGACACGACGCTGCCCACCGGCGGCGGCTTCCTGCTGCTGCTACTTCCCGACAACGATCTTGCCGACGACACCTTCCGCGCGCTGGCCCAGCGCGTAGCCGAGAAGAACCGTTCGCAAAACATGGATGCGGAAGCCAAGCCACAAACCTGGCAGGTCGCCGAACGCGCCGTGGGCGAACGCAACCGGCGCCCCGCGCTGCTCGCCGTCACCGCGCCGCACCATCTAGCCCGTATCGACGACCAGCTGTTGGCCGCCGACGAAGCCGCACTGATCGCGATGAGCACGGCCTTGAAACCCCTCGACCCCGCCGAGGAAGGCCTCGGATGGCGACTGGAGCGCACGCTCTGGCGGGCGCTGCTGCCGCGCATCGAGCGCGACGAACGCACTCCCGCGATGCGCGCCGCCATGCTGCGCCAGCTCGGAGCCATCGCCGAGGACGCGACGACCCTCGCCCTCTTGCTGCAGGTCGCGAAGGGTGCCGAAGACTTTGCCGTTGGCCTGCACGAAGAAAACCTGATGGCACTCAACGACCGCAGCGCCGCCATTCGTGTGCTCGCGCAAACTTGGCTTGCCAAGCAAGGCGTGACCATCGCCGATTACGAACCATTTGATGACCGCAAGGCACGCCGGCGCGCACTGCGCAAGCACCTGCAGCAGGAGGCAGCCAAGTGAGCGACATCCCTAGCAACGATCCGATGCCCGAAGACGCCGTCGCCGACAGCATGGACGCAGGCGGCGCCAGCAGCGCACCGACCGTCGACAAGCGCGCCGCCAAGAAAGCGAAGAAGGCCGCCAAGAAGCGCGGCCGCGGCAGCTGGCTATGGCGCTGGACCAAGCGGCTGGCGATCACCGCCGTTGTCGCCCGCCTCGGCCTGTGGCTGTTCCTTGAGCACCTGGCCAACTTCGGCGCCGGCTTTGCGGGCCTGTCCGTGTCGTGGCGCAGCCATTCGCTGTCGATCGCCGGCCTGTCGCTGCACATCGAAGACCTGCTGGTCCGCGACGCCGAAGACGAAACGGCACCGCCGCTGCTGACCGCCCAGGACGTGCTCGTCGACGCCTCGATGAAGCAGCTGCTCACCGGCCAGGTGCACTTGGTCGACGCCAACGTGGCCGGCGCGCGCGTCACCATGCACCGCAACGCCGACGGCACGCTGCGCCTGCCAAAGGCCTGGCTCGAGCCCGCACCCCCCGAAGAGCCGGAGCCCGAAGAAGAAGTGGCCGACGACGAGGCACCGCTCAGCTTCGTGCTGCCCGCATGGGTCGAGTCGGTTCGCGTGCACGACCTGCAGTTTGACTACGTCGACGCCAGCACGACGCCCGCAACCGAATACAGCGGCAAGCTCGATCTCGACGTCGCCGACGTGGGCTTCCCGGATCGAACCGGCATGGCCCACCTGCGCCTGCACGCGCCGCAGCTCTGCGACGAGCTCTTTGTCAAACTGCAGATCGAAGCCGAGGACAAGCGCGCCGAGGCCCGCCTCGAA
This sequence comes from Planctomycetota bacterium, assembly GCA_045105235.1. Lineage (GTDB taxonomy): Bacteria > Planctomycetota > UBA1135 > UBA1135 > UBA2386. The sequence continues at coordinate 57,741 of JBGCDH010000015.1, read as the reverse complement.
GGCGCCGTGCGCGGCTTCCGACCGCACCGCTTCGACGAAGTCCCGCCGGAAGTTCACGAGATCCTCAACCACGCGCACGTCGTCGACCTGCGCCTTGGCGGGAACATCACCGCCGAAGTGCTGCCGAACGCGCCGCGCCTGCCGGCCTTTGGCGGCAAGCTCGACCTGGGCCTAGGGCTCGACGGCATCGAGCGCACGACACTGGTGACGACGTTTGGCCCCACGGTCTGCAGCGGCGGTTCGGCCAGCCCGGCAACGGGCGCCGCCGACGCCGCCGGCAGCTCCAACCTGCTGACGCCACTCGCGCTCGACCTGCACATCGACCGCATCGTCGAGCGGCTCGAGCTCGTCGACGGCACGTTCGAACAGCGTGCCGACGGCAGCAGCGCGGTCTCGGCAAAGCTGTCCATCGCCGGCCTGACCGGCGACCGCATCCAGCCTCAGCTCGACGCTGCCGGCGTCGAGCTGCCGGATGGCGGCCTCTCACTCGACGCGGGCCTGCAGGCCAACCTGGGCGAGACGATGTCGTTCGAGCTCAAGGATCTGGTGATCGCCGGCGGCGGCGAACCGCTCGAGCTGCCGCGCGTCGCCATCGAAGATCTCCGCAGCGGCGACGATGGCGACATGACCATTGGCGCGGTGCACATCGAGGGCCCCAGCCTGCCCATCGTCAGCCAGGCCGACGGTTCGATGCTGCTCGCGGGACTTCGGTTGAAGCCGGCCGCGCCAGCGCCAGCGGCGCCCAAGCAGCCCGCAGCAGATCCCGCGGCCGACGTCGCCGCAGCAGGCAGCCCCGACGCAGCTCCCACTCTGCCCAAGATTTTCCTGCGCGAACTGCGCTGGAGCGGCGTCAATCTGGCCTGGACCGATGAAACCCGCACGCCGGCAGCGACGCTTGCGGTGCGCGACCTCGACGTGCAGGCCGATGCGATCACGATCGGTCAAGCCGGTGATCCAGGCACGCTGCGGGCGACGTTCTCCGTTGCCGACACAGCCGAGCGCGTCGCCCTCGCGCTGACCGTCACGCCACGCGACGACGGTCTCAACACCGACCTCGAGCTCGACGCATCGGGCGTGACGCTCAAGGCGCTGACGCCCTGGCTCGAGCCGATGGGTATCAGCTCGGAGCTCACTTCGGGCACGTTCCACCTCGGCGCCGGCGCGCAAATCACGACCTCGGCAGAAGCGCTGGTCTGCGACGTGACGCTTGGCGACCTGCGCTTTGTCGACGGCGACACGCGCTGGCTGGCACTGCGCAGCGTGCGCGGCGAAGGCGTGCGGATCGAAGGCGACAGCTTTGATGCCGGCGACTGGACCGTGCAGGATCCGTTCGCCAAGCTCCACCGCGACGAACAGCTGGCGCTGCACGCGCTCGGCCTGCGCATCGGCGAGGCACCCGCACCAGCGGCGGGATCCGGCGCCGATCCGGCGATCGCTGCGACACGCCTCTCGGCAGCCGAGCAGCTCGCCGCAGCGGAGCAAAAGCAGACGACGCCCAAGCCGCGACGGCTGATGCCCAACACCAACGAGCCACTGCTCAATCACGGCCCGATCCGGCTCGAAGGGCTCGCGGTTTCGTGGAGCGACGCGAGCATGCCGGACCGGCAGTTCCAGATCGGGCTCGACGCAGAGCTCGGCGCCAACCGGGGCGGCGGCGAAGCCCTGCCGGTGCGCGCTACCGTGCGCCTCGATCGCGCCGTGCGATCGTTCACGCTCGACGCCGCGCTCAAGCTGACGCCCGCGCTGACGACGCTGCGCGGCGCGCTGCAGGTGCGCGGACTGGTCGGCGACGAACTGGCGCCGCTGCTGCCGCCTGGCATGGCCTGCACGCTGGTCGATGGCCGCATCGACGCGGATCTCGATGCGCGCATTGGACTCGGCGAAGACCACACGGAGCTCACGGCGAGCATGACTTCGTTCCGGCTCCGCGACGGCGAGCAAGAGCTGTTTGCCGTCGACAAGCTGATCGCCAAGCTACCGACCCTGGCCGCCGACGAAGTCCACCTCGAAGACCTGCAGCTGACCGGTGTCCGCGGCGGCATCACGCAAACGGCCGACGCCATGCTGGTCCCCGGCTTCGCGATCGCTGCGACACCACCGGCCGCGCCATCGGCTCCCGAGACTCCCGAGGCTCCCGCCGCGCAAGCGCCAGCGCCCGCCGCGGCAGAGACCGAACCAAGCCCCATCGTCGCCGAAGCGTTGACCCTGCCGCGCCTGCGCCTGGACTCGCTGCGCCTCGGCATCGAACGCTTTATCGTGCGCGACCGCAGCAGCGACAGCGAGCCGGAGCCAATCGTGCTGCAGGCCGAGCTGACGCTGCCCGAGCCGTGGCTCGGCGACCCCACCGACGAAGAGCCGACCCCACTGCACCTGGTGCTCGCGGGCAGCGTCGAGCCGTTCGGCGGCCAGCTAGGGGCCGACGTGCGCGTCAACCTGTTCGACCTCCAGCCAACGTTCGACCTGGTCTTTTCGCTGGCCGACCTCGACACCACCAAGCTGAAGGACGTCATGCCGGCACTCGCCGACAGCGTGCAGGGCGAGGCCGAAGCCCTGACGCTCGAAGCCACGCTGCATGCGCGCCTCGACATGAAGCGACGCGACGCCAGCAAGCTGCCGCTTGGCCGACCGTTCGGCGCCGAGTTCTTGGTCGAAAACCTCGCGCTGCGCGATGCCCGCAGCGCTCGCAGCTACGCCAGCATCGCCGCCATCGACGTGATCGCACGCAGCATCGATCCGCGCTCCGGGACGGTGCTGCTGCGCTCGATCGACATCGAGGAGCCCAAGGCGATCGCGTGGAACGACGCCGACGGCACCCACGTTGCGGGCTTCCTGTTGCCGCCGGCGCCGGCGCCGGCGGAAGAGCCTGCCGAAACGAGCGACGCGCCCACTCCGAGCGACCTACCGGCAAACCCGCCAAAGGCACAGCCAAACGCTCCGGCTAGTGGCAGCCAGGGCGAGTTCACCGTCGACCGACTGCGCGTCATGGGGCTGCAGGTCACCTACGACGACGCGACGACCGCGCCGCCCACACACCTACAGCTCGTCGACACCGACCTGCAGGTGCAGCGCTTCTCGACGCGCGCGATGACCGAAGCGCGTCCGATCTCGTTTGCGCTGGCCGTGCGCGGCGGCGACGTCGAGCTGGAAGAGCGCATCATCAGCAGCTCGGTGCTGAGTGGCTTTATCGCCTCGGGTGCCGAGGCGCTGGTCGGTGGCGGCGGCGAACACAAGATGGAGCAGCGACCGCTGCTCGACCAGCTCCTGATCGAAGGGCGCATGCAGCTCTATCCATCGACGCTCGGACGCGTCAAGGTCGCCCTCGACCGGTTGGAACTACCGGCCTTCCGCGGCATGGCCAAACAGGCGGGCGTCGACCTCGCCGACGGCCTGCTTGACCTGCGCGTGCGCACGGACCTGCGCGGGTATGAGGGCATCGACGTCGAAAGCGAGAGCGTCTTCACGTGGTTGACGATGACCGAGCCGCCGAACGGCCCGCTCGCCACCTACCTGCGACTCCCTGCACCGCTGCAGGCGGTGCTGTTCTTGCTCCGCAACAGCGACGACGAACAGCGTCTGCCGCTGGACCTGCACCTCCCGGCCAACGGTGTTAGCACCGGCGCGGTCGCCAGTGTCGCCGTCGAAACACTCGTCCGCTTGATCTCCGACGCCGTCGCCAGCGCCGGCACGCGCGCTGCAGGGGCGCTCCTCGGCGCCTCGACCGAAGTGCCCAAGGTCACCGCGTTGACGCCGTTCCAGCCGGGAGCCAACCTGCCGGATGACGTGGACCTGCAGCCGCTGCTCGACGCCGTTCGAGGTGATCCGACGCTCGCCATCGTGCTGACGCATGAACTCGGCACAGCCGATCTCCCCCACGCCGAAGCGCTCGCCAATCCAGCCCGCGAGGTGATCGAGCGAACGATTGCATCGCTGCAGAAGAAGCGACGCGAACTCGAGCAACAGCGCGAGCCGCTCGCCAACGAGCTCGTCGCCCTGTATGCAGCCCAGCGCCAAATCGAAGCCCTGCAGCGACAGCGCGAACTGAACGCCCTCGACCAGCAGCTCGGCGAGCTGTTGACGGCGCTTGGCGAGGCCCTCGACCAGCTCGGCGACGACAACCCGCGCACCGCCAAACGGCGCACCCGCCGCGCCGCCCAGGAGCTGGCCGAAGCACGCGTCGAGGCGGTCGCGGCCCGGCTGGAGCAGCTGCTGCCCGAGCTCGGCAACGGCCGGCTCGACCTGCGCCCGGGCCGCGGCGTGCCGATCGCAGGCGTCGACGACGGCGGCCGCGTCACCGCGGTCATCCGCCGTCGCAGCACCCAGACGATCGCCGACGACGCCCCCAACCGCGCCCGCCGCCAGGCGGACAAAAAGCCCGGCGACCAGCGCACGAGCATTGGCTCCGGCCCCGAAGGGGCCAGCCCAGCGGCCCAGCACGCTCCGGGCAGCCGGGTCGGCGAAACCCGCCGCTAGCCGGCAAGTCTTCTGCCGCCCGCCCCGCTAGCCGACCTGCAGCAAGCCGCGATTTCCCCTACACTTGGGGAGATCGCCGCGGGGGCAAAGTCGTTGCGAACGGCCGCATCGAGAGTTTCTCGCCGAAGCAGCTACGTCAACGTCCCCGCGGCGGACGATCCTGGCAATTGGGCCGTGTGGAGTTCGCTATGCGGCGGGCCCTGCACGGCGCGCCGACAGGTCTGACCGCTGGACCTGAAAGCTCGCCGCCAGCAACCCGCCAAATTCGAGCCGACCGCCACTCAACCTGCGCCGAACCATGATCCGACTTCTACGCGACAGCCTTCTGAGCTCTTTGGCCTGCCTGCTGCCATTTGTGGCGGCGGCCGCAAGCGTCGACAGCGCCGGTGCCCAAACGACATCGGCCAACCCACAGCGGCCCACCCAGCGTGTCGAGCAGGTGCGCTCGCAAAAGCTGGTGCTGCGCGACGCCGCGCGCCTCGATGCCGTGCTCGAGCGCGAACTGCGCAGCAAGCGCATCGACCCGCTGCCGACCATCGACGACGCCACCTATCTGCGGCGCGCCTACCTCAGCATCGTCGGACGCATTCCCACGCTGGCGGAGACCGAGGGCTTTCTGGCCGATCAGAACCCGGGCAAGCGCGCCGCGCTGTGCGATCTGCTGCTCGACTCCCCCGGGCGCACGAGCCACATGAGCAACTACTGGTTTGACCTGCTGCGCGTGAAGTCGCGGCAGCGCCAGCTCAGCGGCGAGCCGTTTGCACACTTCATCCGCGAAGCCGTGCAAAAGGACCTGCCCTTTGACCAGTTCGCGCAGCAGCTGATCACGGCCGAGGGTGCGGCGCACGCCGACGGCAACGGCGCGACCGGCCACCTGATCCGCGACAACAACATGCCGCACGACTCGATGGCGAACACGGTGCGCGTGTTCCTCGGCACGCGGCTCGAGTGCGCCCAGTGCCACAACCATCCGTTCGACAACTGGACGCAGAAGCAGTTCTTCGGCATGGCCGCGTTCTTTGGCGGCATCCGCTACCGCGACCTCGGCCAACTCGGCAACTACCGCGGCCTGCGCAAGCAGCTCGCCGACGAGCCACAGCGCACCCGCCAGGCTGCGCTGCGCATGGTCCGTCGGCTGAGCCAGGGCATCCATGGCTCCGGCAGCGGCATCGAAAAGCTGCCCAAGGACTACCAGTACGACGACGCCAAGCCGGGCCAGGCCGTCAAGGCCGGCACGATCTTTGGTTCGCAGGTCAAGCTGACCTATCCAAAGACGTCGCGTTCGCAGTCCAAGCGAGCCCGCGCCCGCAACCGCCGGGCGAGCATGGCCGGCATCGACTCGCGCGAAGCTCTGGCCGAGTGGATGACAAGCCCGAAGAACCCGCAGTTTGCCCGCGTCATCAGCAACCGCATGTGGGCGCGCACGTTTGGCGCAGGGCTGGTCGAGCCGCGCGACAACTGGAAGAAGGACACCCGCGCCGTTCATCCCAAGCTGCTCGACGAGCTCGAGAAGCTGATGGTCTCACTCGACTTTGACCTGCGCCAGTTCGAACGCGTGCTGGTGCACACCAAGCTGTTTGAGCGCGCGTGCCTCGAACAGGACCCAACCAGCGGCGTCGCGCCGGCCTTTGCGGGCCCCGTGCTGCGCCGCATGAGCGCCGAGCAGGTTTGGGATTCGCTGCTGACGCTGGTCTTCGACGATCTCGACGATCGCCTGCGTGACCCTGACGATCGCGCCAAATCGGTCTATGCGGCCTACAACCAGATCAAGGACGCCGACGCGCAAAAGATCCTCGAGCTGGCCAAGGGCGGTGCCCGCGACATGATCCGCGAAATGGCCAAGGAGCGCCGTTCCCGGGCCCGCGAACAATCTCAGCGGGACGCCAAGCTGCGCCGCCGCGCCCGGCCGCTCATGCGCGAACTCGAAGCCGCACGCCGCGACGGCGACCAGCAAAAGGCCAAGGAGATCGCCGCGCGCCTGGAGCAAATGGGCGTCAAGATCGGCCAGCGCGCCGCCAAGGGCGCCGAGCGCGACATGCTGCGTGCCAGCGACATCGAGCAGCCCGCCCGACTCGGCCACCTGCTGCGCCAGTTCGGCCAGTCGGACCGCGAAACCATCGAAGCGCAGAGCGACGTCGCGACCGTGCCGCAGGTGCTGACGCTGATGAACGGCTTCCTGGATTCCAAGGTGCTCAACGGCGAGTCGGCGCTGCGCCGCGATCTCGGCCTCGCATCGGACGGGGCGCGCCGCGTGCGCGTCGCCTACCTGACCATGCTCAACCGCGAGCCGACCGACGCCGAGCTCAAGGAATGGCGGCGCGAAATCGCAGTCAACGGCCGCAAGGCGATCGAGGACCTCGTCTGGGTGCTGTGCAACAGCAACGAGTTCCGCTTCGTGCGCTAACGCAGCACGCCACGCCACGCCGCGCCACGCCACGACACGACACGACACGACACGCAAACAACGCACGCCAAGGAAACAACCATGTCGCTTCGCAAGATCATCCAGCAGTCCGACGTCGACACACGCCGCACGTTCTTGTCCGGAATGGCCCAGTCGATGCTCGGCGTCGGCGCCGCCGCCACCTTCGGCCCGCAGGCCATCGCCGCCGCGATGCAGGATCCCAAGGGAACCGCCAGCCGCAAGAACGTCGAGCAGCCGATCGTGCTCGGCAAGGCTTCGGCCAAGCACGTCATCTACCTGTTTATGGCGGGCGGCATGAGCCACATCGACACGCTCGATCCAAAGCCCGGCCAGAAGACGCAGGGACCGAACGAGCCGATCGCGACGCGCGCCGACGGCATCCAGCTCGGCCAGTACCTGCCAAACCTCGCCAACCACATGGACAAGGCGTGCATCATCAGCTCGATGACGAGCACGCAGGGCGCGCACTCGCAGGCCCAGTACATGATGCGCACCAGCTACGAGCTGCGCGGCACGATCCGCCACCCGAGCACTGGCGCGTGGGCCCATCGCATGGCGGGCCGCCACAACGAAGCGCTGCCGGGTCACGTGATGATCGGTGCCGGCTCCGACGCGCCGGGCGCCGGCTTCCTGCCGGCGGAGTTTCAGCCGGTGCCGATTGGCGATGCCGAAGACGGACTGCAGAACGCGTTCCGACCAAAGGGCGTCAGCGAAAGCCGCTTTGCGCGCCGCCTCAAGATGCTGAAGAAGCTCAATCAGGAGTTTGGCGCCCGCCACGGCCAGGCCTCGGTTGGCTCCTACAGTCAGGCCTACACCGACGCCGTCAAGCTGATGCGCAGCGCCGATTTGACCGCGTTTGACATCGAACAAGAGTCCGAGGACCTGCGCGCAGCCTACGGCGACAATTCGTTTGGCCAAGGCTGCCTGATGGCTCGCCGACTGGTCGAGCACGGCGTGCGCTACGTCGAGGTCTTCAAGGGAGGATGGGACACGCACGCGGACAACTTTGACCGGCTCGAGACGCTGCTGCCATCGGTGGACCAAGGCCTGAGCGCGCTGCTCGCCGACCTCGAAGCGCGCGGCCTGCTCGACGACACCATGGTCGTGCTCGCCAGCGAGTTCGGCCGGACGCCGGACATCGACGAGGATCTGGGCCGCAACCACTACCCAAAGGCGTTCAGTGCGCTGTTGGCAGGCGGCGGCGTGCGCGGCGGCCAACGCTACGGCAAGACCGACAAAGAAGGCCGCGAGGTCGAAGGCGAGCCGACGTCGATCCAGGACCTCAACGCGACGATCGCGTTCGCCTGCGGACTGCCGACCGACCACAAAATGTATTCGCCGTCCGGACGCCCGTTCCAGGTCGCCGACAAGGGGCTGCCGATCACCGAGATCTTTGGCTAGGGCACGGCCCGACGCGCCCCAGATTTCGCCGCTCGCCGCGGTCGCTTCACCCCCACTGGCCTCGCTGCAACCATTGGCCTACTAGCACCTATGAGAACGCATTCCCTGCTGTTCCTGCTGACGATGCCGCTCGCGCTTGCGGGCACATCGCATGCGCAGTCCAAGAACGTCCACTTCGAGAAGAGCATCTGGCCCATCCTCGAGAAGAACTGCATCGAGTGCCATCGCGCGACCTACGTCGACAAGAACGGCCGCAAGCGCCGGCCCAAGGGGCGCGTCATGCTCGACACGATGGCCAACATCCAGAAGAGCAAGCGCGGCCGCGTCATCATCGCCAAGGACGCCGACAACTCGCTGCTGATGGAATCGATCGCGCTGCCCGCCGACGACGAAGATCGCATGCCGCCGCCCAAGAAAGGGCCACCGCTATCCAAGCAGCAGGTCGAGCTGATCCGCACCTGGATCGACGAAGGCGCGGACTACGGCAAGTGGACCGGCGACGATAGCGTCGCCGCCGATCCGAAAACGTCCGCCGGCGGCCGCAGCAGCAAATCGAGCAGCAAGCCGACTCCGTCCAAGGCCAAGCCGACGACGCGCCGCGGCCCCGCCGCCAACGTCGTGCTCGCCAAAGGCCTCAACCCGATCGCGCCCGAAAAGCTCAAGGCGTTTGCCCAAGGCCCGCTGCGCGTGACCAGCATCGGCGACGACAGCCCGCTTCTCTACGTGACGTGCTGCGGCAACTCCGACGAAGTGGGCGACGACGAAGTGGCCGCGCTCGCCCCCCTTGCCGAGCACATCTTTGAGCTCGACCTGGCCCGCAGCCGCTGCGGCGATGCGGCATGCGCGACCATCGCCAAGATGCCGCGACTCACAAAACTCGATCTGCGCGGCAGCAAAGTATCCGACGCCGGCGTCAAGCAGCTTGCGGCATGCGCAGAGCTTCGCAGCGTCAACTTGTTCGGTACCGACGTAGGCGACTACTCGATGCTCGCACTGGAGCGACTCAAAAAGCTCACGCGACTCTACGTTTGGCAGACGGAAGTCTCGGCCAAAGCCGTGGTTCGGCTGCGCGAACGACTGCCGGCCCTGAAGGTCGTCCACTCGGCGGACCTGCCGCCGCCGCCGGCGCCGACAAACGAGCGAAGCAGCCGGCGCCGCTAGCGCGCAGGGCGCGCTTAAGACGCGCGGCAAGCGCCATCAGAACTTCGCTTGCCAGCGCCAACGCCGGGCTCGATGGTGGCGCGCGATGCCTGCGTCGAACACCTCGTCGACGAGCCGCGCCCGTGGCGGCAGACATGGCGGAAATGCACGCGACCGCGCGCGATCCTCGAAACTCCGCCCCCTAGCCCGGCTCGCAACGAGCGCCGGCCAGCTACGCGTCTATGCGGTTGGCCTCGCGCTATTCACGGCCGCGGCCTGCCTGCTCTGGCTCGCCGCCAGCTCTCCCACCGGACACCCTTCGGCGCAATGGGTTTGCAGCTGGCTCGGCGTGGATCCCATGCCGCTGCCGTTTGCCGATGCGCGCACCATCACCGGCGCCCACGTTGCCCTGCGCGATGGCTTGGACCCACTCGTCTTCAATCCGGGGGATCCGTGGCACCGCCCGATGAACTACCCGCGGGTCTGGACGCAGCTCGCGCGCTGGGGCCTGCGCGAACAGCACACGCCGTGGCTGGCTGCTGCGTTCGGCCTGGCGCTGGTGTTGGGACTGTGGCGACTGCGCACGCTGCTTCGCGACCGCAGCACCGCATGGCTGCTGCTGCTCGGTGTCTTCGCCCCGACCACGTGGCTGGCACTCGAGCGTGCCAACTGCGACCTGCTCGCGTTCGCCATCCTGGCTGCCGGCATCACCGTGCCGCTGCCGCACGCACGCGCTGGTGCGCTGCTGGTCACCGTGGCCGCGATGCTGAAGGTCTTCCCCGGCGTTGCGCTAGCTGCGTTTGTTGCGCCAAGCTGGCGCCTGACCGCGCACCGGCTGCTGCCGGCAGCGCTGCTGTTCGCGGTCTACCTTGTGTTGACGTTGGCCGACCTGCCAAAGATGCACGCCGGCACGCTCAGCGCCCACTGGATCAGCTACGGCATGGTGTCGCTGCCGACGTGGATTGCGAAGAACACCGGCGCGCCAAGCTGGCTGCCGCTGTTTGCTGCCGCCCTGCTGCTCGCGCTGCTTGCGGCGCGCACCTACCGCGCACGCCTGGTCACGCGGCTCGACGACCAGCAGGACCCGCAGCTGCTCGCCGCCTTCCGCGCCGGCGCTGCCGTCTACCTGGCAAGCTTCGCCATCGGCGAGAACTTCGACTACCGGCTCATCTTCCTGCTGCCGACGCTGCCGCAGCTGCTGCGCTGGTCGCAGCGCGCCCCGGCCCGCCTGCGCCGCGGCGCCAAGATCGTCACCGCCATGGTTCTGCTGCTGCTCTGGAGCCAGACCTGGCGCCAGGCGCTCGCAGCCGCGATCGGCTCCCCCAGCCTTGGCATCGCCATCGACGAATGGCTGAGCTGGTTCGCCTGGCTTGGCCTGTGCACGTTTACGGCGCTGTCGCTGCCGGAGTGGTGCGTGGCCAAGCGCCATCGCGGACTGCCGCCGGTGGACTGTCCACCAGCGCTGCCGCGCGCTGCGCTAGGTCACGCAATCGCCGCCGGCAAAGATCGTTCGGTTAGCGCCTGACCCACCTGCGAGAACACCCGCCTCCGAAGACTGCGGCGTACGCAGGGCGCGCAGCCGAGGCCTGCGAATACCTGCGCGACGGCTTCTACGCGCTTGGAACCGACGGCGAAGACCGATCCGGTTCGCCTGGCGGAGCACGGGCGTGGCGTGCGGAATTTCCCGGCGATCGTGACTGGCGGACACGCCCCTTGGGTTGAGCAACGCGCGACAGGCTCGTCCTCAAACGTGGACATGTCGACGCGTCCCCGACGCCTTCATCCCAATCTCGACCATGATCGCTTCCGTAATCGCCGCCCTTGGCCTGCCTCTGGCTCTGCCGCAGTCTCCGGCCACAGAATCTCTACATCTCGCGCAAGCCCAGACGTCGAGCGATGCATCACAACGCCCGGCGAGCATCGCTCCTAGCCGCTGGATCGTGATGTTTCGGGATCGATCCTTCGATCTCGCCACCTATCGCGCCGCCATGCACGAGCACGCTGATCCGGCAACGGTTGCGAGCATCGTCGCAGATCTGAAGTCGGCGGCAGCTCAAGACCAGGCTTCGTTCGCAAAGGAAGCACGCGCCCTCGGCGCACGCATCGCAAGTCAGTGGTGGCTCATCAACGGCTGCGCCATCGATGCAACGCCACAGACGGCCGCTACCTTGCGCCAGAATCCGCGTGTGGCCTACGTGATTCCCGACCGCGTGCACTTTGCCAAGACTGGCGCCAGAGTGGCCCAACCTCCGCAGGACTCAGCCGCGGGCGCAGAGGGCCACAACGCGGTAGAAGCGCACCGACGCGGCTATACGGCGGCAGGTCAAGTCTATCCGGTCGGCACCCCACAACCATCGATCGCCGTGCTCGACAGCCAGCTCGAGTGGTTTGATTCCGCCACGTCGTCGCAACCCAGCAATTCGTCGGCTTTCAACAACTCCGCCGGCAGTACGCGGATTGCTGAGTCCGTTCGGGCCGCCAACATCGGCGCCAATCCGAACCTGCAGGCGTATCGGACGAACTTCGCCAACTCGGTCTACAACTCAACCAACAACCTGCCCCTGCAGCATGGCAACGGCATCGCGCACGCCGCCGCCGGCCGCGCCCCCTTGCCCTCGGACCCAACACCAACAGCCGGAGTCGGACAAGCTCCCAACGCGCGCATCCTCTCGATCGACATCATCGAAGACTACACACAGATTGCGTCGCGCTTCGGCTGCACGCCGCCCGCATCCGCCCGATGGAGCTCCACGATTGCGATCACCGACGCTTGCCAATTCCTGGCGACCTACGCGGCCCAATACAACACGCTCGCTGCAGTCTGTGCATTCGGCGGCAGCGGCAACCCATGGTCGCCGGAGCAACAGGCCATGGACAGCCTCGTGCGCAACTCCGACATCGTTATGTGTGTGCCCTCGGGCAACTACTTCGAAGACGGTGCACTGGAGCTCGGAGCCTGGCCAAGCTCAGACGACACCGACAACGTCAACTTCCGTAGAGGTCGCGACGCCACAGCTTGGGACAGCATGTATGGCGCAAACAGCATCGTCGCTGGCGCAGCTCGCGCAGGCTCCAAGGTCGTGCCAACGTGGTCAGGCGCCGGCCCACTGACCCCCGCTCGATCCTCGCAAAGCAGCTCGCCACTGGCCAACCAATACGGAACGACCTACTGCGCCGGCTTCGTCCCGGACAACTACTTTTCGGTTCCGAACCAGTCCCACGACTTCTCTCGTCAGTACCCAGACCTGGTCGCGGTAGGCGCTGCCATCACAATCCAGGAACGCAGCCTGAGCGGCTCCCCAACCGACGTGCTCATCACCGTCGATGGATCCTCGGTTAGCTGTGGCCAAGTCGCCGGGGCCGCACTGCTCTACCGCGCAGGGCTCGATGGGTCTGCGGGCGGTGCGCCACCAAGCGCTCTTGAGACGCGCGCCATCCTTTTGGCCTCCGCCGAAGACGTTGCCGCGCGCCAGCCTGCCTACACGGGTGGACCAACAGGCGAAAATCTCCTCGGCGCCGGCTTCATGCGCACCGACCACGCACTCCTTGGCGACGCACGGACGCAAGCAGGCTCGCTGGCCGCAGGCCCCACACAGCAGTTTCAGTTCTCTTTGGACGCCAATTCTACCTACGGCATTGCGCTCGCATGGCATCGCAGCGAGTTCTCGATGACGCCACCGCCAAACGTCTGGCCAACGACGCAACCACAACCCAACGGGCTGCCATGGGCAAACTTCGACATGGTGGTTCAGGATGGCGCCGGAGGTTCTTTCACGGTTGCTTCCACCTACGGCAACCGCACCTGGGAACACGCACGCGTAACGACCCAACAGGCGCAAACCCTAACCGTCAGTGTGTATCGAACGGGGCAGGGCTCCGTCCCAGTGGAGCCATTCGCGCTTTCCGTCGTCAAACTCACACAAACGACAGCAAGTCCTGCGATCGCAGTCGTCCCCGTCGCGGGTGGCCCCAATCCCTGTCGATCGCGCCGCCCGATGCTCGGAGGGTCAGCTGGAGCCATCGGCAACAGCCTGCCAACAGCCCCCTCCGTCGGGAGCAGCTCCTTTGGCGCGGCACCGTTTTCGACCACGTTCCATACGCTGGGCGCCCGGAGTACGAACGTCACGCCTGTCGGAACGTTCGACTCGTTTCGCATGCCGGGGATCTTCCGCGGCGTCGGCGCTCTCCAAGGCACCAGCCTCTCGGTTCCGATCGCTCTACGCGGCCCCAACCGGACGGTGCAAATCGGGCTTACGTCTGGCCCCAACGCAACCCCTTCCATCGCGGGGCGTGAGTTCCTGGCGGTTGACCTCGCGTGTGAAAGCGATCGCGACATGCAGCTTCGCGCCCGCCTAATCGGCGTGGACGCCAACCAAAATCGCGCGACCGTCGAAGGCCGTCTCGAGGTGCGCGCAGGCAGCCGCGTTGCGCGCGCAGTCTTCGGGCGCACACCGGGATCGTTCGATGGGCCGAGCGCCGCAACCGGCGGCTATTGGCGCAGCACGTTCCTCCCGCCAAACCCGCCTTATACCGGCGTCGACCAGTGGGCCTTTGATCCGTCCAACGAGTTTTACTTGTTCGAGTTTGAAGCTCCCGCTGGCCTGCGTTTTCTCTCTCGACACGCAATGCCGCAGGGCTTCTCGACGAGCCAACCTCTGCCAAGCAACTTTAGCTTTCAGAATTACGCGGTCCGAGTCGGCACCTCCGTCAACGGAACGGTGGCCAACTGGAGCGCCGTCCCGGGAAACTCCAGCCAATTGGTAGCCGCGCAAATGTGGACCGCAGACGACCTGCTCTCGGATTCACAACCCGAAATCGCGTTCTCCACCGATGCACTTTCTGTAGGCCATCCCTACAGCGCACACGCACGTGGCTTCGAGCTCACATCCGGAAGCCCAGCGGCCTACTTGCTAGGACTCGGCGCATCCGCAACCGCACAGCTCTTCAGCGGCACCACCGGCGGACTACCATGTGACTGCCCGCTCGGCATCGACCTAAGCTCCTTGCTCGTCAACGTGCCTTTGGTCGCGACCGGCGGTGCCGTTGCGGTGCCCGAAGTCGTGCTACCCTACGATCCGAATACGATCGGCCTGGACCTCTTCCACCAGATCGTTGCGATCGAGCCATCCCAGCTTGTCCGCAGCTCCGAGCTGGTCCGAACGCGCGTCGACCTGCGCTAAGCAGCATCGGGGGAAGGGAATACAGCCCGCAGCGCGCCAAGCGCATCCCCCGAAATGATCGGCATGGAGTTGTGGCAGAGGGTATTTTCCGGAAAAGATGGCGTTCCGCCGCGGGAGCCCCGCCCCTGGGGTTGGAGCCCGAGCAAATGCCACGATCCGACCATACATCTAGCCTAGCCACCGCCATGCCGGATATGGACTTCGAAGACGTGCTCGCAGCTGCCAGACGAGGTGAATCCTCCGCACTCGATGAGCTCTTCCGCCGCTACTACAGTCGTGTTGAGCAGTTTGTGCACGTCGCGCTCGCGCGGGACTTTCGTCCCAAGCGGCCGTGGATCAGTGCACGCTTCAGCACCGGCGATGTGGTCCAAGAGGTCTTCCGCAGCGTGCTCAGCGACCTGCAGGGCTTTCGCGGCTCAGACGGCGAGGCCTTCTTTGGCTATCTATCGACGGTTGTTCGCAACCGGCTCATGGATCTCCTCCGCTTTCATGAAGCGGCGAAGCGCGACGGATGGCGAACAGAACGGCACGCGACGAGCGATGTCAGCCACGCTGCCGGCCCGGAAACCGATGCCGTAGCCGCAGAGCGCCGGGCCCTATTCGCCGAAGTACTACGCACGTTTCCGGATCGCGAACGACGCCTTCTGCGCGGCCGCATCATCGACAAGGCCGAGTTCAAAGAGCTTGCGAGCCACCTCGGCTATTCCTCACTGACAAGCACGCGACGTGCATTCTATGAAGCACACGCCCAGCTGGTACTCCGCCTCCGCCGCCGCGACTTGGAGGATCCGCGATGAGTGATCCACTTTACGACGAGGCCCTCGCGAAGCTCATTGCGCGCGCCATGGAAACCCTGGACTCAGGCGGCCTGCCAAACTACGCCGAAATCTGCACGGGCTACGAACACCTGATCGACGCTGTTCGCCAGTCCTGCGACTACGCCGATCAGCTACGGCTCGCACATGAAGATCCCGAGGCTCCGTCAATCCGCGAAGAGCGCACGATAGCGGATCGCTACCAGCTCGAAATGCGCCTCGGATCCGGCGCCATGGGCGTTGTCTACCGCGCCCGCGACGCGGAGCTCGACCGCTTCGTTGCCGTGAAGGTCATGCGAGCCTTCGTGCTCGCGAAGAAGGAAGCCCGCGCTCGCTTCGAACGTGAGTCGCAGGCCCTAGCGTCCGTTCGCCATCCGTCTGTTGTGACCGTGCACGACCGAGGTGTCACGGACAGCGGCGAGCCGTTTCTTGTCATGGATCTCCTCGACGGCGTCTCGGTCGGGGACCTGCTGGCGGTCGCGGAACGACGCGGTGACCGCGTCCATGATGCCAGCACGGCTTGGATCGCCGCCGCTATCGGCGGCCCACCACTCCCCGAACACAACTTCCTGCGCGCCGCCGTGCGCTGGATTGCCGAGTGTGCCGAAGGCCTGCACGCCGCCCACTTGGTCTCCATCGTTCATCGTGATGTGAAGCCGTCGAACATCTTCCTCAAAGCAGACGGCAGCGCCGTCTTGGTGGACTTCGGCATCGCAGCACAGCTCGACGCGGAGACGATCACCCGCGAAGGTGGCCCGCTCGGGACCCCGGCATACATGGCGCCTGAATCCCTCGACGCAGAACGCTCAGCCACCAGTGCCGTCGACATCTATGGACTCTGCGCCACGCTCTACCACTTTTTGGTGCTGCGCCCGCCGTTTCGGGGAACTCCCTCCCAAGCGCTCTCGGCACTCTCACGACGCGACCCAACGCCGGTTCGCCGACTTCGCAACGGACTGCCCCGCGATCTCGTAGCGATTCTCGAACAGGGAATGGCCAAGGATCCCCTGGATCGATACGCGGATGCGCAGGAGCTTGCACGCGACCTCCGAAGGTTTCTCGAACACCAGCCGGTAGCAGCTCGCCCCGTCGGCGCTACTCAGCGAGCCTGGCGGCGACTTCGCCGTTCAACGGTTGCGCGCACGCTGGTTGCATCCGTGGCCACGATGGCTGCGGCGATCGGCGTTTCCAGCTGGCTGGAAAAGCGCTCCGAGACCCGCATCAGCAGCGCCATCCACGCCATCGCGCGACTGACGCCACAGTTGACCCTGCAGCGCTTCGACAACCGGCGGGCCGTGTTACGAGACGAGAAGACCGAAACGCGGCTCCTGCTTGATGAGCTCATCACTACGTGCGCAGTAGAACCATGGGGTCGCATCGTGCGCGCCATGTTCCGCTTTGACCAAGCGGATCGCGTTGGCTGCGTCCGTGACCTAGAGCTTGCTGCGAATACCATGGCAACGGACTACGCCCGGGCCGTTGCAGCAGGTTACGCAGAACTACCGGCAACGATCGACGCCGGCGCGCAGGTCGACTTTGCGCTGCTGCCCCCTCCCGCAACTCCGGAAGACCATCTCCTTGCCGGCTATCTTAGGCTACGAATCCGCGACTTCGAAGGTGCCCGCATCCGGCTCGCGAACGAACTCCTCGCCACGTCGCAACCGGCGGAGATCCTGCGTCTGCTGATCCTCCAACACGACATCGAAGCCGCTCGGGACCGCGCCGAGCGCGACGACTTGTCCGCAAATCTCGAGAAGCGCGCCCGTCACATCGAGTCGCGGATCGGCCAGCCGATCGCGTGGACGCGGCATCAGCTGAGCTACGCCTTAGCCGTGCAGCGCAACTACACCTCGGCGGCCGAAGTCGCCGAGCATGCCCTGGAGCTTGCTCCGTACGCATCTGGCACCGCCATGAACGCAGCCCATTGCTGGCGACGCATCGGCCGTCATAGTGATGCCCTACGAGTGCTCGAACAAGGCCGTCGAATCCGACCAAACGATCACAAGCCCTACTGGAACATCATCTACACCCTGCTTGAGATGGGCGAACGCGAGCAAGCCGAACACGTTTGGAACGAAGCCGCCTTCGGGCAAGACGGCCTCGAAGTTTGGCGAAGGCAATCACTGTATGGGGTGATCCTGACGGAGCGTGCTTGGGCGAAGGTGGAAAGCCATGCGGAGGCCGAAAGCCGCGAACTCGCAGCCAGAGCACATACCGCTTTTGAGCAAGCCCAGCAGGTCCAGCCCGTCAAGGCCAGAAAGCACTGGGCACTCGCTCGCACGCTGGCCGAATCACGCCACCGCGACGCCTTTTCTATATATCTCGGACTTATCGCCACGAGATCGCTCGACGCCGCGACGCTGCATGCACTCGCAACGAACATGCCCGCTGACCTGAACACTACGGAGACCGAGGCCCTGCGCGCCTATTTCCGACGACAGGCCAGCCGCGCAAAGCCGGGCGTTCCGCTCCGGCCTACCGAACCGCGCTGATCGCGCAACGATCTGCATTCACTCTCCACGCCTCCAGCAACCCATCCGTACCCACATGACACCGATATCCAAACGTACGCTGCAAGCCGCATCCTTCCTCCTCGTCGCGACGACCTGCGCAGCACAGATTCCGTCCATCCCGATCCCGCAGATCCGTCGACAGGGGCCCTTCTCCGTCTGGCCCGTCGGCGTCGTGCTTTCTCCGCTCAACCCATATGCAGTTGGGAACACGCTCAAGCATGTCAAGGTCGCTCCGCGCGCCAATCCGCCAGAAGCCCCGATTTACAACTCCGCCTGGTCCCGCCCGGACTACAGCAAGGCAGCGCTGCTGCCGCACCTGCCTCTCCCGTTGCGCAACGTGTTCGAGATGGACGGCGTCGATTCCGGCAACGCCCTGACACCGGACACGTGGAAGGCCGTCAAGGACAACAGCCAGAACGTGATCGGCTTCTCCCCGAACCTCGCCGAGCAGCAGCGCTGGCTCGCGCTGAGTGCATCAGTCACCACATCGTCACCACTGACCCTTCACCCTCTGCTATCAAGCGGCGATGGCAACACGATCTTCTCCTACTTCTTCGAGGACTCCGTGGGCCTGCCGGCATCGATGAACAACGCTCTACACATCGAGCAGACGGGTGCGCAGATGCTCCTGCCCGTCAATGAGGAGCTCAGTGCATTCGATTACAAGCTCGGCATGCTCATGTCGAGCCCAGACGACGAACTCGCTCGGTTCGCGCCCAAAGAGAACTACCTCTACTTCTCGGTGACACCCAATTTCGTTGCGATCTACAATGGCATGCCGAACGCACTCTCGCTCTTTCCGTTCGCGGCAGACAAGGCGACGCCCAACGTGCTGGAATACGGCCCGGACGCAGCCGTCATCTACCAGTCCACTTGGACCCCAGCCGAAGGAAACACCCCGGGATCGTGGTCCAACCCGATTCTATGGAAGACTCGAACGGACCTTGGCCTCTCCAACAGCGCAGCCGAGAACATCGATGCGCTGACTGTCGAACACGATTCTGAGACCGTGATCTTCTCGATGACGAGGATTGCGACGCTTGTCCGAGACCAGATCTTGGTCCACCTCCCAAACTACCAACCTCTGGGCTCCCTTCCTCTCTATGACGACGACGGGTTCCGCGTCAGCGATAAGATGGGCATCGCGGATGATGACGACGTCGACGCTTTGTGCGGTGACGACCCGGAAGTCATGGTCGGCGATGTTGGCCGTGCGGCTGGAGCCCCCATGGCGTTCCGATACGCCCCTCTCGCCGGCAACCCGCTGTTTGCAGGTCTTGCCGAGCCAGTTGGCTTCAGCATTGCACGAAGCGCACCGAACGGCTCTGCGCCCCCCGTCGACATCAAGTTCCAAATCACCGGCTGGGGCCCCTTGCAGGTCCCGGTGCCGTGCAACGTCGACATCTACGTCTCCGTCACCCCCATCGGCGGACAACCTAGCAACTACAGCTATGTTGGGACTCTCACTCGAAACAGCTCACAGGATGAATGGCATTGGACGCTGCCCGTCACCACGTTCCCCGTTGGCATCCAGCAGGTCTCCTTCGAGGCAACGTTGACGTGCTCAGATCCACTGCAGTGGATTGACCCGATCAACAAGACGATCGTGCCCAGCACAGCACCCGGCGCAACGCAGGTTGTCGGAGCAACCTATCCACTCGCCATCAAATTCTGAGCGCTTGGCTGAGCGGCGCCAGAGCTCTTTTGCAGGCATTCAATAGGCCGCCCGTAAAGACGAGACACCTTCATGGGCGGCCACCGAAGACTGCTACAGGAACGTAATCGGAACGACGTTGCTGAGCCCCCAGTCCGCTTGCGGGCTCGCATTCGGCATAATCAGCCATTGCCAGAACCAGGTCTGGCCAACAAGGTTCGGGTCGTTCGGGATCGGCAGGGCCACGCTGTTCTTGCCGGACGAGCTGGTCGCCAGATTGATCACGATTGCCTGCGCAAGATCGACGCCAACAAAGCCAAACGGAGCAATCTCGAAGCGCGGCGTCTGGGCAGCCGGGCTAAAGTAGGCCGTCGGCACATGGCCGTTGCCATACCCAGGGCGATCGTACCAGTCGTGTGCAATCGTGCTGCCGATCAGTGCAGACGTTGGCAAGTCGATCTGTCGATGCAGATTGACTTGAGCACGCACTCCCGAGGCTGCGCCGAAGCTGAGCCCCTGGACGATGTCAAGGTCGTTGTCCCGGTCCATATCGACCAGCAGACTGGACCTGCAAGCACCATCCGCGGTGACTCGAATCGGCGTATCCGTAAGGATGCCGTTGTTGTTTACGAGGACCTGGGTGTTTGCGGTCTGGTTGCCAAACACCAGATCCATGTCCCCGTCCAGGTCAATGTCACCGGCTGAGCCAAGGCCGCCACCACCGCCGAAAGTTGCGAACGCTCCGCCAAAGCTGCCGCCCAAGTTGCTGTGCACGGATTTGCCGGTGAGGGTGTCGGCGACGACGAGCTCCGGCAGCGAGGATCCGAACACATCTACCAAGAGGATGTCGTTCGTATCGAAGGCATTGACCGGCATGCCCGCGGTCGTAACGGTGAACGACCCGTTGCCGTTGTTGCGATAGAGCACGTTCTGACGATTGAAGCCCGAAGCACTGCTAGCGACACAACCAGCAACGATATCCAGATCCCCATCGCCGTCGATGTCATCCACCGCAAGCGACGAGACGGACATGCCGCTGTAGGCCGCACCCAAGATCTGGGAGGAGAAGCCAAACGGCCCATTGGTCAAAACAGCGACGCCCTGCGCCGGTGAGACCGTCGAGGGCACCATGCCGACGACGACGTCCATACGGCCATCGCCGTTCATGTCCACGATTTCGCATGTGATCGGGATCGCAAGCTGGGTCGCAAACACATACTGCGGCGACGAGAAGACATCGGGAGACGTCTGCCGTAGTAGAGCAACCTGCGTCAGAAGCGGTGCGTTCACCACCGTGTCCGTGACGTAGAGGATGTCCTCATCGCCATCGCCATCTGCGTCGAACACTTTGATGTCGTAGATACGATCTCGACGAGTAATCGACGGCGGCGAGAAGTTCGAGAACGTGCCATACGCCTCGGATACGCCCGTAGCGGGAGCGGGTACACCGTTGCGGAGGATTCTGATCGACGGCCCCGTCGGCGGAGCAGGGTCGAGGCCCATGACCAGGTCATAGTCGCCGTCTCCGTCGAGGTCGCCTGCGGCGGTTGTCGTGCGCCCGCTACTAGGGATATTGGCCAGGTTGCTGGCATTGAGCGAGCTGGTCGGAACGAACTGCTGATTCTGCGCGGAGAGACCAGCACAAAGAAGACCTGCAGAAAACAGGTAGAGGGAATTGCGTGACATGTTGCTTTTCGAAGCCGCCCAAGCCGGCGGTTGGCGGAGCGGAAAGGCCGCCCCACCTGCAGTGGCGGCATGCGCCCGCCAAAGAACCAAGCACGCATGGGTTCTTCGTTCGTTCCGTAGCCTCCCATCCTCAACCAACCGCGAGCGGGCACGGCATCAGCACGCGGCGGGCACGCACATTCAGGCGGAAACTACTCCATGCGTTCCCCAACGCACCCGCGCCTCTAGTCGCAGGCTTCTCCTCGGGTGGCCACCACCGAACGCAAGGAACACATCAGCTCTCGGCGAAAGTCGGCAGCCCGCGGCGCAGCCGGCACGACCTTGCGATGCGCCCACCGCAGCTTCAACAAGCGGTAGGCCAGCAGCCAAGCCATGCCATGCCATGCCCGCGAAGAGGCCATAGCGCAGCGCATTCTCCATCAGAATTGCGCCGAAGGTAAACAGCGGAGTGCCGAGATCAGGCATCTACGAAACGTATCCGCAACCAAGTCCTCGCCACCGCTTTGGCAGCCGGTCCCAACCAACGACATCCTTGCCCATAGTTGCAATCCGGTTCGAATCGGGCGCACAGCTTGCCGCAGACTCGCCCCTGCTGCACCTCACCCTGCATCGCGACCATCACGAACCAGCCCGACAGCCCGCCATCGGCAGCGTGAATCGCACTTCCAGCGCCCGCCCCCCCGCGGACTATCGCGCAGGCGAAAGCGGCATGCGCTGCCCCGACTCGCTGCCGTTGCACGCCGAGAGAAATCCGCACATCCTGCAACGCGTGCCAAGGAGGCACGTTGCCGTCAACGGCACATCTCCTGCGCCCGCTGCTCATGAACACACGCTCCCGATTGCTGCGCCGACTCAAACCGCTGCTGCGCGATGGCGGCACGGTCAAGAATCTCCTCAAGCGCCAGGACGAACGGCTGCTGCGCTGGAAGCACGGGGCTGCCAGGCGCTTTCCTGCCCTGATCCGTCCCACCCCGCGCCAGATCACGATCGCCATCACGGCAGCCTGCAACTACCGCTGCCGCGGCTGCCGCTACGGGCGCGATTTCATGGTCGGTGAGCGCCTCGACCTGCAAACCGTGCAGCACTGTCTTGACGACGCTGCAGCGGCCGGCGTCGCGACCGCGCGCTTCTACGGCGGCGAGCCGCTGCTGCATCCCGACCTCGGCGAGATGATTCGCCACGCAGCTTCGCTGGGCATGGAGCCCTACGTGACAACCAACGGGGCCCTGCTCGAAAAGCGCATCGACGAACTCTACGACGCGGGCCTCCGCTGGCTCAGCATGGGCTTCTACGGACTCGACGGCAGCTACGACGACTACGTGCAAAAGCCCGGCATGTTCGACAAGCTGCGCCGTTCGCTCAGCTATGTGCGCGAGCGCTACGACGACGGCATCGCGATCCAGCTCAACTACGTGCTTTCGCGTCTCTCGTGCAGCGTGGACAACGTGCGTGCCGTCTGGCAACTCGTGCGCGAGTTCGACTTGCACATGGGTGTCGATCCGATCAGCCGCACGATCCCGTTCTTTACCCCGCCCGGCGAGGACCTCGCGATCGACGAAGATCTGCGGCAAGAACTCATCGCCGTTCGCGAGGAGTTCATCTCGCTCAAGAATCGCTTCCCGCACCGGGTCGTGCCGTCGACCACCTTTCTGCGCGCGCTGCCCGAGCTGCTGCTCGAAGACCTCGCGGCCGAGATCCCGTGCGATGCGTATGAGATGCTCTGGGTCGGGGCCGATGGCACCGTGCAGCTCTGCGACACCCACTTCGAACTCGGCAACCTCAAGCAGACGCGACTGCGTAACCTCTTATTTACAGAAGAACACCGCTGCGCTGCACGCGACGGCTTCGGCCTCAAGTGCCCGACATGCATGTGCAAGATCGACAGCCGCATTCGAAAGTTCGGACCGACCGTTCACAAATACGGTGACCGAAACCATGGGAGCTGATGCACGACGTACAGGGGTGCCCGACACGCCGCCCCAGCTGCTTCATATCTTTGCGACGTTCGACATCGGCGGCCCGCAGGTCCGCACCCTCGAAGTCGCGCGGCAGCTGGGATCCGAGTTTGCGCATGGCTTCGTCGCGGCGGACGGCCAAACAGCAGCAACCGAGCTGTTGCCCGCACGGCTGGGACACCTTCCCGACGTGTTTCGGATCGAGCGGCCGGCCGGGGCAGCTGCACAGCTTCGCTCCTTGCGCCGAATCGTGAAGCGCTTTCGGCCAGATCTCATCCTGACCTACAACTGGGGCGCGATGCTCGGCGGGCTTGCTGCGATCACAGCGCGCATTCCGTTTGTGCACCACGAGGAGGTTGTGCCAGCCGAAGAACTTCCAATCGCGCCGCGCCGGCGAACGTGGCTGCGTCGCCGAGTGCTGCCGCGTGCGGCCGGTGTTGTCTGCGTTGGCCAGGACATGCGCCACCGCGCGATCAGTCGCTGGCGCGTGCGCAGCGAACGCTGCCACCTGCTGCCCAATGGCATCGACATCCGTCATCACTGCGCATCGACACCGAGTCCAGCCGCAGCGAGCGACGCCCTCGTCGTCGGCTGCATCGCCAACGCCCGTCCAGAAAAAAACTGGCCGCGGCTGCTGCGCGCATTTGCTCGACTGCCACACCAGAACGTTCGCCTGCTGATCGGTGGCGACGGCCCCGAGCGAGCAGCCGCCAACGACCTCGTCAAACAACTCGGCATCGCCTCGCGGGTCGAAATGGCCGGCACGGTGGCCGACCCTGCGCCGCTCTATCGCCGCATGCACGTCTTCGCTCTGCCATCCGATCGAGAGCAACACCCGCTTGCGCTGCTGGAGGCCATGGCGCACGGACTGCCGGTTGTGGCAACCGACGTCGGCGAAGTGCGCGCCAGTTTGCCCTCGTCCCAGCAGGCACTCGTGCTGTCAGCCGACAGCTCCGACGCGGCCTTTGCAGAGCAGCTCGCGCGCCTGCTCGACGAAGCCGCGCTGCGCCGACAGCTCGGCGCCGACAACCGCGCGCACGTCGCCGCAAACTTCGACATTGCCGACGTGGCAGCACGCTACCGAACGCTCTACCAAGCGGCCATGCGAGGCGCGCACCAAGAGGCGGCCGCCGGCAACCGACCCAGCCATCATAAGCCGCAAGGACGCGCAACAGCATGAGCAGCATCCGCAACTGGACGCACGATATGGCAGCGTCGCTCGCGCGCCGCGCCCCGCGCCTTCGCAACGCCATGCTCGGTGTTCGCGAAGCCGCTCAGGTTGCCCAGCACTCGCTGGCCCGGCACGCGCCCGCGTTGATTCGCGCCAACACCACCAACCTAACGGTCGCGATGACTGCCCGCTGCACACACCGGTGCCAGGGCTGCCTCTACGAACGCGGTTTCATGGCCGGCCAGCAGCTCTCGCGCGACGTGCTGGAGCAGCTCGTCGACGATGCCGCAGAGCTTGGCGTTCGTTCGATCCGGCTCTACGGCGGCGAGCCGCTGCTGCATCCGGACCTTGCGCACATCGTCCGGCGCGCCGTCGACCGGGGACTTCGCACCTACGTGACGACCAATGGTGTGCTCCTTGAGCAAAAGATTGACGAGCTGTTCGAAGCCGGACTGCGCGATCTGACCTTTGGCTACTACGGCACCCACGACGCCTACGACCAATATGTAGAACGGCCTGGCGCCTACGCCCGCCTTGAGCGCGGCATTGCCACGGTCCGTGAGCGCTATGGGGAGGCCGTCGCGCTGCGCATGAACTGGCTCCTGATGCGCCCCACGTGCACGGTGGCCGCGCTGCAGCAAGCCGTCGACTTTGCGCGGCGCTACGACACGCCAATGCAGATCGACCTGGTTCACTACTCTCTGCCCTACTTCACCGAAGGGCCCGAGAAGGAGCTCCAGTTTCGCGCCGAAGACCGCCCTCAAATAGATGCGGTGGTCGCGGAGCTGTTGCGCATCCGCCGCGAGGAGCCGCACCGCATCGACACGTCCGACATCGGCCTCCGCGCCATCCCGGACTGGCTGCTGAAGGGCCCAGACATGAAGGTTCCGTGCGACAAGTATCGCATGGTCTGGATCGGCGCGGACGGCACCGTGCAGCTTTGCTACGTCACCTATCGACTGGGCAACCTCAACGAGCAGCGCCTGCGCGAGCTGCTATACACGGACACCCACCACGCAGCCGCACGCGATGCCTTCCGTTTGACGTGCCCCAACTGCCACTGCGGCTATGACGACCGCACCCGCAAGCACCTGCCCAGCCGCCGTCGCTATGCCGGAGACTGAGCGTCAGCCGACGCGCCTCGAACGCGCGCGGTAACTTCGTCAAACCGAGACTCGTAGCCTTCGTGATTGGTGCCCATCAGTCGATCCCAGACATTGAAGTAGAGGCCGTAGTTGCCGCGAAACAGCTCATGGTGCATCGCGTGGTGCGTCGTCGTGTTGAGCACCTTGCCGAGCCACGTCCGCATCAGCCACCGCGGGTAGAACTCGTGGCCCGTGTGACCGAGAACGTTGAAGACGATCTGCCACACCATGAACGTCGCAAACGCAAGCGGGTGCAGCGGGATCAGAACAACCGCCAGCGGGAAGATCGCGGCTTGCACCAGCGCTTCGGGCAGGCTGAACGCATAAGCGGCCCACGGCGATGGATTGTGCGAAAGGTGATGCGTGCGGTGCCAGACTCGAAACCAGCGCGGGTGGTGCAACAAGCGGTGCGACCAGTAAAACCACGTATCGTGGAGCACGATCGTCAGCGCCACGCTGGCGACGAACCAACGGATTTCGTGGCGGGGATCGCCAAAGTACATCTGCGTTTGTCCACCGATTACTGCTTGCAGCGTCAGCGTGCCGACGACGGCAAACACCACGACGGAACGCAAGGAACAGAGCAATTCGCGACGAACATCAACGGCACGAGGCGACGCCGGCACGACCTTGCGATGAGCCCACCGCCGCCGCATCAAGCGATAGGCCAACAGCCACGCCAGCCCGGCGAAAAGGCCATAGCGCAGCGTGTTCTCCACGAGAATGGCCCCGAAGGTGACAACCGGAGTGCCGAGGTCTGGCATCGCCGAATCATAGCGGCTGACCCATCCGGCAGCCGCCCCTTCCATGGTGCCA
This sequence comes from Planctomycetota bacterium, assembly GCA_045105235.1. Classification (GTDB taxonomy): domain Bacteria; phylum Planctomycetota; class UBA1135; order UBA1135; family UBA2386. Next base: position 31,370 of record JBGCDH010000015.1, on the reverse strand, counting down.
ACCGCCGCCCCCGAAAGACAACGGCCCGCAGCGCCGGGGTTGGTCGTTGCATTGCGCCCGCGGCCGAATCCGCCAGCCACCCACGTAGTGAAGCTGCGACCGTTGGCCCCTAGACTCTAGGCAGTGAGTTTTCGATCGGCAGCCGTGCGCTTTCGCTTTGTCGCTCTCGCGATTGCGGCGGTGGCCGCGGTCGGCGTCGCTGGCGCAATGCTCCTCGAACCCTGGTGGCAACGCTTGCTCAGCTTTCTCGGCGTCGGTGGGCTGGCATACTTCGCGTGGATCTTCGCGGTCTTCGAGTTTGCGAAACGGACGCGGCCCATCCTCGATGCAGCGGGTGGTGACACAACGCCGCTCGAACGCTGGGCCGGCCGCTGGATGGGCCTCACGTTCGCCGCACTTGCCGTGGTCGCCGCCCTCGGCATGTGGCAGATCGTCGTGGCCCATGGCTGGCCGCAGCGCATTGCCCTATTTTTTGCCGTAGGCGGCCCCGTTGCCTTTGCCGGAATGGGCGCAGTCTTCTGCTTCTGTGCGATCCCACAGGTCCATTCCAGCACGCACCGAAACGGTAACACGCCATGAGATGGCCCCACGCGGGCGCCGCAGCTCGCCGCGCGATAGGATGCCTGAATGAAGGTGCATGATGACTCTAGACACATATCGCGCACGGCCCTTGCCGCCACCTTGGCAGGTCTAGCCGCTGCAGCGGGAACGTCGTTAGCGCAGGGCCCCCAGTTCGTGCTGTCGACGCCCGCATCCGTAGCCCAACAGGACTACTGGCGCACGACGGTCGGCGACTTTGACGGTGACGGCGATGCCGACATCCTCGGCCTCAAATTGCTCGGTGGCACGCTGCAAGCGCTGCGCAACGATGGCCGCGGTCGATTTACTGCGTTGCCACCGCTGACGCTTCCAGGCGGTGGACTCTCGCCACCGATCTTGTGTCCGCTGGACGCCGACGGCGATGGCGACCTCGATTTCTTGCTAACGGGCGCATCGCAGACGGCCTCGCTCTGGCTCAACAACGGCGCCATGGCGTTTGCGATGGGCCCACCGTTGCCGCTGACCAACAACATTGGCCAGACGATCGCTGCAGACCTTGATGGCGACGGCGACATCGACCTGGCACTCGCGGGCTCCGCACTCGCGTCGACGCACGATCGCGTGCTCGTCAACGACGGCACCGGCACGTTCTCGCTGGGCCCTGTGCTGACGTTTTTGCCGTTCGGCGGCGGCATCGTCGCTTCGGGAGACGTCGACAACGATGGCGATGTCGACCTTCTCTTTACCGAGGCGAGTATGCGGTTGTTCCGCAACGATGGCGGCCTGACCTTTACCGAGACGACGGCCACCAACGTTCTCGTGCCGCCGCAGGTCATCCGCGAAATCGTGCCGAGCGATCTCGACGGCGATGGCGACGTCGATTTTCTCCTGCGCGCCGACGGCGCCAACGACCGGGTCGTCATCAACCAAAACGGTGTGCTGACAGCAGGCACAAACCTGCCGCCAAAAAACCCCACCAACAGCATCAGCGTCGCCGACGTCGACGGCGACGGCGATCTCGACGCAATGCGCGGGCACGACATTGCCGGCATCTCCCTAGCGCTCAATGACGGCACCGGCCAGTTTGCCGATGCGCCGACGCGCCTGCCGCAGCAAGTCGTGTTTTCATCGGACGTGCAGCTCGCGGATCTCGACCGCGACGGCGATCCAGACCTGGTCACGAGCCTGCGCATCTCGCCGACGCTCATCCTGCGTAACCGCGACGTCGACCTAGAAGCTACAGATGCGCGCATTGGCCAGACTTGGTCGGCGACGCTGCGCTGCCGGCCGGGCTATGCGTCCCAGCCGCATCCGGCCCTGCTGGTCGTCGGCCTGGCGGCGCTGCCGCAGCCCCTATCGCTCCCACTCGGCGAGTGGTTTGTCGATCCGGCGACCCCAACCGCGCAATCCTCCGGCGTGATCGCCGTCGCCACCGGTGCGCAGACGTTTTCGTTTGCCGTGCCCAACGCACCGAGCATTGTCGGCGTATCCCTTGAGGTCCAGGGCCTCGTCGATCGAGCTCCGGGCCCAGCGCGCATCAGCGCCTGGCAGACCGTCACGATTCAGCAGTAGCAGCTTGTGACACGACGCGACGAGCGGACGACGACTCAGCTTCGCGCGTCCTGCTCGTCCATTTCTTCAAGCAGCAGCTTGGCCGTGTCTGCCAGGCTCTCGTTTTCGTGCTGGGCCAGTTCGCGCACGCGCGGCAGCTGCGCCACCACGAGCGCTCGCAGCTCCTGGTGCCACGGCTCCAAGTCGTCGCGCGTAGGCTCCGTCCCCCACGCGAAGCCACGCACGAGGTCGAGCGCCTCTTCGAGAACGCGCGGTTCCGGGCGCGCCAAGGCCGACATGCAAAAGGATGCGGCCGGCGCCGCAGCGGTGCTCACACGCGTGTACTGGTGGCAGAGGTGGTTTTGCAGGTTCGATCCAGCCGCGACCGCGACCCGCTCCTTGCCGTAGAGGAAATCGAGAATCAGCCTCGGCACGACCTCAGCCGAGCCGTAGGCCGTTTCGAGATCCCCCCAGTGGATCGCTTGCAGCCGCTGCTGGTCCCGTTCGCGCGAGCTCTTCATGTGTGGTTTCGCTTCGTCGAGCGGGCTGAACGGATCGCGTCGCTACCGGCCCTTCTTCAGCAGCTGGACCATTGCCTCCCCCATCGCGAGGCCGACGTTCATGTAGGTCTTGGCGTTGCCGCCATAGTGAGCATTCGAGCTCGAGCCCTCGCTCAGCGGATGCGTGTAGACCGTCGCAACGTCGCCCTTCAGCCGCTTGTTCTTCTTCGCGTCGCTCAGCGCAAACATCCCGTCAAGAATCATTTTCTCGTTGCCGCTCGCACCGTTCTTGTCCGTTTGGCCAAGCGTGGCGCAGACAAACTTGGCCTTGGGCGCGTCAAACTCTTTGCGCAGCGCGGCGACCAGATGGACGAGGTTCTCGCCGTACTTGCTGGCGAGCCCCGCGTCGTAGCGATCCTTGTCACCCTGCCACCAAAGAAAGCCGGCGACCTCATACTTGGTCGCGCCGGGGTAGTGCTTGCGCAGATTCTTGAGCACGGCCTTGGCGCGGGCGACGTCGCCGGCGAACTGCACGCCCGCCGTCCAGCCAATCGGCTTGGGCTTCGTGCCCTTCTCCCACTTCATCGGGCTCTCACCGTAGCCGGCGTAGACGTAGGTCTTGCCGTCCTTCGGATCGTCAAACTCATAGGACTTCGATCCCGGCGGCAGCAGGTCCCAGCCAAGGCTGCGGTTGCCAATCGAGCTCTTCAGGATCAGCACGGGTGCATCGATCGCGTTCCCCAGCTGATGGCCGATGCCAAGCTCAATGCCAATCTTGTTGCCGGAGATCGTCAGCCAATCGTCGCGCTTGATGCGCGCCTTGCCAGGCCCACCGCTGCCCATCACGTGCAGGTTGCGAACGTCCTGACGCGTAGTCCATGCGCCCGCGTCGTCGACCAAAAACGGGTAGAGCTTCTCTTCTTTGACGGCATGCTCAAGCGAGCCCTCGCCGCCCTTCACCTTGCCCATCTCGAGCGTGTTGGACTGGCCCATGATGAGGAAGACCTGCACCGGCTTGCGCATCTTCGCCGGCTTGCCGTCGGGGTCCGGCAGATCTTGGGCGACGACGGGTAGCGCGAGGGCGGCAGCAAATAGTGTGCTGAGGAGCGTGGCGAACGCTTTGGGGTGAGGCATGGGTGTCCGTTTGGATTCGAGGGAGGCTTCGATCGATTCGCAGCCTCGACGACGGTAGCAGATGAGAGGGCAAGACCGCATCGGCGACGCCTTCGTTGCTCAATCCCCATAACGCGGTCCCCCGCCGCCGAGCCGCGCGGCATCGTCATAGGGCCCGCCGGCAAGCCGCTGCTCCGGGCCAAAGTGGTGGCGCATCCCGGCAATCCCGCGGGGGCAGCTAGGTCGAATGCGACCCGCTGAGGCGATGGCAGATTGTTCTGATCCGATGAACAAATGGTCGGGGCGAGAGGATTCGAACCTCCGACCTCTGCGTCCCGAACGCAGCGCTCTACCAAGCTGAGCCACGCCCCGACCTGTCGATCCGCACGCCTGTGCGGCGAATCGAGGCGCGAAAGGTAGCCAGCGGCGAGAACAGGGTCAAGCGCCAGCGACGACTGTTCCGAAGCGCTTCGCCGACCGCTACAGCCACGACACGACCGCCAACGGCTACAGGCAGCTGGTGCATGCCACAGCGCCCTGGGCTAAGGTCCCTGCGGCGAGGGTCTTCGCTGTTTCCGTTTCGTTCGAGCGTGGCTCCACTCCGCTCCCCGCATCCTGCTCCCGCCGACCGCTCCGTGCCCTCCTCACCCCATGCGCATGCACCTGCTAACACCTGAGATTCGGGAACTGCTCGCCGAGCAGCGCCACGAAGAGCTCAATGAGGTGCTGCAGGACATGCACCCGAGCGACGCCGCGTCGATCCTCGAAGCGCTGGAGATCGACGAGCTGGCGACGGTGCTCGGCAACCTGCCCGACGACTTCGAACGCGACGTCTTTGGCTACCTCGATCCCGAGGTCCAGGAAAACTACGTCGACGGTGCCGGCCGTGAGCGCGTCCAGCACCTGCTGCAGACGATGCTCAGCGACGACCGCGCTGAGTTTTTGGACCGGCTCGACGAGCGCATCACCAAGCGCCTGGTGCCGATGCTGTCCAAGGCGGCGCGCGAAGACTTGCTGCGTCGCGGCGCGTTCGAAGAAGACCAGGTCGGCTCGTTCCTGATCACCGAGTACGCGGTGCTGTCGCCGACGGCTACCGCCAAGACCGCGATCCACGCGCTGCGCACCCAGGCGCCGAGCAAGGAGACGATCTACTACAGCTACGTGCTCGACGGCGACGGCAAGCTGCTCGGCTTCGTCTCGCTGCGCGACCTGATCCTCGCCGACGACAGCGAGAAGGTCGACGAGCTGATGAAGACCGACCTGGTCTCGATCACCGCCGACGCCGACCAGGAAGAAGCCGCGCGCATGATCCGCGACTACGACCTGATCGCGCTGCCCGTGGTCGACGCCGCCGGCAAGCTGGTCGGCATCGTCAGCCACGACGACGCCGTCGACATCGTCGAGGAAGAGGCGCAGGAGGACTTCGAGAAGATGGCCGGCGTCACCGGCCACGGCATCGAACACGGCGACTACGACTACGCCGACGAGCCTGTGCTGCGCCAGGTTCGGCGACGCGCGCCGGTCATCTGCCTGCTGGCGCTGTTCTGGGTCACCACCTCGACCGTCATCAAGGCGTTCGAAGACTCGCTGACCGGCCTTTTGGTCGGCATGCTGCCCATGGTCATGGCGACCGGCGGCATGGTCGGCACCCAAGCCAGCGCCCTCGTCATCCGCGCGCTGACCATCGGCGACGTCGAAAAGAACACGCTCAAACGCGTGCTTTGGAAAGAGCTGCGCGTCGCGGGCCTGATCTCGCTGCTGCTCGGCTCGATCGCGACGCTCGACACCCTGATCATCAACGGCCTCGACGAAACGCCGCAGCCGCTTGCCGCAGTCTCCACCATCGCGCTCGCCATCGGCGGCGCGATGATCGGCCACGTCGTCACCGCCGCACTGCTTGGCGCCTGCACGCCGATCGTCGTCAAGCGGCTGCGCGGCGACCCGGCGATGATCAGCACGCCTGCCGTCACGGCCATCGCGGACTTGACCGGCGCCGCGATCTACCTCGTCATTGTCGCATCGGTCGTATCCGCCGCCTGAAATGGCCCCCGCCAACGCCAAGCCGCGCGTGCTCGTCACGCGCCACGTCTACCCCGCGGCCCTGTCGATCCTGCAGGAGCACTGCGCGGTTGACTACGTCGACTCCTACGACGTGCTCACGCCCCAAGCGCTCACGCGCCGGCTCGCACTCTGCGACGGCGTCGTCTGCCAGCTGACCGACCCGCTGACCCGCGAGGTGCTCGAAGGCAGCGACAAGCTGCGCGTCATCGCGCAGATCGCCGTCGGCTACGACAACGTCGACGTCGCAGCCGCCAAAGAACGCGGCGTCGTCGTCACGCACACGCCCGGCGTGCTGACCGAAGCGACGGCCGACCTGACGTTTTCGCTGCTGCTCGCCGCCGCACGCCGCTTGCCGGAGGCCGAGCGCTTCCTGCGTGAGGGCCGCTGGGAACGGTGGAACATCGATCTGCTCTGCGGCACCGACGTGCACGGCCAGACGATCGGCATCGTCGGCATGGGCCGCATCGGCCAAGCCGTCGCCAGGCGCGCCCGCGGCTTTGGCATGCGCGTGCTCTATGCAAGCCGCAGCGAAGCGCCGGCGGATCTCGCCAAGGAGCTCGACCTGCACCGCGTGCCGCTCGGCGCACTGCTCAAGCAAAGCGATTTCGTCACGCTGCACGTGCCGCTGACCGAAGCGACGCGGCACATGATTTCGATCGAGCAGCTGTGCTCGATGAAGCGCACCGCGATCTTGATCAACACCGCCCGCGGGCCGATCGTCAACGAGCCGGCGCTGGTCGCAGCCCTCGAAGAAGGCCTGATCGGCGGTGCGGCGCTCGACGTCTTTGAAGACGAGCCAAACGTCCCCGCAGACCTGCTGGCGCTCGACAACTGCGTGCTGCTGCCGCACGTCGGCAGCGCCGTGACCAGCGTGCGCTCGCTGATGTGTGCGCTCGCAGCGCAAGACTGCGTCGCGGTGCTGCTCGGGGAAGAGCCCAAACACCCGGTCGATCTCGGAGCCGCTCGGTGAAGCAGACGCTGCGCGACGTCTTCCAGACGGTCTTGGCGCAGCTTGAGCTCCGCCGCTGCCTGCAGGCGCAGCAGGACCGACTGCGGCGGTTCGCCGATCGCCCGCTGCTCGTGATCGCGTTTGGCAAGGCCGCCCTGCCGATGGCGCAAACCGTGCACGAGATGCTGGCGGATCGCGTGCCGATGCGCGGCCTGGTCGTGCCGCCTGCCGGCGAACAAGACGCGGGCATCGCGGCCGCAGCGTTTGAGACCATCGCCGGCGGCCACCCGCTGCCCGACCGCCAAAGCCTCGCTGCCGGCCGGCGCGCACTCGACCTGCTGGCGACCACGCACGCCAACGAACGCGTGCTCTTTCTCGTCTCGGGCGGCGGCTCGGCGCTGCTCGAATGGCCGCGCGTCGTCGGCGTCACGATCGATGAGCTGCGCAGCTTCTACCAAGCCCTGGTCGCATCCGGCGCCGACATCCAAAGCATCAACGCGGTGCGCCGCGCCTTCTCGGCCATCAAGGGCGGACGACTTGCGGCCGCCGGCCGCCGCGCGAATCGCCAGCTTACGCTCGCAGTCTCCGACGTCCCCAACGACGCACCGCAAGCCATCGCCTCTGGCCCGACAGTCGCGTGCGCCGATCCACCCGGCTTCGCCGACGACGTGCTGCGCCGCTTTGCACTGCACGACCAGATCCCCTCCGCCTTCGCCGGCAGCTTGAGTGCCAACCACGAGTCCGTGCCGCCAAGCGTGCCGCCGGACAGCGAGTTTGTCGTCGTGCTCGGCGAAGGCCATGCGCGAAACGCCGCGGTCGCCGCCCTCGAGCAGGACCACGGCTGCGTGGTCGAGGCCGGCGACCGCGTCGATGTCGACGACTGGAGCGTCGAGGCGGCCGCCACCCACCTGCTAAAACGCCTGGCAGAACTGCGCCAACAGCACCCCGGCCGCCGCGTCGCAATCGTCACAACCGGCGAACTCTCGGTGCCACTGCCAACAAACCCTGGCGTCGGCGGCCGCAACCAGCAGTTCGCGCTGCAGCTTGCACTCCAGCTCGATGCCGGCAGCGAAGAAGCCTGCAAAGTCGACGGCCGTGCCGTCACGGCGCTGAGCTGTGGCACCGATGGCGTCGACGGTGTCGCGCCCGCCGCCGGCGCAGTGGTCGACGGCACGACCGTCGCCCGCGCCCAATCCGCAGGCCACGATCCCAAAGCGCGACTGCTCGCCTGCGATGCGCACCCGCTGTTCGCTGCGCTCGGGGATGCCGTTGTCACCGGCCCAACCGGCACCAACGTGCGCGACCTGCGCATCCTCGTGCACGAAGCCTGACGCCGGCGGCCGCGTCGCGGCCGCATCCCGACGCAAGGGCTCTGTCGCTGCGTGCAACACCTCAGCGTCTGCACGCAGTGAAAGCCATCGGTCGGTCTATGCCAGCGATGACAGGGAGGCTGCCGTAAGCCTCGTACCGGGACTTCAACCCGGCCCCAAAGGGAGTCGATGTGCCAGTTGCATCAGGGAAACGACACCGGGGAACAAATGAAGACCACTACACGAGTTGCGGCCGTTGTGCTGCCCCTGCTCGCAGCCGCTTGCGGCAGCGGCGGAGGGGGCAGTGCCGGCTCAAGCTCTGGCGACGGCGCTGGCGCAACTTTCGGCACCGTACAGCTCTTGGACTATGCGCCGGCCGACCAGGCCGTGCAGGTCCCCATCGACGCTTCCTTTGCCTTTGAGTTCGACTCTCCAATGGCGCTGGAGAGCTTCGGTGACGAAGAGACGTTTCTTCGCGTCACCGGCGAAGACAGCGTGATCCCGATCACCTTTCTTCCCGGCGCAGCCGGCCGCGTGGCCTGCAAACCCAATCAGCCGCTGCTGCCGGAGACGGACTACACGTTTCAGCTGTCGCCGCTGACGTGCGACCTCAACGGGCGCATCCTCGACGATACGGTCACAATCACGTTTCGCACGTTCGACGAGACGCCGCCGACGATCGTCAGCTTTGACGTGCCGAACAACGCGACCGGCATCTCGCGCACGGCCGAGATGCGGCTGTCGTTTTCCGAGCAGCTCGAGCAGGACTCGATCGACGACCAGTCGCTGTACTTGCGCGACGTCTTTGGGGGCCGCTACCCGTTGCGAGCCAGTCTCGACGGCCGCGATGTCGTGCTCAAGCCTCATGCAGACCTGCCGGGCGACCGCGGCATGACGCTCGTCGCGAGCACGCTGCTGACCGACCGCGCCGGCAACCGGCTCACGGATGTCTTCCAGACGGGCTTCCAAACGACTGCCGACAGCGATCAGCCGTCGGTGCTCGCGTCCTGGCCGACCGTGTCCTCGAGCGATGTCTCGCCGCTGGTGCAGCCGACGTTTTCATTCGACGAGTCGATGGATCCCAACACCGTCGAAGCGGCGTCGCTGCTCTTCCAGGACGAGTTTGGCAGCATCGTTCCTTTTGCGATCGACGCGAGCGTCGACCAACGCAAGCTGCGCCTCAAGCCACTGGTCGCGCTCGAGCCCGACCGCAACTACACCCTGATGTTCTTGCTCGGCGGCGCAGCCGCAACCGACGTCAGCGGCAACCAGCTGCTTTCCACCCAGCCCCTGTCGTTCAAAACGGGCCGAGACCAAGACGCCCCTCAGCTCATTCGCAGCTCTCCGTCAGCAGGCGAAGGCCGCGCCCCCGGCGTGCTGGTCGCCGAGATCGAATTTGACGAAGCGCTCGACCCCGCGTGGATCGACGAGTCGACCGTGCAGCTGTTTGTCGGCGGCCGGCTCTGGGAATCGCTGGTCGAACTCGTCGACGGCAGCCGGGTCCAAATCACCCCCGTCTTGACCCTGCCGATCGAGACCGAGTGCGAACTCGTTCTCAGCGGCAGCCAAGACGGCGTTCGCGATCTCGCCGGCAACGTTCTGGCGACAGATCTCAGGATCGCGTTCACCACCTCGCCGGACGCGTCCTTGCCGGACGCGATGGTCCTGCCGCCCGATGGAGCCGTGTCGATTGCGCCGGCTTCCCGGATTGCGGTGATCTTCGACGCCCCGATGGATGCGAGCACCATCAACCCGACCACCATTCAGGTCACGAATGACAGCGGCACCGCACTGCCCGGCGCTCTCGATCTGTCGGCCGACGCGCGCATTGCGCACTTCACTCCGACCAACCCACTCGCCGCCAACACGTTCTATAATGTGCGCGTTTTGAGCGGCAACACCGGCCCTCGTCGCAGCACCGGCAACTGGTTTGAAGCCGACCGCTTGGTTCGTTTTCGAACCGGCACGAGCCCGGACCTGACACCGCCCAACGTCTCTTGCACCATCAACGGCATCCCGTCGTCGCGACGCGAAGGGCTGGTGCTGCCGCCGAGCGGCTTCGCCATCGAAGTATCGAGCAGCGACCCGTCGGGCCAGTGGGTCGATATGGGCACGCTGGAATGCATCCTCAGCGGTGGCGCCAGCGGCCCAACGCCCGATCAGCTGCTGGCAACAGCTCGCCTAGGCACTTCGTCTGCGGCAATCATCGTGCCCGCAACGGCCCCGCTCGCCGCGGGCGCATGGACCCTGCAGGTGCGGGTGCGCGACCTCAGCGGCAACCTGGCGACGTCCAACAGGATCGATTTTGACGTCGACGCGCGAACGGGCGGGGCGCTGCCTTTTGAGCGCACACAGGTCGTCTGGGTGCGGACCGATCTCGACCGCGACGGCAACGGCCGCAGCGACTACCAGGACGACCTCCTGCGCCTCGGCTTCGCGACCGACGGCGATCCAGCCGGGACCAACGACTACGTCAGCAAGCTGTTGCTCGACGGCATCCTGGCCAAATCCAACCGCCTCTACAAGCGCGGCGACCGCGGCGAGCCGCTCGACGATGGCTCGGTGCCGCTGCGCTTCACGCCGCGCCAACCGATTGCCCTGCAGCACATGCAGATGGCGCTCGGCGGCCTCGATCCCGAAGGCGATCGCAGCCGCACCTACGGCATGGAAAGCACCGGCGTGCTCGGCCGCGCCTACTACGACTACCGCAACGGCAACCCGACCGAGCGCAACACGGCGACCTCGCCCGGCCTCGGAGTCTTCCCCGCGGAGATGTGGCTCTACCAAAGCGAAATCCACGAGCAGGTCTACCCGTCGTTCCAGACGGTCTTCGCCAGCCGCTTCTTGCCGCTGTGCCCCGACATGGGCGGCACGGCCGCCGGCAGCCATCCGCTCGACGCCGCGGTGTTGACCGAAACGTTCGACTACGCGGCCGCGACGACGCAACAGCGCGCGCGCTGGAACACGGTGATGGCCGCGGCCGACGACTGGGCGGCGGTGATTGGCGTCATCCTCGCACACGAAGTCGGCCACTCGGTCGGCCTGGTCGCACCGGGCCCGATGCCGACCGGACTGTTCGGCGACTCGTCTCTTCACGACACGTTCGCGGGCGCCGCCGAGGTCATGGCGCCGTCGGTCGGCTACGAGGCCATGACCACGCTCGACTACCAGTTCCGCGACCTCGACCTCGCCTACCTACGTCAACGGGTGCTCCTGCGATGAACCGTCTCCACTGCTATCTGCCGTTTCTGCGCCCGTCGCTGACGCTGCTTCTTGGCCTGCTCGCATTCGACGGTTCTGCTCGCACGCAGGATCAGGCGACGACGCTGGCTCGATTGGCCGCTCGCGCAGATGTCGTCGTCGACGCAACGGTTGCCGACATCGCCCAACCCAACGCGGCCATGCTGCTCGTCCAGATGCGGAAGAACGCGCTGCTCAAGGGATCGCTGCCAAGCGCTGCCTTTGCGCTGACCGAACCCGCCGGGCGCTGCTGCGGCCGGGCGCTGTTCGGCCTCCAGCCGGGCGATCGCTGCCTGGTATTTCTGCGCCGCACCGGCGCCATGCTGCACCCGCTCGGCGGCGGCCGCGGCGTGCTGCCGTGGACCGCAGCGCGCGCCAACCACGCTGGGGCCCTGCTGGCGACGGCCGCCAACCCGGCCGCACTCGCCCACCAGCTCGCGCTCACACTCAGCAGCGAAGACCCGCGCCTGCGCAGCGATGCCGCCATGGCGCTGGCCGCGCTGCCCGAGCTGAACCTAACGAGCATGGACCGCCTGCGCGTGCGAACGGCCCTAAGCGAATCGGTCCAGCGCGGTCACGTCCACACGGCGCCCCTCGCCGACGTTGCCGGCCGACTCGCCGACGCCACCATGGTCGACACGGTCCTGCCGCTGTTTCTCGACGCGGCGCAGCAGGATCAGGCCGCGCTTCTGCAGCGCGCGCTGCTTCGCCTGCCGCCTGAGCTGGTCGTCGAGCGCATGCCTTCGTTCGTCCAGCCAAACCGCGGCAACAACCTGCGTGCCGCGCAGCTGCTGACGCGCTTGCCGTCACAGATCGGACGATCCGCCATGACGAGCCTCCTGCAAAGTGATTGCCACCCGCAGGTGCAGCTGCATCTGTGCGAAGGCCTGCTCGCCGCCGGCGTCGCCCGCAGCACGCTGCAGCCGCTCGTCCCCAAGGTCGTGCTCGAACTCGCGCAAACGCGCCAGATCACACGGCCCGTGTTCCGCAACATCCGACCGCGACGCTAACGGAGAGTACCGATGACGGACACTGTGCAAGACACCTGGGGCACAAGCGACGAGGTTCGCTCAGGCCACGGCACCATCCGAACCCTGCTGCCGGAAGCCCTGTATGACCTGCCGGTGGCGCGCCTGCGCCTCGAAAACGCAGTCGTGCACCGGCTGCAGGACGCCGGCTGGCTGACGGTCGGCGACGCCCTCAGCAGCGCCGATTCGGCCGACATCCACGAAGACGACATCCAGTGCCTGCGCACGGCGATGGCAGCGGCCCTTCGCGATGGCACCCGGCAGTTTGACGACATCGACGCGACCGACTGGCCGACGCTCAAAGCCCAGCTGCTCGGCCCGCTGGACAAGGAAGCGCGGCGGCTGCTCAGCGCCGCCATCGGAATCGACGGCCCCGCCATGTCGCGCACCGCCCAGCGCAACCTGCTTGCCGATGGAACGCTCGATGAGCACCTCCAGGCCATCCGCGGCACGCTGATGCAGCACAGCCTCGGCCTGATGCAGCGGCTACGCGACGAAACCGAAAACGAGTTCGAAGCCTTTGACGGCATCCTGATCGCATCGCACGCAGCCAAGGGTTCGCTGATTGCGCGGCTCGGCTCCGTCAGCGGCACCCCCGAACTCGGCCTCCGCCTCGCGGCCTTCTGCTTGCCGCACATGTGCCACATGCACCGCGGCATCCTGCACTCGGTGCAGCCACGTCGCTTCCGCGCGCTGCTACGCGCCCTGCCTCAGCTTGTGCCACAGCACCGGCTGCCGCTGTCGATTGAGAGCATCGCAACCATGCTCGAAGAGCGCGGCGTCGCGGTGCCCCGCGGCGTCCTGCTGCACGTGTTGCGCACCGAGGTCCACGTCCGAATCGAAATCGAGGATGAGCGCGGCGAAATCGCCGTTCCCGATCCGCGCAAGCCGGCCGCGCGCCTGGCCGAGCTGATGATCGAACTCGGCCAGCCGACGCCGCTGTCCGATTTGGTGTTCGCCTACCGCGAGCGGTTCCGCTTTGCCTCGCAGCTGCGGCTCCGACAGCACCTGGCCGACCACGGCGCATTCTTGCAGCTTGGCCCCGAGCTGTGGTCGATGCGCGCGTGGCACGAAGAAGACCTCTCCGACGCGCTCAACCTCTCGGAATCGGTGGCGCGACGCATCAGCACATCCGACGAACGCCAGGACGTGCACCTGCTGGTGCGCGAAGAGCAGCCGGACGCCGACGAACGTGCCTCCTGGCTGGTGCTCGCGATCTTGGCCGACGACCCGCGCGTGCGGCTGCTCGGACGCGGCACCGCGTGCGCCGCAGACGGCACGCAGTCCAGCGTCATGCGGCGCTTGCTGCAGGCGTTCCGCCGCGCCGGCGGCGATGTCGTCGAAGGCCTGTTCGTGCAAAACCAGCCGCGCGAACAGCGGCGCCTGGTCGAAAGGCTGCTCGAGCACAACCGCGCATTCGTCAAGCCGGAGCCCGACCGCATCGACGTGCTGACGAACTATCCGTTCAACACCGAGCGCATGCAGCAGCTGATCAAGCTGGTCGTGGAGCACCTGCAAGAACGCGCGGGCTACGCGCACGTCGAGGCTCTCAAGGACGCTGTCGACAAGATCGAGCTCGGCGGACGCTGGCTGACGCCGCAGCTGCTCGGCGACATCCTGAAGCGCAACGGCCCGTTCGAGCTGTTGGAGCCCGGGATCATCGCGCTCAAGTCGCTCGCCCTGACGTCCACGCTGCGCCGCAGCGCCCGCTGCGCACTGCGTGAACTCGGCCGCGCCGTCACCATTCCGGAGATCGTCCGGCATCGCTCTGACCTCGCCGAGTTCCGGCCGTGCCTGGCGCACCTGCTCGTGCGCGATGCGCTGGTGCAGTCGCCTGACGGCGTCTACTTCGTCCTGGCCTGAACCGCCGCGCGAAGCTTGCGCGTCCACATCTCCGGCATCGCCGCGAGACGCGCCGCGAGCCAGTTCGCGACGACGCGCACGCCTTCCGCCGACAAGTGCGCGCGATCGGATAGATAGAGCGCACGCAACTCCGGCTCGGCAAGCAGCGCCTCGCCGGCATCGAGGGACGGCACTCCCGCTGCCGCAGCGGCGGCGCGAACACGTCGACGGAGCTCCCCGAAGCGAAACTCGCTCGGCGAAAGGCCGCAGCGAAGCAGTTCATCACGCCAGATTCCTTCATCGAGCTGCCAGGCCATCGGCAGCACCACGTGGACGAGCGCGCGCTTGCCGGCGACCTCGCGCATTTGCGCCAGCGAATCCTCGAGATAGCCAAGCAGCCGCGGCACCACCGGCACAGCGCCGGGCTGCCACGTCTTGCTTGCGTCGGCGACATCGAGAAACAACGCCCCCCACTGCTGCGGCTTCGGCGGCAGTCCGGCCAAGCGCAGCATTTCTTCGGGATCGATGCGGGCCGACGCCGTCAACGCCAGCTCCGGCTTGTTGCTCACCAACCAGCTCTCGAGCCACAGCGCGGCCCGCGAGCGCAGCGCCAAACGCATGCGGAACGAATCCTGTGCAAGGCGGGCCCAGACCCCCTGCAGCATGAGGCCGGACGTGACCACGCGCATCGGCGTCGTGTCGTCGATCGGATCGTTGCCGAGGCAGCTGAAGACCAGCACGGCGTCGGCTCCGAAGGGTTCATCGAGTCGGCGAAGATGCTCCGCGTAGTGGCGGCTGCCATAGCCCGGCACGCCCGCGTTGCCAACAACGGCCGGCGTGTCCGTCGGGCCCCAACGCTCCTGCAGCACAGCAGGCAGAGCCTGCTCCGCCTCGAGTCCATAGCCAAAGACCATCGAATCACCGATTGCCAGCACGCGCGCCTGACGCGATCCGCGCTCCGAGCTCGGTGCCGGCAGCTCGTCGCCACGCATGCCGAGCGAGTTGATGCGCACGGCCACATCTTTGCCCGCGTCCAGAGCCATCGAGCCCCGGTAGCCGGGTTGCAGCGACGGTGTGCCGCCGTCCAGCGATGCATACATGCCCGCCTGGCGGAACTCGGCAAACCACGGCGGCAGCTTCCAGAACAACCGAAACGCCAGCTCGAGCAGCAGCAGCGACAGCAGGGATCCAACCGCGAGCGCCACCAGCACAAACAGCAGGCGCCGTCGTCGACGCGACCGTTTCGCCGCCGGACGGGCAGACTCCGGCCGCAGCTCGCCGCGCTCTTGCTGCCGATCGCTGTCGCCGGCCGCGGTCACAAACGCTCCGCTCGCTGCGCCGACGCAATCGTCTCCGGCGTCTTGTCGGCCGCGTCATAAAAGCCCACGAAGCGTTCGCAGCGGGCATCTTCGACCCAGCGCAACGGCTCGACCCAGTGCGGCGGGATCGACTGATAGTGCAGCCAGACCGACACCGTCGCGCGCGGCGAGCCGGCGTCATACGGAACCACGACGTCGACGCGGTCGGCGCCACGGCCGTCGTAGTAGTCGGGATCCGGTTTGCCATCGATCGTGGCGGCAACCGGCCGCGTCTCGGCGTTGTGCGGCCCATCGGCACGCCAGCCAGCGGGCAGGATCCGCGTGTCCTTCTTGCGTTTCGCCATGCGCGAGAGAGACGTCGTCGGCTCGTCGTCGGCGTCGGCGGCGACCATCTCCCAAATCGGCACGTCGAGACGGCTCTCGATGAGCTGCACGTGCTCCTGGTCAAACGGATCGATGACGCCCTGGATTTCGCCATCCTCATCGCAGGCTCCGACCTCAAACACGACGCCGCGCTCGTTGGCTACGCGCACCTGCAGCCAGGCTCGCCGCGCCGGATAGCCGGTCGGAAACTTGTGCCCCGTCAAGTTGCGCACCTCGACCTGAAAGCGCAGCTCGTCGTCGACGTGACGAACCTCGGAGATGGCGAGCTCGGCGGTTGCGGTGGTCAGCTGGTGGCGCGTGGCGCGCACCATGCGCTGCAAGGCCTCATCGGTGGCCGCGACGCCGAGTTCGTCACGGTGCGTGCGCAGCATCTCGAGCAAGAACGTGTTGCCGCCAACAAACGCATGGGCGCGATACGGTTCGCGCAGCGGCAGCTGGAAGTCGAGGCCGTCCGGCGAACGCGCGATACGCGCCGCGCCAACGTCGACCATGTGGCACTGCTGGCAGGTCCGCGTGTTTTCTGGATCGGCGTCACGGCCATCGATCTTCTCGTCGCTGTAGACGCTATTGCGCCATTCGAGGTAGGGCGTCTGCTCCGGGAACCGCTGACCGCTGTGCGTCTGGACCAGCGTGTGGCACGTCGCGCACAGCGCCGAACTCTGCACGTGCGCTCCGTGCACGGCCGCGTAGCCGCTCATGCCGCGCATCGGAGCGGCCTGCGGCTCTGGGTAGGGTCCGTAGATGACGCGCTCGCGGCCGATGCGCCCCTTGCCCGACCACGTCGTCGGTTCGCCGAGGCCGCGCGCCCGGATCTGGTGACAAACGGTGCACGACACCCCGTCGCGCGCGAGAGGGTCTTGCTCTGCCTGCGTCAGCGCTGGCGCAGCATCCGCTTTCGGAATCGTGCCAGCCCTTGCCGACGGCGCGATCGCGGCTGCGGCCGCGGCTGCGGCCGGCTGTGCGGTCGCGGCCTGATTTTTCAGGGTGTGGTGGCGCATCGGTGCATGACAACGCAGGCACAGGGCGGCCACATCCTCAGGATCGCGGCCATCGGGGTCGCTGGCCGCCTGCTCGCACTCACGCGCGACCTGTGCCTGCCAGTAGGGATCGCGAAAGCTGTTGGCCATCACCGTCGCCTGCCACAGGCCGTGCGGCGACACGTCGTCGCCGACCGCCGAGCGCATCGCATGGCTCTGCGGCGAAGCGCTGTGGCAGCGCGCGCAGCCGTCTGCGGTCGCAAACATCGCGTTCGCCCCTTCAGGCTGGCCACCGCCCCAGGCCGGGCCCCGGCCCACACCCTGCGGTCGCTGCGGATCTTGTCCAAGCAGCGGCAGGAACGAGCCGGCGAGCGAGACACACGCCCAAAGAGCTCCTGCAAGGCCAAGCAACCGGCGAGGGCTCATCGGCTCATCCGCCCGATGACTCGCCGCCCGATGACTCACCGCCGCCGCTCGCAGCATCCGCCGCCGCCGGCAAGAACTCGCCGAGGAATTGCGGCAGCATGCGCCGCCACGTCACCCAATCGTGACGCCAATCCTCGCTCCACTCATCGACGCGGTTCGGGATGCTCTTCGGCCCGAGCACGCGCTCGACGTTCCAGCTCTGCTCGGGCTCTTCGTGTGGCCCCTTGCCGTGCGCCAGCAGGATGAACCGTTCGCGCAGCATCTCCAGATGCTTGCCTTCAAGGTGCGGCACGAAGTCGAGCGGCGAACTCTCGTAGTAATCGCGCGTGATCTCGCCCTCGAGAAACTTGTTCATGTTGTAGGTGCCGCTCATGCAGATCGCCGTCTGGAACAGGTCCGGATGGCGGCACAGCACCGACAGCGAGTTGAACGCACCAATCGACGACCCGGCGGTCCAGATCCGGCCGCCGTCGCCCCCGCAGTCGCGATGAATCGCCGGCACAACTTCGTCGACAATGCAGCGATCGAACTGATTCTGCGCCGCTGCCGCTTCGCGCAGCGTGCGGCACTCGGTCAGCCACGCCTGCCCCGCCAGCGAGTCGACCACGTAGACCTTGAGGCGCAGGTCCTTGATGAAGTCACCGATCGCCGAGATCAAATGGAAGCGCTCGGGCTCCTCGGCATCGCCGCCAGCGGTCGGGAACAGCAGCAGCGGCGTGCCGGACACGCCGTAGCGGACGAAGGTGATCTCGCGGCCGCCCATCGCGGGCGAACGCCAGGAAATCTTATGCTTGCTCACAGGAACGAGTGCGCGAGAGCGCTAGGGAGAGTTGCGGAAGACGGATGCGAAGAAACGGCCGGGCCGACCGAGCTACCGCGCGGCAGCTTCGGCCTCGAGTTCGTCGGTGGACGCGCGCACCTGGTCGCGGAAGCGATCGGTAAACTCGTCGACTTCGTGCTCGGGGAAAACGTGGGCAACCTTTTTGCGGATGGCCTCGACGCAGCGATCGCTGCGGAACCAGGCAAACGCGGCCTGCTCGAGCGGACCGAGGTGCTTCTTCTCAAATGCGGCAAACTCATCCGCGGCCAGCCGCTCGCGGGCGAGCTTGGCGTAGCCCTTGAGCTTGGCTGCAAACGGCTTTTTGGTGCGCGCGATCTCGTAGTAGGGCTCGAAGTCGACCGTCTTGCGCATCGCACGCTGCGTCGCGGCGTTGAACACCGCCCACTTCAGGTTGCTGATGACGTACCAGGGCCAGTGGTGATGGATCGAGTTGACCTGGTTGTCCGGGCAGGGGTTGGCGAAGTCGATTGGGTGGAAGACGCCGTTGCGGCTCAGCATCTCGCAGCTATTGAAGTCCCACCCGAAGAACGTGTTGATGGTCAAACACGTGTCGACGATCAGCTGGCGCTCGCTGTCGCTAACGAAATCGCGCTCGACCAGGTAGCGCTGGTGCAGCGGCTGCGACGGATCGTACTTCATCACGCGAACCTGCGGGCCGATGCCCACCGCGCGCACAAACACATCGAAGCCGTCCACCGCGGCCTGCAGGTGCATCAGGTCCTTGCCGCTCTCGTCGTAGGCCTTGACCAGGTCGTCTTTCGAATCGACCTTGGATACGCCGCGCCAGCCACCGCCATCAAACGGCTTCAGGAACGACGGATAGCCGAGCTTCTCGCCGATCGGGCCAAGCTCGAACAGCTGCGCGTATTTCGACAGCGTGTATTCCAGATCGCCGGACTCGTCGTAGTCCTTTTGCGGCAGCATCGCGGTGTCCGGCACCGGCATGCCGAGGGCCAACATCGCGCAATACGACGTGTGCTTCTCGTAGCTCTGGACCGACCACGGGTTGTTGTAGACGTAGAGGTCGTCCATCAGGACGCCCTTCTTGATCCACTCGCGCTGGAGCTTGAACCAGTGCGTCAGACGATCGACAACGACGTCGTACTTACATCCCTTCTGCAGCGCGAACGGCTCCAGCGGAACGCGTTCGCACGCGAAGTTGACGACGTCCTTGCCGAGCTTCAGCGACAGCTTGCTGTCGGCGAGGATCTGTTCGAACGCGAGTGGCCAACAGATGTCGGCACCGAGCGAGAGACCGATGTTGCGGGTAACTGCGGGCATAGCGGGCGTCAGTGGGCCGAGAAGACTACTCGTAGACGTGCCACAAAGGGCCTGGGAACAGGTAGGAAAGGCCTTCGCGCAGCCGATCTCGCCAGTTCTCCCAGTTGTGGCCGTCGTTGGCCTCCCGGATCCGCACCTGCATGCCGGTATCCTGGAGCAGAGGCACCAGCGAGCGATTGTAGTAAATCAGCGATTCGTAGACGCCGCAGCTCAGGTAGACGGTGTCGGCCGGCTTGCCGGGCTTCTTGCGGAACTGGTTGACGAACTTCACCACGGGGTCAAAGACCGGGCCGCGGTCGTGCTCCCCGATCTCGGTGAACACAAACGAACCCGACTGCAGCAGCATCTTGCCGAAGAAGCCCGGGTGCCGCCACGCTGTTGACAGCGAGGCGACGCCACCAAACGAGGCCCCCATCACCGCCCGCGCCGACGGCTCGCGGACCAGCGGCAGCAGCTCCTCCATCTGCGGCACCAGGTCCTTGACCAGGAAATCCGCGTGGCGGTCGTCGGCCGCATACTCCTGCATGCGGTCCGGCGACTGCGTCATCACCGCGATCAGCGGCGGCAGCTCCAACCGGTGGATCAGGTTGTCGAGCACGTTTTGCAGGTTGGCGAACTTCAGATAGTCAAAGCCGTCGTGCACAACCAGCAAGGGGTAGCGGCGGGTCTCGCGAAAGCGCGCCGGCCGGTAGATCTGGATCGGGCGCCAGTCGCCGAACACCGCGCTGTCGAGGTGCCGGTCTTCGATCGTGCCCTTGCGCGCCTCGGGGTCTGCTTCGGTCCACTCGGGCGGCGCGTAGCCTTCGCCGTAGACGACGGAGTTTGCGCCGAACGGATCGCGCGCAAGATGCGGATTGAGCGGATCGCGGAGCAGCCGACCGCGCCCATAGAGCATGACGCCGAGCTTGTACTCCATGCGCGAGCCGCGCGGCAGGTCGATCTGCAGCACCCAGACGTCGCTCTTGCGCAGCCGGCGGAACTCCAGTTCGCCCGGCAGCCCGTGGATCCAGTGGTGCAGGGTCACCGACTCCGCTTCGCCTCGAAAGACGAACGTGACGTTGCGCCCTTCGACATACGGAAACTCGACCTCGCGCAGCATCGCGTCGACGGCGCGCTCGCCGCCAACCAACGCCGCCTCGAGCCGCTCGACAACGCTCATCGTGCCATCTCCAAAACCTGACCGTCTTCGGCCAGCTGCATCGCGCCGGCGTGTGGAAGCCACTTGCCGCCGCGCCAGTCGATCCTTGTGCGGTAGTCGAGCATCGCGCAAAGCGCTGGCGTGAAGCGCCGCGACAGCAGCCGCACGCGCACCGAGTCTTCGGCCTGCAGCCGATGTTTGGCGTGCGGCAAGGCAACCAAGCCCGGCAGCAGGCCAAAGCCGGCTTCCATCACTTCGGCATACGAACTGCCCTGTGGCGGCGCGTCGTGGAACAGCACCACCTGCTGGCTCAGCACCATGGCGCCGGCAGACCACGCGACAACCGGGCGGTCGCCCCACAGCGACATCAGGTCAAACAGCTGCAGCCGGTGCAGCAGCACGGACACGTGGCCGCCGGCTATGCACAGGCACGCAACGTCCTGCAGCTGGGCTTCGATCGCGCGCCGCTCGCGCACGACGGCGGGCCGCTCGGCTGGACGAACGCGCTGATAAAACTCCTGGTGCAGCTCTTCGACGCGCGAGGTGTGCTGCTGGTCGAGACCGCGCACCAGCTCCCAGGCGTCGTTTTCGGCGGCGGCCGCCAGCTCGTCATCTTCGCGCTCGGCGCGCTGCAGCAGCTCCTTGGTGGGATCCATCAGGCCCTCGAGCCGCAGCCGGTAGAGATCCTGGATCCGGCGCCACGTGGCCTGCCGCTCGCGCATGGCCTCGAGCAGCTCGGTGTCCTCGCGAAAGATCCGCTCCACGCGCGCCCAGATGTCGAGGTTGACCGTCGGCCGACAGACGTGCTCCTCGAGCTCTTCGGTCTCCGACTCGCGCTCCTCCCATCCGGCAGTCACGACGGCGACAGACTGCTTGCGGTCGCCGACCAGGTCGTCGAGCGCTTCGCAGACAATGGGCTCTCGCCGCTGCGGGCCGAGCACGATCGCGTTGGATAGCATCGTGCCTGTGGGGATATCCGAGCGAGCTGCTGCGGGAAAGATCTTTGCGGCCGCGAGGTCAGGTGACCTTGCGCACAAACTCCGATTTCAGCCCCATCTGGCCGATTCCGTCGATCTTGCAGTCGATGTCGTGGTCCCCATCGACCAGCCGAATGTTGCGCACCTTGGTGCCCACTTTGACCGTGGCGCCAGCACCTTTGACCTTGAGGTCCTTGATCACGGTGACGGTATCGCCATCCGCGAGCGCGGTGCCGTTGGCGTCGCGGGTCACCTTCGCCTCGGCCTTGGCCGCATCCTCGGCCGCGGCCTCCGCCGCACTCCACTCGTGGCTGCACTCCGGACAGGTGAAGATGCCCCGGTCGAGATAGACGTAGCTCGATTTGCACTTGGGGCAGGGCGGCAGTTCCGACATGGCGGCAGCATAGCGATTGCCTGGCGCTGCACCGAGAGACAGCTACCGTGAAGGGCGTGACGTATCGGACCACCCGCTGGAGCTTGGTGCAGCGCGCCGCGGGCGAAGCCTCCGGGGGCTGCGACGAACGCCATGCGATGCAGGAGCTATGCCTGCTGTACTGGCCGGCCGTCTACCGCTTTTTCCATCGCGCCGCGAACGGCGATTCGCATCGCGCCGAGGACCTGACGCAGGGCTTGTTCGCACGCTTTCTCTCCGACCGCTCGCTGGCCCAAGCCAACCCCGAACGGGGTCGATTCCGAACCTGGCTGCTGGCTTGCGCACAAAATCATCTGCGCAACGACCAGGCGGCAGCCGGCGCGAAAAAGCGCGGCGGCGACCGGCAGCTGCTGCCGCTCGACTTTGCATCCGAAGAAGGCCGCCTGCAGGGCGAGCCCGCCGATCCGAGCGAGGGCCCCGAACAGGCCTTTGCCCGCCGCTGGGTCGCAGCGCTGGTCGAACGCGTGCTCGGCCAACTCGCCGAGGAGTTCGAGCAGCGCGGCCGCGGCATCGTGTTTGCCGCCGCACGGGCGTTTTTGGATCCCGCGTGCGATCCAGGCCCGATGCGCGCGGCCGCCGAGGAGGCCCGCGTGTCGGAGGGCGCCTTCAAAGTCGCCGTGCACCGCGCGCGCGAACGATTCCACGAACGACTGCGGGCCGAAATCGAAGATACGCTGGATCGCACGCCAGAGCGCGCCGGCGGTGGCCGGGCCGACTTCGAAGATGAACTCACGCACCTACTGAGCTTGCTGAGCAAGCCCTAACCGCCCGAGTAAGTTTGTGCCCGTCGCTGTAACCACGGCAGTGCATTCGCTGCATCTCTACCCATGAGCGACCCCAAGCAATCGTCCGACGCGCAGGACCCGACCCGCCTGCTGCGCGCCAGCAGCGGAGCGTCCCGCCCTGCTCGGCCCGACGACGAGGCGCGTCTGGCAACCGTGCGCGAAGCGTTTCCTGACCTCGAAATTGAACGCTGCATTGGCGAGGGCGGAATGGCGACGGTCTACCGCGCCCGCCAGCCCAAGCTCGACCGCATGGTCGCGCTCAAGGTGCTCAAGCAGGAGCTTGCCGAGCAGCCGGAGTTTCAGGCCCGCTTCGAACGCGAGGCACGCGCACTCGCCAGCCTCGACCACCCGCGCATCCTGCGCGTCATCGATTTTGGCGAGCGCCAGAGCCTGCTCTACCTCGTCACCGACTACGTCGACGGCGCCGACCTGCGGCGACTGCTCGAACTCGGCCAGCTTGGCCCCGAAGAATCCCTGCGCCTTGCGCCACAGATTTGCGAAGCCCTGCGCTACGCCCACATGCACGGAGTCGTGCACCGCGACATCAAGCCGGAGAACATCCTCGTCGACCTAGACGGCAACGTGCGCATCGCCGACTTCGGCTTGGCGCGCATCGTGCACGGCGACCAAGCTCCCGAAATGTTGACGCGCACCACGCAGGTGCTTGGCACGCCTCACTACATGGCGCCCGAGCAGTGGCGTGCCGGCAAAGACGTCGACCACCGCGCCGATATCTTCTCTCTGGGCGTGGTGCTCTACGAAATGCTGACGGGCAAGCTGCCAATTGGGGACTTCCCGTCGCCGTCCGCGCAAGAAGGTGTTTCGCCGCGGCTCGACAAGGTTGTGCGCCGTGCGCTCGCACAGGATCCAGACAACCGCTTCCAGCATGTCCAAGACATGGAGACCGAGCTCGATCGAGCGGACGGGAGCGATGCGCCGGCGGGCACAGCAGACGCGGGCGCGAGCACAGCGGAAGAACACGCAGGTGCAGATGGTGTCAAACCGCGACATGGGTCTCCGACCGGCACAACACGTATGCGCAGCCTGCTCCGCGTCACCCTGCCGCTCGGCGGCTTGGCCTTCGCCATGGTCGGCACCGCTGCCATGGTCTTCTGGCTGGTCCACATCGTTGCGGAGGAGCCCCACTGGCGCATGGACAGCGTCATCGGAATCGGCGGCCTCAACGTCGCTGCCGCCGTCGCATGTGGACTAGCGGGTCGCCATGTGCTGATTGACTGCAAGCATCGTATTCTGCACGAGATCAACGCGCTCGCCGTCTGGATCGGACCGTGCATGCTGTTTGCGGTCTTGCTCATCGGCGGCCTCCTGCGCGACCCGGAGGATTCTATGAAAACATGGCAGCTCGTCGCGATCGGCGGGATGCTGGCCGCGGCTACGGCGGCGTTTATCTGGTGGCGCGCACGTGTCGCGAGCAACCGAGCAGCGGCGCGCGCATCCGACCCCGCAAGCTAGCGATCACGATCGCGCAGCAACCGACGCTCGCAAAGCTCAACGGCCTTTCAATCCGCCACGATCAACGCACGCAAGAGTTCGCTCGAACGCGCTCGTGACACATCTCTATCTCCGCGAGGCGTCTCGGATTCGGCGAGCTTGTGCTCGCTGATCAGGACTGCGTGGCGCAACCGAACCAACTCTAGCTCCGCCTCAAAGAGATCCGCACGCGCTACACGACCGGCACGATAGAGATCTGGTTTTGCTCGGGATCCAGCTCGGCACCAGACGACCCGCATGATGCCCACACGGCGGTCAGCAACGAGACGTGCGGCAAGGCTCCGCCTGCCGAAACGAATCATCAGCAGGCATCACAACGTCACCTTGGCGACCTGTAGACCCGGCCTTGCATCAGGTCACTGCGACAAACGACACCACTCCGCAGCCCGCAGCGACCCGACGCTACCGCCCACGCCGTGCCGCCCATTCGGCATCCGACATGGGCTGAAACTCGACCTTCGGCCCTTCTCCGGCTCGGCTCAGCACAGCGTCCGGCCACAGGAAGTGGAAGGCATGGGTTAGGAGCTCAACCATCTGCTCTTCGCAGAAGCCATACACCTGGCCGGCAAATTCATCGACGCGGCCGGCCGGATCCGCCACCAGAGAGTCGATAATGAGCCGCAAGAGAGCCTCATCGTCTTTGGCGCGCGCGGCCTTCAGCATGTATGTCATGTCTACCTCGAAGAGCTCCCAGTCGTCGATCGCATCAGGATTCGAAGCCATTTGCCCTTGGGTGAGGTCGGTGATGTAGTCGTAGGCGACGTAGAAGTTGACTATCATGGTCGAAACATGAGATCGAAGCTGGATGCGTCGAGGGACCGTATCGCGCGCGTATTTCGCAGTCATCGATCATCGACCATCGAACATCGAACATCGAACATCGACGACTTCTCGCCTTGAGGGCACCGTCGATATCGTCCGATAGAGCGCACTGCATGTCAGCGTGCTTCGCGCCGTCAGCCGCACCGAACCTCACAGCGACCCTATTCCTCATGGATCACTCGAACGCTCAGCAAGTGCAGGAAAGCGCCGCCCTGCAGCTCACTCAGAAGATCGTTCAAGGCGGCCCCGACGAACCCTTGCTCAACCTGATCGAGCAGTTGCGTGAGGACTACGAGGTTGCCGAGAAGATTGCCCGATGCTACGGGGCGATGTACGAGGGTGTGAAAGACGACATGCTTCTGGAGGGGCTGAGTCTATCGGACGCCCTAACCAAGCACGCCAGCAGTGCGCTGCCAGAGGGACTGCTGAGCGCAGAGTTCATCGCTCGCATCAAGCAGAAGGAAAGCGAGGGCGCTCTCCACGAGCTGCAGTAAACGTTCGGCAGAACCCGCGGGCCGCGGGCGCCCGTCTACGCCGAAGGGACGACGGCGACACGATGCGATCCTCCGTCACCGACAGCGGGTTGTGCGAGCGCTGGTCGGCGTCGCGGTAGTTCATCAAGGATGAACGGACCTGCCTCACCTGGCCGATGGCGCTTCGCGCACGAGTGCACGAGTGCACGAGTGAACGACCAGCGGGACGATGTCTGCGGGGAACGCCGCAAACTCCGTCGCCGGCGGCAGCGCCTACTGTCCGGAAGTCGCCGCAGTGGACACGTGGCAGCCCGCATCAGGCGCATGACGCGATTCGGGTATTTGGCTCGCCGCAAGCTACCGAGGCACCCGAATGCTGCCGGCGAAGAGGCCGGGGATTCCGTCTAGCCGGATGCAGCTGGGCGAAGAACGGCGCGCCGCGCACCTGCAGACCTGCAGATCTGTGAATGCCGGCTCGGCCGCGCGCTGCCATCGCCATGTCCGCGGCAAACCGCGCCGAGAGAGTGCGCGGCCGCAAGAAAACACCCGAAACCGTGAGCCATTCGGACAGAGCTTGCGCCACCGATGGCGCACGCAACTGCGCGTCCTGCCGCAAGTGTTGATGCAGCGGAGACTCAGCCGTCACAGCCACGTCTTCGGTGTTCCAGACTTCGAACGCTTCGACCAGGACGCAGCCTCAAGAACACACACAAGACAGTGACTCCGGGCAGACGCCGTTGTGCAACGGCCTGCCACTCCTCGATCCGCAATATGCTATGAACCGTCTCCGCCTCGTTGCCGCGGCCTACGCCCTCGCCCTCCTCGCTGCTCCGTCCCTCGCCCAGCGAACCTACAGCGGTTGGTTTGACTCCTCACTGGCTAGCGGGCAACTCGTCTACATTGGCAGAACCCAATCGCAGTGGCTCGCGGACCAGGCCCAAGCCGCGAGCTTTGGTTTGACGCCCAGCCACGTTGAGGCCTACCGCGACAACAACGGCCCCATGCTCTTCGACACGAGCTGGCACGCCGGTCCGGCGGCCGCCGTGGTCCGATTCGATCAGAGCCAGAGCGCGATGCTCCAGGACTTCAACACCTACGTCGGAGCCGGCGCAAAGGTGCTCGCCTTCGCGTCGTATCTCGGTCCGCAGAACGACCGACGCTTCTTCGTGGCCTACTCGGCCACGGGCCTGACCACCGGGGGCTACGTCGAGCTCGGCATCGCCGGGGCCGATCTCGGGGACCGCTACGACTGGGGAATCACCGTCGGCCTGCGCCTGCAGTTCCTGGAGGCATACGACGACGCGAACGGCGATCTTCGCTACGACGCAGTGTTTGAACCGAACCCCGGCGGCACGGGGCTCGCGGTCGATCAAACCTTCGCAGGGCTCCAGACCAGCATCAACACGGCCGCCAGCAACGGCTTGAACATGCGGAGCTACGAATCCTACTGGATCAACCAAGGCTCATCTTCAGGGCCGTCGCTGCGCTACACGGCGATCTTCGCTCCGGCAGCGAGCACGACGTCCTTCAACCTCGCCGCGCCGGAGCCGCTCAGCGCGTTCGGCGCCAACGTCAACTCGCAGTTTCAGGCCGGCTTCGGCCTGCGCTGTTTCGAGACGCGCGTCCGCGAGAATCCTGGCGCCTCCCTCTATGGCCAAGCTCTGACTGGCTCCAACGGCAACTCCCCCGGCCAGGCGGGCAACGGCTATGCGTTGATCGGCCAGGACATCGGCTACTTCCTGCGCTCACACGATGCGTCGTTGTCGTCGCCGAGCGTAGGCTTCTTGGCTGTTGGCTTCGCACCGACGAACGTGCCGGTGCTTGGCGGCCAGCTGCTCGTTGACCCAGTAACAAGCTTCGCGACGACGCTGGCTCCCAACGCACAATGGACGCCTCTGACGGTGATCTCGGCGCTTGCCGACCCGACGCTCGCCGGGATCACTCTCTACTCACAGCTGTTCGAGCTCGCGCCGGGTCAACAGCAAGGCGTGTTGATGTCGCCAGGACTGATGTTGACGATCGGGCGGTATCAGTAGCGAGGTGGGTCGCGGACGCGTGGAAACGGGTTCTCGATAGCCACCTCCCTCGGGCACGCCCGCGCAAAGCTGCCGACGCGAGCCCAGATCGCGCACGCTGCGCCGGCCGTTGGAGCAGCCCTACCAACGGGTCCTCGCTCGTCATCGACTACGCCTGGCACCGTCGGCTACCCCTTCAGCAAGGCCTTCGATGCCAACATCGAACCGCAAGGTCGAGAGAAGCGGAGCCAGCAAGATGCACGGCCCCCGCGATGCGGGCGCGTGACTCTTCATCATGCCCTCGGTGGTTCGCGCCGCGACTCCCGGGCGCGGGGCGATTTGCCGGTGGGGCGCAGCACGCTTAGCCTACATGCATGGGAAAAACAACTAACGCCACCATTGCGTGCTCCGTGCTGACCTGCTCGCTCGCCGCACAGATTCCGGCGCACGCGACTCTGCTGAATCCGAGCACGCAGTTCCAGGAGCCGCGCTTTGTCGCGCTGCCATCCGATGTGCTGCTCTGCTTCGGGATGGACTACCCAAGCATCGGGCGCTCGCGGGACGGAGGCCGAACCTGGGACTCCATCGATCAGCCGCTGATGCCCAGACTTTACGATGTGGCCACGGACGGCAACCGGGTCGTGGCCGTGGGGTCGACGGGTGGCATCTTCACGGGTGGACTCACGACGCGTGTCTCGGACGACGCGGGGCTCACGTGGAGCACCGAGCAGCAGATTTCCACATGGAACAGCGCGGTGTTCACCCCGCAACCCCACGTGCACGTGCACGGAAACACCGTCTGCGTGTTTTGGGAGGAGCGGGTGACGCAAACGGCTTGGATGCAGCGCTCGACCGACGGTGGTGCAACCTGGCCTGGCTCGGACGTGCTGATTGGGACCGTTCCCATTCCCGTACCGTCGACGTCCGGCTACCACATTGAGATGGATCTCGTCGGCGAAGGTGACGAGATCCACATCTACTTCATGACAACGTCGTCAGCCGGCTACGAGGCGTGGCTGCAGTCGTCCTACGACGCCGGTCAGACCTGGCTCTCCAACCAACGGCGAATCGGACAACATCAACCGACGGGACAGACGCGGGGCATGTCTGGCAATGGGGACCTGCTCTTGGTGGGCAGCCTCGGCGGCAAGCTGTCACGATCGGACGACGACGGAATGACTTGGTCGCCCGTGCCGGGCTTACTCATGGACAGGATCCATGACGTTGCGGTTCACGGCCAAACGGTGTCGATTGCCGGGACATCGAATGGCGCGGCCCCCGCAACGGAGTTTTGGCACATCCAGACTTCGCTCGACGGCGCGCAAACATGGCAATCTCCTGGCCTCTACGCGTCCGCTCCCATCGGCTTCGAGGTCGACCTCCAACTAACTGGCGACGACGCTTTTGCCCTGTTCAAAGGCTCTCCGACAGCCCAAGTGCTGGCGCACTCGCCGGATCGCGGTCAGACATGGTCCGAAATGGAAGACGGTGTGGACGCGATCCAGGCTGCTTCGAAGCGCGTCGTGCACCTGCGCACCGACAGTGGGTCGACGAACTCCCCGGGCCTGCACGCGTATGTCGGCACAGGCTGGACCCCACTCGGTGGTGAGACGCCGGGCACGGGCAGCCAAGCGCCGAGCCTGCAGCTTGCGTCACTGCCAGTGCTCGGCCGCACAACCTCGTTCGAGATCGCCAACGCCCGCGGCGGCTCGCTAGGCGCAATTGGCCTGACGTGGCAGCAGCCAACAGCGACTGCGTTCGGAGGAGGCACACTGTGGCTTGCATCTCCGATGGATCTGACTGCGTTCGCAACGAGCGGCACGCCCGGTGGCACGGGAGTCGGCACGGCCAGCGTGCCGTTCTCCGTGGCCAACGTGCCGGCGCTCGCCGGTGCACGGCTGACGGCACAAGCCGCGGTACTCGACGTCGCAGCACAGTCGGGCTTGGCGTTAACGCCTGGCATTGAGTGCTGGTTGCGGTAGCGAGCCCACCTCGGGTGGATCGCGGCGGAGATCTATTCGACTCAGATGCGGGGCGCAGCCCCGTCAGCTGCCGTATCTAGTTGGGCAGCTGCCGCGGCGGCTCGCGGCGAAAATGGGCCTGCAAATCCGTCTGGCGACCAAGGAGCCAACAACTAGTTGGGCGACCAGAACGACTGGCCAGTTGTGAACGAACCACACCTCAATGGTTGTAGCGAGCCCTGGATCTCTCGGACCACGGATCACTCCCGCCGCAGCCAAAACCTTGATCACTCCTACCCAGAGCAGCACGGTGACCCAACAGGTGACCGCCAGTCCGATGATCCAACCGACAACCTGCGTCATGAGGCCCGGGTAACGGCTTCTTGATGCCATATGGATTCTCCTGTCGGACCAGCGTCTCTGGATGATCAGCTGCGACGCGAAGCATCGCCTGCTGCAGCGGCTTGATGCTGATAAGGCCCCCGAGCACCCGCCTACGCTGGCGAGCTCTTCAACCCCGAGGGCCTCATGCAACTCTACACCAAACGCCACCGGCACTACTGCGGCATCGACCTGCACGCCCGCACAATGCACCTCTGCATCACCGATGAGCACGGCAGCGAGCTCGCCAGCAAGAACATCCCGACCGACCCGACTGCCTTCCTCCGAACAATCGAACCCTACCGCGAAGACCTCGCCGTCGGCGTCGAGTGCATCTTTTGCTGGTACTGGCTACACGGTCCAAACAAGTTTCGCTCCCTTGCTGGCTGGAAAGCTCCCGGAGCGGATGAGCAGGTCATCTCCATCCCCGACTGTCTGTTCAGAGCCATCAGCCATCCACCAAGTCAGCTCACCGAATGAAAGCTCAACGACGTGCGGGGTGCCTCGGAACGAGAAGACCCGTGCGCCTCGGAAAGGTCTCCGAACGCATTTGCTCCATGGCTCTAGGTCGCTGACATCCCAATCGCGCAACAACGCATCCTGCTTGAAGAGTGACTCCGCGCGCACGGCGATCGAGAAGTGATCGTCCCAGCCGTCACGAGCCACCCAACTCACGAAGACCGTCCGGCTTTCGCACTCAAGGCGGACCTCGCCGCCGATATAGAGCAGCGGGTCTGCGAGATCGGATCGGCTGGAGACCTCGGCATCGAGGGCACGGACGATGACTCGTTGCAGACTACCCCCTGGCAGCAAAGACAACTCATGGGTCACACATCTCGCAAGATCGCTCACTGGTCCGTCCAACGTCTGTCACGCTGAGCTGCGACGCGAAGCGTCGTCAGCTCCTGCGTGTAGTTGGGCGGGACCATAACCGCCGCGTTGGCGCGACCGCCACACGTGATTGATGAGGACGATCCCGCCGAGGAACGCCACAAGGTAGCTTGCCGAGTGTGCCCAGAGATCGGCGATGAACACGGCATGCCGATCAGCTGGCACCTCGGCCGCAAGCCTGCCTACAAGCACCACCCACCCGCGATCCGCAGCAAGATAGCCGGCGACTCCGCCAACGAGTGCGATTGCTGCCATGCCCGCGAGCAAGACTGCCACGGGCCGAACAAGCGACTTGGCCGAGCGCCTTGGCTTGGGGCCGCGCAGTGCTGCGAAGGCGAGGGGTCCAACCCGGGTACATGGGTAACACTCGTGTCCGGGCACATGGGTGACACTCGAGCGTGACCATGGGAAGCGTCGTGGGTCTTCTGGCCGGATGCCATGGACCCAGACCGATCCTGTGAGCGAGAGACAGAAGTTCGTGAAGTTGCTGCTGAAGGGGCAGTTGACGATGGCGGAGGCGTGCCGTCGGTTCGGGATCAGTCGGAAGACCGGCTACAAGATCAAGGCGAGGCATGCGGAGCTGGGCATGGCGGGGCTCGTGGATGCGTCGCGCGCGCCGA
>JBGCDH010000014.1:0-23022 GCA_045105235.1 Planctomycetota bacterium | reverse complement strand
TGCACCCTGCTCGGCAAGAGCGACCAGGGACTTTCGTTCTTGCAGCGCCGCGTCGACCGCATCGGCAGCAAGCGCTGGGAAGCCCGCGCGACCCTAGCGCGCGCGCTCGACGGCGCCCACCGCCGCACCGAAGCCGTGCAGGTCCTGCGCGAAGCGCTGACGCACGTCGACGAACCGGGCCTGCGCGAGCAGCTGTTTGACCTGCTGCTCGCCGACAGCCAGCGGGAGGCCGCCGCCGCGCTGCTGGAGGATGCCCAGCGCTGGCGGCCGCTGCCGCTCCAGGATGCCCGGCGACGGCTCGCGGCCGCAACCGGCGACCACGCCGCAGCATCCGCCGCGCTGCAGGCGACGCTCGCGCTCGATCCGAGCAACGGCGCCGCCTGGGGTGCTGTGCTCCACGACCTGCTGGCCACCGAAGGACGCGAAGCCGCCCTAGCGCGCGCGCACGAGTGCCTCGAGCAACACGGCGAAAACCCGCGCGTCCTGGTGCACGTGCAGGAGTTCTATGAAGAGATCGAAGAGCGCGCCCTGAGCGAGCAGCTGATGCGCCGCCTGCACCGCGAACACCCCGAGGAGTGGTGGCTGCTCGGCCGCTTGACGCGCCACCTGATCCGCACCGGCCGCGCCGCAGAAGCGGCGCCACACGTCGCCACGATGCTGGAGCAGATGCCGGATTCCGCCGCGGTCTGGCTGGACGCGATCGACGCATCCGAAGAGACCGGCGACCTCGCCCGCTGCCGGCAGCTGCTCGAACAGGCTCCCGAACACTGGAACCAAGAACCGGCGTTCCTCAGCCGCCGCCGCCAGCTTGCCGAGAACCGCGAACAGTCGGCGGCCGCGGTCCGCGGCGCGATGGCCGCGGCGCTTTCGAACCACACACCGCCAGAGCAGCAGGACCTCGACTTCGTCGTCAACGCGATCGCCCAGGACCTCGACGACGATCACGTCGAGACCTTCTTGAAGGAGCTGCAGGAGCGCTTCCCCGACGCCCCTTCGCTTGCCGCTGCGCGCTGCCGCTGGCTGTCCGAACGCGACGCCGAAGCCGCCGTCGTCATCGCCAAACAGCTGCAGACAGACTTTCCATGGCTGCTGCCACACTGGATCCTGCTCGGACGCTGCCTGCGTTCGGCCGGCCAGCGCGACGAAGAGCGCACGCTGCTCAAGAAGCTGCTGGAGCGCGAACCGACCTACGGCCAGGCGTGGGTCGAGCTCGGGGAGTCCCTAGAGCAAGAAGGGCGCACGCAGGAGGCCATGCAGACCTACCAGCGCGGCATCGAGCAGTCGCCGAACAACTCGACGCTGCACGGCATGCGCGCCAGCCTCGCCTGGTCGTTCGGCGATCGCGACGGCGCCCTGCAAAGCGCCGACCGGGCGGCACTGCTGAGCCCAGACTACGGCTGGGTGCGCCGCGCCCAGGTGATCTGGCGCGCCCAGGTCGGCCAGCACGCCGAGGCCCTGGCGCACGCCGAATCCTGCACGCGCGACAACCCGTCGTGGCGCTTGAGCTACGAGCTGCTGGCGACGGCGCACGACGCGCTGGGCAACCAAGAAGAACGCCTCGACGCGCTGCGCCAGGCCGTGCGCATTGATCCACGCGTCGGCAGCGCGCGCACGCAGCTTCTCGAGGGGCTGCTGGAGCTGCGCAAGTTCGACGAGGCCGAGCAGGTCATCGCCGCGGGCCTGCAGCTGCTCGGCGAGGAGCCCGAACTGTTGGTCATGCGGCTGCGCATTCTGCGCATGCAGGGCGACCTGCCCGGTGCGCGCAGCAAGCTGGTCGAACTCCTGGAGCAGCACGAGGACTACGTCGGCGGCTGGTTCACGCTGCTGGGCTGGCTCGACGACGAACAGCGCGACCAAGACATCCTGCAGCTCTGCCGCAAGCTGCCGCAGGCCATCGCCGACAACCCGACACCGCACTGCTACGCTGCCGATGTGCGCATTCGCAAGCGCGACTTCGCCGGTGCCGAAGACGATTTGCGCACGGCCCTCAAGATCGCTCCGGACCACGATTGGGCGCGCGACCGATTGGCGGAGGTGCTGCTCGAACGCGGCAAGCCCAAGCAGATCCTCGAGCTCTTTCCGGGCGCGTCCGATCCAGACCAGCAGCCGTTCGAACGCGCCGCCATGCTGTGCCAGTGCCACGCCCGCGCCAACCAACGCGGCCTCGCGGAGACGTTCTTTCTGCGGCTGCTGCGCGAACCGGAAGCCAGTTTTGCGACGCTACACAACACCGACGAGGTGCTGCGCGACGCCGACGAAGCCGCCCAGCTAGCGCTACTCCAACGAGTGCTACGCGAGAGTGCGCAGGACCGCGATGCACTTCGCCACGAGAACGCCCTCTCGATCCTGATCACCGACTGCCCCGAGGACATTTGGGATCGCCTGGATGCGCTGGCCGAATGGCTGCCGCCCGCGAGTCGCGTCGAGGTGCTGTCACGCCTGCTGTACGCGTGCAAGGGACACTACCCGCCGAAGGTCATCGACAGCTGGGTGGCGCGCAATCTGCAGCCGCCCATCGACGACACCGACAGCTGGGCCCGCATCATCTACGCGCTCAATGACCGGGACGGCGCGGCCACCGCGGTGCGCTTGACCAACGGCAACTACCGACGGCCGGGCGTGCGCGGCTGGATGCTCGCCAACCTGGCCAGCGCGCATGCCGACCTCGAGCAGTGGCAAGAAGTCGAGGCGATCAGCAGCTACGCGATGTCGTCGGACGTGCCGGCCGATCACTCGGTTTGGTGGCACCGGCGCTACCTAGCCGAGTGCGCCTACCAGCGCGGCGAGTATGAACGCTGTCTCGAGCTGTGTGACATGGCCACCGAGAGCTTCCCGAATGAAAAGGTGCGCGTCCTGCAGCTCGCAGCTCTCGCCCGCATCAAGCTGGCTGGCAGCTGGTTCGGCCGTCGTCGCGCGTTCATCAACGCGCGGTCCGAAATCATCCGCCAGGCCGCCCGCGCCGAAGCGCAACGCTCCGGCCCGCACGAGAAGAGCGAGCTCAACTGGTGGCGACTCTTCCGCGCGGCGCCGACGATGACCGGGCTGCTGCTGGCGCTGCGAGCGCGCCGATAGCGCCTTTCGCGCCTTTCGCGCCGTTCGCGCCTGCCGAACGAGCCCCAGCGATACCAGCGCCGCCAAAAGCAGCGCCGCGGAATGCACCGCCTACGAAGTCAGCGCCGCGACGCCCGGCAGCGTTTTGCCTTCGAGCAGTTCCAGGCTGGCACCACCACCGGTGCTGACGTGGCTGAGCTTGTCGACGATGCCGAGCTTTTCGGCGGCCGCGACCGAATCGCCGCCGCCAACCACGGTGAACGCGCCATCCGCTGTCGCGTCCGCAACCGCTTGCGCGACCGCCTCCGTCCCCTTGCAGAACGCGTCCATTTCGAACACGCCCATCGGCCCGTTCCAGATCACCGTCTTGGCGCCGCGCAGCGCATCGACGTAGCAAGCAACCGTCTTGGGGCCAATGTCGAGGCCCATCAAGCCGTCCGCGATGTCGCTCTCGTGCACGCTCGCCGGGCTATCCGCAGCGAACTTTGCGGCGCAGATGTGATCCACCGGCAGCAGCAGCTCTTTGCCCTGCTCCTTGGCCATCGCCAGCACGCGACCCGCTTCGGCAACGAGATCGGGCTCGACCATCGACGTGCCGACGGCGCGGCCCATGTGGGTCAAAAACGTGTAGGCCATCGCGCCACCGATGATCAGCTTGTCGACCTTGGGCAGCAGGTTCTCGATCACCGGCAGCTTGTCGCTGACCTTGGCGCCGCCGAGGATCGCAACGAACGGCCGCTGTGGCTCGCGCAGCACCTTGCCGAACGAGTCGAGTTCTTTTTGCAGCAGGAAGCCGGCCGCCGCCGGCAGGTGCTCGGCCACGCCGCTGACCGAGCTGTGCGCCCGGTGGGCCGTGCCGAACGCATCGTTGACGAAGACATCGCCATGCTTGGCCAGGTCCCGCCGAAACTGCGCGACGCGGCCGGCGTCGGCCTTCTCGGACGACTTGCTGCCGTCTTCGGCCACGACCTTGCGCTTGCCTTCTTCTTCGATGTGGTAGCGAACGTTTTCAAGCAGCACGACGGAGCCGGGCGCGAGCCCCGCCGTGGCAGCCTCAGCCGCTGCGCCGACGCACTCCTCGACAAACTGCACCGGGAACTCCCCCGGCTTGCCGAGCTGTTTTTCGAGTTCGGCTGCGACCGGGCGCAGCGAAAACTTGGCGATGCGCTCGCCGTTCGGGCGACCCAGGTGCGACATCAACACCACCGAGGCGCCGTTCGCGAGCGCGTAGCGAATGGTCGGTAGCGCCGACACGATTCGCTGGGTGTTGGTAATCGCCAGCGTCTGCTTGTCCTGCGGAACGTTGAAGTCGACGCGCATCAACACGCGCTTGCCGGAGAGGTCGAGATCGGTGATCGCCTTGTAGCTCATCGCGTATGCAGACAGGTTTCGGTCTGCCCGGTGCTCGCAAGAGCGGCCGGGCCAAAGACACAACCCGGCGCTTGCGAGAGCGCACGGGCGATAGACTCCGCTCAGATCGCCGCAGCGAGCTTCTGGGCCAGTTCCACGACGCGGTTGCTGTAGCCCCACTCGTTGTCGTACCAGCTGACCAGCTTGAAGAAGTTCTGGTTCAGCTCGATCGACGAGCCGGCGTCGAAAATCGACGAAGCCTTGTGGTGGATGAAGTCCGAGCTGACGACCTCGTCCTCGGTGTATTCGAGGATCCCCTTCATGTAGGTCTCCGAGGCCTTCTTGATCGACGCCTTGAGCTCAGCGATCGACGTCGCCTTTTCCGTCTTGAAGGTCAGGTCGACCACCGAAACGGTCGGCGTCGGCACGCGCAGCGCCATACCCGACAGCTTGCCTTGCACTTCCGGCAGCACCAGGCCGACAGCCTTGGCGGCACCGGTCGACGACGGGATGATGTTTTGTGCGGCGGTGCGGCCGCCCTTCCAGTCCTTCTTGGACGGGCCATCGACCGTCTTCTGCGTCGCCGTGTAGGCGTGCACGGTCGTCATCAGGCCTTCGCTCAAACCAAAGCCTTCCTTGAGGATGACGTGCACCAGCGGCGCCAGGCAGTTGGTCGTGCACGATGCATTCGACACGATGTCGGCGGCCTTGAAGTCGACCTTGTCGTCGTTGACGCCGAGAACAACCGTCGGCATGTCGCCCTTGCCGGGCGCGGTGATGACGACCTTCTTGGCGCCAGCCGTCAGGTGGCCCTTGGCCTTTTCATCCTGGACGAACAGGCCGGTCGCCTCGATGACGAGGTCGACGCCCATTTCCTTCCACGGCAGCCCGTCGGGCGTGCGCGCCGAGACCACGCGGATCTCCTTGCCGTTGACGACGATGACGTCGTCCTCTTCCTTGTCCGGCGACGACTTCTTCGAGCTGACCTCGCCGTCGAAACGACCCTGAACCGAGTCATACTTCAGCAGGTAGGCGAGGTTGTCGGCGGGCACGATGTCGCCGACGGCGACAACATCGAGTTCGTCGAGCAGCTTTTGCTCGACGAGTGCACGGAAGACGAGACGGCCAATACGGCCGAAACCGTTGATCGCGACCTTGGTGGCCATAACGGGGTAAGCTCCTTTGAGTGGACAGCAGAACTGCGCGGAAAATCGGCCGAGCAGTCTAGCGACCACCGCCGCGCATCCAATGGACAGTTTTACTCGACTGCTCGACACCTGCGCCAAAGGGCTCTCCCGCTACGAGAACGTCTCCGCCCAAGGCCCCGTGCTGGCGGCGGTTTCGGGCGGCGTCGACAGCACGCTGCTACTCTTTCTGCTGGCACGACTTCGCGACGAAGATCGGCTGCCGGCCGATCTCGTCTGCGCCCATGTCGACCACGCCGTCCGGCCCGACAGCCGCCAAAACGCCCAGCACGTGGTCGATCTTTGCGATCGCCTGGATGTGCCGGTCGCCGTCCGGCGGCTGAGCTGGCCAGATTCTGGGAGCTGGCCAGATTCGGCAGTCGGCCCGGCCGAGCCCAACCGCCCGGCAGATCCCCGCGACCACCGCAGCGAAGGCGAACTGCGCGAGGCCCGCTACCAAGCTCTCGCCGATATGGCGCAGCAGTTCGGCTCGCGCCTGCTGGTCACCGGACACCACGCCGACGACAACCTCGAGACCGTTCTATTTCGCATGCTGCGGGGCACCGGGCCGCGCGGCCTCGCCGGCATCCCCGAGGCCCGCTGGCTCGAACACGGCACCCGCAACATGCTGGTTGTTCGGCCCCTGCTGCGCACGCGCCGCACCACGATCGAGTCGCAGCTGGCTCGTCTCGGCGAGAGCGCCTGCCACGACAGCAGCAACGACGACCTGCGCTACAGCCGCAACCGCCTGCGCCACGAAACGATTCCGGCGCTGCGCGAGCAGCTTGGCATCGGCCTGGACGTAGCGGTCATGACGGTTGCCAGCACGGCGCGCGCGGCCAACGAAATCATCGAAGCGCAGGGGCTGCGCGTGCTCACCCAGCGCGCCCGCCAGCGCACGGCCTGGCGCCTCGAACTCGACCTGCGCCAGCTCGACCCCGACGCCCTGCCCTTCGTGCGCGAAGCCCTGCGGCAGGCGCATACGACGCTGCACCCGCATGGCGAAGCGCCGAGCACCAGCTGGCTCGATCGCGCCACCGCACTGCTCGAAAAGCACGACGGCAAGCGCGTGGCCGGCCGCGGCGGACTGCTCGTCGAACGCATCCGCGACGGCCTGCTGTTGGTCGACACCGACCGCGCCGGCGAACCACCCGCGCGCCGCGAGCTCGCCAGCAGCCAACAGCTCGCGGCGGACACGGGGCGACAGCGCTTCGGCAACACCGAGTGGTTGCTGGAAGCTCACAGCCACCCTCTGCCCCCGCTCGTGCCCTCGCCGAGCGAGGCGGGCCCCATGCGGGCGCTGATCCACCCCGAGGCCTGCCCCGGCCCGTGGCGCCTACGCACGCGCCAGCCCGGCGATCGCTTCTGGCCGCTCGGCCACCAAGAAGGCGAAATCGATCTGCGGCGCTTCTTGCAGTCACGGCACGTGCCGCGTTTTGACCGCGACCGGCTGCCGCTGGTTGTCGACGACAACGACCGCATCCTGTGGATCCCGGGCGTCGAGCTTGCCCACCATGCGCGCCTGCGCCTCAACACCAAGGCGTGCATCGAAATCCAGGCACGCATTGGCTAGGCGGAATGGCGACGGTTTTGCCGGTGCCCGCGGCCGAACCACGGGCTCGCCGAATACCCGGCAAAGCATCGGGTTCCACGGCCGCCGCTCGCCACGCCGGCACCGAACTGCGATACTGCAGCTCCCCCTCTGGTCCCAACCCGCGAACTTCGCCACGTGCGCCTAACCGTCGAAACCGGCCCGCTTGCCGGCACCGTAGTCCATCTCGAACGCGACCGCCCCATGACGCTCGGCAGCGGCGCCGACTGCGCGCTGCGAATCCAGGAGGCGGGAGTTGTCGAGCAACACGCCATCGTCAAGGCGCTCAAGGGGGAGGGCTTTGGCATCAAAGCGCTCGAACCCGTGCGCGTAAACGGCGCCGAAGTGCAGGCGAGTCCGCTCAACGATGGCGACGTCATCGAAATCGGCACGACCCGCATCGCCTACGGCGACGTGCAGCAGAGCGGCCTGCCGCAGATCTCGGGCTACCGCATCCTCGACCAGCTCGGCAAGGGCGGCATGGGCACAGTCTACCGCGCCGAACAGGTCAGCCTGAGCCGCGAAGTGGCCCTCAAGGTGCTGCGCACCGAGCAGACCCAGGACGCCAACTTCGTCGGCCAGTTCGTCGCCGAAGCGCAGGCGGCCGCCAAGCTGCACCACCCGAACGTCGTCTCGGTGTTTGACGTCGAGCACGACGGCGACACCTACTTCTACTCGATGGAGCTGATGCATGAAGGCTCCTGCGAAGACTGGCTGCGTCAGAACGGCACGATGCCGGTCGAGCGCGCCCTCGAGGTCATCGCCGATTCGGCGCGCGGCCTGGCCTACGCCGAGTCGCTCGGCATCGTGCACCGCGACATCAAGCCCGACAACTTGATGCTCGACCAACACGGCGCCGTCAAGATCGCCGACCTCGGCCTGGCCAGCGCCAGCGGCTCCGGCAAAGACGAAGCCCACGCTATTGGCACGCCGCACTTCATGGCGCCCGAACAGGTGCTCAAGCAAGAGCTCGACCACCGTACGGACCTGTATGCGCTCGGCTGCACGTTCTACCGGTTGGTCACAGGCCGCACGCCGTTCCGCGGCCAAACCGTCAAGGACATCCTGCGGGCGCAGGTCAAGGACGATCCCGAACTCGCGTCGCGCGCCCATGCCGACGTGCCGGGCGAAGTCGCCGAGATCATTTCTCGGCTGATGCAAAAGGAGCCGGGCCAGCGCTACCAAACCGCCAACGACCTGATCGAAGACCTCGAAGCGCTGCTGCAGCCGCCGCAAAAGCGCGGCATGTGGATCGGGCTCGCGGTGGCCGGGGCATTGGTCGCCGGTGGCGCGATCTATTGGGGCATCACCAAGCCCAAGGAAAAAGAAATCGTCGAACGGGTGAAGATGTTCGACGACCCCGAGAAGCAGAAGTTCGCCGATCGCATCGTCGTGCTCGAAGCCGAGGCCAAGCAAAAAGACGCCCGTATTGCCCTGCTGTCGACGCGCGTCTCGGGGTTGAGCGGCGACGAGTTGGCCGATGCACTCGACCGCGTCGCGCGCCAGCACGGCGACACCTCGGCGGCAACGGACGCAACCCAGCTTGCCGGCACCATCCGCCGCGAAGCCGCGCAACGGCGCGAACAGCTGGCGCAGCGCAGCGAACGCATTGCCGACCACGTTGCCGAAGTGCGCCGCGCGACGCTCGCACCGCTCGATGCGCACGACTACGCGCGTGCCATCGCAGCCCTCGACGTCAAACCGCCCCAAGAACTCGCCGAGGAACCCGAGCTCGCGCAGAGCATTGAGCGGCTGCGCACCGAGATTGCCGAGCGGGCCGAGGCACGGCTGCAGTCGCTGCTCACCCCCCTCGAAACGGCGCAACAGCAGCAGGACGAAGCGGCGATCCAAACGGCGCTGGTCGCCCTCAACGCCGAACTGACGCCCAAAGCGCGCTGGCCGGAGTCGAGCCACGAACTCTGGAGCCGCGCGGTCGCCGCCAGCAAGTCCGGCACCGAAGCCGTCGCGGCGATGAAGCTGCAGCGCCGTGAAGGTGTCTGGCAAAGCTACGGCAGCATGCTGCGCGAGGCCGACGGCCTATCCGCCCAGCTCGCCAACCTGGCGTTTGGCGACGCCAGCCGTCGACTGCGCGCGTTCGCGGGCGGCGGCGGCGGCGGCAATGCCGGGCAGCGGCTCGGCGAGGCCGCCGAGCGGGCCGCGAATCTCGCGACCTTGACCGAGCATGCCGAGCAGTTTGCCAAGGCGCTGCAACGCACGTGCAGCGAAGGCTCGCTGGAGACGCGCGTCGACGACGTGCAGATGAAGGTGCGCGGGTGGGATCGCAGCAAGCGTGAGTTCGCCGTGGACCGCAGCGACCGTCGCCGCAGCAAGGCCGACACGCTGGCGGCCGAGAAGCTGACGCTGGAGCACTGGTTCGCACTGACGCAGGGCGTGCCGTCGGACGCCGCACCGCCGGGGGCACGCGAGTCGTTCTTGGCGCTGCTGGCGCTGCGCACCCACGCGGCCGCAGCACAGATCTACCTGGGCAAGCTTGAGGCCGGCAACGACGACAGCGGCGTAGGCGAAGCTGGCTATCCGTATTCGGCGGTGATGTTCGACCGCCTGCAGGCGTCCGCAGCAGGCAAAGAGCAGCCTTGGTCGGTTGTATTGGACGACGAAATCGCCGCGGGCCAACGCCTGGCAGCCGGCCTGCGCGCGCTGACCGAACGACGCAATCTGGCGGCGGCTGGGCACATCGACAGGCTGCTCGCGGACCACCCGCACAGCCTCGTGGTGGCGCTGTTGCCGTAGCGTGCGCTGCCCAGGTGCCGGCGCAGCCCGCTAGAAGAGCAGCTAGGAGAGCCGCTAGGAAGCCGGCGCAGCCCGGCGGAACGACAGCACCAGCAGCGTGATCGCGACCAGCACCGCGAGGCCGCCGGCGAGCACCGGGGCGAGCTGCACGATGACGGCCATCGAGTCCTGCCACATCTCGTCGGCGACCAAGAGATCATCGCCGATGCGCAGCTGCACGATGGCCAGCGGGATCGAGCGCGACGCGTAGGCTCCGGCAGTCGGGCGCTTGACGGTCCGGACTTCGACGAGCTGCCCCACCACCAGCCGTTCGCGGAGCCGCGCCTCGAGCCCTTCGACCTTCTGGATGTTCGCACGCAAGAAGCGCTCGTCGAGTCCTTCGAGCTCGAGCGAGACCGTGTGGCCAAGCTTTTTGGTGTCGCCAAATGCGACGCTTTCGACGGCCGCCTGGAGCACCACCGGGGGCTGCCCTGGACCGAACAGTCCCAGGCCACCGCGCAGCAGGAAGACGCCTGCAAGCAGGAAGACGGCGGCAAGTAGGCGCAAAAACCAACGCATGCACAAGCTATCGGCCAACGGCAGCCTCGGGCGAAACCACTCCGGCCCGACAGGCCGACAGGCGCTACTTGGTCAGCGACGGCGTGCGCAGCCGAAACCCGTGGCGGCCGTGCGGCAGCCGGCCAAGCAGCTCGCCAGCCGCACCGAGAACAACGGCACCGAAGCCATGCCGACGACGCAGTTCATCGACCGCTTCGAACAGCTTTTGGCGGGCCTCATCGCCGCCGCTCCCGCCGCTTGCGCCGCCGCCCCCAAACAGCACGCCCTGACGCGCCCCACGCGGCCGCAGCGACGACAGCGTGACGCCAACGACGCGCACCAAAACCCGCCGTTCGAGCAGGTCGTCGAGCAACGCAAAGGCGACCTCGGTCCACACGTCGGTCCGGTCACTGGCGTCGCGCAGCGACCGCGAGCGCTCGCCGGTGACTCCGTCGACGTGCCGCAACCGCACCTTGATGGTGCGCGCCTGCAGCCGCAGCCGCCGCAGTTCGGTCGCCGCGCGGTCGAGCAAGTAGGCGAGCATGCCGCGCACGAACGGGCGTTCTTGCGACTGCTCGTCATGGCGCGGCTCAAACGACGTCTCCCGCGAGATGCTGCGCACCGTCGGCGTCGGCCGCACGGGCGTCTCATCGAGGCCGCGGCAGGCAAACCAGATATCGTCCCCGCGGGCGCCAAAACTCTGCCGCAAGAGCTCCCGGTCCACGGCCCAGAGCTCACGCACAGTGTTGATGCCGACCTGGTCCAACAGCTTGCGGCTCTGCCGCCCGATCCCGGGCACCATCGCGGCCGGAAAGTCCGCCAAGAACGCGCGTTCGTCGCCGGCCGGCACTTCGCAGATGCCGCCGGGCTTGGCTTTGGTCGTCGCGAGCCGGGCCACGGCCCGCGTGCCGCCTAGCCCCTGAGCAATCGACAGCCCGGTTTCCTTGCGCACCTGCTGGCGCACCGCCTGGCACAGTTCGAGCAGCGACGGATCGACCGGGACGCCGGTCAAATCGACGTAGAA
This sequence comes from Planctomycetota bacterium, assembly GCA_045105235.1. Classification (GTDB taxonomy): domain Bacteria; phylum Planctomycetota; class UBA1135; order UBA1135; family UBA2386. Next base: position 11,534 of record JBGCDH010000014.1, on the reverse strand, counting down.
GTCATCGAGTGAGCAGACTTCCACCACCGGGGAAAAGCGCTGCAGCACTTCCGCGACCCGCTGGCGATAGCGCTCGACCAGGCGCGAATCGCCTTCGCGCACAATCAGCTCCGGACAGCGCCGTATCGCCTCCGCCAGCGGCATGGCGGTCTCAACGCCACGCCGCTTGGCCTCGTAGCTGCGCGACGCAACCACGCCGGTGCCGACCGCCACCGGCAGGCCAAGAACGGCGGGATCCCGCAGCTGCTCGACCGAAGCCAGAAAGGCATCGATGTCGACGTGCAGAATGCGGCGCTCCATGGCCGAACCCTAACACAACACAAACATCGATCGAGACCGAGCTCCCCAGCCAGACCCGCAGCGAAACCCGCCGCCAGCCCTCGCCCCCCCTGCGGCTATGTGGAGAACTCCTGAGACGCGACCTGAAGCAGAGCCTTCAACGCCTTACTGACAAGCACGTAGCGGCAGGCAAAAACTTCTGCAGAACTCTTCACATCATGGGGAGAACAAAGCGCGCAAAATCCTGCCGGCCGGGCTCCCAAACGAAGCAAAACACAAGCCTTGGCGTAGCAGCCCGGCGCCGCCACAGTGCTGCGCCCCATGCCGCAGCCGCCCGCCGATAGCCAGCGCCCGACCCAATCGTTCGGTGACGAACTGGTCCAGCTGCTCAAGCTGGGCCTGCCGATCGCGTTCGTGCAGTTCGGTATGACCGCACTGAACCTGATCGACACGGCCCTACTCGGCCGGCACGACGAAGCATCGATCCCGGTCATGATGCTCGGCAACGTGCTCAGTTTCGGCGCCACGGTGTTTTGCATGGGCGCCGTGACGGCCATCGACCCGTTGATGTCGCAGGCCGTCGGCGCCTCCGATCACCAGGCCATTCCGCGCCTGCTCGGCCGCGGCCTGCTGATGAGCCTGATGCTGTCGGTGCCGACCGCCCTGCTGCTGCTGCCGTCGGCCACCTGGCTGACGCTGCTGCAGCAGCCCGAAGCGCTGATTCCCGAAGCCGCCCGCTATGCCCAGCTGCAGGCGCTCGGGGTGCTGCCGTTCTTGTGGTATGCCGTGCTGCGTAGCCTGCTGTCGGCGCACGCGCGGCTGTGGCCGCAGGTGGTCACGATTGTCGTCGGCAATGCCGCCAACTTCGCCCTCGACTGGCTGCTGATCTTTGGCAACTGGGGCCTGCCCGAGCTCGGCGCGACCGGCGCGGCCACGACCACGGTCGTCTGCCGCTGGCTGATGCTGCTGGGCCTGTGCGCCTTCGGCTGGCGCGACATCGCTCCGCAGCTCAAGCGGCTGCGCGACCCCCTCATCCGCGCACGCGCCTTCGCGCTCGCGCCGCTGGGGCGACTGCTTCGGCTCGGCGCCCCCATCGGCACCCAGTTTTGCCTCGAATGGGGCGCATTTGGCGCCGTGGGCCTGCTGGTTGGCTACTTCGACACCATCGGCGGCAGCGCCAACGGCAACGGTCCCAACCTCGGCGGCCACCAGGTCACCATGCTGCTGGCATCGCTGAGCTTCATGGTGCCGCTCGGTCTCGGCATCGCCGCCTCGGTGCGCGTTGGCTGGGCCGTCGGGCGCCAGGACAACGTCGCCGTGCGCCGCTCCGTCCTGGTCGCGCTTTGCACCGGAGCCGGCATGATGAGCGGCTTCATGCTGCTCTTTTTGCTGCTGCCCGAGCAGCTGGCGCGGCTGCTGTCGACGCACGAAGAGATGGTCGCCATCGCCACCGTGCTGATCCCGATCGCCGGCGTGTTCCAGATCGGCGACGGCATCCAGGTCGTCGCCGTCGGCTGCCTGCGCGGCCTCGGCGACATGCGCTCCGCGGTGCTGGCCAACATCGTCGGCTTCTGGCTGATCGGCCTGACCGTCGGGATCCTGCTGGCGTTCCCGGGTGGCTTTGGCCCGCGCGGCCTGTGGTGGGGTTTGGTCATCGGACTGTTCGTAGTCGCCGTCGGCCTGCTGTTTGTGCTGCGCCTGCGCGTTGGCCAAAAGCGCTCCCGGCTGTCGTTTGACTAGCGGTACTTGCTGCGGAGCAGCGCAACCGCGATCATGATCACGGTCGGCGCCGCTGGGGCGGTGCCTTAGGAGATCAACCTTGTCGCCGGGATGGCCGGCTGTGGGGCTCGCGCAAGCACCTGGTTCGTGCGCCCCCCACCTCATGAGCCCGCCACACGCCAACCGATACCAACACCATGCCAGCCGCCCTGCTGCAACTCCTGGAGACGACGCGTCGCATCGGCTCCTGGTCGGTCGACATCCAGAGCTCTACCGTCGCATGGAGCCCGATGACGTATGAGATCCATGAAGAGGATCCCAACAAGCGCATCGAGCTTGCAGAAGCCATCAACTACTACATCCCGGAGCACCGGCCGCTGATCAGCCAGTGCATGCAGGAGTCGAAGGACAAGCGCCAGACCTGGGACATCCAGCTTCAGATCTGCACCGCGCGGGGCAACGTGCGCTGGATTCATGCTGCCGGCCAACCGTCATTCGACGGCGACGAACTGATCCGCGTGCAGGGCATCTTTGAGGACATCGACGAGCGCAAGCAGCTGGAGCTGGAGCGCGAGTCGCTGCTGAAACGAATGCTCGAAGGCGAGCGCATTGCCAACATCGGCCACTGGACGTGGGACATCGCGAGCAACACGGTCGAGTGGACCCTGGGCGTCTACCGCATGTTCGGCGTCGACCCGTCAAAACCGCCGCCAGATCTCGACGCGCAAACCGCGCTGATCCACCCCGACGACCGCAAGAGCTTCCGGCAAACGCTCGAGCATGCGGCGATGGCGGCAACGGAGTACACCGTGTCCTTCCGCGTGCGGGTCGATGGCCACGAGCGGCACATCCGCGGCGATGGCTTCCCGCGATTCGGCGAAGACGGCAAGCTAACCGGCTTTGCCGGCGTCGCCATCGACCGCACCCACGACCGCGAGCGTGAGCTGCAGATCGAAGAACTCAACCGCAGGCTGACGCTCGCGCTCGAAGCGTCTCGCATCGGCGTCTGGGAATGGAACGTCGTCACCGACGAATTGATCTGGGACGACGAGATGTACGCGCTGTACGGCGTCAACCGAGAGTCCTTCAGCGGCGCCTACGCAGCGTGGGAACAGGGTCTGCACCCGGACGACAAAGAAGACGCTGTGAGCCGCATCCAGCATGCGGTCGAAACACGTGGCAAGTTTGAGGCCAAGTTTCGCGTCTGCTGGCCCAACGGCACGGTGCACATCATCTCCGACATCGCCAAGCTCGCGCTCGATGAGAACGACCAGCCTATCAAGATGGTCGGCGTCAACTGGGACATCACCGAAGAGGTGCGCATTCGCAGCGAGCTCGAGCGCTCCAACCAGGAACTGGTCGAGTTCGCCTACCGAACCTCGCACGACCTCAAGTCGCCACTGACGGCCGTGCGGCGGCTCGCGGAGTGCGTCATCGAAGACGCGCGCGCCGGCGAACTCGACGAAGCGGAGCGCAACATCGCCGCCATCGGCCAGCGTGCCCGAGCGATGGAGACCATGATCCAGAGCGTGCTGAGCAGCGCCCGGGCAGACCTCGATGATTCGCCAGCAGAACCGATCGATCTCGAGACACTGGTGCGCGACCTCGTCACAGAGCACAGCGAGCTCATCGAGCGCAAGAGCGTGTTGGTGCGCCACTCCATCGAGGCCGACTGCAAGCCAGCGCTCCCCCAAATCCGCGTGCGTCAGCTGATCGCAAATCTGCTGCAAAACGGCATCAAGTATGCGCATCCGGAACGCGCCGAGCGCCTCGTCGACATCTCGATCCGCGTGCGCAACGGCAGCCTCGAAGTCCGCGTTGAGGACAACGGCTGCGGCATGCCGACGAAGGATGCACGGGCGCCCTACCAAATCTTTCGTCGCTTCCACAGCGGCGAGGCAGGCTCCGGGCTTGGGCTCTACATCGTCAAGAAGCACGTCGAGTCGATGGCCGGCCACATCTCGCACGCGAGCTCGGACGAAGGCACTCGCTTCGACGTTGTTATCCCGCTGCCGTCTACCCAGAAAGTTCATCCACCGACCCAGCCAGTCAGCCCTTAACGCAGCACCAGATCGCGCCGACCAACATGCAAAGTCCCTCCTGCCATGACACCAGGAGCCCAAATCTCAGGGCGCCCGGACCACAGCAAGCTGTAGACTCAAGCAAAGCGGCCAGCGACCAACACCCGGTCGGAAGACCGACAGCACCGTAGAGCGCGTCCACACCCCCATGAAGCCCATATCCGTATTGATCGTCGACGACGATGAGATCGACCGCTACCTACTGCGGCGCGACCTCAAGCGCACCGGGCTAGAAGCTGGCACAATCGAGTGCGCCGACGGCGGCGAAGCGCTGGCATTTCTCGAAGACTACGACGCCAACAAGAAGAAGCACGGCGACGGCTTCCCACCGCAGGTCGTATTCCTCGACATCAACATGCCAAAAGTCAGCGGCTTCGACTTCCTCGAAGCGTTCGACAAGATGCGCAGGGAGCGCGATGACTACAGTACCTGTGTCATCATGATGTTCACGTCATCGGCCCACCCCGATGACCGCGAGCGCGCGACCAAATTCGATTTCGTGCGTGAGTTCATCGTCAAGGGCGAGACGCCGCCGGAAGAGCTTGGGGCCAAGGTCAAGGCTGCGCTCGCCGGCTAGCGATCTCGTCGGCCGCGGGCGGCGCTACTGCAAGCACTCGGCAGCGAACGTGCGGCCTCGTTCGAAGGACATACGCTGCACGAGCCGGTCACGCGCCGAGGGTGCCAGCGAACGCCAGCTGTTTGCCATCAGCTCCACCATCTGCATACGCCCTTGATCAAACGACGGCAGCTGCAGCAGCGACTGCGCCGTCGCTTCGTTGGGTTCGCCGTGCAACACCGGGTGCAGCAGGCACGCAACCTCGACGCGACCGAGATCAAAGGAACACAGCTTGGCGAACGCAGCCAGCTCGCGATGGTCAACCCGCAGGCTGCCGCTTGCGACCAACGCCTTGACGGCCTCGCAGCGCCCTTGGTCAAACGCGAACTGGCCCACAGCACGCCTGGCTCCTGCTACCGACAGTTCGCGCACGCGCGGCGCCATCACAGCCAAGCACTGTGAGCGCCCGGCGTCGAACGACATCGACTCCAATACGCGCAGCAGGTCCACCTCTTCGATCTTTGGCTGGCGCGCAGCCAGCGCCTGCAGCAGCTCGACGCGCTCGTCGTCGAACGACAGCGAGCAAACGAGCGCAAAGCCCGGCCCGCCGTCGAGGTGACCGTTCGGCACGAGCTCCCGCAGCAGCAGCGCCCGGCGCGCTGGCGAACCGCGCATGCCATGCAGCAGCTCTACGAGAGCCGCCTCACGGCGACCTGGCGGCCCGTCGACAACCACTTTGTCGAAGTGGCACGCCATAAGCTCTGCGCGCGTTGCATCCGCGTGGCTGCGCGCCAGCAGCTCGCCGAGCTTCGCCGCGTCGAGCGCCATCAGCTTGGCCGAGCCGGCCAGCAGCAGCGCGTCGGCCACCGGAGCAAACTCCCCCGACTCAAGGTTGGCAAAGCGGCGCACGTCGACAGCGCCGCTGCCGTCTTCGCTTGAATAGTAGATGGTCTCAGGCAGATGGACCGCCTCGACCAGCAGCTGCAGGTGCCCGGCCGAAATCGAGACCTGCTCATCGAGCACTTCGCGCAAGCGCTGATGGTGCGCATCGGTAGCCGGCAGCTCGGCTTCGGCGAGCACCAACCGAGTGCGCTCGATATCCGCCGTGCGCACCAGCTCGCGAACGTCGACAAACAGCTCGGCGAACGGTAGCCCTGAGCGGTGCACGCTGCTCCGGCCACCACAGCACGACGCCAGCATGGCAACGGTCAAGGCCCCTGCGGGCGGCAAGAAGCGCAGGGCGCGGTGAGAACCAGGACGCATGGCAGACATCTCCGTAATGGCGTGGCGGCGCGGATCTATTTTGAGGAGCCGACGAAAGCAGCGGCGAGCCCCCGTCCGCAGGATAGCCGACGACCCGACGAATGCCGGCGAACGGGCCCAATCGAAACAGCCCCCATCAAAACGGACACCGCCGAAACAGGCACGTCGTCGACTCCGGGCCAGGATTCGCTACCATTCTTCACTATGCGTCGCAAAGTCGCCTCGATCGCGCTCACCGCCCTGCTGCTGCCCAGCTGCAGCGTCTGGTTCTTCTCGGGCGAGCGCCACTCGTGGGTCGACCGCACCCGGCCCGTTGCCCTGCTAGAAACGACAGGTGGCGTCGAGCTGGCCGCGACGACCGAATTTGGCGTGCTGTCGCTCGGCCGCACGGCCACCGACGGGCCGTGCCGTATCCACTACTTTCTCGGCCCGACGCCGCTGATCGAGACCGGCAAGATCCAGCCCACCGGCAGCATGTTTGCCGAGGCCGTGTTGGACCTGAAGACGCAGGCCGCGCGCATTCTCGACCGCCAGCCGGACGAGTATGACGAGTTCTACGTGATGTGGACGCCGAACGGCACGACCGTCGAAACCGTCTCGGTCGAGCGCGTCAGCGGCGAAGGGCTCAACGGCGATCTGCTGCAGGACCCGGGCGTCGAGCTACCGGCCGGTGCCACGCTGCTGTGCCGCGACATCCACGGCAAGATCCTGTTCGCCGGACTGATCGCCGGCCGCGCCAACGTCACCGGCGGAGCCGCGGCCGGCACCTACTACGTCTACGCCGGCACCGACCGCGTGCGCGAACTGCTGGCCATCCCGCAGCAGTTCCCGGTCGACGAAGTGCCCCACTACCGCCCGGACGGGATCACGACGATGCGCGCAATCCCGCCGGGTGGCGAAGCGGCGGCGACGCCAGATGCGGCGGCGGCCGGCGCGCCAGAGGGCCGCGAACCCGAAGGCGGCGGCGGGCAGCGTTAGTAGGGCGGGCAGCGCGAGTAGGGCGGGCGAGCGAGCGAGCGAGTTCGCTAGCTATGACGAGAGCGGCGGTGAGCGCGGCGCTCACGCAGGTAGGTGGCCAAGCGCAGCCGCCATGGATGCCGCCTCAAGATCGTCTCCACCGCGCTGCGTATGTCCCCGTCACCAGCCGTTTCGGCCGCGACCGCCCAACGACGCGCAGTCGCCGGAGCAAAGGGCACATCGTCGCCACGTGCATAGATGCCGGCGAGACACGCGTAGGCCTCTCTACATCCTCGCTCTGCCGCTTCTTGGATCCGCTTGATCCCGCGCAACGGATCCTTGGTGACGCCGATCCCGAGACGCTGCATATGCCCCCAGAAGAAGAAGGCGTCCTTGTTCTCGAACGCCATGCCGCGCTCCAAGTAGGCGCGCGCCCGCTTCAGCTCGGGCGAATCCGGCATCCGCTCTCCGTCTCGCGCCAGCCACGCCGTGCCGAGCAAGCTGTCTGCGATCCAGATCTCAGCGTCGACGTAGCCAACCCTCGCAGCGACCTCGTAGTGCGCCAAGATCCGATCTCGCCAGCCCGATTGCTTTGCGTCCGTCGCGGCTCCGCCCTGCTTTCGCCCCATCTCCTCCCAAGCCTGCATGCGCGCGAGTTCGGCCAACACGATGTGGCCAAACGGCTCCCCACGTGCCACCGCCTGCTTGGCGAGCGACTCGGCAGAACCAACGTCTCTTGCGACCCCCGAACCGTAGGCCAGATCCTGGGCCGCAAAGGCGCATGCAAGCGGCGAGGAGTCGCGCAACCGCAGCCACTCCTGATAGCGCGCGGACAGATCCTCCAGGTAGTGCGCCAACAACAGATCGGTCGCGGCGCGGTTCTTGTCGGAGTCGGCTTGATACCGTGCGCGCGTTAGCAGCTCGCGCGACTCGCTGCGGCCTAGCTCCTGGTAGAGCTTGCCCGATTGGTAGAGAACGTCGAACCGATCGGGACCGCCCGCGAGCAGCTCTTGGGCAAAGGCCAGCGCGCGCACCATCGCCGGCGCGGAATCTACGGTTTGGCGTAGCAAGCTGAGCAACACCGAACCCGCATACTCGTAGCCTTCCGCGTGCAGCGCTTCGAGCAGCTCGCGCGCTTGTGTGCGAAGGTCGGCGGCCGTGCTCAAAGCCGCGCTTGCGGCGTCCTTCGCCTGCACCAGGTCGTCAGCCTGCACCAACAGCCCAAGGGCCCGTTCGTAGCGCTCGCTCTGGCCCTCAAACTGCATGGCGCGGCATCCACATCACAGCATCCACATCACAGCATCAGTCGCGCTCGACGCCAACCAGGCCGAGCACGTCGTCGACCACCTTGTTGAGTGCGAAGAGAACGACCTGGTCCTTGGCCTTGAGTTCGTCGTCCCCGCGCGGGATCAACACCGAGCCATCGTCGCGCGTGATCGCGGCGACCACCGTGCCGCGCGGGAAGCCGCATTCCTTGAGCGGTTTGCCGACCAGGCCGCTGCCGGCCGCGATCTCGAGTTCAAGCACCTCCGCTTTGCCTTCTTCGATCGTCGCGATCGTCGAGATCGAACGCGACCGCACAAACGCGAGGATGCGGTTGGCGCACAGCAGGCGCGGCGACACCGCGGTGTCGATGCCGAGCTGCTGGTAAAGAAAGACGTAGTCCGGCTTGTTGACCAGCGCGACCGTGCGCTTGACGCCGAGCGTCTTGGCCAGCTGGCACGACATCAGGTTGCGCTCGTCTTCGACCGACACGCCCAAGAACGCATCGGCATCGCCGACATGCTCCTCCTGCAAAAAGTTGAGATCGGTCGCTTCGGCGTGCAGCACGACGACGCCCTTGAGCACCTCGCTGAGGCGCTCGGCGTCGTCGCGGTTCTCGACGATGACGCGCACGTTGACGTGCTCGCGCTGCAGCGCCTGGGCGACCTGCTGCGCGATGCCGGCCGAGCCAAACACCACGACGTTGCGCGTCTCGGCCTTTTTGCCGCCGAGCTTCTTTTCGAAGGTTGCGATCGCCTTCGGCTCGCCGAGCACAAACAGCTCGTCGTCGATGCGCAAGTCGTCGTCGCCGCCCGGCACGATCACTTCGTGGTCGCGGTCGATCGCCGTGATCAGCATGCCGGACGGAATCTTCAGGTCCTTGACGAGCTGGCCGGTAAACGGTCCGCCCTCGACCAGCTTGAAGCGGCGCAGCTGGACTTTGCCTTCGGCGAAGTTCTCGACGCCGAGCGCGACCGACTGGCGCACGATCTTGACGATCTCTTCGGCCGCCAGGTCGTCGAGCGACAGCAGCAGGTCGTACTGCAGATTCTTACGAAAGAACGTGCGCGAGCGCCGCACCGCCGACGTGTCGTGCAGGCGCAGGACGGTCTTTTTGGCCCCCATGCGCTTGCCGAACAGCGTCGTCAGCATGTTGACCTTGTCGTCGTTGGCGACCGCCAGCAGCAAATCGCACGAGTGCGCTTCGGCCCGGTCGAGCACGTCGGGACGTGAGCCGTCCCCGTGCACGGCCTGCACATCGAGCAGGTCCGCCACGCGGCGCATGCGGTTGCGGTCGGGGTCGACGACCGTGATGGAATGCCCCTCCGTCGACAGCACCTTTGCCAGGTAGCTACCGACTTCACCGAGGCCGACGATCAGGATGTTCATCGGGTGCCGGAACGATACTGTCACGGGTCCCTCTGTCACGGCCCCGTTTGCCGTTCGCTACCCTGCTTCTGCTGCTCGACAATAAGGACTCGTTTGTCTGGAACCTGGCCCAGGCTTTCGGTGTGCTCGGCGAGCAGGTCGAGGTCGTGCGCAGCGATGAGGCCACCACCGAACAGATCGAAGCCGCCGATGCCATCGTGATTTCCCCAGGCCCGGGTCGCCCCGACGAGGCGGGCCGGTCGCTCGAAGTCGTGCGCGAGTGGTCGGGCCGTATCCCGATGCTCGGCGTCTGCCTCGGCCACCAGACCATTGCCCAGGCGTTTGGCGCCGAAATCGTGCGCGGCGAGCCCATGCACGGCCGCCCGAGCCCGATCCATCACGACGGCACCGACTTGTTCGAAGGCCTGCCGCAGCCGATGAGCGCGTGCCGCTACCACTCGCTCTACGTTCCCCACGAGATGCCGTCGAAGCTGCTCGCAACCGCGCACACCGAAGCGGGCGAAGTCATGGCGCTCCGGCACCGCACGCACGCGACGTTTGGCGTGCAGTTTCATCCCGAGTCGTTCCGCACCGAGAGCGGCAGCGCCCTCTTGCGCAACTTCTTGCGACTGGCGACCCCAACATCATGAGCGATGCCATGCTGACCATCCGTTCGCTTGCCAAGAGCTACGGCGACAAACAGGTCCTGCGCGGCCTGGATCTCGACATCGCGCCCGGCGAGCTGCTCGGACTCATCGGCCCCAACGGAGCCGGCAAGTCGACTCTGCTGCGCACGTTGATCGGCCTGGTCCAGCGCACCGGCGGCACCATGCAGGTGCTCGGCCACGATCCGGCCAAGCCGAGCGCGTCGCTCGCGATCCGCCGCCGCTGCTCGTATCTGCCGGGCGAGACCGGCGTCTACCAGCAGATGACGGGGCAGAGCTTTTTACGCTTTGCGCACGGCTTCTACCCCGAGCTGCAGCTGGACCTGCGTGAACGGCTGTTGGAGCAGTTTGCCCTGCCGCTCAAGAAGCGCGTGCGCAGCTACTCGGCCGGCATGAAGCAAAAGCTCGCGCTGGTTGCGACGCTGGTGCCCGACGTCGAGCTCTACCTGCTGGACGAGCCCGACCGCGCGCTCGACGCCAGCGTGCGCTTCTACTTGCGCGACGTGCTGCGCGATTTGAAGCAGGCCGGCAAGACCATCCTGCTCAGCTCGCACCACCTCAGCGAAGTCGAGACGCTGGCCGACCGGCTGGTGTTCTTGCTCAACGGTGCCCTGGTGCCGCAACAGCGTGTGCAGGCAGCACGCGCGACGCTGCGTCGCCAGCCGCGCGTCCGGCTCGCAGCGGCGGCGGCGGCATCCTCCTCTGAGGCGGCATCGCAAGCTCTACCCAGTGGCGCGCGCATCCTGCGCGCCGAACCCGACGGCATGGTCGTGGTCGAGACCGACGGCGATGCCATGGAGTGGCTGAAGCGCGCCGAGGCCGGTGCGATCGCCAGCGTCGAAATCGGCGTCGACCGACTTGAAGACCTGTACCAGCTGCTGCTGACCGACAGCGAGGCCCAATCGTGATTGCCCGCAAGACCTGGCGCGAGCTGCTGCTGATCGCGTTTGCCTACGTGCTGATCCTCGAGATGCTCGCGGTGCCGGTGCTGCTGCTGTGGCCCGACATCTACGCCGACCTGCAGCGCTCGACGCTGTTTCGCACGCTCGGCGTCGACTGGATCAAGCGCCTCGGCGAAGCCATCAGTGGCGACGGCGAGCAGATGGCCTACCTCAACTGGTGCGCCGTCATGCTGCTGTTCCGCAGCTGCAACCTGGTCGGCACGGCGGCGGCGGTGCTGATCGGCACCGGCCTGTTTGCCCGCGAGCGCGAGAACAACACGCTCGAGTTCTTGCTGGCGCGGCCGGTGTCGCGCGGCTCGATGCTGTGGCAGAAGTTCTGGCCGGCGGCGGTGATCGTGACCGTGCCAATCTTTCTGGTCAACGCGAGCGCCATTCCGTGGTCCTGGACACTGGAGCTGGATCTGCCGAAGTGGGAGCTGTT
>JBGCDH010000013.1:0-18814 GCA_045105235.1 Planctomycetota bacterium | reverse complement strand
AACAAGCTCGCCTACAAGGACGCGACCAAGCTCTTCCAGGACAAGAAGTTCAAGGAAGCCGCCGCCGAGTTCGCCAAGGTCCAGAGCGACTACCTCTACTACGAGCAGGCGCAGGCCCGCATGGCGCGCGCCCTGGCGGCGTCCGGCGACTTCGCCGCCTCGCGCCAGGCCGTCGCCGCCTACCGCAAGTTTGTCGAAGAGAACGAGCTGAGCCAGCGCATGACCGGCAAGCAGCAGGTGCGCGACCTCGCGGTGGCCTCGGTTGCCTACAACGACGTTTGGATGTCGTACTACGAAGCTCGCGGCAACAAGGAGTTCAGCATCGAGCGCGACCTCGAGAAGTACGGAGTCGCCGTTGCCGAAGCCGAGAAGTTCTTGAGCAACTCGGCCGAAGATGGCGCCGCCTACGTCCCGCAGGTGCTTGCCTACCTCGGCCGCCTGCACGTCGACACCGGCTCGCTCGACAAGGCCGAGCAGGCCTACAGCCAGCTCAAGGGCGTCGAAGCATCGCGCGCCTCGCGCCTCGCGAGCGAGATCTTCCGCCAGTACGAAGGCCAGGTCGACGGCCTGACCGAGGAGTTCAGCAAGCTGATCGCCAAGGACGCCGACGCCAACCAGCTGGCCGCCGCCGAAACGGACCTCGCCAACGCGCGCAAGCAGCTGACGGCGCTCGGCACGGACTACATCCAAAGCTCGGGCAAGCCGCAGCTCGCGATCCTGGTTGCGACGATGCAGAACTTCGAGCAGCTCGGCGAGTGGGAGAAGGTCGACACCGTCGCCAAGAAGACGATGGCGATCTACGGCCCCAGCACCGACGCCGGCGAAAAGAATGTCGTCGACAAGCTCGTGCGGCCGATGGTCGGTGAGGCGCTGCTCCAGCAGCAGCGCTTCCAAGAGGCCTACGACATGCTGGTCAAGGCCGAAGAGGCCAACCCACAGCAGTGGGAACTCAAGCGCCAGATCTCGCGCGCCCTCGGCGGCTGGTTCGAGTTCAACAAGGAAACGGCGGCACGCGTGCGCGTGCCGGGTCTCGACAAGCCGGTCGAGGCCTACATGAAGTACTACGGCGACCCAACCGACTCGTACCGCATCTGGGCGACGCGGCCGGACGTCAAGAAGTACAGCCTCAGCTGGTACAAGTTCATGTGGGAGTCGTACTGGTTCGCCAAGCAGGCCGGCGCCAAGGACGACAAGTTCAAGGCGACCGCGCAGAGCTTCTACAACATCGCCCGCAGCACGAACGACTTCGGCAACCTGAAGCAGCTCGGCCCGGAAGGCCTGAAGCTCTTCAACTTCTTCCAGGCGAACCGTCCGTAGCGGCGGCCCGGCCGCTTGCCCACCCTGGCCCAGCGGCCGACTACCGCCTACCGGCGCCGAGCGGGCCACCCCCGGACCGCTCGTTCGCTCCCCCCCCCACACCCCCACGAGTTTCTGATGCGCATCACTGTTTCGACCCTGGCCGCCACGCTGCTGGCGCCCGCCCTGTTCGCTCCGGCCCTGTTTGCCCAGAGCAGCAGCGACATCATCCTGAAGAAAGACGGCGCGCGCTTGCGCGGCATCATGGTCACCGAGTTCTTGCTGTCCGGCGTGCGCGGCAAGCGCGGCAGCGACGAGGTGGAGGTCCCCGCCCACCAGGTCGCCAACATCGAGTGGAGCGGCCTGCCCGAGGAGTTCCTCGCCGGCCGTGCCGCCATGGACCGCGGCGACTTTGAAAACGCGGCACAGATGTTTGGCGCCGTGCAAAGCGACCGCGCGCTGCTCAAGGCCGACGCCGAGTTCTTCAAGATCAAGGCGGCCGTCGCCGGCATCGGCGGCGACAAGTCCGCCGCAGCAACAGCCGCCGAGCACGCCAAGAGCTGGCTCAGCGCCAACGCCAACCACTGGCGCACGCCCGAAGCCATGCTGCTGGCCGGCCGCGCCGAGCGCCTCGCCGGCACCGGCGGCACTGCGGCCACCACGCTCAAGGAGCTCGATGAGAGCGCCGTGCGCGACGGCTGGGGCTCGATCTGGTCGGTCCGCGGCAAGTATGAGCTGGCGCTGACGCTGCTGGCCGACGGCAAGGCCAGCGAGGCCCGCACCCAGTTCAAGTCGGCGGCATCTGCTGCCGACGGCGCCATGCAGGCATCGAGCGAAGACAAGGCCGAGCTGCAGTCGCTGAAGACGCTGGCGCGCGTGGGCGAAGGCGAGACCTACCTCACCGACAAGAAATACGACCGGGCGAAGACCTTTTTCCGCGGCCTGACCAACGATAAGGACCTGGCCCTGCAGGCTGCCGGCCACGCCGGCCACGGCGAAGCGCTGTTCCTCGCTGCCGGTGACGACACCAAGAAGCTGCGCGCCGCGCAAATGGCGCTGGCAACGGCTGCTGTTGTCGACCCATCGGCCGGCGAAGCCAGCGCCAAGGCCTACTACTACCTCGGCCGGTGCATGCTGGCACTCGGTCCTGAGCACGCCGGTGAAGGCTTCAAGGATCGCGCCAAGGCCTACTTCGCGCTGGTCTACACGTCCTACGCGAGCAGTCGCTGGGCCGGTGCCGCCAAGACCGAGGCGGCCAAGTAGCCGCCAACTGTTCTCTCCCCCTGAGATTGTTTGCGGCCGGGGCTTCCCAGACCCGACCCCAGGGCGCAAACTTTCGCCCCCTTTCGAATCCCACGAATAGCCCCTCTCCACCTGCTCCGAGGCAGGCAACCCCTGGTTCCCATGATCCTCAAGAACGTGCCGTTCGTCCGCGTCCTCGCTGTTTCCGCCCCGCTTTTGTTTGCCTCCTCGCTGCTCGCTCAAGACGGCGCCGAGAACGACGCTGCGGAGCAGAAGGGCCTCCTCGCCGACATCTTCTCCAACGCCGGCTACATCGGCATCCTCATCATGGTGATGTCGGTCGTCGCACTGGCGCTCATCATCGAGAACTTCATGTCGATCAAGCGCGAGAAGCTCGCGCCGCCAGACCTGCTCGATGAGCTGGAGGCGCTGTTCGACGGCGAAAACTTCCAGGACGCTGTCGAGCTATGTGAGCAAGAGAAGAACTACATGACGAATGTCGTCGGTGCGGGCCTCTCCAAGCTCGGCCACGAGTTCGAGACCATGCAGACGTCGGTCCGCGAGATGCAGACCGAGGAGCAGGTCAAGCTCTACCAGAAGATCGGCTGGCTCTCGCTGATCTCGGCCATCGCGCCAATGATGGGCCTGTTCGGCACGGTGTCGGGCATGTTCGTCACGTTCGGCACGATTGCGGCATCGGGCGGCAACGTCTCGCCGGCCAAGCTGGCAGGCGGTATTAAGGGCGCGCTCGTCACGACGATGCTCGGCCTGACGGTCGCCATCCCGGTCGGCATCGCGTTCTTCGTGATGCGCAACCGCGTCATCCGCACGTCGACGGAGATCAATGCCATCACCGAGGACCTCTTCGAGCGCTTCCGCGCCAAGTAGTCCCGGACTTCCCAAGCGTCCAAGTCTTCCTGGGTTGCCCGCCTGCGGGCCCACCCAGGACAGACGATGCGCGGTCTGGACTGATCCCGCCCGGCTTGCCGTGCGTTCTCCCGATCAGCCTAGATTTACCCCGAACCCGCCGGCACCAACCCGTGCCGGTCTCCTCGGAGGATACGCCGTATGAACCTGGAAAAGATGGTGCAGGAAGAGGTCGAGATGGACATGACGCCCATGATCGACTGCGTGTTCCTGCTGATGATCTTCTTCGTGTTGGTCATCGACCTCAGTCAAAAGAATCTCGAGGACCTGATCCTGCCCATGGCAGTCGCTCAGGAAGCCGACGAGTCGCCGGACCCGAACCGGCCCATCATCAACGTGCTGCAAAACGGCACGGTGATCTATAAGGGTGACGTCTACTTCAACCCGCTTGAAGACGGCAAGAACTACGCCAAGATCCGCGACCTGCTGATCAACATCCGAACGCAGGGACTGGCAACCGACACGCTGCACGAGGTCGACAAGGACGTCGGCGGCGCCACGGCCAAGGTCATCGATGAGCCCATCCTGATCCGCGCGGACAAGTGGACCGAATGGAACTACGTCGGCGAGATCATGAAGCAGTGCAGTCAGCCGAACATCGCGTTCTGGAAGGTGCAGCTAGCGCTGTCCGATCAGGACAAGGAAACCGGCGAGAAGACCAACAGGATCAAGTGATATGAGTGCCATTGACGACGCCCAGGAAGAAGCCAAGGCAGACATGACGCCGATGATCGACGTCGTGTTCCTGATGATCATCTTCTTCATCTGCATCGAGTTCAAAGTGCTCGAATCGAAGCTCGACGCGTTCTTGCCGACGGATAAGGGCAGCCAAGCCACCGTCGTGGAGCCGGAAGAACAGCTCTCGATCAAGATCTACATTGATCGCAAGGGCACCAAGAAGTGGGAGCGCGGCGGGGAAAACCAGCTGAACCCGCTGACCGAGCGCCCCTACCGCTTCAAGCTCGAGGGTCACCGCGCCAAGTGGGAAGTCGGCCCAAAGCCGTGCTACTCGATTGACGAGGTGAGCAAGGAGCTGAAGCGCATTGCTGCGCTGCCGTCGAGCATGATCCCGGACAAGAAGACCGGCGGCAAGAAGCGCATGGGAGTCGTCATCGAGGCGTATCCCGGCACCTTCTACGAAGACGTCGCCAAGACCAACGACGTGGCCAGCGACGCCGGCTTCGAAGAGGTCAACTTCGGCGGCGGCCTCGGCCCGGGCAAGTAGCCCGAGTCGAACAGCCAAACGGTCGACGCCAGTCGTATCCGTGAGCACGACGGGCCCGCTCCTGAGAAGGAGCGGGCCCGTTTTGCGTCCGGGCCGTTTCGCCGTGCGGGCCATTTCGCGTCCGGGCCGTTCCTCGCCGGCGAGCCGGGTTCCTGGCCTCCTTCTGCTGGCAGATTGCCTGGCGGACCGAGGCGCGTCCGAAGCCAGCGCCCGGCTCTGATCCGCAGGCCCGCAACGACAGCGCGGGCCGCAGCCCTCCGCCGTGCGGTCGTCCATAGAAACCGTGTCGCCGCAAGCCCCTCGCGACCGCCGCAAGGGATAGGCACATCCGGCAAAACCCCTTTGCACGATATGGCAAGCAAAGCTACCGTCGTGTCGTGCATCCGGCTTCTCCCATAGCAGTCGGCAATGCTCATTTGTCCGCCCGTATCGTCGCAAGTCCCTCTCGATCGGCCGCGTGTGAACCGTCCCCTCCACATTCGGCGATGTCCCCACATCGTGACTGTTCTCCGATCGCTTGCTTCTGACACGTATTGCGTGCCCCGTTCTCTCGGTGGGGCTCGCTTGCAAACTGCTTACGCACCGAGCGTGAAATGATGGCTCTCGAACATCCGCGCCTTCTCGCTGCTTCGCTGACGGTCGCCCTCTTCGGCACCGCCTGTTCCACCCCGATCGACGCTTCGTTCGAAGCGGACGGGAGCAGCACCACCAGCAGCGGCGCACCGCTGACCGCCGGTGGCGATTCTTCTAGCCCCGAGTCCCTCCTCGACGCCGCAGCCGCGGCCGCCGTGCAGGACCCGCAAGGCAGCGTGCGCGAAGAGCGCAAGCGACTGCTGGTCAAGAACTGGCTGGACAACGCACGCAAGCTCCGCGAGCGAGGCGAGCTGCAGGCCGCCAAGATGGAGCTGCTGCGCGCCAAGGACCTGTCCCCCACCAACACGGACGTGCAGGTTCAGCTGGCCGCAGTCCAAGCCGAGCTCGGCGAGGCACCCGGCACCGCAGCTTCCTGGGCCAACGAGGTCCAGCGCCTCGAGCGCGTCAACCAAGAGCGCAGCCGCGCTCTGGTGATGAGCCAGCTGCAGACGGCCGAACAGAACATGGCCAACAAGGACTACGCCGGCGCGCTCGAAGAGCTCCGCCGCGCGCGCTTGGCCATCGACATCAAGCAGGACATCGACTGGATGACGCTGCCGCAGCAGGTCGAAAGCCTGCGCGCCGAGGCGGACAGCCTCTACGACCAGCAAACGCGCGATTCGCAGGCGGCCGAGAACGCCGAGCTGGCCGCGCAACTTCGCCGTGACTACGAGCGCCAGCAGACGCAGCGCCGGGCGCGCGTCGACGGCCTGATCCGAGAGTCGCAGGTCGCTTTCGAAGCCAAGCAGTTTGAGCGTTCGCAGGACTTTGCGGCGCGCGCACTCGAGTTCGACCCGTCGAACACGCTGGCCTACGAAATGCAAAACATGGCGCGCAAGGCTGCGCGCGATACGGCCAACGAGGAATACTGGCGTGTCCGCGCCATCGAGATCCGCAAGATGCTCGAGGCCGACGCCGAGCTGAAGGTCCCGCAGACCGACGTCTTGGTGATGGACGCCGAGACCTGGGCCCGCGCCAACAGCCGCAAGACCTCGCGCATCGGCCAGCAGCAGCTGTCGCCACAAGACGCCGCGGTCTCCGAGCAGGTCGAAACCGTCGGCGTCGGCCGCCTGACCTACACCGAGGAGACGGGCGCCTATCTCGACGTCTTCAAGAACCTCAGCCTGCTGACCGGCGTCCAGATCATCACGACGCCCGAGGCCCGCACGATCATCGACGACGAGAGTCTGACGGTGGTCATCGAGCTGGCCGCGTCGATGACGCTGAAGGACTTCCTGAACCACATGATCTCGCGCAGCGAGGGATTGGCGTGGACGATCAAGGACGGCGTCATCGTCGTCGGCGACAAGTCGCAGGCCGCCGGGACGCTCATCACGGACGTCTACCCGGTCAAGGACCTGATCTTCAAGCAGACCATGTTCCTGCCGCCGACGATCCGCGACATCCCAACCGAAGACGCGGGCGACATCCCGCGGACCGGTGGCGAGGGCGATGATCCGATCGACGGCATCGAGCTCGGCGACCTGGTCACGACGCTGCAAGAGTCGACCGACTCGGAATACTGGGGCACCGAAGGCGTGGAGATCCGCGCCGAAGATTCGGGCCTGCTGACCGTCACGGCCAGCCCCGAGATGCACGACAAGCTGCTGAAGTTGCTGCGCAGCATGCGCCGCTACCAGACGCCGATCGTGACGATCGACTCGAAGTTCCTGACGATTTCCCGCAACTTCCTGCAGGAAGTCGGCATCGACATCCGCGGCCTTGGCGGCTCGGGCAACAGCGGCGACACCGTCTCGCTCGACGATGTCACCAACGGCCTGATCAACAACGCCTCGCGCGGCCAGGACAACGGCGGCACCGGCGACCCGGCTGCCAACCCGCTCGCGGGTGCGTTCTTCAACGACGGTGGCGATGGCGACATCCGCGCCCGCACGGAGAACTACTTCGTCAACGACCTCGGCCGCGTGCTGAGCCCGACCGGTGGCCTGACGGCCGGCTGGACCCTGATCGACGACACCCAGCTCAACCTGATCCTGCGCGCCGTCGAAAAGCGCCAAAACGCGGAGATCGTCAACAGCCAGATCCTGTCGGTTGTCGACCGTGGCCGCGGCCACGTTGCCGTCATCAACCAGACCGCCTACATCCGCGACTTCGACGTCGAAGTCGCGCAGGCGGCGTTCATCGCCGACCCGAAGGTCGACGTGATCCAGGACGGCATCGTGCTGGACGTGCAGCCGGTCATCATGAATGACCGGAAGTACATCACGCTCAACCTCAACCCGACGGTTGCCGAGCTCCAGCGCCCGATCCCGACCTTCACGACGTCGCTCGCAGGCTCGACGCTGCCGGTCACGGTGCAGCTGCCGAACCTGACGGTCACGAACTTCTCGACGACGGTGCGCGTGCCGGACGGCGGCACGGTGCTGCTCGGCGGCCTGCGCCAGGTCCTGACCAAGGAGCGCCGCGCAGAGGTGCCGCTGCTGGCCCGCCTGCCGCTGATCTCGTTCCTGTTCAAGCAGGAAGGCTCGGTCGACGAGAACCGCAGCCTGATGGTCATGGTGCGCGCACAGGTGACCGACGTTGTCGACCAGCAGGCCGACGGCGCCGCTGGCGGCTTCTAGAAAGCGGCCGCAACGCAGCAGGCAGGGCCTGCCGCCGCCGCCACCGCCGCCACCAAGGCGCAGGCCACGACAACCGGGTCGCAATAGCGACCCGGCTGTGGTTTTGGGCCCCGGCTGTGGCTTGGGCCCCTGCTGCGGTTTTGCCCGTAGTTTGAGCCGTCCGGAGCTCATTCTGCGCAGGTCCAGAGGGGCAACCCAACTGCCCCCTTGCCGTTCCCGCGCATTTGACTGACAACTACGTAGCGACGGCGAGACCGCCAGCCGACGCCACGCACCACCATGGGCAACCCGCTCGACGCGATCTTCTTCGACATCGACGACACGCTGTTCTCCACGACAGTGTTCGCCGACAAGGCCCGCCGCAACGCGGTCGACGCGATGATTCGCGCTGGCCTGCGGGCGCAACGCGATGAAGCGATGCGCGAACTCGAGGATGTCATCTCCGAGTTCTCGAGCAACTACAGCGGGCACTTCGACAAGGTGCTCGACCGGCTCGGCCCCGACTCGTGGTCCGGCCACAACCGTGCCGTCATCGTCGCCGCGGGCGTGGTCGCCTACCACGGCACCAAGGAAAACGACCTCAAGGTCTACGACGACGTCTACGCGACGCTCAAGTGGCTGTCCGACAAGCCGATCGTGCGCGGCATCATCTCCGCTGGCATCACGATCAAGCAGGCCGAAAAGCTCGTGCGCCTCGACGTGCTCGAGTTCGTGACCCGCTCCGCCGTGTTCTTCACCGACCAGGTGGGCTTCAGCAAGCCCAACCCGAAGCTCTACCGGCGCGTTCTCGAGCGGATGAACCTGTCCCCTGAGCGCTGTCTCTACGTCGGCGACAACCCGACCCACGACATCGACCCGTGCAACAACGAGGGCTGGACCACCGTGCGCATCCGCCGCAGCGGCCGCTACGCCCACATCGAAGGCGCCACCCGCCCCGACCACGAGATCCGCGACTTCCTAGAGCTGCGCCAGCTGCTGACCGCGGACTACAATATTTAGCCGCCGGGAGCACTTCGCCGCCGGGAACATGTAGCCGCAGGCGACGCCTGTTCGGCCTGCCCGTCCTCCCGCGACGTATCCCAGCCAACCACTCAGCCAACCACTCAGCTGCGGCGCAAAGCGCCGTCAGCTGCAGTAGCAACTCAAACAACCATCCTCCCCGGCCCTCACTTGAGCTGTTCCCAGAAGTCTTCGGGCATGTCGTGCGCGATCTTCAGGGCACCGTTGCTGCCGCCGTAGATCGGCTCTTCGATGCGGATGACCTTGCCGCTGCCGAGCTGCTCGTGCATGGCCTTCTCGACAGCGGTGTCGAGGCCCTTGACCATCGAACCACCACCAGCCAGAAGCACGCGGCTCTTCAGCTTGTTCTGGAACTCCGGGTCGAAGGTCGAGACCAGCTTTTGGATGCCCTCGAGGATCGGCTTGATCAGGATCGAACAGGCTGCCTTGAGCTGCTCGGTCAGGTCAAACTGGGTCGGCTTGCCGTCCACCGGCAGGTCCACCATGACCCGCTCCGGAGCATCGCCGACGTAGCCGTAGCGCTCCTTGATCTCCTTGATCATCTGCACGGTGAACTGGGCACCCGGGCAGGTCGCTTCGATTTGCTTGGCGAGCTCGGCGTCGACGGCATCGCCGGCGATCTCGAACATCACCTGGTCGGTCTCTTCCGGCATCGTGCCGTGCATCCGGCAGAGGTCGGTGGTGCCCGCGCCGATGTCGCAGACGAGCACGTCTTCGAGCCACTCCAGGCCGTAGGCAACCGCAAACGGCTCACTGCAGAGCATCACCGAGTCGACGTTTTCGCGCGCCGCTTCGATGATCGCTTCGCGGTTTTTCATCGAAGCTTCGGCCGGGGCACCGATCACGCAGTAGATCAGCTCGTCGGCGCGTGGCTTCGCCAGGCGAATGGCCTCTTCGATCAGGTCCTTGGCGGCCTTGAGGTTTGCTTTGTCCTCTTCGCTGGCATCGGCCCCCATCTTGATGACGCCCTTCTCGAGCGGCTTGTAGAGCTTGACCGAGAGGCGCTTTTCGATCGCCTCTTTGCCGAGCAGCTTGTCCTTCTTCAGCAGCTTGCGGCTGACGACGTCCTTGGGATAGCCGACGATCGAATAGACCGTCTCACGAACGCCGTTGCTCGCCGACACCGAAGTGCGCGAGGTGCCGAGGTCCATGCCAATGTAGAGAACGCCGTGGTCCTTCTTGACCTCGCCGTCACCCGCTGCGTTCGCTTCGCTCTTATCGTCAGTCATCTTTGATCGGTTCCTTTCCGCGCAGACTCTTCAAAAGACCGTGCTGCTTCTCTAGCAATCGTTCACTAGCAACACAGCCGGCCCTCAGCCTTTTTGCAGCTTGAGGTTGGCCTTGAAGATGTCGGCCATCAATTCCTTCTTCTTACCGGCATGCTCATCGCTCTCGTCGAGGCCCTGAACATCACGGTAAATGGATGAAATGCCCTCGTCGACGTCCTTCATCGCAGCGACGCTCTTCAGCCGCTGCTCGGTCGTGACCAAGGTCTCGTTGAGCTTCTTGATGCGCCGCTGAAGGTTGCCGACCTCCTTGTCCTGCAGCGCCTTGCGGGCTTCTTCCGCCTTGTCGCGTTCGCCGCCGACGACTTCCATGACGAGCGCCATCAGACGGTCCTCGACCGTCTCCAGCGACGCCTCGCCGCCCTCGTCCGCCAGCGATCGCACGACTTCGCCGATGCGACCCGCAATCTCGGCGTTTTCGCCTTCGTAGCGGTTGGCCACATCGATGGCGTCATTCTCAAGCTTCAGCCGCAGCGCCTGGCGCTTTTGGCTGAGCTCGCGACGCATCAAATCGATCTCGTCTTCGGCGCGCTCGCGGGCCTTCTCGACTTCGGTCTTTTGCCGCTGCAGGTCCTCGTTGCTGCGCAGCAGCCGCAGAAA
This sequence comes from Planctomycetota bacterium, assembly GCA_045105235.1. Taxonomy (GTDB): domain Bacteria; phylum Planctomycetota; class UBA1135; order UBA1135; family UBA2386. Next base: position 8,003 of record JBGCDH010000013.1, on the reverse strand, counting down.
CTCGGCCTTGGTCGATTCCGCAACCGCCTCACGCTCGATGCCAACCAACCGGCTCTTCAAGCTGCGGTGCACCGCGGCTTCGATCAGCGCAATGATGCGATCGATGCCGAGCACGTTGACGTTTTGGACACCCTTCTTCTTGAGCTTGTCCAACGACGTGCGGAACGACATTTGTCGAACCGCATCCTTCAGGGTTTCCTTGAAGCCGGTCACCTACTCGAGATCCTCTTCGCGCACACTCTCGTAGGAGAGCCGACTGTCGCTTTCAGGGTCCTGGCCACGCACTTCGGTGACAAACGTGCCGAGCACGTTGCCGCCCATATCGGTCAGCGTGCGCACCGCGTCGCGCGACTGCTTCTTGTTGGAGCGCTCGAGGCGCACGACCAAGATAGAGCCATCCGCGCCGGCGGACAGCACGCCAGCATCGGTCGACGGCAGCACCGGCGGTGTATCGATGACGACGTATTGGAAGTTCTCTTTGAGGCGCTGCAGCAGCTCGTCGAGGCGCGACGAGCCGAGCACTTCGGCCGGGTTCTCAACCTTGGTGCCAGCGCCGAGCAGCATCATGTTGCGGTATCCGGCCGGGCGCAGCAGGCGCTCGACCGGAGCGCGGCCAAGCAGCACGTCGGTCAGCCCCGCCTCGGCGTTGAGGTTGAGGTAGCGCTCACAGCCTGGGCGGCGCAAGTCGGCATCCACCAGCACCACGCGCTGGCGCTCCAGCTCGGCGAATGCCATCGCCAGATTGAGCGCCGAGACTGTTTTGCCCTCGCCGCGAACGGCCGACGTGACCACCAGGGTCTTGGGCTCGCCATCGGGATTGAGGGCCACCAGCCGGTTGCGCAGCCCGCGCACCTGCTCTGCCCGATAGCCCGATGGGTCATGAAACATGACCAGGTACGGGTTTACGGACTGGTCGACGACGACCACCATGTCGTCATCGAGCCCGTCGGTCGGGTCAGCTGGAGCTTTCTTGCGGCGGAACATGCGTAGGCGCCGCTAGCGGCACCGGGTCGTTTTCGGAATCCAGGGGGCTTGCACTTGTCCCTACTTGGGCATCTGACCGACTGTTACGGATGAAGACCGCGACGGTGGTCGGTCGAAAGCGCGTCAATCGCCGGCAGCGTCGGGACTTTCGGGCCCGCAGCAGATCCAACAACTTTGCATTGTATAGCAAGTGGCACGAAATCGAGCCAAGGGCAATCCCCGGAGCCGGCGGGCGATCGCCTACCCAAGCACCTGGATCCGGCCCCGCAGATCGGCGCCGGAGACCTCGAACCGTCCATCGGCCTCGACCGATATCTGCAGCCAGCCAATCGAAATCCGGTAGCGACGGACTTCCCCGCTGGGCTCGAGCATGACGACCACAGAGCCCGCCGCGAGGGCGGGCCGCAGCTGCAGTTCGCGCCCTTCGGCCGCTCGGCGCTCTCCCAGCACGCGGGCCGGCGCCGGCGGACAGGTGACCTCGGCCAGCAGCGCCCCCAGCAGCAGAGCCAGATGCGGCTCCGCGCGGTCGAGCGGCGGCTCCGCCCGATACGCCGGCGCCCCCCGCGACGCATCGCCGGTCGCGAAGATGCCGAGCGGCGATGCGACCACGTCCAAAACCTTGCCGCCCAGGTCGGGGAACAGCTGCAGCCGCACGGCCAACGCCGGCGCCTCGGCGCTGGTTTCGGCCGCGCCCACCGCATCGCCGCCGCCCGCCCGCGCCAGCACCGCGTCAAAAATGCCGGCGAGCATCGGCCCATCGATCTCGATTTCGAAGGCGCTGTCGAACAGCTCCTGCGTCCACGGCATGGCTCGCAGCTCGAGCAGGGTCTCGGCGCGCGGCCGGTCAAAGCCGCGGCAGCCACTCGTCTGCGTTGCGGCCGCCGCCGCCAGCAGGGCGCCGAGGATGTGGCTCGGGCGTCGCTTCGTAGGTTGCCGCGATCCATCGCGTCGTCGCATGCCGCGCAGCCTACGCCGGCCGAACGACCGCGCCAACGCCCGGCTCGCGGCGCCGTCTGCTGTTCGCCCGCCAAACCGCCGCTACGCCGCCCGGTCGCGAGCAGCTGCTGCCGACGCGCGCGCGGCCAGCAGCGGCGCCAGCACCAGCAGGCACGCGAGCATGCAAACCAACGATCCAAACGCCACCACCAGCCCGAGCAGCTGCAGGCCCGGACTCTCGGCCAGGCACAGCGCGCCAAAGCCCAGCACGGTCCCGATGCTCGTGCGCACAATGCCGACGCCGGTCGATCCGGTGGAAGCCAGCGGCCCCGTGGAATCCAGCGGCCCGGTGGAATCCGGCGCCCCCTTATCGCCATCGCCATCGCCCGCGGGCGCGCCCGCCGCGAAGTGACGGAAGTGACCAACCAGGTGCACCCCTTCATCGACGCCGATGCCGAGCACAAACGGCACCGCAACGAAGCTGACCATCGACAGCTCGACGCCGATGCCGTGCAGCAGCAGCAGGGTCGCGATCAGGCCGACGAGACTTGGCACGAGCGACAGCAAGCCGTGCCGCAGCGAGCGCAGCCAGAGCGTCACCATGCACAGCGCCAGCAGCAGGGCGACCACCACCGCACGTTCGAGATCCCGCTCCAGCATGCTCTCGAGCGCCGCCGTGAGCGTTGGGCCGCCGTGCAGCGCTGCGTTCTCGCCAGCCAGCGACTGCAGCCGATCCTGAAGCGCCGCAAACGCCGCCGCATCGACGCGCGCCGTCGGCCAGAGTTCGACGACGCGGTGCGGCGCGCCGTCAAACGGCACTAGGCGCGGGTCCCGTGCAGCCGGCGGATCCGCCCACAGCCGATCGCGCCACTCCACGAGCGCCGGCACAAACGCTTCGTCGTCGAGTTCTTCGGCACGCAGTGCCGCGCGCGCGCGGCCGACAAAGCCACGGAGCTGGGCCCGCATGCTGGCGACGGCATCTCTCCCAGCGCTCGTTTCCGGACGATCGAGGCCACTCCAAAAGCGCAGCGTCCCGGCCGCGCGCTCTTGCTCCAGCGCGGCAAGCAACGGCGATGCGTCCTGCGCCTGCGGCCACAGCACCAGCAGCGGCACGGTCGAAAACCCGATCTCCTGCTCCAGCGTGCGCCGCGCCGCCGCGACCGGATCATCGCTCGGGCGCAGCGACTCCGGCTGCGCCGACAGCGGCACGCCGACGACAAACAGGTAGCCGAGCCCCGCCATCGACAGCAGCAGGACCGCCCACGATGTGCGCCGCGACGAGGCCCGCAACAGGCGACGGTCGGCATGACTTGCCAGCAGGCTGCGTTCGGGGTCGCGCCGGTCACCGACAAACTGCAGCAGAACCGGCAGCAAAAACACCGTGCACAGCACGCTGAAGACGAGCCCGAGAGCCAGCAGCAGGCCGAAGGCGCGTAGGCCGCCGCCGCCGCCTTCTCCGCCTTCTCCGCCGGCGCCAAAGCCGATCGCCAAAAACGTGACCGCCGTGGTCGCCATGTCGATCAACAGCTCGGGCACCGTCGTGCGCTGCACCCACGCCACCGCGTCGCGGTGCGACAGGTGCAGCCGCGCGCTGCGATAGCGCGCCGCGTAGTGGATCGAAAAGTCGACGCCCAGTCCGCACAGGACGGCCACCGCCGCAACCGCAACGGTCGGCAGCGCCCCGAGCCAGGCAGCGCCAAACGGGATCGCCCACGCGATCGAGAGCATCGCCGACAGCTGCACCACCAGCGGCAGCCGGATCGAGCGCATGACCCAGCACAGATAGATCGCGATCAGCACCACCGACCAGGTGCTGGCGCGCTCAAAGTCGGCGCGCAGCCGCTGCTGGTCGGCACGCGCCACCGCGTAGCCGCCGAACATCACCGCCTCGGCCGCATGCGCCGCAAGACAGCTCTCGACGTGGCCGCACAGTTCGGTCGAGAACGTCGCGTCAAACGCATCTTGCTGGCCGCGAAGCCGGATCAGGGCGCTGGCCGAGCCGTCCGGCCGCAGCCGCATCAGCTCTTCGCGATCGGGCGCAAAGCCGAGTTCGGCTAGCGGGTCCGCCTGCGATAGCACCCAGCGCAGCCCGAGCGGGTCGCGCGCCGCCACCTCGCGGGCCGCAATCGGGTCATCGGCGAGATCGAGCAGCAGCTCATCGACGGCACGGGCAACACCTGCGCTGCTGGTCGCCGCGACAAGCCGCTCGGCACGGGCCGCATCGAGGTTCCAAAGCGGCGCCGCGGCGGCGCGTTCGAAAAGGTCGCGGAACAGCTCGCGGCGCGTGGCGGCGACGTCCAGCACCAGCGGAGAATCGCCGAGCGAGGCGGCGATCGCCGCGACGCGCTGCGCGTGCTCCGCCGCGGAGGCTTCGGGCTCAGACGAATCGGGCGAAGCGAGCTGCACCAACAGCCACAGCGATCGCTGCGGCCGAGCCCGTTCGTCGAGCAGCCGGGCGAGCTTGACGTGTTCGTGGTCGGCCGGCAACACGCGCGAGACGTCCGGCTCAAAGCGAACGCTTGGCCACAGCCATCCGGCGGCCAGCGACACCGCCAGAACCGCAAACACGACGGCGAACGGATGCGTCAGCGGCAGTGCAAACAGGCGCTCGCGAAAGCCCGAGCCGGCCGCGCGCGGTACCGGAATCACTGCGGCAAGCCGCTCGCAGCAGCTTGGTCCGAACCCGGCAGCAGCGCCAGCAGTTGATCCCGCCGCAGCTTGCCGCGGTCGGTGCGCGGGAGGTCCGCCGCCGCCAACACCACGCAGCAGCGCGGCACCTTGGCCGCAGGCAGCAAGCGCGCACAGTGCTGCTGCACGTCGCGTTCGGCCACATCGCCGGCGATGATCGCCGCACAGCAGGCGCGGCCGTGTTCGTCGCGCCACGGCAGCACCGCCACTTCGCGCACCCCCGGCAGCGTGCGAATCAGTCCCTCGACTTCGGCGGGGTCGACCTTGTGGCCGCCGACGTCGAAGACCGTGCCCGAACGACCGCGCAGGCACAGTTCGCCGTTGCGCAGCTCGCCGAGATCGGGCGCGACAAAGCGACCGCCCGACGGGTTGGCGGCGACGCTGCTGACGGCAGACGGCAGCATGGCGTGCTCGTCGAGCAGCGTGCCGACGGCGGCCGACTGCACGATGACGCGACCATCGGCCCCAAACGCCAGCGTCACGCCATCCACGGGCTGCCCCACCGTGCCGCGCTCGGCGGCATCGCCGACCCGGTCGTAGCTGATGCCGCCGCTCTCGGTCGAGCCGTAGAAGGCATGCACGGGCAGGCCAAAGCGCGTGCGAAAGCGGGCCGCGACGTCCGGCGGCAGCACCGCGCCGGCCGACAGCACCAGACGAAGGCTCGCTGGCGCCGCAAACCGCCCCTGCAACAGCGCCCGCAGCAGTGCTGGCACCGCCGGCAATACGGTCGGCTGCGCCGAGCGCAGCGCCGCCAACAGGCCGAGCGGGCCGGGCGGCGGCAGCACCAGCTCACGGCCGCGGGCGAGCGCTGGCACCAGCAGGTTGCCGACCCCATAGCTAAACGACATCGGCACCGCGGCGAGCACGCGATCGCCGTCGCCGATGCCCATCGTGCCCTCGAGCGCAGCGGCATCGGCCAGCAGCTCGCGGTCGCCGACGCCGATCGCGCGCGGCTCCCCGGTCGAACCCGACGTCAATTTGATGGCGCGTAGACCTTCGGCGGCCAGTTCGTGCGGGCCGGCGCAGGCGATCGCGCGCAGCTCCGGATCGTCGACCAGCGCGGTGACGGCGCCGAGCTGAGCCGCTAGATCGAGGCGCGGCGCGCGCGGGTCTGCGGCGTCCAGCAGGATCGCAGCCGACCCGCATTCCGCAATTGCCAGAAAGCACGCCAAGAACGCAAAGCCGTCGCGCACGGACAATGCGATGCGGGCCTCGCGCGGTGTGTCGGCGAGCAGCGCGAGCACCTCGTCGGCACGGGCGCGCAAATCGGCGCGGGTGTAGCTCGCCCCGCCAAAATGGGCGACCGCCGCGGCCGGATCCACACGCAGCAGGCGGCGGAAGTCATCGACGAGCGGCGAATGCATGGCGGCTTCGAAGCGTAGCGCCAAATGCGCCCGCGGCAACGGCGAGCCTTTGCGGCCCGCAGCAGCCGGTCGCCGCGCCACCCCGCGCACCGCATTCCGCTGCGATCGACGGTGTTCCTGGCGCCGCTCCCCCGCTACCATTCGCGGCAATGGCGAACCAGGTATCCCTCCAGCAGCTCAAGGAGATGCTGGTCGACAAGCTCAACCTGAAGTCGGTGGCAGCCGACCAAATCACGGACGAGCACGCGTTGTTTGGCCCCGAAGGGCTCGGCCTCGACTCCGTCGACGCGCTCGAACTCGTGCTCGCGATCGAGAGCGAATACGGGATCCAGATCCAGGACGAAGAAGTCGGCCGCGAAGCGTTCTCGTCGGTCCACGTGCTGTGTGCGTTCATCAACCAGCGCCTCGCGGGTGGCGACGCGGCCGCTGCGAACTAACGTGAGCGGCCGGAGCTTGAAGAGCCGGGTCTTCGTCACCGGTATGGGCGCCGTATCCTGCCTAGGGCCGGACGCGAGCACGCTGTGGCAGCGCATCTTGCTCGGGCAGCGCGGCATCGCCGACCTCGAGCTGTTTGCCACCGACAGCCACCGCACCAAGCTGGCGGGGCAGGTTGACGACGCGCAGCTGCCCGAGACCTACGCGCACCTGGCCCGCGCCGACCGCTTTGGCTGCACCGCGACCGATGCCGCCCTCGCGATGGCCGGACTTCGCCAGGAGCAGCTGCATACAGCCCGCGCCGGCGTGTTCTTTGGCAGCAGCACCGGTGCGCTGTTTGAGGGCGAACGCTTTCTGCAGCAGCTGCTGGCGGATCGCGAAGGCGATCTGCACTCGATCACCGGCCTGCAAAACAATGGCCCCGGCGACGCGGTCGCCCACACCTTCGGCGTGCGCGGTCCCGTCCTGACCTTTTCGACGGCGTGCACGTCGGCAAACGTCGCCATCGGCGCGGCCCTCGACGCACTGCAAAGCGGCGAATGCGACGTCGCGATCGCCGGCGGCGCCGACGAGCTGTGCGAAATCACCTACGCCGGCTTCAACAGCCTGCGCGCCATCGACGCCGTGCCCAGCCGCCCCTTCCGCGGCGACCGCAAAGGCCTGTCGATGGGCGAAGGATCCGGTGTGCTGCTGCTCGAGACCGAAGCGCACGCCCGCGCGCGCGGCGCCAATGCGCTGGCCGAGCTGTGCGCGTCGGCGCGCTCGTGCGATGCGCAGCACGTCTCGGCGCCCGACCCCGAAGGACACGGAGCCGCGCAGGCCATCCACACGGCACTCGCCGAAGCCGGGCTGACGACGGCGGACGTGACGTTCGTCAACGCCCACGGCACCGGCACGCCGCACAACGACAGCTCGGAGAGCCGTGCCATGCAGCGCGTTTTTGAGGAGCGCACCGGCAGCCTGCCGATCACCTCGACCAAGGGCGCCGTCGGCCACCTGCTCGGCGCCGCCGGCGGCATCGAAGCGGTGCTGACCGTGCAGGCGATCCAAAGCCGCCAGCTGCCGCCGACCGCCGGCGATGCCGAAGCCGATGCCGAACTCGGCCTGGACGTTGTCCTGCACGAACCCCGCACGCTGCCGGAACACAACGTGGGCCTGTCGACCAACCTCGCGTTTGGCGGCAACAACGCCGTCATCCTGCTCCGGAGCGTGACGTGAGCGCGCTCGATCCCGAGCAGGGCGTCCGCTCTCGCAGCCAGGTCCTCCGCTCTCGCAGCCAGGGCGTCGTCGTCACGGGCTTCGCTACGCTTGGCCCCTTCGGCCTCGGCAAGCAAGCCCTGCGCGCGGCCCTGACGTCTGGCGAACCCCTGCACGGCGACGTCCACCGCCCACCCGGCGCCCATCCCCGCGGTTCGGCCGAACGCGTCGCGGCGTGCAGCGACCCTGTGCTGACCCCGTGGCTTCGTGACGACGAAGACCGCCGCATGAGCGACCTGTCGCGCTTTGGCACTGCGGCAGCGCGCATGGCGCTTCACGATGCTGGCTTGCTTGAGGTCGACTTGCGCGGCGGCGGCGAAGGAGCCCTCGGCAAGCTGC